>CAZLAM010000091.1:0-130525 GCA_964557435.1 uncultured Eubacteriales bacterium
TACATCACTTCACTGAGCAAACCAATCATCTCGGCGGCCAAGCGCGACGCTGCCATCGCCGAAGCCGAGGGCGAGAAAGAGGCCGTCATCAAGTCCTCCCAAGCCCGCAAAGAAGCCGAGGTGGCCCGCCTCCAATCCGAAGCTCAGATCGCCAAAGCCCAGTGGGAAAATGAGTCCAAGAAGGCCGAATCGCTCACTTTCGTCAATCAGAAGAAAGCCCAGGCCGATTTTTCCTGCGATCTGGAGCGCCATCGCCTGAATCAGGATATCAAGCGCGAGGAAGCCAAGGTCCGTCTGGTGGAGAAGGAACTGGCCATCAAGATCGAGGACCTCGAAATTCAGCGCCGCGAGCGCGAGCTGGAAGCCAATGTCCTCAAGCCGGCCGATGCGCGCAAATACCAGATCAAGGCCGAAGCCGAGGCCGAGGAATACCGCATCCAGACCGAAGCCCGTGGAAAGGCCGAAGCTTACAAGCTCGAAGGCCAGGCCGAGGCTGGCCGGATCCGGGACAAAGGCGCCGCCGAGGCGGAGACCATGCTCAAGAAAGCCCTGGCCATGGACAAGTACGGCGAAGCGGCCATGCTCGAAATGTACATGAAAGTGCTGCCCGAAGTCGTCAGGGGCGTGGCCGAACCGCTGGGGAAAGTCGATAAAATCGTCGTCGTCGGCGGCGACAAGAGTCTGGGCACGACCAGGATCACCGGCCAAGTGGCCGAAATACTGGCCCAGATGCCCGACGTGTTCAAGTCGCTGACCGGGGCCGACCTCAAAAAATTCCTCAAGGACAAGCTCAACCCCGGCGATAAGCCCGAGAAGTAAGGCCGTTTAAGAAACGGCGGAGTCATCATGGTTTCCGAACGAGTCAAGCAAATCGGCGCCTCGCCCACGCTGCGCATCGCAGCCAAGGCCAAGGCGATGAAGGCCGAGGGCATCGATGTCGTCGACCTGAGCATCGGCGAACCCGACTTTCCCTCGCCGGCCAACGTCAAGGCCGCCGGCATCAAAGCGATCCAGGACAATTTCACCAAGTACACCGAGAACGATGGAACGCCCGGCCTGAAAAAGGCCGTCATCGCCCGCTTCAAGGAAGATTTCGGGTTGACCTACGCGCCCAACGAAGTCATCGTCTCGACGGGGGCCAAGAGTTCGCTCTTCCATGTTCTGGAGGCGATCATCGACCCGGGCGACGAGGTCATCATTCCGGCGCCCTACTGGGTGACCTATCCGCATCTGGTCAAACTGGCCAAGGGCCGGTCGGTCTATGTTGAAACCAAGGAAGAAGAAGGCTTCGTCCTCACCGCGGAGGCGCTCAAGGCCCACATCACGCCGGCAACCAAAGCCATCATTCTCAATTCTCCGTCCAACCCGACGGGAGCCGCCTATTCCAAGGCCCAGCTTCAATCCCTGGCCGATATCGTGCGAGGCGAGGAGATCTATGTCATCGCCGACGAGATCTACAGCTCGCTTGTTTATGACGATTTCAAATTCACGAGCTTTGCCTCGCTGGGCGAAGACATCAAGAAAAAAACCATCCTCGTCAACGGCCCCTCCAAGTCTTATTCCATGACGGGTTGGCGCATCGGCTACGCCCTGGGGCCGTCCGACATCATCGGCGGCATGGCCAAGATCCAGAGCCATACCACGTCCAACGCCGCTTCGATCTCCCAGATGGCGACCCAGGAAGCGCTGGCCGGCCCGCAATTCGAGGTGGCCAAGATGGCCCAGGAATTCGGATGCCGCCGCAACTACGCCTTGATGAAGCTTCAATCCATCCCGGGTTTATCCTGCTTCAAACCGCAAGGCGCTTTCTATCTTTTCCCCAACGTCCGCGCCTATTTCGACAAGGAATTCAACGGGACGCCCATCCGCAATTCCAACGGGATGGCTTATTATCTGTTGCGCGAGGCCGGTGTGGCCGTCGTGCCCGGCGATTCCTTCGGGACGGATGATTACATCCGCCTGTCCTACGCCACATCCATGGAAAACCTGGAGAAGGGACTCGACCGGATCATCCGGGCCCTGGCCAGGCTCCAACCGGCGCGCCAAGCCAAGCGCGTCGCTCTCAGCAATTACACGGCCCGGGTCCGCAAGCCCGTACCCGTCGATGCCTCGCTGTCCGTTCCCGTGCGCGACGGTTTGATCGCCGAAGTCGAAAGCCGCCTGACGCCGGAGAACTACTTCGAATGGAATGCCGCCATCAACGGGGTCGTCGTTCAGCTTCGAACCAACGTCGCCCACCTGTACGATTTCTGGGTGGAGAATTGGTATCCGGCCCAGCTCGAGGCCGGACTGGAGCCTCACGGGGTCATATACGCGGTGGACGGCATCCCCGGACGGGAGCCCCGCGTTCTCTATAACACCGACACGAAGACAGGGGTTGTGGTCAATTGCGACGCCTACGCGCCTCTCCGGAGCCTGGCCCTCGGTCTCGTCGCCGACGTCGGCGAGCGTTCTTTCGGCATCCACGCGGTGCGCGGCATGTCCGTCGACGCGGGGGGAGAGGGAATCGTTCTCATCGGGCCTCCGGGCACGAAAAAAACCGAGCTCTTTTTCGGCCTTCTGCGCGATCCGCGTTTCCGGTTCCACGCCGCCGACGCTTTTTTCGTCCGTTACGCGGGGAAGACCGCCCTGGCCGACGCCGTTGAGCGCAAGGCCTTTCTTCCCACGGCCTCGGTCGAAGAGTTCTCCCGGTTGGCGCCGCTTTTCGACGGCAGCCGTTGCGAAAATGTGGTCATCCACAAGGACGACTGCAAGGACACCGAGTGTCTCCGCGGAACGGACTGCCGGCTCGACCGCGGCTCGCCGTTCTGCTACAAAGCGGCCAAGGACGCCGTCGGGCTCGTCGACCCCAATTGGATCGCCGGGCCGGCCGCGGTGTCCCGGCGCACGACTCTGCGCCGGCTCTTCATCCTCCGTAACGACGCCTTCTCCCCGGCCTCGGTCGAGCTTTCGGCCGAGGATGCTTTACGCATTCTCGTTTCCGGAGAAAGCCCGGGGATGAAACCGGCCGCGGCGGGAAAAACGACGCCGTTTTTCAACCCCCACTTGCTGATGAACAGCCCCGAGCGGATCGAGCTGCAAACATCCTATTTCCGCCGTCTTCTGCAAAGCGTGCCGGCGGTCCTCTTCAACAGCGGAGCGGCGGGCGTGGACAAGATCAAGGAGTGTTTGGGGTCAGGTCTTAACATATAACAGATTTAACACGGCCCGACCCCATCCCTTGCTCAGGTCCCGGTAGCGCCGGACCGCGGTCCGCGGATGAACGACCCGTTCATGTTGACCAGGTCATTGTTAAAATCTTCCGTCTTCCCGATCGTGTACAAGCCCGCTTCCGGAGTCGCGGCGTTGAATGTGAAGCCATCGCCATTTTTATCCCGGCCCAGCGAAGCGACCAGGAAGTCATCCGCGGCCTCCCCTTTCACACCGTACTGGTCCCAATTGTCTCCCGTGTAGACCATGAAGTTCGTTCCCCACTGGTCTGTGAGCGGCAGAATCTTGAGGTACATCGGGGACAAAGCCGACTTCAACGCCGTGCCGATGTCGCCGCTGTTGGCGGGCAGGACCGACTTATCCCCAATGAAATTGATGATCATCGTGGCAATGGTGCTGATGTCCTTCTGGGTGCCGCGGACTTTGGCCTTCTGCAACGCCGTCATGGCGTTGGGGATGAGCAGGGCGGCCAGGATGCCGATGATCGTGACAACGATCAACAGCTCGATCAGTGTAAATCCCTTCTTTTTTTGCATCATTTCCGCACCTTCACAAGACTTGGAATTTATCAGCTTATCAGTGAACGGATTGTTAAGTAGCAAGCTCCGTGCCAGTTCTATTTTCATTTTAATATTGAAAATAAAAAACTTACAAAAGCCCCTTCACTATCATTGCAACATGAAGTGACGATTTTTGTCACTTATCCCGCATTATTAATAGGAATTTAACCTAAACCCCGGACTTACGTCCGGGGAATCCTCCCGCGCACGCTTCGCCTGTCCGACTTCATCGGAACCCACTCCATCCCGGACTTACGTCCGGGGATTTGCGGCGGTACTTTAAAATTTGGAAATGACCGGAATCCGCCGTCGTATCATTGGGAGTACCCCAGACGGACATCCAGCTCGGCGGCCAGAAAATGAAGAAGAACCAGGTGGATTTCCTGAATCCGCGGCGTCTCCGCCGTGGGCACGTCCAGCAGAATATCCGTGATTCCGGCCGCACCTCCGCCGCTTTGGCCGGTCAAAGCGATCGTCGTCAGGCCCAAGGATTTGGCTGTTCGGAGGGCTGCTATGATGTTCGGCGAGTTGCCGCTCGTCGTCAAGGCCAAGGCAATGTCTCCGGCATCGCCGAGCGCCTCGACCTGACGGCTGAAAACGGCATCGAAGGAAACGTCGTTGCCGATCGAGGTTAGAACGGAGGTGTCCGTGGACAAAGCCACCGCTCGCAAAGCGGGACGCGGCCGGAGAAATTTATTGACCAGCTCGGCGACGAAGTGCTGGGCCTCGGCGGCGCTGCCGCCGTTGCCGAAGGCCAGGATCTTGCGGCCCGATCCGATGGCCGCGGCGCAAACCGAGACGGCGGCCTCGATCGCGGCTTTTCGTTGGGCAAAAAATCCGTCGATCAGCAGTCCCAATTCACGGCCGATCGCTTTTTCGCTCATGGACGCTCTCCCTTCAATCCGGATGCGATAGTCTGACGGACACGGGCCATTAAGGCCGGGATCTCCTCGGCCGATATCCCGGCCGTCGGCAGAGGCGGATGAAAAACCACGGAGATCGGCCCCCTCTTGGGAATCCGGCGCCCCCGGGGCATGAGGGCGAACGTCCCGCCGATGGAAACGGGAATGAGGGGCGCTCCCGATTGGACGGCCAGAAAAAATCCGCCCCTCCGGAAAGCCTGCAGAATCCCATCCGGCGTTCGCGTTCCTTCCGGAAAGATGAGAAACGAATATTTTCGGTCTCGGATCAGGACGGCCGCCCGTTCGATGCTCACCCGCCCGTTTTGCCCCCCCCCCGCGATCCACCGGGACGAACCCGACAAAACGCATCCCCTGTCCGACGACAGGAATCCGGAATACCGATTTTTTCATTATGATCCGGAGAGACAGGGGGATCAATAGAAACAGAAGCGGCCCGTCCAGAAAACTGGCGTGGTTCGACATGAAGACGGCCGGCCGGGTCCGATCGATCCGGTCGAGTCCCTCGACGGATAAATGAAAGCCCAGAATCATCCGGCTCAGGCGCATCGTCTCCCGTCCGATGGTCAGGAGCGGTTGGCGGGCGCCGAGAAGAACGCAGACCAGCAGGACGGGGATGAGACAGACGAGAATGAGGAGATAAAAGACGGCCAGCACCGCGGTCCGTATAAACATCGGCCACATTATACAAGAATCGAGCGGACGGACAAGCGTGTCCCGAGTTCCGGCTTTCGGGTCAAGGGACAGGACTGGGCGACGGAAGTGGACCCCCGGCCGCCGCGGCGCTTGGAATTTTCTCGGCCGAAAAAAAATCCTCATCCAGGTTTCCCTGGATGAGGATGGTAGGTCGAGAGATTAGCTTACGCTTGGCTTAAGTTCAGGATCAGCTCCCGGTAGCGCCGGCACGCGGTCCGTGGACAAAGGACCCGTTAAAATTAACAAGGTCTTTTTCGAAGTCTGCCGTTCCGAGCATGGTATACAAACCAAGTTCCGGTGTTGCAGAATTGTACTGCCAGCCTTCCTGTGCTCCACCACGGCCATAAGAAGCGACCATGAAGTCATCCGAGGCCAACGTTATGTTATACAGGGCTGCTGTCGAGGCCGCGCCAGCCACTCCATTATAAACCTGGAAAGCTGTCCCCCACTGGTCGGAGAGCGGTACCACTTTAAGATACATTGGAGAGAGATTGGTTGCGCTCGCATTGGTAAGAGGTCCGAGGGAGGCGAAGGGAGTCGCCCTATCCGTGATGTAGTCGGCGATCGCCGTGGAGATCGAGGTGATATCCTTCTGCGTGCCGCGGACCTTGGCCTTCTGGAGCGCCGTCATCGCATTCGGGATGAGCAGGGCGGCCAGGATGCCGATGATGGCCACGACGATGAGCAACTCGATCAGGGTGAAACCTTTCTGTTTCTTGAACATGTTTTGAACCTCCTATAAGTTCTTATTTTGCCCCGCCTTGGCGAGGACACTTTCTTTATTGCAAAAACCGTGCCAACTTGAGGCAACGGTTAACGTGTTTTTTATAAACAGCTTACAAATCCGGTGTTCTTTTTTAGGACGCCTAAAGTGCCGATATTTGGCACGAGTAGCCGTTTTTCGGCAATTTGCCGGCCGGTCAAGAGCCGGCGCTTTTATCGCGACGATCGACAACGTCGGCTTTTTTTAAAGATTGAATTCCGTATTTATCGAGAAGATAACGAAGGGAGCGATAGCTGATCCCCAGAAGCGCGGCCGTCTTTTTCATATGGCCGTTCGTTTCCGCGCCGGCCTCCTGGATATAGCGCTTGGATATATGATCGAGATGCTCTTCCAGGTTGAATCCCGGACGAAGGGCCACCGGGGCTTCAATCCTCCGATGAGCGCCCAGAATATCGGGAGGGAGACTGGCCAGGATCACGGTTTCCCTCTCTTCGATGGCGACGATACGTTCGATCAGGTTTTCGAGCTCCCTGACGTTGCCCGGCCAGGGATAGCTTTCCAGAAAGCTGATCACGTCGGGGACGAGCCGCTTCAACGGCCGGCCCGTTTTTTCGCAGTGTTTCTTCAAAAAATGGCCGATGAGGACCGGAATATCCTCCGTCCGCTTCCGCAACGGGGGCATCTCCAACGAAACGACGTTCAGACGGTAGAAAAGCTCTTCCCGGAATTTCCCCTCCTCGATGCGCTTCTTCAAGTCCTGATTCGTCGCCGCGATGATCCGCACATCGACCGCGATCTCGTCCGTCCCGCCGACGCGGCGGACCTTCCGCTCCTGGAGGACGCGGAACAGCTTGACCTGGGTCCAGGGCGACGTCTCGCCCACTTCATCCAGGAAGATCGTCCCCCCGTCGGCCGTTTCAAACATGCCCTTCTTGTCCGAAACGGCGCCGGTAAAGCTCCCTTTGGTATGGCCGAACAACTCGCTTTCGAGAAGGTTCTCGGGAAGGGCGGCGCAATTGATGGACACGAAGGGGCGGTCCCGGCGCCGGCTTTGGGCATGAATGGCCCGCGCGGCCATCTCCTTGCCCGTTCCGCTTTCGCCGGTGACGAGCACGGTCGAATCGGTCGTGGCGACCTTCTCGATAAGGTGGAAGACCTCCTGCATCGGCTTGCTTTTGCCGATCATGTTTTCAAACCGGGCTTGTTCGCGGAAATTTTTCTTGAGGAGAATATTCTCCTCGCGCAGACGGCGCTGTTCGAGCCCATGGGCCACCAGGATCTTGAGTTCCTCGATGTCGAAGGGCTTGGTGACGTAGTCCAAGGCGCCCTCCCGGAGCGCCTCGACGGCCTGTCTGACGCTGCCGAAGGCGGTGATGACGATGATCGGGACGGTGGGCTTTTGGACATGAACGGCTTTCAGGAAAACCATGCCGCTGAGCTGGGGCATTTTAATGTCGCAAATGACCAAGTCGATGTCTTCTTCGGCCAGGATTTCGTAGGCCTTGGGGGTCCCGGGATTAGCCAGAACCCGGTAGCCTTCTCTCCGGAACACCACCCCCAGGAGGTCCAGGATGCTTTTTTCATCGTCGACGATGAGGAGCGTTTCCATGGCCGTCATCATTCCTTTCGGCGGGCCGGCGCCGGCCGCGAGGGTAGGGTAATGAGGAACTCGGTGCCCCGCCCGAGTTCCGACCGGACTTCGATCGTCCCGTCGTAATCATCGACGATCCGCCGGACCACGGTCAGCCCGAGGCCGCGCCCGCCGGCGAAACTGGAATAAAAAGGCTCGAAAACACGCGCCTTTTCATCCGGGCTCATGCCGCGGCCGGAATCGATGACGCTTAAGGCCAAGCTCCCCTCGCGTTTGCGGCTGAGATCGATCCCCAGCCGGCCGCCGTCGGGCATGGCCGAAACGGCGTTGCGGACAAGGTTCCATACGATTTGCTTGAACTGACTGGGATTTCCATAGGCGACGATGGGCGAATCGTTGAAATTGCCCTCCACCCTAATGGCCTCTCCGATCTCTCCGCTCAGCCGCAGCATCATCACCGTTTCCTCGACGACGGCCCCCAGGTTGAACTCGAGAAACTCCTGCGGACCGGGCGACGCCAGGCTGAGAAATTGTTCGATCGTCGCCGAAACCCGGCGCGATTCGCGAAGAACGATATCCATGAGCTGGGCCGATTCGCCCTCCGGCTTAAGTTCGGATTTGAGGACCTGAACCGCGCCCGAGATGGCCGCCAGCGGATTGCGGATTTCATGGGCGATAAGGGCCGACATCTGGCCGGCTTCGGCCAGCCGGGCCTTGATGCCGAGCTCGCGCTCAGCCCGGTTCAAGGCCGCTCGGGTTTTCCGCAGACCCGCCCCGGAATGAGCGGAAAGAAAGGCGATGGCGAAAAAAAGCCCCCAAGCCAGAAAGATGGTATAGAGGACAAGCCCGGCCGACGATTCGCGGGCCTGATCCTCTCGGAAGTAGGGGATTAATCCGTAATGCATGCCGTCGGCCATGAAGCCCAGGAGAATGGCGGCCAGGGAAGCCGTGAGGTAAGCAGCCCCTCCCGGCAACACCAGTCCGGCGGCCAGAATCGGAAAGATGTACAGGACGTAAAGATGCCCCCCTAGTCCCCCCGAAATATAGGCGAGGATGGTGATCAGGAGCAGATCGGCCAGAATCTGGGCGTAGGCCTGGCCGTTGTAGTGGTTGTCGCCGATATACAAAAGGAGAAAACCCAAACAAGCGGCATAGGCGATGAGGATGATGACATAAAACGGGCCGAGCGGTAAGAACACCGCCGTGGACAACTGGATGACGACCGCGGCGACGAGCAGCGTCGTAACGATGATGAGACGGAAGATGATCAGGTTGAGGATATTCTTCTTGACCGTCGTCATTGGATCTGGGACATCAGGCTGAAAATGGGCAGGTACATCGAGAGAATGAGTCCGCCGACGATCCCGCCGACGAAGATCATCATGACCGGCTCGAGCATGGACAGGAGCGAGCCGACCGAGGCCGACACTTCATCGTCGTAAAAATTAGCCAGCTTGCCGAGCATCTGATCGAGCGTTCCCGTTTCCTCCCCGACCTTGACCATTTGGGTCATCATGTGGGGAAACCGGCCCGTCGTTCGGAAAGAGTCGGTCAGACTGCGGCCCTCGGAGACCATCCGGCGGGCGTCCATGACGCTTTTCTCGATGATGACGTTCCCGGCCGTGGAAGCGGTGATCTTGAGGCACTCGAGCATGGATACGCCGCCCGAAAGGAGCGTGCTCATCGTTCGGGTGACACGGGAGATGGCCACCTTGGCCAGCAGTTTTCCGAAGAGCGGAATCCTCAGGACAAACTTGTCCCAGGCCCAACGTCCGGACTGGGTTTTCTTGTAGTAGCGCAAGAGGAAAATGAAGGCGGCGAGACCGACGGCCATATGGATGATGTAGTTCTGGATGAATCCGCTCAATTTGATGACGCCCGCGGTCAACCCGGGGAGCGAGGCGCCCATCTCGACGAAGATACCGGAAAAAATGGGAATGACTTTCCACAGCAGGAACACGGCCACGAGCAGGGCGAAGGTGATGATGGCCGAGGGGTAGATCGAAGCCTGCTTGACCTGGCTCCGGAGCTTGACGATTTTCTCGATATAATCGGCCAGCCGCTGGAGCATGATATCCAGCGAACCGCTTTGCTCGCCGGAGGCGACCAGGTTGCAGAAAAGATCGTCGAAGGCTTTGGGAAATTTGCGCTTGGCCTGGTTGAGGCTGGAGCCCGCCTCGACGTCGGCGGCGATAGTGGTGATGACTTTTTTAAAATACTTGTTGCGGGTCTGTTCGGACAGAATGTTGAGGCTCTGGATCAAAGGAAGTTCGGCGTCGATGAGGACGGCCAGCTGGCGGCTGTAGATGGCCAGTTCCTTGGCCGAAACCTTCTCGCCCGAAAGAAACGGGATCTTGAAGCCTTCCCGCTTGACCGTGATCCCGGCCACTTGAATCTGTTCTTTCTGCAGGACGCGGGTCAATTCCTCGGGGGATTCGGCCAGGCGCACGCCGTTCACGGAATCGCCGTACCGGTTCTTGCCTTTCCAACTGTAGCTGGGCATAGTCTGCTCCTTTTCAGCGCTTGGAGCCAGTGCCGGTCGAGGACGAAGCGGTCCGCGACTCGCGCCGCTGGATGATATCCGTCAACTCCTCCGGGAAGGATGTGACCGCCATGATGGCCTCCCGAGTAACGAGTTTCTGGAAATACAGCTCCGACAGAGACTGGTTGAAGGTCTGCATCCCCGACTTTTCCTGGGCCAGCTGCATCTGCCCGTAGATCATATGGATCTTGTTCTCCCGGATGAGGTTGCGGATGGCCGGGTTGGGGATGAGGATCTCCATGGCCAAAACGCGGCCCTTGCCGTCGGCCCGGGGCAGAAGCGCCTGGGTCATGACGGCCTCGAGCGACATCGACAGCACGATGCGGGACTGGGTCTGGTATTGCGGCGGGAACATGTCGATGATGCGCGAAATCGTCTCCGAGGCCGAGTTCGTATGCAGGGTGGAGAAAGTCAGATGACCCGTTTCGGCGACCCGCATGGTCGCTTCGACGGTTTCCTGGTCGCGCATTTCGCCGACAAAGACGACGTCGGGGTCCTCGCGCAGGACGGAACGCAGGGCGTTGGCGTAGGACAGCGTATCGGCATAGAGCTCGCGCTGGTTGATGAGCGCTTTCTTGGGCGAAAAATAATATTCGATGGGATCCTCGATGGTCACGATATGAACGGCCCGTTCGTTGTTGATATGGTCGATCATGCAGGCCAGCGACGTCGACTTGCCGCATCCGGTCGGCCCGGTCACCAGGATGAGACCCCGGGGCAGGCTGCAGAACTGGGCGACGCGGGCGGGAATTCCCAGTTTCTGAAAGCTCCACATCGTCGGCAGAAACCGCCGGATGGCGGCGGCCACCGCGCCCTTCTGCATGAAGACGTTGGCCCGGAAGCGGCCCAGGTCCTTCAGACCGAAAGAAAAGTCGAGCTCCAGCTTCTCCTCGAACTGCTTCTTCTGCTTGTCCGTCAGCAGGCTGTAGATGACCTGCTTGGTCTCGGCCGGCGTCAGCGGCGGATGGTCGATGGATTTCAAGGCGCCGTAGACACGGATCCGCGGCGGGATGTAAGTCGTGATATGAAGATCGGAGGCATCGTTTTTGACCGTCAGCTGGAGCAGGTCCTGGATGGAAAGAAGCATGGATCCCCCTAGTCTTTGATCGTCTCGCGGATGACTTCTTCGACCGACGTCGTCCCCGCCTTGATCTTGATCAGCCCGCTCCGGCGCAGGGTGATCATGCCGTTCTCCATGGCTTTCCGTTTGATGTCCTTGGACTGGACCCGCTGGAGGATGAGCTCCTTGATCGCCGGAATCACCTCCATGACCTCGAACAGGGCCGTCCGGCCTTTGTAACCGGTATTATTGCAGAGCTCGCAGCCGCGGCCCTGGAGAACGGAAACGGAGTCGGCCTCCTCGGGAGAAAAACCCATATCGATCAGCATGCGGAGAGGCAGCTTCTGGGGGACGGCGCAGCGTTTGCAGACGCGGCGGATGAGCCGCTGGGCCACGATGAGCACGACGGAATCGGCGATGAGAAAAGGCTCGACATTCATGTTGAGAAGCCGATGGATGGTGGCCGCGGCGTCGTTGGTATGGACGGTGGAAAAGACCAGGTGGCCGGTCAGGGCCGCCTTGATGGCCGTATCGACAGTGTCGCTGTCGCGCATCTCGCCGACGAGCATGATGTCGGGGTCCTGGCGGAGAAAGGCGCGCAGGGCGCCGGAAAAGGTCAGACCGATCTCATCGCGGATGTTGACCTGATTGATCCCGGGCATGTAGAACTCGACCGGGTCCTCGGCCGTCATGATGTTCTTCTCCATGGCGTTGAGGGTGGAGATGGCCGAGTAGAGGGTGTTCGTTTTGCCGCTCCCGGTGGGTCCCGTCACCAGGATGATGCCCCACGGCCTGGTGATGGCCTTGCGGAACGTCTCCAGCGACTCGGGCTCGAACCCGAGCTTGGTCAGGTCGATCTGGAGGTTCTCGCGGTCCAGGAGGCGGGTGACGATCTTCTCGCCGAAGATGGTCGGCAGGGACGAGACGCGCATGTCTACGTCCTTTTTGCTCTTCTCCAGCTTGACGCGCATCTTGATCCGGCCGTCCTGAGGCAGCCGCTTTTCGGCGATGTTCATATTGGCGATGATTTTGACCCGCGAGAGCACGGGGTTCTTGAACTTCATCGGCAGGTTCATCGTCTCGTAGAGAATGCCGTCGATGCGGTAGCGGATGCGGAACGATTTCTCGTAGGGTTCGAAGTGGACGTCGCTGGCGCCCTTCTTAATGGCCTCGACAAAAATCGAATTGACCAGAGTAATGATGGGGGCTTCGTCGGCGGGAGGGCCCGCTTCCTCCTGGGCGTCGAATTCTTCCTTGACTTCCTCGATGATGCTGATCTTGCCGTCGTCGGCCAGGGCGATGTCCTCAATCCCTTTCTTGGCCCGCACGGCGTGCGAGGCGCCATAATATTTATTGATGGCGTTCATGATGCCCGATTCCGAGGCGATGACGGGCTGGATGCTGAGGCTGGTGCGGAACCGAATGTCCTCGATCACGTCGAGGTCGGTCGGGTCGACCATGGCCAAGGTCAGAAAAGACCGGATGCGGTGGATCGGCATGATCATGTATTTCTTGGCCGCGTCTATCGTCACCAGGCTGATGACGTCGGGATAGACTTCGAATTGATCCAGATCGATGTACGGATACCCGAGCTGACGGCTCAGACCCTGGGCCATGTCCTCGGCCGTGATGAATCCCTGGGCGATGATGGCGCTGGCCAACGAGACTTCGTGCTTATGCTGGAATTCCTGCGCGGCGCGCACCTGATCGGCCGTTAAAATCTTCTCTCGAAGCAGGATATCGCCCAGGGTTGATCCCATATTTATCTCTTGTGTTTTAAATTAATTAAAATGACACTTTTTGTCAATAAATATTGTTACCGTTCTCTCCCCATGATAATGACGCTCCGGCATCCTGATTTTCTCTCCAGCCGCTGAATAATTTAGAGACGGCAGCCCAGTTGCTCTTCAGGGGCTGCATTTTCAGCCCGTAAAAGGAAGAATGGGGAGACATATCCCTATTCTTTATTCCGGGCGAAGAAGAACGCGGCGATATCCGCATAACAATACTTCGTTTCGGATTCGAACAGCTTGGTGTGGAAGTTTTTCGCCGACATGATCCGGCGGATCGTCTTCTCGCTGTTCGTATACCCGGCGTTATAGGCCGTGGCGTAGAAGCGCAGGCGGTCGACGGGGCCGGCGAACTTCGTCGAACGGTGCTTGAGGTCCATGATCCGCATGAACAGGCCCAGGTAACGCGCCTGCCATTTCGGGTCGTCGAGGCGGAGGACGCGGTCACGGCGGCGCGTTACGCTGTCCTCCGTTGCAAAAACCGGCACCCCGGCGGCGGTCCTCTCCTCCGGGGTCAGGAGACGGTTGGCATCCCGCTCGACTTGCTCGGCGAACGTCGGTTTCATCTGAAAATGGCCGACGGAAAAGTTGGCATGTTTTTCCCCGTACTGGACGTAGAGGACCTTCAGCGCCCGGACCTGGATCAGATCTTCGAGGGCGCTGTAACGGATAATTTCGGGAAAGACCACGGCCAGGGCCAAGCACGCTTCGCCCGAATCGAGGGCCAGGGCGTCGGGGATCCAAGCGTTTGTTTTGACGAATAGTTCGGCCGCGGCATACTTGGCGCCGAAAACGGCGGCATAGTCCACGGCCTGCCCGGCGGCCGGCCCGGGACCGGCGGCAGCCAGGAATAGCGCCGACGCCAGCGGCAGGACCGCCCGCGCTTTAAAGCGCTCTTTGATAGACAACGAAATCCTTCTTATTCTCCAGCGTCATCCACTTAATAACCGTCCCTCCGTTCCGGGCGAGGGTGAGGAGGCCCAGGGGAAAGGGATATTTCGCCCCGTCGCTGAAGATCAGGTTCTCATACGTGTAGAGGGCGTATTTTTTCCCGTCTTCACTGGGATAAAACGCGCAGGTGCCGAATCCCTCGGGCACCGGGACCGCGACGCCGTCGCGGTAAACCCGCCCGCCCGCCTCATAATAGAAGACGTTGACGTTTTTCGGGAACCAGTATTCCGCGATGTCGTTCTCGAACGGCCCGAACTTGCGTCCGTCGATGGCGTAAAGAAATTCCTTGTCCAGGTCCTTCATCGCGGCGGCGATTTTTTCGGGGGCCTGCCCGGCCATTTTTTCCATATCGGCCATGCTCAGCGTTCCCGTCATTTTAATCAGGGCGTTCCGGCCGTCCGGACTGAACTTGAAGTCCCCGGGCATGCCGCCGACCTGGACCTTGCGGCCGTCGGTACAGGCAAACCAGGTTTTGTCTTTTTCAGCGGCGACGTAATACAGGCGGGATTTGTCCGCCGTGATCTTGACGTTCAGGATCATGGCGTAAGGGCCATAGGTTTTCCCGTTGAAGCGGATGACCTGGCCGCCCGCGTCGTCCGTTCCGACGATCGACTCCAGGTCCATTTCCTCGAGGGCGGGGTCGTACCTGGCGCATTCGCTCCCCCAAAGCGGCTTGTCGCACCGGCCTTCGTCGGCGATCTTCATGACTTCGTCCAGCTTGGTGAAGGGCCCTTTCTTCAGTCCGTCCCGGACCACGAAAAACGGCCCCTCCTTGCCCTTGGCCAGGACGAGAGTCACGAGTTCGCCGTCCATGGTGAGGCACAGGCTGCTCTCGGGTATGAGGATCTCTTCGCCCGGTTGGAGCGAGTAGATCACCCGGCGCGAGGGCTCGGGCCCTTGGGCCGGAGCGGGAATCCGGGCCCCGGCGACAAAGAAGGCCAGGGCGAGAATCGTTCCGATTTTTTTCATGAGCATCCCTCCTTTCCTCTCGGGCCGGCACACCCGCGTGACCCGAATACCATCTTTACTATTATACTCGGAATTGAACTTCCCGGCCAGCCGATTTCTTGGCCTCCTCCCTGTTCCAATCCGGCGGCTCGAGGCCCAGGCGATTGTGGACGAAAAAAACGTTGCCCTTGCGGTCACCGTGGACGCCGTCATTGGGACGGTCGGCGCCGGGCCTGACCGGAAGATCGAACACCTTGTTTGACTCCATTTTGAAAATTGATTGTCATAAAGACTGACCGCGCGAAGAACCGCCCGTCTTTTTGACTTCGTCCTCGTCCCTGCATTATGCTTCCGGCCGATGGAAGAACAGCTCAGATCCTCGAAGGGCCCTCTTTCCCCTCCAAAGGACGGTCCGCAGAATGATCCTGCCGAATTCGGTTCGGACAGGTCAGGCCGAATCCCGGCGGTGCCGCCTCGGCGGTTCCGGGATCTTTTTGGGCCGCGCGACCTGCCCTATCTCGCTTTGTTCCTGGCCGCCTTCCTGATCCTCTTCCGGGGCTTCTTCTTTCAAGGGGGAATGTTCTTCGAAAGAGACGGCGCACTCCTCGAAATCCCGACCCGTCAACTGAGCGCTCAGCTCCTCCGGGAAGGAAATTTCGCCCTCTGGACCGATGCCCACGGGAACGGACAGCCGTTCCTCGCCAATCCCAAAAACGCGGTCTGTTATCCCACGACGTGGTTCTATCTGGTCGTCCCCTTTTTCACCGCCTTCCGGTTCCATTATCTCCTGCACGCGGTCCTCGGATGGCTGGGCTTCTATAGTCTTCTCAAGTTTTTCCGGATGTCCCGGCCAGCCGCCTTTCTGGGCGCGTCCCTTTTTTCCTTCAGCGGCCTCTATCTCTCGAACTTCGAATTCTATAATCATATCGCCGCCTTCGCCTGGACTCCCTGGATCCTGCTCCTCGCCTTTTCGGATTACTCTATTCATCCACAGACGAACATCCTTGGATTTCCGCCAAGGGGATTCAAGCGGATCGCGTCCCTGTCCTTGCTCTGGGCTCTCCAACTGCTTGCCGGAACGCCGGAGGCGGTCGTCATCACCCTGCTGTTCGCCCTCGGGGAATCGTTGTTCCTTCCCGGAAAGATACGAAAACGGATCGGAACCGTCCTGGCTTCCCTGGCGGTCGGCGCGTTGATCGCCGCCATCCAATACGTCCCGGCCATCGAGACCCTCGGCCGGACCGAGAGGGCGACAGCGGAAATGTCGGCCTGGCCTCTGGAATTGGTCCAATTGGCGAACGCTCCATTTCCCGACCTGCTGGGATCGGACCGCAGCCCGGGCCGGGGCGATTTCTGGGCCGGGCATCTTTTCAATAAAGGCGCGCCGCTGTATTACAGCTTTTATCTCGGCGCCGCCGGCCTGCTCCTTTTTTTCCTGGGTCTTTTCAAACCGTTGGATAAGGATCGGCGCGGTTTTCGGGCCGCCTTGGCCTTGTTTTTTCTGATGGCCAACGGCCGCTACTTTCCTCTCAACGATATTCTCGTCCGCGTTCCGATCCTTTCCTCGATCCGCTACCCCGTTAAATACATGATGGGAGCCCTGCTCGCCTTCGCTTTGATCGCGGCGGCGTTTTTTGACGATTATTTCGTCAATAAGCGGATCGGATTTCCGCGCATCCGCCGGGGATTGATCGTCTTCCTGGGAATCGGGGCCGCCCTGTTCCTGCTCGTTCCTTCGCTCGGCCGCCTTCTCGCGGATCTCTTCGTCATCCGAAGCGCCGAAGCCATTGCCTCGGTCCGGAATTCACTATATACCGGGCTGGCCGTCCTGGCCGCGGCCGTCCTGATTCTCGGTCTTTCCGGCCTGAGGAAGATCCGAACTTGGATCCCGGCGTCCCTCTTCGCCTTGCTCGCCCTCGCCGATCCATTCTTTCACAACAGCCGAATCAATCCGACCGTCCCCGCCTCCTTTTTCGACGCGCCCGAAATCCTCCGCGGCCTCAAGACGCCCGTAACGATCTATCGGCAGGAGATTCTCCCCGACGACCTGAGGATCCGGCTTGGGGACGGCCGCAAAGCCCAGAATTTCATCCGCCAAAGTCTCTATCCGTTCAGCGCGATGAACGAAGGCCTCCGCTATGTCTTCAATCGGGATTTTTTTGGCCTCTATCCGAACGAACAGCGGGAAATCCGGAAGGCTAGCGCCGGCTGGACGGAAGCCCAACTCTTGAAATATCTTCGAAGTCTGGGCTGCGAATATCTCCTCGGCCCCAATCCCCTGAAGAGCGTGCCTTCGGAAACACGGATGTTCGAGGGATTCCCGCTCGCCCTGCAGAACATCGGGACGGGCCGGACATTTCCCTATCTTGTCCAGGCCGCGGTCGTCGGGGCCGGTGGGGCCGAAAAATGGAAGCTTTTCGCCGCCGACGATTTCGACCCGTTCGCGACGGCCATTGTCGAAAACGCCGTCCCTGGAGTGACGAACCCGACAGGCCGCGGAACGGGCGAACTCGCCGTTATCCGCGAAACTCAAGGACGGGCCGTCTATCGGGCGCGAACGGCCGCTCCGGCGATTCTCGTCTTCCGGGGGAATTGGGCACCCGGATGGAGCGCCCGGATCGACGGAATAAACGCGCCCGTCCTGAAGGTCAATCTCGGGCTCAAGGGCGTTCGGACTCCCGAGGGCTCCCATGCGGTCGAAATCCGATATCTTCCCGGCGGTTTCGTCCTCGGGGCGGTCATCACCGGTTTGACGCTGTTGGTCCTCCTGGCGGCCGGAGGAGTGATCGCTTTAAGATCAAAAAAACACTTATTTAGGATCATCCGACGTCCTGGGGGCGCTTCCGGTTGACATCCTTCCCGAGGCCGATAGAATAGACTCAATGGCACTTTTTCTACGCTCGCATCGGTTCGCTTTGCTGGGAGGCGTCGGTTTCTTCCTGGCGTTTTTAGGCCTCACCCAGACTCGAACCGGACTTCGGGTGACGTTCCACCCTCCCTTCACGTTTTCTCCGCCCGGCGAATTAAATTTCTGGTTGGGATTCATCCTTTTATTGGTTCCCGGGTCGATCCTTATCGGCTATGGCTTGAGTCCTTGGGCGGCTCCGCGGATCGAAAAGGTCTGGGGCCGTCTCCGATCCCTGAATCGGAAGCAGCTCATCGTCTGCCTGATTCTCCTGTTCATCCTGGCCGCAGCCTCGGCCCGGCTCAGCCACCTCCTCATCCTCCGGGATTGTCCAATCACCGACGACGAAAACGGCACCCGTTTCGGCGGCCGAGTCCTGGCCCTGGGCCGGGTCACCGTCCCTCAGCCGGAACCATTTTCCGCTTATTCCACGCTGTTTCTCTTCCAGAAGGAGGGGACCGTCACCAGCGTGGATTGGCCCGGGCCGGTGGCTGTCTGGGCAGCCGCGGAATGGACCCGAACCGGACCGCTGATCTTCGCCCTCTCCGCCGCCGCGGCGGCGGTAGGAGTCGCCTTGATCTGCGGGCTGCTTTTTTCGCCGGGATACGGCCTGGCGGCCTTCATCCTGTTTTTGTTCTCGCCGATGGCCTTCCTCCTTTCGGCCACGACCCATGCTCATCTCCTGTCCCGAGAAGCGATCGCCCTGACGATCCTGTTTTTCATCCTGGCGAAGCGGAGATCCTCAGGCCCTCTTTGGGCCGTAACCGGGTTCCTGGCAGCCTGCGCCTTTTGTTGCCGTCCGGTGGAAACGACCGCCCTTCTATCTCCCCTTCTGGCCGACTTCGCCTTCCGGACGCTGTCCTCCAAACCTCGGGATCGCCGCCCTCTCGGCTTTTTCTTCCTCGGCGCCGTCCTTCCCCTCGCCCTTTTCGCTCTCTATAACCATCTCGTGACGGGAAACTTCGCCCTGCCGCCCCGGTTTTTCATGGAAGGGCCGGGCGACATGATCGCCGGCGAATCCCTCCTGAACCGATTCGGGGCCAACACCGGATACAATCTATTCATGCTCTCGATCTGGTTCCTGGGACCGCTGGGCGCGGCGGCCGTTATCTTCGGCACCGGAAAAAGCAAGCTGACTCGGCTTCTCGGAATCGGCGTCGGCCTGAATCTCCTGGCCGGACTTCTTCACGACAACCACGGGATTCACATCGTCGGACCGATCCACTATTCCGAATGCGCCGTCCCCCTGACCGTCATCGCCCTGGCCGGGCTGATGACGATCAAGGACAAACTGGCTAAAGCGGGGCTTGCGGCGCCGGTATTCGCCGCGGCGATCTCCGGGCTGCTGGTTTTCGGAATGGGGACCTTTATCGCCTGGCAGAGCGGGGCCTTGAATCACCAGGCTCGGATTCAGAGCGACATCTACGGCCTGATCGACCGGGAACTCGAAGCCCGAGGCGCGACGACGGCCGTCGTCATCGCTCCGCGTTTCGCCGACGTTTGGCGGAGCATACCGGAATTCCGGGACCGCGGATCCTGGGTTTTCGAATGGCGGCGGCCCCGGCCCGACCTTTCGGACAAGGTCCTGATCGTCCAGCCGATTCCCGACGCCGCATCGATTTTCCGGACGAAATTCCCGGGCCGCCCGATCTATCGACTGACGATTCTACCCCGGCCGCCTTATCTCGTTCTCGCCCCGGCGGAGGAGTAGCCTCCTTGTCGTAATATCATGGGTTTCGGCGACTGGTCATGATTTCCGGCGGTTCCGGGACACCATCAAGCCGTAGATCATCCGCCTCATCACCTCGTTCACCGCGGCTCGGATCCTCCCCCGGCGAAGGTCCCGACGGGTCAGTCCGAACCGCGGATCGCACCCGAGCCGCTCGATCCACCGCCGGAAATCGCGGCTTTGGGACGAACGGAACCGGGTACTGGCCGCCGTCCGGGAAACCCGGAAGCGGCAGAGCGGTTCGCCGATCACGAACAGGTTTCCCTGAAGCAGAAGGCGGGACCAGTAATCCAAGTCGATGACATACAAATTCGCTCCGTCGAAAAAACCCGTCCGGGCGATCATCCCGGCCGACATCAAGACGGACGCCGGCTCCCCGATGAGATTCGTCCCGGCCCGGACGCACCGCCGAACCGCCTCGAGTCCCGGGATGGGGCCGCCCGCTCCCGGAAATCCCCGCCGCATGATTTTGCGTCCGTTCTCGTCTATGATCTCCCTGGCGCAGGCGACGAGAGCGACACCCTCGGCCGCGGGGTCCTCGAAAACGGCCGTTTGCCGCTCCAGGCAACGCGAATGGAGCAGATCGTCACCGGGAAGGATTTTGACGAACCGCCCCCGCGCCTCCCGAAGGGCTTTGTTCCAGTTGCCCTCCAAGCCCAGGTTCCTGTCATTTTCCACGATCCTGATCCGGGGATCGCGGAAGGCGCGGATCTTCTCCCGTGTTCCGTCCGTGGATCGATCGTCGACCACGACCAGCTCGAAATCGGCAAACGTTTGGTTCAAAACCGATTCGATCGCCGGCCCGATGAAGGCTTCGTTGTTGTAGGCGGGAAGGCAGACGGAAATTAAAGGAACAGCCGGGCGGTTCATGGTCGCTCTATTTTTATCACAGGGCTCGGCCGAGGAAAAGCGTTTGACTTCGAATTTTTCTTTAATTAGGCTTACGGGAGACCGTTAATGAAATACCGGGAAGGCGGCTACTACCGTTTCGGCCTCGCAGCGGGGCTGTCGGGTTTCGTCCGCAACGGATTCACCCCCGGATTCCGGGTCTCGGCCTCCGCCGTCCTCCAGCCGATCAACAGCTATACCCGCTTTCCCGAATTCCATTTCATGGAACGGGAAGTCGCCGCCTTGGTTGAAGATCGAGGCGCGGATCGGCCCCCTCTCCGGATCTTGGACGTCGGAAGCCCCAAATTATTCGGGTTTATCCTCGCCCGGCGCTACGACGTCGACTTGACGACGACCGATATCAATCCGCTCAACCTCGATCCCTATGTTCCCCTGTGGGCCCCCCTTCGCCGCCGGGCCCGCGGACGGGTCCGCTTCGAGCTGCGGGACGCCCGCCGCCTTTCCGATCCCGACGGAAGCTATGACTTCGTCTACGCCATGAGCGTCGTGGAGCACATCGAGGGGACAGCGGGAGACGCGGCCGCCATCCGGGAAATGGTCCGGGTCTTGAAGCCGGGCGGCCGGCTGGCCGTCAGCGTCCCGTTTGGCCCGGTGTTCAAGGAACAGCGGACCGGCCGCGGGGATCTCCGTTTTTTCCAGCGCATTTATGATCCCTACAGCGTCGAGAAGCATATTCGGGAACCTCTGCGAGGCCAGATCGACGGGGAAAATCTCCGGACCATCGACCGCCGCCCCTCCTTCGCGCTTCGGGCGTATCACCGCCTGCGGGGCGGTCTGCCGGAAAGCCTGATGACCGCCCTCGGCGGCCTGAATCCCCTCGCCAGCGCGGCATTCAACCGGGATCGCCGGGGGATGGTCGAACCGAGGATAGTCGCCTACGGAGGATTTCATCGCTTCGGGGACATCTACGGCGATCTGATCTTCACCGCCCGGAAAAAGGCGGGGGCATGAAAATCCTGTTGATCAATCCCTACTCCGCGGATCGTCCGCCGCTGTCGCCCTGGCCTCATTTGGGCCTTTCCCTTCTCGCCGTCCATGCCCGGGAACTCGGTCACGAAGTCCGAATCGTGGATTATGCCTTCACCCCCCAAGCCCCGCCGCTGAAATCGTGGCTGGCCGAATTTTCGCCCGACCTCTGCGGATTGACGCTTTATACGGCTCAGATGAAGCAGGCCCGGGAGGCGATCCGGGAAATTCGCTCGCTCACCGCCGCTTTCATCGCCCTCGGCGGACCTCATGCCTCGTTGTACGCGGACGATCTCGCCCGGGAAAATCTCGGCGATCGAATCTTCCGGGGCGAATGCGACCGGACGTTCGGGGAAGAAATTGGACGCATCACCCGAGCCGGGCCGGCCCAAATCGTGACCGCCGAGCCGCCTGACCTCAGCCGGATTCGTCTCCCCGATTTCGGGGCGGCCTTCGGGGCCGAAAAAATGAAAGTCTATCCGGTTCAGTTGTCGCGGGGGTGTCCGTACGCCTGCTCCTTCTGCTCGGTCAAATATCTCTCAACCCGGACCGTGCGCTATCGCGGCCTCGCGGACTGCCTGGACGAGATCGCGGCGGCGGCCGGCCGGAAGCGCACCCTCCGGGAAATCCGCATCGTCGACGACTGCCCGACATTCGACCTCGACCGATTCAAGGCCTTCCTTCGCGAATATGAAAAGCGGGCCATCGGCCTGCCCTTGCATATCGACAATCTCCGGGCGGACCGGATTGACAAAGAGATGCTGGATCTTCTTAAGAAAATCGGGGTAGATCACATTTGCATCGGCGTGGAAACCGGAAACCCCCGGGTGTTTGAGGCGATCCACAAGGGCGAAACGCTGGACGAGATCGTCCGGGCGGCCCGGCTGATCAAACGCCGCGGCCTCCGGCTCTACACATGCTTCATCGTCGGCCTTCCGGAGGCGACGCCCGAAACGGAACGGGATTCGATCCGCCTGGCCCGCTCGCTGAAACCCGATTGGATTTATTGGAATCTGTTCCAGCCCCATCAGGGCACGGCCGCCCGGATCTGGTTCGAAAAGCACGGCCGGGTCTATGACGAGGAGGGCAAGAGCAGCCTGATGGATCTGGGCCTGACTCCGGCCGAAGCGCCCTGTGACACGCCGGAATTTTCGGCCGAAAAGCGAATCCGGATGCATCTTTCGGCGGCTCTTGCGACAGGCGCCTATTGGCTCCATCCGTTCTATATCCCTCGATACCTGAGGCTCATCGCCGGCCGCCGCCTCTACCGTCCGTTTTTCGCCGGCCTGCCGGCCGCTCTTCGAATCAACGCGAAAATGCTGTTTCATAAAATGCGCGCCGCCGGGTTCGAACGCCGCCGCGCCCGCCGCCGGGCGAGGATCCTGCCGTGAGGATCGCCGTCGTCGTTTCCACGTTTCCCCCGTACCAGGGAGGCATGGGAAACATGGCCCGATCCTATGCCTTGGAATTATCCCGGAGGGGCCACGAGGTCGAAGTCTTCTGCCCGGCCTACCGCCGGATCGAAGAACCGCCCGCCGAACCCTTTCGAGTCCATCGGTTGAAGCCCCGGATCGCCTTCCGCAACAGCGCCTTCGTCCCTCAATTATGGGGTGCTCTCAGGCCGTTCGACGTAATCAATCTGCACTACCCCTTTTACGGCGGGGCCGAGGCGGTTCTCCTCTTGAAAAAGGCTCGAAAAGCGAGGCTCCCCCTGGTCGTCACCTTTCAAATGGATACCATTGGAAAAGGACCGGCCGGTTGGGGGATGGCGGGTTACGCCCAGCTCGTCCTGCCGGCCGTTTTGAAAGCGGCCGATCGGGTGATCGTCACCTCCTTCGATTACGCGTCCCATTCAGCGGCCGCGGCCGTCTTCCGCCGTCATCCCGAAAAATTCCGGGCCGTTCCCCCGGGCGTGGATACGCAGCAATTCGCCCCCCGCCGGAAAAATCCGGCCCGGCTTTCAAAATACGGAATCCGGCCCGAGGAGCTGGTCGTCCTCTTCGTCGGCGGACTCGACTCAGCCCATGCCTTCAAAGGCATCGATTTCCTGCTCGAAACCTGGGCTCAACGGAAAACGCCGGGAGCAAAATTGATGATCGTCGGCCGGGGGAATCTCCGGGATCGCTATATCCGTCTGGCCGCCGACTTGGGGATCGCCGGGAGTGTCGTCTTCGACGCGGATGTCGGAGAGGAGGCCCTTCCCTCGGTCTATAATCTCGCCGACCTGTTCATTTTACCATCGGTGGACCGGTCCGAGGCCTTTGGAATCGTGCTGATCGAGGCCCTGGCCTCCGGCGTCCCCGTCTTGGCCTCCAACCTGCCCGGCGTCCGCAGCGTCGTCGAGGACGGACGAAACGGCTTCACCTTCCGGGTCAAAGATCGGGCCGATTTGTCCGCCAAAATGGCTCTCTGCCTGGAGGATGACGCCTTGCGTGGGCGGATGGCCTCCGCCGCCCGGACGATCGCGGTTTCGAGGTATAATCAAACCGCCGTCGGGGCCGAGGTCGAGCGGACGATCGTCGAGGCGTTCGAAACCCTTTCCGGCGGCAAGGAAAACAATCCGTGAAAATGACTTTCCGGATCGCCGTGATGACGATCGTCGGCGGCGGATCGCTTTGGATCCTGAAGAGCCTCGGAATTCTCGACCTGGGGCCGCTTCAGGAAGCGTTCCGCCGGGAATGGCCGTGGATCGGACTCATCATTCTCAGCCTGCTCGGCCTGTTGCTGGTCGGCGCCGTTCGTTTTTATTTTCTGACGCGGACTTTGGGATTCAGCGCGCCCTTCCGCGACGTGCTGGCGGTCAACCTGGTCGGTCAAGCCGTCGGCCAATGGCTTCCCGGATCGTCGGCCATGACCGAGGTTCTTCGCTTCGGAATGATGTCGGGATGGTCGGCCGATGCCGATCCGGCGGCGGACGGATCGGTTTCCGGGTCCAAAGGCCGCCTCGGCCTGGCCCTGCTTGTCGACCGCCTCCTGGGATTGGGAGCCATGTTCGCTGTCGGCGGCCTGGCCGGATTCATCATACTAATCCGCGACGGCGCGGGCGGCGGATTCTTCGCCGCCATTCTTGCGCTTTCAGCGATCTCCCTGGCCCTGGGCCTCGTCGCCCTGGCCGCACCGTTTCGCCCGAACCGGCTCCTGCATCGACTGGCCTCGCCGGCGGCCGGAATGGAATCCGGCCCGGCGCCGAAAAATATGTTCCGTCGGGCGGCCTGGGAGATCCGTCGTCTTCTTGAAACCTCGAAGGAAATTCGAACCCGAAAAAATCGGACCGCCGGGCTGATTCTTCTCAGCCTGGCCGCCGCCGGGCTTAATCCCCTCACCTTATATTTCGCCTCTCAAGCCGCGGGCCGGCCTCTCCCGTTCCCGGTCATCCTGGCGGCCATTCCGTTCACGATCGCGGCCGTGTTTCTTCCCTCGGGCATAGCCGGTTTCGGAGGGCCCCAACTCCTGGCAGCCGGGGTTTTCAGCCTCTTCGGCGCGGACCCGGGGACGGTCGTCGCCGCCTGCCTCCTTCAAAATACCGTCGTCCTGGCCGTTCAAACGCTCAGCGGAGGCATCGGCCTCATTCTCCCGACTCAACGCCTCTTCTTCCGGCGGAGGTTGATATGATCGATCCTATTCTTTTATCCGTCGTCGTCCCGATTTACTCCGAAGAAAGCGTCATCCCCGAGTTTTATCGGCGGACGAAAGCCATGCTGGCCGGCCTCGCTCCCCGCTATAACCACGAGATCCTGTTCGTCGACGACGGAAGCCGGGATCGTTCCCCCGCGCTTCTTCGGGATTTGAGCCGGAACGATTCCCGGGTCAAGGTCGTTTCGTTCTCCCGGAATTTCGGCCATCAATTCGCCATCACCGCGGGGTTGGATTACGCTCAGGGCGACGTTCTGGTCATCATCGACGGCGACCTGCAGGATCCGCCCGAGGTCATCCCGGAGATGCTTCACAAATGGGAGGAGGGCCACAAAGTCGTCTTCGGCATCCGGGAGAAACGGCGGGGAGAAAATCCGTTCAAGCTTCTGACGGCCAAGCTGTTCTACCGTCTGATCCGCTTTCTCAGCGACACCGAGATGCCGCTGGACGCGGGCGATTTCCGGCTGATGGACCGGCGGGTGGTCGAAACCCTTTGCTCGCTTCGGGAGCAGAACCGTTACATCCGCGGGATGGTGAGCTGGACCGGATTCTCCCAAGTCGGGCTCCCCTACAAGCGGGACCGGCGTTATGCCGGGAAAACAAAATTCACCCTGAAAAAAATGATCCGGTTCGCCTTCGACGGGATCCTGAGTTTTTCGGACAAGCCGCTCAAAATCACGGCCTATATCGGATTCTTCATCACCCTGGTATCTTTCGTGATGGCCGTCCGGGTTCTCGTCGGCAAGATCCGCCACCCCGACATGCTCGTCTCCGGGTGGACCACCCTGATTTTAGCCGTCCTGTTCATCGGCGGCATCCAATTGATATCGCTCGGAATCCTGGGACTTTATCTCGGCCGCCAATATCGGGAAGTCAAGAAACGGCCGCTCTATGTCGTCGCGGAAACGATCGGATTCGACAAAGAAATCGACCGCCGATCGGCCAACCCTGCGCCTCTTCCCCGTTGAACGGACCTCAGATTCGCGTCCGGCGTCGGTTCAATTGTCAAAGGACTATCTTCGGCATAGGCTGACTGAAGTCAAGGCTTTTTTCTGTCTCCAGAAAATTAGCCCATCCTTATCCGAATACTGGGGCTCATACAAAACATTTGACAATATCTCCGGAAAGCATATGCTCAAAAATAAGATGGGTTTTTCAGGGATGGAGAGTAGTCATGGAACGCCGGAAGTTTAAAAACGGCGGTTTTAGCGCCCCGAGTTTACGCTCCAGCGCAACGGTTGACGGTCTATCCGGAGGAAAAAAGGGGGGGAAATGAAAAAACCCGTAGCGGTACTCGCGATGGTTATGATGGCCGTGGGCTTTGACTGGAGTCTGCCCCAGAGAAGCAACGACACTGTTCAAATCACCCTGAAAAACCAGTTCTCCGTTGCGGTGGGATTTTACGTCAACGACACTTTCGTCTGCGCGGCGCCGGCGAATTCATCTTGTACGTTACGGGTCAATATCAGGAAAGCCCCTTTTAAACTTGAAGCCTGGAACTTCAACAACAAGATCATCGCCTCTCACACATTTGATACCTTGGCGCCAGGCAAGGACATCATCTGGGTGACGGGAAATGTCGAGCGCAACTCAGCGGCCCCGCCTGCTCCTTTGCAAACCGTCACCACGCCCGTTCCGCCCAAAACCGTCGCCGTCCCCATCGCGCAGGATTCGATGAAGACTCAACCGGCCGCCCCGAAAGGCGTCGACGTTTCCTACGTGATGTCCGTCACGACGCTCAATTACCAGAGCCAGAAAGACCAATTCCTGGCCAAAAGGACGTCCCGCGCCGAGATCAGTCGCCAAAAAACGCCCAGCGGCGCCACTTACACTCTTTCCGGCGAAGGCGGGATGCGGATAGGGAGGGAAGGCGAGCCCGTTTTTTATAAAGCATCGCCGGTCGTAGTGAGCCGAAGTTTGCCGGACGATATACTCTCGAGCAACAAGGCGGGATTGAACGAATGGTTCGCCGCCGTCAATTTGACAATGAGCGGTCTCGCCCAGAAGGGCAAACACATCCGATCGGGGTCTTGGGAGGATTCCATCTATTTTCCGGAGGGCGATGGGTTTCCAAAAGCGATCCGCGCCCAATTTTGGGCCCGGCCTCTCCCCAAGCCGGACGACCGATGGATCCTGATCACAGTGGACAGCGGTATGCTCTCTTTTCAAGCCTTGGATCAGAGATACAAGAAATATGGCATCCAAGGCCGCTACCGGGGCATTCTGGTTTATTCGCCGGACAAGGATACGTTCCTCGAATCAGCGGCGGCGTTTACCCTTTACTATGGCCAGGACCAGTTCCGGATCGAGCAAATCCAGTATGCCGCCGATGCGGAAGGGAAACAGCTCCTTCCGCTGCCGGACTTGGGGGATTATCTTGATTTCACGCCGAAGAAAGCGAATCCCTCCCCCCAAGGATCGCTGCCCTCCTGGTGCGCCCAAGCTTCAATCCTCTTCAATCTCCTGCATATGGGGAGCATGTCGGCCGCGGAAGGCGCGACCAATTCTGGTGGATTGGCGGTCCTTGAACAGGGGTTTCTCGACTTCCTTCAGCATCAGTATACGTCAGTAGAAAAAGTGTTGGGCAGAGCCGCGGCGGATCAGCTTCTGGGCGACTACATGAAACTCATTGATTTATGGAACAACGCGAAGTACGCCAACGCGGTGGTAGCCTTTGGGAAATTGGCCTGGGACGTGACCAAAGACCTCCTCCTCGAAGCGCTCCCCTACAACATGGGGCTACAGTATCAATACGCGAAGTTTACAAAGGATCTCGCGGATGCGGTGGTAGAAGATATCGACGCCGGCGTGGAGAAGCTGAGGATTAATTACCAAGTTCTCAAGAACCCTTCTCCCTCGTCGGCCAAGCCCGTTGACCTCACAAAACCCAAAGCTCCCGCCCCCAAGCCCGCCGCCGCGCCTCCCGCCCCGTCGCCGCCTCCCCGGGACGAGGTCAAAAAACCCGATAGCACAGTTGATATCTTGAACTCGCTCCTTGACGATCTGCTGTGGCCGGCGATCGCATTAGCGGGGGGCGCGGGGGCCTATCTTCTGGCCAGCGGCTCAGGGAATGACTATGATTGCGCGCAGCTCTACGAAACCGTTGATCCCCACGGCATGCCATGTTGGACTATTCACGACGACTACACGTTCACGCTCCCCGAATCCTGCGGCTGCCCGAGCTGGGCAACCAAGACCGGAACAGGTACATATAGCGATGGATCCGCCGGCGTCATCTGCGCATACTGTCCCAACAATATTCCCTGGACCTCGCGGCTGAAATCGGCGACTCGATCGAACCTTAAATAGCTCAGAGGGAGACGGTGACCAAACGCATACAAATCGTAGTCATGGGATGGCTGTTCATCGCAGTGTGCCTTGGCTCGGCCTGCCGCCGGGCGCCGGCCGGGGATTCAGAGGCCGGCAGGATCGCTGAAGCTAAGAAGTTCATAGCGACTCTGGACCTGCGCGCGCTCGTCGATAAGCTGGCCGACAACAATGCCGCAGCCCGACCGAAGACGGACAAAGACGCCTTCCGGGCGTTCGTTCAGCGCGAGGTTAGCTGGTCTTCGCTCGAGGAGACGATCCGCGGAGCCCTGGTCAAAAACTTCACGGCCGCGGAAATCCGGACTCTGGCCGATTTTCAGAACAGTCTGGCCGGGAAGACGTTCATCGAAAAATATCCCACCTACCAGGCGGAAGTCGGGCCGCCCGTCCAAGCGGAAATCCAGCGGGTGCTTGCGGCGGGAGAATTCGCCCGAACCCGTCTGCAATGGGACTCTCCCAGCCAAGAATTGACGACCGGCCCGGCCGACAATTCACTCACCGCCGAATTCGCTTTCCGCAACATGGGTCCTCAGGCCGTCCGCTTCCTCTCGGTCACGACCTCCTGCGGCTGTACGGCGGCGAAACCGGAGAAGATGATTTATCAACCGGGGGAGCGGGGAACGATCATCGCCCTTCTCACCAAAGGGAACCTTGTCGGCCTCCGGGAGGAGAGGGTCTTCGTCACGACCGACGAACCCGAAAATCCATCGGTCACGCTTCAATTCAGGGTGACGATTCCCGCGCCGTTGAAAATCACGCCGCGCCTCCTGGTTTGGGGATCCGGCGAAAAGACGACGACGAAAACGATTACTCTCGAGATTCCGTCCGGACAAGCGTTGGACATCATTGGCATCGAATCTGTTCCCGACGCCTTCACGGCCACAACGATCCTGGATAAAGGAAATCAGATTTTTCTGGTGCACCTCTTGCCGCGCACGACGGCCCTGGCCGCAGCCGGCAAATTCATAGTTCTAGTGGCCGCCGGAGCCGGCAAGGTTCTCCGAATTCCCGTCTTTCTTCGGATCCTTCCGCCGAGTGCTCCTCCTCTGGACGATGGAGGCCTTTCTTGGGACAATGTGCTTTGGATCGACGCCCAATCCGCGGCCGCCTACGGCCGGTCCCACATTCCCGGAGCGATCCCGCTGTCCGACGAAGCCTGGGACGTCCAATTCGAATCCATCCTGGCGCGTTGGACGCCGGAAAAGCGCATCGTGGTGTACTGTCAGCCCCCCTGTCAGTCCGCTCAGATCATCCAACGGCTGAAGGCCTGCGGGCTGGAAAATCTCCATATCATCGTCCCGGGGGATTGAGAGTCCGGCCGGATCCGCTTTCGATCGGAGCGAAAGGAGAACGTCGATGGGCCAAATGAAGGGGATCGCCGTGACTCTGATCATGGTTTGCCTGCCGGGCTGGGGAATCCCGCCGGGACGGACGACGGAAACGATCGATCTATCCCGGGCCATCAAGATGGCCCTCGCTCAAAACAGAACCTTGGCCAGGTCTGCTCTAGGTCCTTCCATCAGCGCCCTGGACATGGTCAGGGCGGAGACGGCTTTTCAGCTCGACGTGCGCCCGGAGCTCTATCTCGACGCGGAAGGCGGCCAAACGGTGGCTGTCGGAGGATTGTCGGCCTCGAAAAAATGGCCCTGGGGAACCCGTACGAGCGTCCAGGGATTCTTGGCCGGCACGTCCGGCGACGGCTCCGCGCTGCGCCAGAAAACTCTCCAGGTCGAGATCACCCAGCCGCTGTTTCGGAATTTCGGCCCGATGGTCCAGCGCGAACCCATCGTCCAAGCCCTCCACAATTACCGGACCTCCCTGCGGGCGTTGGAAATCGAGAAAAACGCCCTCGTCCTTCGCGTGGTCGAATCGTATGAGAGCATCCTTCAACTCGAGCGCCAGGTCCTGGTCGAGCAGGCGTCGGCCGACCGGATGGAAAAACTGGTCCGGCTCGCGCGAGCCAAAGAGGTGCTCGGACGAACGACGCGTGTCGATACGCTGCGCACGGAGCTTCTTCGAGGCCAGGCCCAGTTTCGGCTGGAATCGATCCAAGAGCGCCTTTCGTTCCAGCAGAGGGATTTCGCCGAACTCCTCGGAACGGACCCCGATACGATATTCGATCTGAAACCGACGGTCCTGCTCGAATTGAACGTCCCTCCTCTGGGAGAGGCCTTGCGGACGGCCCTGGGGAACCGCCTCGATTACGCTCAAACCCTCCAAGACGGCGCGGATGCCGCGCGAGGCGTCCGGATCGCGGGCCGGAGCCTCTTCCCCGGCCTGAATCTCGTCGCTCGCAAAAGCTGGACGGCCGGCGATTCGCTCATGGCAGCGTCCACGCCGGTCAACCAATGGTCGGTCGGCCTGTCCCTCGACATGAGCCTGAATTTGAAGGAAGAACGCGCCGCGCTCGAACAGGCGCGCCTGTTCAATTCGTCCGCCGATCTCAATACCGGCATCATCGAGCTGGCCATCGCCCGTGAAGTCAACCAGCAACGAGCGGCCTACCGGCGGGCGCAGGCCGAGCTCAAGATCGCCGAACGCAACAAGGACCTCGCCGCGTCCCGCCGCAAGCTCGCCCAACGGCTGTTCGACCTCGGCCGCAGCGACCAGTTCTCCGTAACGGACGCCGAAGAAACGTTTCTCCTGGCCGAGAATCAATGGCTGGCCACCCGGGCCGAGGCCTCGCTGGCCGGATATCGGTTTCTTCATGTCCTCGGCACGCTCGTCGAAACGCCCCAAGATCTCAAACCCGGGAGCGTCTCTGAAGATCAATGAAGATTCCCCGCCTTTCCCCCGCGCTTGTCGTCATCGCGATTCTCCTCGTCGTGATCCTGTTGGGATGGGGGTTAAGGCCGGGAAGGCCGCCGGCGTCCATCGCTAAAGTGACTCAAGAGGCGTTCGCGGTCTGGTCCGAATATGCAGGCCGGCTCGAGGCCGAGCGGCTGGTTCTGGTCATGTCCAATTTCCAAGGAAGCGCCACCGTCATCGATCTTGCCCCGGAAGGCGCTCGGGTGAAGCGGGGCGACGTCCTGGTCCGATTCGATACATCCCAGCTCGAACGCGAAGTCCATAAACTCGAGAGTGATGAGGCGACCGCCCGGTCGGAGTTTGAAAGCTTGAAGAACGCCTTGATTCCGCTCGAGCTCCGGGACCTGGAAATGAAGATCGTAGAGGCCCGCGCGATTTTAAGTGCGGAAACCGAATACCTGGAAGCCAGCCGCCCCATGATCAAGGAGGGGCTCGTCTCGGAACAGGAAATCGCCAAGCAGAAGCTCAAAGTAGATCAGGCTGAAACCCAATTGGAGACTCTCGAATGGAAGCTCGAGCTATCCAAGACTTTTCTTCATCCGGCCGCTCTCAACAAGGCCCGAGCCAAGCTGGCCGAGGCGGAGCAGGATCTTCGGTTCGCCAGGGGGCAAATCGAGAATAGCATAATCCGGGCTCCGGCCGACGGGAATACCGTCTATAAACCCTTGTACGTCGGCGGCGAATACCGAATGATCCGCATCGGCGACACCGTTTTTCCGAACCAGCCTTTCATGGCTCTGCCGAATATGAGCGAATTGACCGTTTATGTCGAGGTCCCCGAAGCCGAACTGAGCCGCGTCCTGGAGGGCCGAGACGCCGCGATACGGGTCGTGGCGTTTCCCGAAATCCGGCTGGATGGCTTTGTGGGCTCCGTCGGTTCAATCGCCCAAACCCTGCCCGGACAACCGACGTGGCAGCGATTCTTTCATGTGGTCATTCGGCTCAAGTCTCCCGCCGCGGATCCGCGGGTAAGACCCGGCATGACGGTGACGGTCCAGATTAAGTCCTACTTCAATCCGCGCGCGACCCTCGTTCCGCGGACCGCCGTCTTCTGGGAGGAAAACAGCCCCTGGGTCCGAATCATAATCGGTTCTTCGACCGAGCGACGGCTCCTCCGGCTGGGGCAGGCCGACGACAAGTTCTACGAGGTAATCGACGGGCTGAAACCCGGCGAAACAGTCATCCTGCCATGACGTTTCCGGCCGAGATTCTCCGCCTGCGCGATGTGACCAGAGGCTTCGCCGAAGCATCCGGTGTCCATATGGCTTTGCGCCGTGTGAACCTCACCGTGGCGGAGGGGGAATTTCTGGCCATCACCGGTCCCTCCGGCTCTGGAAAAACGACCCTCCTCCACTTGGCCGCTCTTCTGGATCGACCCACCTCGGGCCGGATTTGGTTTGATGGACGCGACACTTCGTCCATGGAGGACGCCGAACTCAGTGTCCTGCGGAAGCACAAGATCGCCATGGTCTTCCAAAACTACGTCCTGCTTCCCTATCGGTCCGTTCTGGAAAACATCGTCTTTCGTTTCCGTTATATGGAGCACGATCGGATGGAAGCCGCGGCCCTGGCCAGGCAGACGATGGCGAAGATGGGATTAATCGGTCTGGAAAAACGCACGGCGCGGCGGCTTTCGGCGGGCGAAATGCAGCGGGTGGCCATTGCCCGGGCGATCGTCCTCCCCCCTCGTTTACTGGTGGCGGACGAACCCACGGGCAACCTGGACCGGGCCTCCACGACGGCGATCATGGAAAGCCTCAGCGAGCTTCACCGCTCGGGAATCACCATTCTGCTGGTCACGCATAACGAGGAACTTCTCGCCTATGCCTCCAGGCATCTGATCTGCAAGGACGGGTCGATCGAAGGATGAAAACCAGGACGGTTGATCTGCGGGCGACTCTTCGGGATATCCGAGACGGCCTCCGCTCGCGGTCCGGGCGGACGGCGTTGACCTTTTTCGCCATGGTTATCGGTTTTGCCTCCTTATCGATTCTTCTCGCGGTTCTAGGCGGCCTCGAAGACAAGTCCCAGCACATCATCAAGGAACTCGGAATCAACGTCGCCGGGATCCTTCGCCAACAAATCCCCGATTCGAAAACCGGGCCGGGACTCGAAGAACGCCATCGGGAGATTCTCGCCCGCAACTTCCCGGATTGTCTGTTCTCGACCGTGCGCCGTTTCGACGTCCCAACGACGGGCAAGGATAAATCCTTGACGGTGATCGCGACCGACGGCGACTTGGCTCGCGTGCGCCAATGGCGGCTGATCGACGGCCGCTTCCTCGACTCCCGGGACGTGGAAAGACGAAGCCGCGTCGCCGTGATCAGCCGGGCCTTGAACGGACGCTGGGACTGGAAGACCGGGGACCTCATCGAGCTGCGCGGATCGCTCTTTCGCGTCGTCGGTATCCTCGATGCCGGAAGCGGAGGATTGGAGGCGGAAATGGGGACCTCGGCTTGGATGTTCGGCGAGCTGGTTGTCTTTATCCCCAAGACGCTCGGTCCGTTATGGCTTACCGAATGGGACGGGCCCCGCCCGCCGGTCGACGCGATTTTTATGAGCGTTCCTGCCTCGCGCGACTTCGGCCGGGTCGTGGAAACGGGGCGTCGTCTTCTCTCTCAGCCCGACATGCGCGCCGGAACCCCGTCGTGGATCCTGCCCGATTCCTTGAGAGCCGGGGTGAAGGAGCTGCAAAGAACAATCGCTTGGACGGGCGGGAGCGTGTCCGCTTTATGCTTGATTCTCGGCGGACTGACCCTTATGAGCCTGATGATATCCAACGTCCGGGATCGCGCCGGCGAGATCGGATTGCGCCGCGCGCTGGGAGCCAGGCCCCGGGATATCGCCTTCCTTTTTTTTCTGGAAGGCGAACTGACGGCGGGGACTGCGGCCGTCTGCGCCGGGCTTATCGTCCATCTCCTTTTTATTCTCGGAGGACCGCCGACACCGTTCCCCCTCAAACTCGGCGCCTCCACGGCCTTGATTCCACTGGCGGCGGCGGTCGTTTTGGCGGCCGTGTTCTCTTATGGGCCGGCCCGCGCCGCGGCCCGGATCATGCCGTCTGAAGCTTTGCGGTACGAATGATCGGAGGATAGGCGTATATTTTTCTTGTCGAGGAGCTTCTATTTGGCCGGATTTCGGAACTCTTGCAACCGTTGGTTGTCCCGTTCGACGATAAAGACATGGCCCGGCCCGTTGACGGCGATCCCGACCGGGGCCATTATCTGACCGTCCCCCGTTCCCGGCAAGCCCCATTGGCAGATCAACTTGCCGTTGGGATCGAATTTGAGGAGCCTGTTGTTTCCCGTGTCGGCGATATAGACATCGTTGAAGGAATCGGTGCAGAGTCCCATGGGCATTTGCATCTCGCCGTCTCCGGATCCTAGCGTGCCCCAAGCGCCGATCGACTCCCCGTCGAGACCGAATTTCTGGAGGTGGATGCGGTCAATCACGAACACCTCGTTTTTCGGGCCAACCGTCAAGGCTATGGGCAGGAAGAACTCCCCAGGCCGGATGCCTTGTTTTCCCCATGTTTTTTTTACCACGCCGTCGGGCGAATACTTGACGATCCGATGGTTGTTCGTATCGGCCACATAAAGATCGCCTGCAGCGTCGACCGCGAGACCGGTCGGACCCCTCAACTCGTTCGGATTCGTCCCTGCCTCCCCCCATTTTTTCAAGAATTTCCCCGTCTTGTCGAATTTCGCGATGCAGCAGGATCTGGAATCCGAAACGTAGACGTTGCCCGCTCCGTCGACCGCGATGCCCGCCGGCACTTTCAAAATCCTCGAATCCTGCCCGGCATTTCCCCAGGACTGCACGAAACGAAAATTCGCGTCGAACTTCTTGATCTTGAAGTCGCTCTCGTCGACGATATATAAACTTCCGTCTTGATCGAACGCGATCGCTTTGGGCGAGGCAAAAAAGCGGCTGTCCGGCGCGACGTATTTTTGAAAATAGACATAGGTGTTCACGGTCAAGGTTGCGGACATCGTGATGGGGCCGTCCCCTTCCTCGATCCGGACGGAGCCTTCCCAATCGGCATAATTTTCCCGGACGAGCTTGATCGTATGAGGTCCATAGGCCACAAACGGCAACTCGCCGTCGGTGACCGTTCCGGTACTTACCCCATCCAGGATGATCTGGGCGCCCGGCGGGACGGAGCTGACGGCGAGGTTCCGGCCGATGCGCTCCAGGGTGTAGTCCTTGGCGGCCATGGCCTGAATGAGAGAAATATCTTCCTTGATCGTCCGGTATCCCTCTTTTTCCACTTCCAACATGAATTTCGGCGTCTTCGTACGGTAGACGACCGGCGACAGTCCGATGACTTTGCCGTTGATTTTAAGAGTGGCTTCTTTGGGCTCGGTCGCGATCTGGAGGGCGAAATCGACGAGCAGGCCTTTGGCAAGCTTGTCGGCATGCTCGAGGAGTCCGCTGACCGTGGAGTCCGAGATGTTTTTCGTGATCTCTACGCTGTAGGCGTAGTTCACTTCAAACATGCCCTTGAACTCTTTCACGGCGGCGACGTTGTCGCCCTTCTTGGCCCAGGCCAGCCCGATCCAAAAATAGAGCTCGCAGGCAATCTGCTTCCGTTTCTGGCGGTCGTCGATGTTGAACGCCTTGGCAAGCAGGGACTTCAAGTCCTCCAAGGCCTGGTCCGGTTCGTTCTCCCGCCGGACCAATTTCTTGTCCTCCTCCAACTTCATTTCGATCTCGGCCACGACCTCCGCTTGAAACTTCTGCTGGCCGGACGGGCCCATCTCCGGCTGGGCTTCTGACTCCGTGATTTCCTTGACCAGCATTTCGTGGATATATCCAACGATCGAAGCGCCGTCCTTGGTAACCTTGACTTTGTACCAATCGCCCTGCTTGGCCTCGGCATCCAGGACGGTGTCGAGAGGGACCGGGGTCAGATTCCGGGCGCTGATGCCCGGCGTGGTTTTGACGATAGCGTTGCCGGCCGTCACCCGCAATTTGATCAACGGCGCACCGGACCCGGTCCCGAGCAGACTGCCCAGGAGGCCAAGGATCAAGCCTCCGCCGACAAGCCTTGCTTTCGCAGCGTTCATGATCCATTCTCCTTTCCGATCCCGGCGATCAATCCGTTCTCGTCTGCACCCAAGCTTTTCCCGGTTTGTGGAAATGCCAGGACTTGTCCCCTTTTTCAGGAACACGATGATATCAACATATTGTTCTCAAGGGAGGGGCGTTGTCAAACAAATCATTTCTTGACGGATTCCTTTGACCGGCCCCCCTTAGCGTGCCGTTAGTAAACGGAATCTCGGGCGTAATCGTTCTCGTTGCCGTCTTTTCGCCGGATCCCCAAACCAGGAGGCGCGGCGTGATTTTCAACGGCGCGGGAATCGTCACCCTGAATTGAAGCGTGACCGCCGGATTTTCGGTCCAGCTACGGCATTGTCGTCGACCAGATTATCCACGAGCGCTTGCCGGCCCATGGTCTTCAAAAGCTTCCGGGCTTTGGCGATTCGGCCGGCCTCCGAATCCCCTTCCGGTGTCTGTCGGCGCGCCAAAGACAAGCATGTCACGATTACCATCCATCCCAAGACGGCGGTCCAAATGATGCTAGTTGGAATTCCGTCTCTCGAATGAAAATTCACGCAATCTTGGTTTCTCTTTGAGATGAATTCAAAAAAACGGCCTGTGCCAGGTCCAACGGGCGTTTCCCCCATGCCGTTGCGGGAAAGGAATGCCCCCGATTCAATCCGGCTTCAATCACAGTCACCTACCTGGACTCCGCTGATGGGAGCCATGTCAAGCCGGTAATTGTCGCTGAAAATAAACCCACAGCTTGTCTTGAACATGCCCCAGCTAGAATATGAAAAACCGCGCGATGTCATCCATTCATATCTGATCGTCGTGCACGAACCGGTTTTTGAAACGGAAAAGTTTTTGGTCGTCCCCGCATTGATGGGCCCGTAATCTATTCCGTTGACCTTAAACATGGTGAGCCCTTGGGAGCAATGGTTCGTGACCGTTATCGGAAAACTACTGCCATCGCCCCCTGAATCCGCACCCGCTTTTTTATTTAAATAATACAGTCCGCCGGCAACTAAAGCCCCGCCTAAAAGGATGAGGGGAGGTTCTGGTCTCTGAAAAAATGGTACCTTTTTGGGTTGTTCGACCGGAGGTTTGGAAGCAGTGGGAGCTTTAGGCTTGGTGAGGTCAACGGGCTCGGCCGATGGAGGAGATGGGTTAAGGATCGGTTGGAGATTATGGCCCAGCGTCTTCACACCGGCGTCGATTTCCTCCACCGTTGCATCCGCGACATCCCTTGAAAACTCCAGGATTTGATGCTGCCGTCCTATATTGTACGGAAGCGCCGCGAGATAGAGGTTTTTGGCATGGTCCCAGCCTAAGTCCCATAAGGCCTTCCCAAAGCCCAACGTTTTCCCGGTCTTCCAGGTATCGATGCACTTCATCCAGTCGCCCAGGAGCTCATCCGCCGCGGCCCTCCCCAGGATTTTTTCCGTCGCCGTATATTCGTGCTGAATGAAATCGAGAATCCACTGTTCGACGGTCGCCACCCAACCCGGATTGGTCGAGCCTTCCGCGGCCGACATGCTCGTCAAATGCAGGAGATTGAAGAGGATCGCGGATTGGGCGCACCAGGAGGGCAGCGACCCTTGGGGGGAGGGATTCGCCTTCTTCGGCGTGAAATCAAGATGATCCCCCAGGTCCGGCAGCGGAAGAAGCTGATTCCCTTCCGCATCGGCGGCATACTGGATTTGTTCGATCCGGAACTGGTCCTGACCACAGTAAAGCGTAAACGCCGCCGCCGATTCGAGGAACTTATCCTCGTCCGGCGAATAAACAAGAACGCCCCGGTATCGGCCGTAGATCAAGGAATCCTGGAACTTCACATCCAAGGCGCGAAAGGAAATCACTCCGCTGTCGGCGGTGACCAGGATCCATCGATTATCCGGTTCGGGGAGAGGCCGGGCGCTGAATTGGGCCTTAATCATCTTTGGAAACCCATCGTCCTGCGGCAAAACGATGGAATCCTCCCAAGCCCCCGATCGAATGTGTTGGCCCTTATGGGTAAGGCCGTTCATCGTTAAATTGATGACGGCGAACCAAGCGTTCAACCCCTCCTGCTCGCACGAGAGTCTATCGTCTGGCAAGCCTCGGCTCACAACGACCGGTGACTTATAATAAAAAACGGGCTCGCCTTTCCTCCCTATCCGCATCCCGCCTTCGCCCGAAAGGGTGTAGGTGGCGCCGCCGGGCGTTTTTTGGCGCTCGATCTTGGCGAGGGACGTTCTTTTGGCCAGGAATTGGTCTCTCTGGCCCTGATGATTGAGCGTTGTGACGGACATCACGAAGGAAACATCGGCGCCTTTCGGGGCGGTTTGAGGAGATTTTGTCGAATCTTGTGCGATTTGTTTGGCGACGGCCGGAGGCGGGATCGGCGACGGAATCGGGTTGCGCTCGACATTTCCAGTCGCCCAGATGATGTCCTTGCCTGGCGCCAAGGTATCTAATGTGCGGGAGGCGATGACCTTGTTGTTGAAGTTCCAGGCTTCGAGTTTAAAAGGGGCTTCCCTGATATTGACCCGTACCGTACAAGAGGAATTCGCCGGCGCCGTGCAGGCGAAGGTGTCGTTGACATAGAATCCCACAGCAACGGAAAACTGGTTTTTAAGGGTGATTTGAACGGTGTCGTTGCTTCTCTGGGGCAGACTCCAGTCAAAGCCCACGGCCATCATGACCATCACGAGTACCGCCATGGTTTTTTTCATTGTTTCCCCTTTTTTCCTTAGAATGGACCGGCAACCGTTGCCATGAAGCATAAATATGGGGCGCTAAAACCGCCGTTTTTAAACTTCCGGCCTTCCAATATACTCCTCTCCCTCTCTAAAAAGTCATCCTGCCGTTGAGCATATGCTTTCCGGAGATATTGTCAAATGTTTTGAAGGAGTCGGGATTGAACCTGTCCCCCTCGATTTCTTGAGATATTTGAGGGCCATTTGACATTTGAATGTCAAAACGACTGACTTCAGCATAGGCTGACTGAAGTCAAGAACCGAGGAAACAACAGATATTAAAAGAGAATAGGTGCGCGCCTGGAGAGACTCGAACTCCCGACCCGCTGCTTAGAAGGCAGCTGCTCTATCCACCTGAGCTACAGGCGCGCATTCCGGTTTCAGACGCGATGATGAATCGGGGAGGACGGATTTGAACCGTCGACCTCTTGCTCCCAAGGCAAGCGCGCTGCCAGGCTGCGCCACTCCCCGGCGGTCGGATCGACGACGGAAAAGCCCGCATATGGTAACAACGGATATGGGCAAAGTCAATTTTCACCGCGAACGGAGAACTATTTATGCAATTTTTTTCTATTTTATTTTTGGCTCTCTTTCATTTTTGTGTGGCTTGCGGCACTGTATTCGGCCCGGCGGCGCGGGTTTTTCACGCCGTTCCCGCGCCGTTTTCTCGGCGGCTCAGAACTGCTGCCGTTTTTTCCGCAGGAAAAAACGGCATCGGACATCCTCGCCGTTCCTACGCTAAAGCATAGGACGAACAAGGCACGCCGGATTCTTTCCGATCCGGCTCCCCTCGAAAACGGCTAGGAACGGCTAAAATTTGAGTTGGCCGACCATACGCCGTTTTTTGATCACACAAGGCCTTGTTGAAATGTCTGTCTGGTCACGGCGTATGGCTCCGTTCCCCCGAACGGTGACACCGCGCCACTTTAACTACCCACACAAAATAAAAGAGATCCTTATTTTCTTTCACCCTCTAGCGGCGGCCAAGGCTCTTTTCGATCTGCGTTTTCGCCAGCCGCACGACGATAGGCCTCCCATGAGGGCAGACGGCGGGATTGGAGGTTCGGAAAAGTTCCCCCAGGAGAAACTCCATCTTTTCGCGAGGCAGGGGTTCTCCGGCCTTAACGGCGGTTTTACAGGCCATGGTCGCCAGCATCCTGGACTTCCGGTCGGCGGCCTTGCTCTCGCGGGCGTCTTCGAGGAGGGCGAGAAAAGCCGCCAGCGCATCATCGGGTTGGAAGATATCGGGAAATTCCTTCAAAGCATAGCTCCGGCCGCCCATCGGCTCGGACCGGAACCCGGCCTCCAAGAGGAGCGCCTGTTGGGCTTCAAAGGCCATGGTCTGCGAAGGCGAGAGTTCGAAAACAAGAGGGATCAGGGCCATCTTGACCGGCCAGTTCCGGTGTCGGTCGATCTCGACATACCGGTCGAACAAAACGCGCTCATGGGCATTGTGCTGGTCGACGACCAGAAGCCCTTCGGCATCGACGGCCACGATATACGAATCGGCGTATTGCCCGAGAACCCGCAGCTCGACGCCCGGCGCCCTTAGGTCCGCCGTGAAACCGACGCCGGGGAGCCTCGCTCCGCTCCCCCCCAGTCTTTCGTCCTCCGCAACGCGGAACGGAAAATCAGCCGGGTTTCCGGATTCGCCCGGAATATAAGTGACCGGAAGAAGAGGAGAAGAGGCGCCTTCCGTCCTTGCCGCGGCGACGGACTTGATCCCGCCGGCGTCCGTCCGGGCTTTATCGACGGCCCGCAGGACGAGCTGAAAGATCGTCGCGGTGCTGCGGAAACGGACCTCGGACTTGGCCGGATGGACATTGACGTCGACGTCGCCCGGCGGAACGGTCAGAAAAAGGAAGGCCTCGGGCGAACGGTCCTTCTCCAGCCGGCCGCGAAAAGCCTGGGCCAAGGCCGAACTCATCACCTTGTCCCGCACCGGACGGTTGTTGACGAAAAAAAACTGATGGGAACGATCGGCCCGGCCCGCCGGCGGCCGCGAAGCGAGGCCGAAAAGCCGGCATCCGCTTTCGATATGATCAAGCACCATCAGGCCGTCGAGAAGGGCTTTGCCGTGGAGCTGATGGACCCGCTCCCAAAGCCCGTCGACGGGCGGCCCATCGAGCACCGTCCGGGCACCGTGAACGGCCTTCAATCGAAGCCGGGGATAGGCCAGGGCGACATTCATCAACGTTTTGACGATCAATCCCAGCTCGGACCGTTCACCGTGAAGAAATTTCAGCCGGGCCGGCAGATTGAAAAAAAGATCCCGCACTTCGATCGTCGTGCCGCGGGGAAAGGCGATCGACTTCAGGACCGGCGGCGAGGAGCCTTCCCTCTCGATTTGAGTCCCGGCTTCAGGGCCTCCCTCCGAGGTTCTCAGGATCATCCGCGACACCGACGAGATACTGGCCAGCGCTTCGCCACGGAAGCCGAGGGTGGTGATGGTCAACAGATCTTCTTCGGAGACGATTTTGCTCGTCGAGTGGCGTTCGAAGCAGATCTCGGCGTCGCGGCGGCTCATGCCGTGGCCGTTGTCCCGAACATGGATAAGCGTTTTACCGCCGTCGAGAAGATCCACGGAAATTTCCGTCGCTCCCGCGTCCAAGGCGTTCTCGACGAGTTCCTTGACGACGGAGACCGGCCGTTCAACGACCTCACCGGCGGCGATTTTCCGGGCGACTTCGGGAGCTAAAAGAGCGATCCGATTCATGGGACGAGTTCCCCCGATGTCCCGGTGTCCGAAATTCCCGTGATCCGGACCCGGACCGCATCGCCCTTTCGGGCGGAGCCCTGCGGCGTCCGAACATCAATGGCGTTTCCGGTGAGAATTTCCCATCCGTCCGCTTTCGGACCGATGGCGATCCCTTCCAGGACCCGGCCGATAAAACGACGGCGGAAGTCTCGATTCTTGACCAGGGACCGCGCCCGCAGACGGACGGCCCGCTGTCGGATCGTCCCTCCCTCTACGGCCGGCAGCTTCGAGGCCGGCGTCCCGGGCCGGGGCGAAAAGGAGAAAACGTGGGCGTAGGCAAGCGGCGACCGTTCGAAAAGCTCGAGGGTGAGCCGGAAATCCTCCGCCGTCTCGCCGGGAAATCCGACGATGAAATCCGCTCCGATCGCGGCGTCGGGTGTCCCCCGGGCCAGGCGCGTCATGATGGCTTCGACGTCGGCCGGGAGACCGGGCCGTCCCATCGCCCTCAGGATCCTTTCCGAGCCGCTTTGAAGGGACAGATGAAAATGGGGGCGGAGGCGATTCGCCGTCGACAACCATTCGAGGAAATCCCCGGCCACGAGGCGCGGATCGAGCGAGCTCAGGCGGACCCAAAAATCGCCGGGGAGTGATTCGATCGCCCTTAGAAGGCCCGCCGGAGAGGAGCGGGGGTCGAGATCCCGGCCGTAAGAGCTCAGATGAATGCCCGTCAGTACGATCTCCCGATATCCCCGGGCGGCCAGATCGAGGACGCCGGCCAGAATTCGCGCCGGGGGAACACTCCGGCTCCGGCCGCGGACCGTAGGGATGATGCAGAATGAGCAAGCCCGGTCGCAGCCGTCCTGGACTTTCAAAAAAGCCCGGGCCCGAAACCGTGATGGCTTAAAACCGGGCCGTGGTTCGGGAGCATCCAGGTCTCTCGCCAGGTCCCTCGGTAAGCCTTCTTTTTCGCCATTGCCCAAGACCTTCCAGACGCCCGGCAGTCCGGCGATTTCCGCTGGCGTGCGCTCGGCCAAACAGCCGGTGACGACGATTCGCGCTTGCGGATGATCCCGGGCGACCCGACGGATGAATTGCAGGGCGTCACGGTCGGCCCGCGCCGTCAGGGTGCACGTGTTGACGATGACGAGGCCGTCGAGATCCGCCTCCGCGGCGGGACGGAAGCCGCGTTCCTCGAGTAGAGCGGCCCATTCGAACGCTTCGGCCAGGTTGACCCGGCAGCCGAAATTGCGGATGGCGAACGAGGTCATAGCCCTCGGCCAACCTTCTCCGAGTCGGCCTCGACCTGGTCGGCCATTTCGGCCTTGTGTTCGACAAGTCTCCGGCGGAGGTCCGGTCTTTTCAGGGCCAGGATTTGAACCGCCAGAAGGGCCGCGTTGGCCGCCCCGGCCTTTCCCACACCCATGGTCGCGACGGGAATGCCCTTGGGCATCTGGACGGTCGAGAGGAGCGCGTCCAAGCCGCCGAGCCCGCCGCTCTCGACGGGCACTCCGATGACCGGGCGGACGGTATGGGCGGCGATAACGCCTCCCAAGTGGGCGGCCTTGCCCGCTACGGCGATGAAAATCTCGGCCCCCTCGGCCTCAAACTTCCGGATGAGAGTCACGGTCCGTTCGGGGGATCGGTGAGCCGATGTCACTTCGAGAGAGAACGGCACGCCGAAGGCCTTCAGAGTTTCGACGGCATCTTTGACGACGTCGAGGTCGGAGACGCTGCCGATGAAGATGACGACGTCCATGGGAATTCTCCTTGACTTATTCCTCGGCCGAAAGAGCGCCGATATCCCGGCGGAAATGCATGCCCTCGAATTGGATCTCGGCCACGGCCTCATAAATGCGGTTCATGGCGCCGGCCAACTCGCGGTCCGCGGCGCAAACGGCCAGGACGCGGCCGCCGTTCGTCAGCATGGCCTTGTTTTCGATCTTTGTCCCGGCCTGAAAAATCGTGATGCCCGGCCGTTCGGCCGCAGCGTCCAGGCCGCGGATGACCTTGTCTCTGGCGTAGGGACCGGGGTAGCCTTCCGACGCCAGAATGACGCAAGCGGCGGCCTTTTCGCTCCAGTGGATTTCCTCGGCCAGGACATTTTCCTCCACGCAGGAGAGAAGGATGTCGAGGAGATCGCTTTCCAGGCGCAACATCTGGGGCTGGGTTTCCGGATCGCCGAACCGGCAGTTGTACTCCAGCACCCTGGGGCCCGCGGATGTCAGCATCAGCCCGCAGTAAAGCGCTCCTTTATAGGTTCGGCCTTCTTCCTTCATGCGCGTCACGGTAGGCAGAACGATCCCCTCCATGACCTCGGCAAACAACGCTTTATTCAGGTACGGCGAAGGGGAAATGGTTCCCATTCCTCCCGTATTGGGGCCGCGGTTGCCGTCGAAGGCGGCCTTGTGATCCATGGTCGTGACCAGAGGCAGAACCCGGGTTCCATCGGCAATGACGATGAACGACACTTCCCGGCCGAGCAGGAACTCTTCGATGAGGAGGAGGCCGCCGGCGGCGCCGAATTGACGCTCCACCATGATGGCCCCAACGGCCGTCTCGGCTTCCTCCGGCGTTTTTGCGATGATGACGCCCTTGCCCGCGGCCAGGCCGTCGGCCTTGAGAACGACGGGCCAGCCGAACTCGCCCGAGCGGAGCACGGCGCGCGCCTTATCCGCGGAATCGGCGACTTTGAACCGCCCGGTGGGGATCTTATGTCTGGCCATGAAACGCTTGGCGAAAACCTTGCTCCATTCGAGCTCGGCCGCTTTTTTGGACGGGCCGAAAATCCGCAGGCCTTTTTTTTCGAACTCGTCGACGATGCCCAAGCTTAAGGGCACTTCGGGTCCGACGACAGTCAGGTCGATTCCGGCTTGGAGGGCAAAATCGGCCAGCCTGGCGACGTTCGAGTCGGGGATAGGCACATTTTCGGCGACCAGCCGCGTCCCGCCGTTACCGGGAGCGCAATAGACTTTCGTCGCTTTGGGACTTTGGGCGATCTTCCAGGCCAAGGCGTGCTCGCGTCCGCCCGCACCGACAACGAGAATGTTCATCTTCGGCCTCTCCTCTCGTCGCGTCGCGTTGCTTCCCGCAATGACGCGGAAATTATGCCAGTTTCATGAGGTTCGCGGCAAAAGCGGCGGCAAATCCGGGGTCCGGAACGGCCGAGGCGATGACCCGGGCGGCCAGAGGGACGGCGTCCTTGGCCGGCAGACAATACCCCATGTCCAGGAATTCCCGGCGGAACCCGGCCACTTCGGCCTTGACCGGTTTGTTTCTGAGGACGCAGTCGGCAATATAGCCGGCCAGGCGGTCGAAGTCCCGCTCCTTCATTCCGAAGCGCGTCATCTCCTGCACACCCAATCGAAGCCCGCTTGATTCGAGGAACGTCTCGTCGTCCGGCAAGGCCTGGTAATTGACGATGATGTTGTTGTCCTCGAGGCGGCGGGCGACGGCCATGCCCGGCCCAAACTCCTTTACCCGCAACAGCACCTGATGGGTTTCGGTGTAACTCTCGGCCGGGTCACCCTCGACCGGGATCCCCTGGTCGTGCAGCGACTTGGCGAACGATTTGGCGTTTCGGCGGACCGCCGCCTGGAACTCGGCCTTGAATTCGTTCATTTCATAAGCGGCCAGGAGAAGCCCCAACAAAGTGCCCAGATGGTGATTCGACGTCGAGCCGGGAAAGGCCCGGGCCCGGATATCGGCCCACAGGTTTCGCAGCGGGCTGGTCTTGGCGATATTACCGGCGATGACGCCGCGCTGGGGCCCGAAAAACGTCTTGTGCGTGCTGCCCGTCACCACATCGGCCCCTTCCTTGAACGGTTCCTGGAAGGCTCCGTACAGTCCCAGCACATGGGCCATATCGAACATCAGGACGGGCCGGTCGGGCCAGTCTTTGACGATATCGGCGACGAAACGGACCGGTTCGCGGCTGATGAACATGCTCTTGCCGAAGACGACGAGTTCGGGCCGGCGGCTCTCGAGGAGAGAGGCCAAGGCGTCCAGGTCGGCCTTGTACGGGTTGTCCTTGCGGACCGGGAAATGGACGACGTTTTCTTTACCCGTAGCCGGGTCTTCCTCGATCCAGTTGAACAGCGCGCCCATGGGCTGGGCACTGAGATGCCCGCCCTTGCCCAGGTCGTTGTTGAGGACGAGCCGCATGCGCCGGGAAGCTTTTCCGGCGGCTCGGCCGCGGTTGAGGAACTTGACCATTCCCTTGAACACGACTTCGTTGGCCATCTGACCGCTGATCGGCCGCAATTCGGCATCCGTGCAGCCGAAGAAGCGGGTCAATTCGCGCTGGGCTTCAGCCTCCACGTCGCGGATGAAATCGACGCCCTGATAAAAGTAGATCTCTTCGCCCTTCATCATCCGATGTTCGGCGTAGCGGCCGGCGGGATCGGAAATTTCGCACATCTTGACCAGCAGGGAGGGCGTGGACTCGGACGGGATAAGGTTGAACGATTCCTTCTGACGCCAGGTGTTATTGCCCTCGACCTTCCGGCAGAGGGCTTCAATCTTGTCCTGAAGCGATGACATAAGGGCAGTCTCCTTTGCGTTTATGTATGAAGAAGTGCCGCCGGGCATTGGCGGCGTTCGACGGCCCGGATCTTGTCCAGACGGCGGGCGTGACGGCCGCCATCAAATTCCGTTTGAAGCCAGATCTCGACGATCCGCCGTCCTTCTTCCAGGGGCAGGACGCGGCCGCCGAGGGTCAGGCAATTGGAATCATTATGACGACGGCTCATTTCGGCCGTATAAGCGTTCCAGCAGGGCGTGGCCCGGATGCCCGGAAATTTATTAGCCGCGATGGACATGCCCAGGCCCGTCCCGCAGACGAGGATGGCCCTGTCGTGCATGCCGGCCACGACCGAAGAGACGGCCTCTTCGGCCTTGTCCACATAATCCACCGACTCCCCGGGAAGGCTCCCGAAGTCCGTGAATTCGACGGCCCGGCCGGTCAGAAACCGGACGATGTCGTCCTTGAGATCGAAGCCCGCGTGATCGGACGCCAGAGCGATTTTCACCGCGTCTCCTTCCCTGAACCGATGGTGTCCAAGGGCCGCCTTATTCGATGAACTTGGCCGCCTCGCTAATGAGCTGGAGGGCCTTAAGCACCTGGGGATCGGTTCGTTCGAAGGCCCGCCAGGCTTCTTCCTGGCCCCACAAGGAAGCGGTGATTTCACGCTCGAGCTCGCGTTTCAAGTCGGACTCGGCTTCCTTGAATTTCTTCGGATCGGTGTCGAATTTGTTGGCGGCCAGGAAAGCCCGGAAATCCTCCAGGACGCGGGCTTCGGCCAGAAACGGCTTGCCCAGGATGACCTTGCCTTTCGTCTCGCCGGGCGCTTCACCGGGAAAAACGAAGGTCTTGGCCAGCGGCGTTTGATGGGCGACGAATTTCCGGGCATAAGCGAAAAACGCGCCCCGGCTGCGAAGCTCGAACGTATAAGGCTGAAGGATGAATCTGACGGTGATGTCGGGGGTGATGCCGCCTTGGCCCAGGACTTTGCGCCCCTTGGCCGTCGTCCGGACCTCGCGCGGCTTGTCCTCGGCCACCTTATCCAGGAGGTAATCATCCAGCCGGCTGTAATCGCGCTGAATGGACCGGCCGCTGGGAGTGAAGTACTTGGCGATGGTGATGGCCACGGCGACATTCGGTCCCAGGGGAAAAATCTGCTGGACCAGCCCTTTGCCCCAGGAATCCGCGCCGACGATGAGCCCGCGGTCGTTATCCATGACGGCGCCGGCCACGATTTCGGAAGCGCTGGCGCTGCCCTGGTCGATGAGAACGATGAGCGGGAGTTTTTCATACGGGTCGGTCCGCAAGGCATCAAACTCGCGGTCGAAGGCTCGGTTGCGGCCTTTCATGGAAACGACGAGTTCGTTGCGTTTCAAGAAAAGATCGGAGACTTCGATGGCCTGCAGGAGGGGCCCTCCGGCGTTGCCGCGAAGGTCCAGGATCAGGCTTTTCATCCCCTGCCTGGTCAAATCGGCCAGCTTCTCTTTGAGTTCATTGGCCGTCGCTTCGGCGAAATACCGGATGAGGACATAACCCACGTCACCCGGCAGGAGGAAACCATAAGGGACGCTGTAGAGCGGGATTTCGGCGCGTTCGATCGTCAACTCGATGGGCTTTTCCAGACCTTCGCGGGCGATCGTGACTTTAACCTTCGTCCCCTTCGGGCCGCGGAGCTTATTGACCGCGTCCTGAGCCGAGATGGGTTTGGTGCTTTCCCCTTCGATATGGGTGATGATGTCGGCAGCCTGGACGCCCAGACGCCAGGACGGCGTGCCTTCCATGGGCGAAACAACCACCAGGCGGTCCTCCTGCTTCTGGATCTGCATGCCGACGCCGAAATATTTCCCCCGCTGTTCCTCGGCCATGCGGGAGAAATTATCCGTTTCCAGCAGATAGGAGTGGGGATCCAGGGTCTGCAGGATGCCCTTGACGGCTTCCTGGGCCAATTCCGTCTCATCCACGGTCTTATAGTATTTCGACCGGACGACGGAGCTTATATCCTCGATTTTGTTCAGACCGTCCTGCCAGACCGCTTCATCCTGCCCGGCAGGGCGGACGAACAGGGTGAAGGAGAGCAGAACACCGGCCGCGATCCAGCTTGTTTTCCGCATGGGTTTCCGAGGGGGGAATTTTAACAGAGGGGCCGCCCCAAGTAAAGCGGGCTCGGGGGATAAGGCTACCTAATCGAAGGGTCGCCGTCGTTGAATCGGATCCGGACATGGGTCCCGTCGCAAAAAGGCTTATTCTTCGATTCTCCGCAACGGCACAGCGTCATCCGATTGCGGACCTCATAAGTAAAACCGTCCGCCGATTCCACCGGCACGCCGCCCTTGACCCACAGCGGGCCGCTGGCCATGTGCTTGGTGTCGATGATCAACCCCAGGGACGGTTCGAAAGGAGGCTCGATCGGAGTTCCCGTCTCCTTATCCCAAGCGACCAGCCGGCCCGAAGGGCAATCGCCGGCTTCCTCGATGGCGATCCGTTTGGACTCGGGATCGTCGGACTGTTCCGTCAGGGCCCAGGTATCGCCGGCCCGATGGCAAAACCGGGCTATGGCGCAGAAACACACCGCATCCGTCAGGTCCAGTCCGGGACCGACGTTTTTTTCGGCCATTTCCAGATAATTCTTAAACGGAGCCGTCTCGGTGCCGTCAAAAGCGGTTCTGACATGCGTCCCGTCGCAAAACGGCTTGTCGTTCGAACGACCGCAGCGGCAGAGGGCCATGGATTCCCGTTGGGGATAGTCGGGGCCTGTTTCCCAACTTTCGGGTTCATTGTCGGCGCCGATTTTCATAACCGCCCTGGCCAGCGGCAGATTTCCGGAGACCAGGTAAGGCCCGTCTTTGAGGACCTTGATTCTCTTTGATTCTTTTTTTTCCACGCTTTCTCCTCGGCGGGACGGACTGGCGGGCTTTCCATCGATCCCGCCCCGGGCCCGAACTCAGAGGAAATATAGACCGCCCCTCCGGCGAAGTCAACGTTTCCCGGCCCGAAGTCTCCCCGGCCTTGACGGGCTGGGAGGAAAGGTCTATATTTTGGGTTCACGAGACCCTCCCCAATGTTCGGAAACATCGGCTTTGCGGAAATGATGATCATCATGGTCATCGCCCTGCTCGTTTTCGGGCCCAAAAAACTTCCCGAAGTGGGCCGGTCCATCGGCAAGGCCATGCGCGAGTTCAAGAAGTCGACCGACGAGATCAAGGGACGTTTCGAGGAGCAGATCCGGGCCGACGAGTTCAAATCCATCCGGGACGACATCCAAAAGGACATCAAGGACATAACGACCGATGAGGAAGGCAAAAAAATCTCCTGACGAGATGACCTTCCTCGAGCATCTCGAAGATCTGAGAAAGCGTCTGTTTCTGTCCTTCGTCTCCCTTTTTGTCGCCGTCATCCCCCTCTATTTCTTCAGCAAGGACATCTACCGGTTCCTGGCCCGTCCCTTGACCCAGTTTCTCCCCGAAGGGGAGCCGCTGGCGTTCCTGAAGCTTACCGATCCCTTCATGCTCTACATCAAGGTCTCGTTCCTGACGGCCCTGTTCGCGGTTTCGCCTTTTATCTTCTATCAATTCTGGAAATTCATAGCCCCCGGTCTCTATCAGAAGGAACGGAAGTACGTCATCCCGTTTGTCACGGCCACAACGGTCTTCTTCCTGGCCGGAGCCGCCTTCTCCTACTATATCGCCTATCCTTTCGCCTGCCGCTTCTTCCTGGACCTGGGTTCGGAATTCAAGGCCGTCATCAACGTCAACGATTTTTTCAGTTTGACGATCAAGATGCTCCTGGGCGTCGGCCTGGTGTTCGAAATGCCGACCCTCGTCTTCTTTCTGGCCAAAATGGGGATCGTCACGTCCAAGTGGATGGTTAAGAATTTCAAGTACGCCGTTCTGGCCATCTTCGTCATCTCCGCCGTCATCACGCCGTCGCCCGACATGATCAATCAGATAATCATCGCCGGGCCCATGCTCGTCCTGTACGTCATTTCGATCGCCGTCGCCTTCCTCTTCGGAAAAGAACGGAAAGAGCGGAAGGAGCGGCGCCATAATAAAAAAAAGAGCGCCGCTCCGGCGGGATGAATGAACGGAAACCCGCGGCTGCACCCCGGGGTGTCCCGGACCGCAAAAAAATGCCGATCCAAACGGAAGAGTGCGCCATGACCTATCGATACCGTCTCATCGGGCTGACCGGCACCAACGGCGCCGGTAAGAGCGAAGCTGCGGTCTATCTTCGGACCCGGGGATATGACTTCGTCTCCCTCTCCGACGTCATCCGGGACGAGCTTCGCGCCGAAGGCGTCCCCGAAACCCGAGACGCCCTGATCGCCAAGGGCAACGCCTTGCGCCGGGAATTCGGCCCCGATATCCTGGCCCGGCGCATCCTGGCCCGCATCGCCGGCCCCACCGTCATCGACAGCATCCGCAACCCCTCCGAGGTTGGCTTTCTACGCTGCCAGGACCGGTTTTTCCTCCTGGCCCTCGACGCGCCCGCCGCCGAGCGGTTCGAGCGCGTCGGGAAGCGCGGCCGGGACGAGTCGGCTTCCACCCCTCCCGCCTTCGCCGGCAAGGAAAATGAAGAAAAAAGCTCCGACCCCTCCGCCCAGCAGCTCCACACCTGTCTGGCCCTGGCCGACGCCCTGATCATCAACGACGGAACGCTCGAGGACCTGCATCGCCGTCTGGAGGAAATCCTATGATCCCGCCCCCCCGCATCACCAAGGACGAATACTATCTGGGAATCGCCAAGGAAGTGGCCCGCCGCAGCACGTGTTTCCGCCGTTCCATCGGCGCCATTATCCTCCGCGACGACCAGATCATCTCCACCGGGTATGTCGGAGCCCCGCGAAAAACGAAGGACAGCCTGGAGCACGGTTTTTGTCTCCGCGACAAGCTGGGCATTCCCCACGGACAACGCTATGAGCTCTGCCGTTCGGTCCACGCCGAACAAAACGCCATCATCAACGCCGCCCGGGCCGGAGTAAGCCTCCTCGGAGGAGACATGTACATCTTCGGAAGCGTGGCCGACGGAAGCGCGCCCATCAACGCCTTCCCCTGCTATATCTGCAAGAAGATGATCATCAACGCCGGACTCAAGCAGGTCATCTGCTCAACGGCCGACGGGAAGTCGTTGACCTTCGAAGTGGACGATTGGGCCGCAGCCTGGCGCGAAGGAGACATCCTCGATGACACCCACCAGTACGGATAAGACCGGCGGGGGAAACCCGCGGGCGCTTTTTCTGCGGACCGGCGTCGGGGCAATCCTGGCTTCCCTGATTCTTACGATCGTCCCCTTGGCCCGCTCGGGTCAGGATACGGCGTCGACAAGCGAGGGGCCTCTTCTCCGCTTCCTGGGCATCGCCGCCTTGCCCGAATCCGTGGATTACGTGGTCAACAAAGCCCAGTTTCAACTCCACACTCTGCTCACCGAACAGCGTCATGCCAAAACGTGGGCGCTGAGCGAAAGAGTCCGGACCGATACCGGGGCGGGGTTGCGGATGCTTTTTGCCGTGGATGAGGACATCGCCGTCAAACTCGGCTCCCTGGCCGAGAGCCCTCAGTCTCTCGATCAGCTCGTTTCCGAGGTCGAGAAAGCCGTCGTCGAGAGACGAAAGATTTATGTTTACGGCTGCGGCGCCACGGGGCGCCTGGCCAAGCAGATGGAATCGAGCTTTTGGCGGCCGTTCTGGCGGCGGGTGAAAGCCGACCCGGAAATTTGGGCCAAGCTCAAACCCCGCCTCGACCCCGCCGTCGAGGACGAGCTCATCGGCGAGATGACGGGCGGCGACCGGGCCCTCATCAGCTCGCTCGAAGGCTTCGAGGACCTGCCGCTCATCGGCCGGCTGCAGCTCCGGGACCGCGGGATCCGGAAGGGGGACGTCGTCGTCTGCGTCACCGAAGGCGGCGAAACATCTTCCGTGATCGGCACCGTCCTGGGAGCGCTGGACGAATGGAAGGCCTCGCCTATCTATAACCCCCAAGTCAGCCGGCGCAAGCTCTACTTCCTCTATAACAATCCGGACGAAAAACTCCGCCCCTTCGAGCGGAGCCGCACGGTCATTGAAGAACCCGGCATTACCAAAATCAACCTGACGACGGGTCCCCAATCCATAACCGGATCGACGCGGATGCAGGCCACGACCATCGAGACCTTCGTCATCGGGAGCGCGCTGGAAACCGCCGTCGAGCGGGTTTTGCGCCCGCTCCTGACCCGCCGGGAAATGGAACGCCTGGGATTCAAGGACGAAACGACGATCGCGGCCCGGCTGCGCAAATTCGGCGGACTGTTGGAAGAAGTCAAGCGTCAGGTTCCGGCCCTGGCCAAACTGACCAACCTCGAAGCCGCGGCCTACGCCGGGAATCGATTTTCCACTTATTTCGCCCAAGCCGGGCTGATCACGGTGTTTATCGACAGCACGGAACGCAGCCCCACGTTCCGCCTCTATCCCCTGGACACGGTCCGGGAGCCGCGCCGGAAATGCTGGATTCAGGTGTGGACAAACGCACCCGAAGCCAAGCCGGCCTGGCAGGCTTTCCTGGGACGGCCGTTCCGCGGTCTCCGCGCGGAGCTCTATCAAAAACCCTTCGAGGAAGAAGTCGAAGACCCTTATCTTCGGGATAAAGCCCTGGCCAGCCTGACCAAGGCGGGCGACGATCAAGCCGCGCTCTACGATTTTTCCTTCGGCGGAACCAACGTGGCGCGGCGGGCGCCCAAGCGCGGAGACCTCGGCATCATGGTCCTGCTCGGACCGGAAGCCGGGGATCGCGCCAACGAGAAAGGGGCGTTCCAACGCTTTGCCGGCCTGACGGTCAACGCCGGCGCCGATATCGGCGTCATTGCCATCCTGGACAAACCGGACCAGGGCCCCGCTCCCAACGCGGGGGTGAGCGGAATCGTCGGCGGGTGGAAAAACGGTTCGCCCACGCCCCAACTCGTCGAAGTGACCTTGGCCGTCTCTTCGGACAACGATCCCTTCCGGGTTCGCGCCCAGGTCGCTTTGAAGATGCTCCTCAACGCCCATTCCACGGCCGTCATGGCCAAGCTGGGCAGGGTCGTCGGCAACACCATGACCAACGTCAGCCCGTCCAACCTCAAATTGATCGGCCGGGCCACTTATCTGATCATGCTCCACGTCAACGACGCCCTGGGAAGCCCGGACTGGGTCCGGAATTTCGGAGTCCGCAAGCCCATCTCCTACGGTGAGGCCAATGCCGTCCTTTTTGACGCGCTCGCCTTCATGAAGGAAAGGACGCAGGATAGCGGACAGGCGGCCGAAGTTCCGCTGTCGATCATCCGTATCCTGGAATCCCTGAAGCGCAAACAAGCCTTGACGGCTGAAGAAGCGCTGGCTATCTACAAGAAAACGGGGCTGGCCGATTATCTAGCCGGGGCGGCCAAACCGCCGCAACCGAACCCCGCCCACTAATAAATTCGATTCTCTCCCATTTTGTGTGGCTAACGGCACGGTATTCGGCCCGGCGGCGCGGGTTTTTCACGCCGTTCCCGCGCCGTTTTCTCGGCGACTCAGAACTCGTATCCCGTATTCGATCTAACGGTCATGGTTCGGGATACTCGGACATCTTCGCCGGCCGGCCTCTTTCCGGGCCGGCTCCCCTCGAAAACGGCTAGGAACGGCTAAACCCGCGCGGCTTCGCCGTCGACCGAACACCGTACCGCCTCACCTACCCACACAAAATGGAAGAGCTCTACAATTTTTACACGGTTCAGCCGTTCGGCGGAGCCGCGGACATCTGGCACGGGCTGATCGACGGCCGGCGCTCCCGGCGCGGCGCTTTCCTCTCGGATTCGGCCGGCGCCGGGGACTTCGGCTGGGGATAAACGAAGGTTTCGCCCTCGAAGTTGCGCATGACAACTTGATTCTCGTCGATCGACTGGATGTACTTGGGCAGGACGGGAATTTTGCCGCCGCCCCCGGGCGCATCGATGCAGTAGTAGGGAACAGCCAGGCCCGAGGTCCAGCCCCGGAGCGATTCCATGACTTCGAGGCCTTTTTCCACCGTGGTCCGCAGGTGTTCGGTGCCGCTGACGTAATCGGCCTGGTAAATGTAATAGGGCCGGACGCGGGCATAGAGGAGCTTCTGCATGAGCCGCCGCATGACCAGGGGGTCGTCGTTGACGCCTTTGAGGAGTACGGTTTGACAACCGAGGGGGATGCCGGCATCGGCCAGCCGGCCGAGGGCCGCGTGGGCCTCGGAGGTGAGCTCGTCGGGATGGTTGAAATGCACGTTGACGAACAAGGGATGAAACTTGCGCAGGATATCAACGAGCTTCGGGGTGATGCGCTGGGGCAGGAAACAGGGCACGCGCGTTCCGATCCGCAGAATCTCGAGATGCGGGATGGCCCGAAGCTTGGTCAGGATGAATTCCAGCCGGGCGTCGCTCAACATGAACGGGTCGCCCCCGGAAACGATGACGTCGCGGATTTCCTCGTGGGCGCGAATATAATCGAGGCCGTCTTCGATATAGCGGGGGTTGATCTTGGTCGGGTCGCCCACTTTACGCTTGCGGGTGCAGAACCGGCAATACGAGGCGCAGCTGTGGGAAACCAGGAACAAAAGGCGGTCCGGGTAGCGATGGACGATGCTGGGGACGGGCGAATCGGGGTCCTCGGACAGGGGGTCGGAAACCCCGGTGTTCAGAAAGAGCTCGGCCGGGTCGGGCACGACCTGCCGCCAAATGGGATCGCCCTTGGTCTTGATCAGGCCCGCGTAGTAGGGCGTGATCAGGGTCTTGAATTGACGGGCCACCTTGCGGACCTGCTGCACATCGAGGTCGAAAGCGGAGGCGATCTGCTCCGGCGTCCTTAAGCTGGCCCTTTGGATCTGCGACCATTCGTCCATGGCTTGGACTCCTTACTCAAAACGCTTGATATAGATGACCCGATCGTCCCCGGGCTGGTAATAGTCGGGGATGCGGGCGATCTCGGTATATTTCAAACCCAGATAGAAACGACGCGTCGGTTCGTACTTCGGAGTGGAAGACGTTTCGATGATGAGCAGGCGGCCGCCCTCCTCCCGGACGAGGGCTTCCAGCCACTCGACGAGGAGACGACCGTAGCCGCGGCCCTGGGACTTGGGATCGACGGCCATCCAGTAGAGGTCATAGGTGCCGACGGCCAGCGGCGTCGGCCCATAGGTCATATATCCGGCCACCCGGCCGGCTTCGTCCTCGACGACGACGATTCCATAATCGCCCTGCTCCGGCCGCTCGAGGTAGATGTCGATCAGCTCTTCGGCCACGGAAATCTCCTCGAGCCGGAAAAAGCCGGTCGCTTCAATCAGGCTCATCACTGCGGGCCGGTCCGATCCCGTCATCATCCGGATCATGATTTTTTCTTCCTTGCCTTGGATTTTTCGATCAGTTTCTGCCAGAAGACCCTGTACTCGATGCCCGCCGCATGCAACCCCCGGGCAAAGCCGGCGTTGAGGCTGACGTCGGGGTTGGGGTTGACCTCGAGGATGAACGGCCGGCCTTTCTTGTCCACCCGGAAATCCACCCGGGCGTAGTCGCGGCATTCGCAGGCCAGGAAAGCCTTGACCGCAAGCTCCTGAAGCTTCGTCCGCAGAGCGTCATCGATCAGAGCCGGGCAGACCGGCGGAGTCGTCTGAAAAAGGATATGCTCGGGATGCCACTTGGCCTCGTAGCTGCAGATCGCCGCCTGGCCTTCGGGGAGGGCGCTGAAATCGATCTCCGAGACCGGCAGAGCTTCGGGTTTGTCCAGGTCCAGCACGGCCACATTGAATTCCCGGCCCTCGATGAAGGATTCGATGATGACGGGTTCGTTGAAAAGCTCCAGCAGTTTCTGCACCTGGCGGCGGAGGGCGTCCTCGTCGTGAACGACCGAATCGGGGTGGATGCCCAGGCTGGCGTCCTCGGTATTGGGCTTGACGATAAGCGGGAAGGGCAGGTCGACCTTCCGGTCGGGGGCGTCGATAAGAAGAGCCGGCGCCGTCGGCAGGCCGCTCGACTTCAGGACGGCTTTGGTCTTGAATTTGTTGAGGCACAGGGCCAGCGTCCGCGAGTCGTTTCCGGTGAACGAGACGCCCAGCAATTCGAAGGCCGCGGCCACGTTGGCCTCGAGCTGGGGATAGCCCAGAAATGCCTCGCAGAGGTTGATGACGACATCGGCGTTAAGCGCCTTGAGCCGCTGCAGGAAATTCATAAAACTTTTCTGCAGGCTGATGATGAAGGCCGCGTAGCCCAGCTCGGTGACCGCGGTCAGGACTTCCTTGGCCGTCTGCTCCACGGATTCTTCCGAGGGGCGGTCCACCTTGCGGGCCGTCAGCGGATCGTATTCGTTGAAGGCGATCCCCACCAGGATGTCCTTGTTCTTCATGGCGCACATGTCAGTTCATCCCATAACGGGACTTGGCCTCCTCAACGACGCGGAGGATAAGGTCGTCGTAGGAATAGCCCGCCGTGCGGGCCGCCTTGGGCAGGCAGGAGTTGTCTTCGGGATGGGGCAGGATGCCGGGCAGGGGATTGACCTCGATGATGTTCGGCTCTCCCGCTTCATCCAGCCGGACATCGATTCGGCACCAGTCCTTGATACGGAGCACCCGGCAAGTCGCGGCAATGACGTCCTCGATGCGGGCGCGAAGAGCGTCCGGGATGTCGGCCGGACAACGGAAAATATCCAGCGGCTTAGCCGGAGTGTCCCAGATCCATTTCGCTTCGTAGGAATAGATGGGATTGGCCCCGGCCGGCAAGAGCCTGTAATCGATCTCGACGAGGGGAAGAATCTCGATGGCGGGATAAGTCCCCAGCACGCCGACCGTGAACTCGCGCCCGGTCAGAAACCGTTCGATGATGGCCGGTTGTTTATAAAGGAAGACGCTTTCCGCGACGCGCGCTTCGAGGTCGGACCGGTTGCGGACGACCGAGGCGTCCTTGATCCCTTTGCTGGATCCTTCGAACAGGGGTTTGACGATGGCCGGGAGCTCGAGATCGGGAGGCACGCTCATCCCGGGCTCGACGATCCGGAACGGGGCGTTGGGGATCCCGTAGTAGGAGAGTATTTCCTTAGCTCTCGATTTGTCCAAGCACAGGCTGAGCGTCAGAGGGTCGGAGCCGGTATAAGGAAGATTCAGAATTTCGCAGATCGTTGGGACATGGGATTCGCGGTTGGGTCCATAGAGCCGTTCGGCGATGTTGAACACCAGCTCGGGCCGCAGGCCGCGCAGTTTGATATAGGCCTCTTCATCGGCCTCGATGGCGACGACTTCATGGCGGCGGCCCAAAGCGGCGGCGACGGCGGAAATGGTTTCGTCGGAATCACACTCGGCCAGGAGGTCCGGCGGTGGAGGCTCGTCTTCCTCGATGTTTTTATCGTCGAAACGACGGTTCAGCGTGGCGGCCATTCCTGCTTTCGAGCTGAAGAGCAGTGCGATCTTCATCGCAGCTTGACTCGGCGCTTCAATCCGCCGACCGCCCGTTTCATCATGTTCATCGTCGTCTGATATCTTTCATTTCTGATTTTTCAATTTGTGTTCATGTTTATATATAAACCAATTTGGGGAAATGTCAATACTTATTCTTAACAAAAACACAATTAGTTGGGTTAAACCGCTTCTCGACCCCCCAAAGATAGCGCTGTCCGGATTGTTGACATGTCAAAGCAGGTAGTCGGTGAAGAGAAAAAAAGCCCGGGAGGCGAGACGCCGCCGCCGGGCCGCCTCCTCATAAGGCCGGAGGGGCGACCGATAATCGCTGAGCGGCGTCTTGAAAAGGAGGACCGCGCCGGAAGCGGCGATATCGGCCAGCAAGACCGGATCGGGAGGGCTTTCGATATGAAGGACAAAATTCGATTTCGCGGCCCGGGCGGCGCGGACACAGTCGCCCAGGAAACGGACATCGTCCTCGGACGATACGCTGGTATTCAATAAATGTACCCACGCCCCCTGGCGGGCCAGATCTTCCAGAGCTGGATCCAGGGCCCCATGGTGGTAATAAACGAAAGCAGCGCCGCCTTTCGCGCCATCGCAGGCCACTTCGGCCAGGACGGCCGGATCGCGCGGAACCGTCTCATTGGAAACATGAATATCGATTCCGCTCCGTCCCATTTCCTGGAGCGCGGCGAAGGACAACGCCGCCGGCGTTTCCCCGGCATCCAAGGGGCCATGATGGAAGTGGGCCAGGATCGCGCGGCCGCGCCGCGTCGCCCCGCGGATAAGAATGAGGTTGCTCAATTCCCGGCCGGCCCGGTCGGATGTGTAGATGTCGACGCCCGCTTTTCCGAGCCATTCCAGCTCGCGAACGGCAAATCGGCCCCGATCGATCAGGCGGAGTCTCGCTCGACGCGTCCGGCAGGAGGCCGCCGCATCGCCGAACGCGTCGAAGTCCAGGCGGTCGTCGCGGAGAGTCATGGTCCGACCGTGAGAACGGGGGTCGAGGGGAAGTTCGGACGCGGGGACGGAAAGGTCGGGAGGCTCAGCGGAGGATTGACTGGAAACGTCCATGGCTCTTGTGCGCGAAGTTAACCATTAGTAGTGCGGTAGAGTAGCACCGCGTCGAAACGAAGTCAAGAAAAGTCAGCCTCTCGCCATCCCCATCCCCGTCGCCCTATTCAACGGGGGCGATTTCCGTTATCATGGAGCCGTCCCCATGAACGCGACGGCCGTCCTCCTTTCCGGCGGGCTCGACTCGACCACGGCTCTCTCCTGGGCGCTCCGCCGCCGGGGCCGGGTCCGCGCCGTAACCTTCGATTACGGGCAGCGCCACCGCGTCGAGGTTCGCATGGCCCGGGCGACCTGCCGGAGACTCGGCGTCCCTCTGACCGTTCTCAAGATCGACTTGACCCAGATCGGCGGCTCGGCCCTGACGGACGACGCCATAGCCATCCCGCGAATGAAGCGTTTCGCCCACTCCCGGAAAGGGCCCCCCTCGACTTATGTCCCCTTCCGCAACGGCGTTCTTCTGGCGGTCGCCGCGGCCTGGGCCGAAGCGAACGGCGTCCGGGAAATCATCACCGGTTTCAATATCATCGACTCTCCCGATTATCCCGACACCCGGCCGGAGTTCGTCCGGGCTATGGAGCGGGCGGTGAATCTGGGGACCGCCTCCGCCTTCACCGGCGCCCGCATCCGCCTCGCCTCCCCCTTCGTACGGATGCGGAAATCCGAGATCATCGCGCTGGGATTGTCGCTGGGAACCGACTACGCCAGTTCCGTATCCTGCTACAGCGGTGGAGAAATTCCCTGCGGGAGCTGTTCGTCCTGTCTCCTGCGGAAGCGTGCGTTCCGCGAGGCCGGGATCGAGGACCCTCTCCTGGCCCGCCTGCGAAAGGAAGGAAAGACATGAGCTGGATTCTCAAAGTGCGCGACAAATTTTCGGCGGCCCATTTCCTGCGCGAGTACCAGGGCCAATGCGAAAAGGTCCACGGCCATACCTTTCAGGTCGAGGTCGAGATCGAAGTGTCCGAGCTGGACAAAACGGGGCTGGGAATCGATTTCGTGGTCATCAAAAAAAGATTGGCCTCCCTCCTGCCCGATCACAAGCTCCTCAACGACGTCTTCGAGTTCAACCCCTCGGCCGAAAACCTGGCCCACCGGCTGTTCCAGGACCTGAAACTGTATTTCCCGGTCAAGTCCGTGACCGTCTGGGAATCCGATGACGCCTCGGCCACTTATGTTGAAGATCGTTGAAGTCTTCCCCTCAGTCCAGGGCGAAGGCCTGCGCCAGGGTTCGCCGACGATTTTCATCCGTCTGGCCGGCTGCAACCTGCGCTGCTCGTTTTGCGATACGAAATACGCTTGGGAGGGAGGGCATTCGCGGACGGAGGCGGCCGTCGCCGTCACGGTCGCCCGCATCCGTAAAACCTATCCTGCCGAGTGGGTCTGTCTGACGGGAGGGGAACCTCTTCTTCAGGATATCGGACCGCTCGTCCGGCGGCTCAAGGACGACGGCCTGAAGATCCAGGTCGAGACCAACGGACTCCTCCATAGTCGTCACCCAGTCGACTGGGTGACGATTTCGCCGAAACCGCCCGCCTATGCCTTTCGCCCGGAATATCGTTCTTGGGCTCGCGAAGTGAAGCTTGTCGTGTCCGGACATTTATCATTTGCCGACGTAACCGGAATTCGGGCCGCCTTTTCCGACGACATTCCCGTCCTCCTCCAGCTTGAATCCAATTCGCCAGCCAGCCTGGGCCGTACGCTCCGCCTGCTCAAACGGGCCCTGCAGGCCGGACTCCCCAACGTCCGCCTGGCCGTTCAACTGCACAAATGGCTCGATCTGCCCTGATCCGCGTTTTCGACAACCGGAGTGCGGAAAAATGATTACGTTTTTTTTCGAAAGAGGACCCGGTGGCCGGAGCGGGTCAGCCAGACACCCGTCAAGACTATCGCCGCCCCGACAGCCTGCAGAGGCCGAAGCCTCTCGCCTAAAAGAAACGCGGCGAACAGGGCCGTAAAAAGTGGGGTCACGTTGTTGTATACCGCCGTCCGGGCGTTGCCGACGCGCTGAACGGAGTAATACCATATGAGGTAGCCGAGGACCAGGCTGAACACGGCGGAAAAAACGAGTGAAGCCCAGGCGTTGACCGACACGGAGCGGGACGGCATGGCCAGCATGTCCTTCAGCGTCAGGGGGACATAAAACAGGGTCCCGAAGCCTACGGTAACGGCCGAAAACTTGAGTGGAGACATCGATCCCAGGAAAGGCTTGGCGAAAACGGTATAGGAGGCCCATAGCAGCGTCCCGGCCAGGATCAAAGCATCGCCGCGGATACCGGCCGCGGAAAATCGGATCGCTCCGTTCTTGAGGAGAATGACCATGACGATCCCCAAGAAGGAGACGAAAATCCCCAGCCAAGCGGCCCCCGGGATGCGCTCGATGCGGAGAACGGCACTGAGCAGAGCGACGAAAATAGGCGACGTCGACATGATCAGGGAAGAATTTGAAGCCGTGGTCCCATGGACACCGTGAATGAAAATCATTTGATAAATCGTGTTCCCGGCCACCCCCAGGGCCAAAAGCCTGATCCAATCCCGGCGGGCGAGCCGAAATCCCTGCCCCGAGAAAGCCAGCAGGACGAGCAGGAGGACGGCCGTAAGGAGGAGACGCCAACCGTTGAACCCATTGGGAGTCATTTCGCGTAGAGCGATTTTTATGACGGAAAAGTTGACCCCCCAGAAAACGACGGCCATCAGCATGAAGACATCGCTCAAACCGAAGCGGGGGCCGTTTTCAGGGAGCAAGGATTTTTGCTCGTCGGAGGCGGGACCGGAACGCAACTCGGGCTTACTTTCCGGAAAATTCGCGCCGGCGGGGATAGCGGGCTTCGACGACGGACAGAATGCCGCCGCGGGGGTTGAATTCGCCGACGACCTCGGCCCGGACAGGCCGGCAGGCCCTGACCACATCCTCAAGGATGCGGTTCACGACATTCTCGTAGAAGATCCCGAGATTCCGGTAGGCCAGGATGTACTCCTTCAGCGACTTGAGCTCCAGGCAGGATTTCCCGGGGATATAGCGGATCGTGATGGCTCCGAAATCGGGTAGTCCCGTCTTGGGACAAACCGAGGTGAATTCGGGGATCTCGATCCGGATCTCATAGTCCGGAAATTGATTGGGAAACGTCTCCAGGCCGGGGAGCTTGACCCCGAGCCCGGCGGCGGCAGGCGTGTCGTTTATTCGTTTCATAGGGGCTTCTCGCTTTTCGTGGTACGATATTATACCAGATTTCGCCGCCCGGAGCGCTGGAGTGGGACCCAAAAGGCCGAAACGGGAGATGCACGATGTCATCATGTCTCGCTGAAAAGAACGCGGCCGTCTGCAACTGCAGCTATGAGCCCTGCCCGCGGAAGGGCGTCTGTGGCGAATGTTTGCGTTATCACCGGAGCCAGGATGAACTCCCGGCCTGTTTTTTTCCCGACGCCGTGGAGCGGACCTACGACCGATCCTTGACCCGATTCCTCCGCCTCCATAAAAAGTAGAAAGCAAGCTTCCCATGACGATGAAAAACGTAAAGACAACGGCGGGAGAACAACGTCAGGTCCACATCTACGGCCCGGTGCCGTCGCGGCGGTTGGGTTATTCCCTCGGCGTGGACATTCTCCCTTTCAAGACCTGCTCGATGAATTGCGTCTATTGCCAGCTCGGCGCCTATGGGAAAACGACCGTCCGGAGAAAAGAGTATATCTCCGCGAAAGCCGTTCTCGCCCAGATCCGCACGGCCCTGAAAAGCGGTCAGCGGATCGACGCGGTCACGTTCTCGGGCTCCGGCGAGCCGACCCTCCACTCGGGAATCGGGGCGATCATCGCCGGCATCAAGCGGATGACCGGAGTCAAGGTCGTCGTCCTGACCAATTCCTCGGCCCTGACGGGACGCCGGGCGCGCCGCGACATCCTGGCTGCCGACATCGTGGTCCCCTCTCTCGACGCAGTCACCGAAGGCGTCTTCGCCAAGGTCAACCGCCCGCACGCCGGGTTGACGGCGGCCGGGACGATCGACGGCCTGGTCCGTTTCCGGCGCGAGTATAAAGGAGAAATCTGGCTCGAAGTCATGCTGGTCAAAGGGATAAACGACGGGCCGGCGCACCTCCGGAAGCTGAAAGCGGCCATTGAACGGATCCGACCCGACCGCGTCCAGCTCAACACCGTCGTGCGGCCGCCCGCGGAAAAAACGGCCCGGCCACTCGATCGCGCCGCCCTCGAAAAGATCCGCGCTCTTCTCGGCGGGACGGCCGAGATCATCGCCGCCTTCGCCGAGGACAAGCAGGAAAGAACGGAACCGGACGCCGCGGCCGCGGTGCTGGCGACGCTGAAGCGGAGACCGATGACGGCGGACGACCTGGCCTGCTCCCTCGGTCTTCCCCCGGAGGAAATCCTGGCCCAGGTCCGGCGGCTGACAGTGCAAGGAGCCGTCCGCTCCGTGTCGCACGATGACACGGTTTACTACGAACCGAACCTGTGATTGCGCCCGTCCGCTCCCCCATCCCGAGCCTTCCATTTTAGGGGGAGTTATGGTACAGATTACTCTTAAGGAGAGGCCCTTGGCCAAGTCAGAGAATACCGCTAAAGGAGCGCTTAATGCTTGACACGACTCATTTCCCCAAGGCCAAAAAAATCTGGTATCAGGGGAAATTCCACGACTGGTCCGAGTTGACGCTGCACTCGATGACCCACGCCTTGCATTACGGGACGTCGGTTTTCGAGGGTATCCGCGCCTATCCCACGGCGAATGGACCGGCCGTCTTCCGTCTTCGGGAGCATATCGACCGCTTTTTTTATTCAGCTTCGGTGATCAGGATGACCCCGTCTTACACGAAGGACCAGGTCACCCAAGCCGTCCTGTCGACGGTTCGCGAGAATGCCCTTGAATCCTGTTATATCAGGCCGCTCTTCTTTTATTCCTACGGCAACCTGGGACTGGTCCCCAAAGCTTCCCCCATCGAGCTCGTCATCGCAGCCTGGCAATGGGGCGCCTATTTGGGCGAAAAAGCCGATCAGGGCGTCTCGACCTATATTCTGCCCATGCGCCGCATCCACCACAGCCAGCTCGACATGAAGGCCAAGCTGGGCGGCCTCTATGTCCAATCCACAATCTGCGGGCTTGAAGCGCGGGCGCACGGCTGCGACGAAGCGGTCTTCCTGAACCTCGAAGGCCGCGTCGCCGAGGGACCCGGCGAGAACATCTTCATCGTCAAAGACGGGACGATCAAGACGAATGAACGAATTGAATCCATCCTCGAAGGCATCACCCGCACGAGCGTCCTCGAGATAGCCCGCGACCTCGGCTACAAGACCGAGGTTGGACCGCTGACCAAGGAAGCGTTCCTGGGAGCCGACGAAGCCTTCTTCACCGGAACGGCCGTCGAAGTCATCCCCATCATCACGGCCAAGGACGGTTCCGATCCCCGGTCCGGCGACCGCGTCATGCCGATCGGGAAGGGATCGACCGGACCGGTTTCCCAAAAGATCCGGAGCACCTTCCTCGAACTCGTCCGCGGAAAGCATTCCCGCTATGAAAAGTGGCTCACCGTCATCGGCGGCTGAGCCCGGCTTTTTTATACATTCGCAGCGCAAAACCCCGATTTTTAAATCGGGGTACAAAGCGCCGCTCAGTATTAACCCTGGATATACCCCGGGCTTTAGCCCGGGGAGTCGAATGGGTTTAATTATGTCCGGCGGCCGCGGGCCGCGCTTCCGGCCCGTCCGGAGGGCCATTCTTCGCCGCTTTTTTCCCCATGGCCGACGCCCTGTGCCGGGCTTGCCCGCTCCCGTCAAATAAAGCTCGATCGACGGCCCGCTCCGGAAGACGGGTCGGTCCCGAGTTTCGGAAAACTCTGTACCCGCCGGGTTTGTTTCAGTAAAATAAGCACCAAGACACGGCCCGGAATATTCGGAAATAATCAGAGCCGGAATTTCGGAGCGATATCAACACGGAGGAGGGTCGCACATGAACCGACGAACATGGGGCGGTGCCATTCTCGCCGCCTCGATCGTTCTCGTTTTCACCGCGTTTTCCAACGGGCAGTTTCAGGACCTGCTGGCCAAGCTGGGAAGGCCCCAGGATTTCACCTCGAAACGGGTCTCCTCTTACGACCGCACCGGCGGCAATAAGGACTCGCTGACCATCAAACCCGGTCAGACCGCCGTCCTGGCCGAGGTCAAAGGCCCGGGAGCCATCCATCATATCTGGGTCACGATCTCGGCCGAGCCGTTCTACGGCCGCAAGCTCGTCTTGCGGATGTATTGGGACGGCGAAACGAGTCCCTCCGTCGAAGCCCCCATCGGAGACTTTTTCGGGGTTGGCCACGGCCTCAACCGCAACTTGGCCTCCCTTCCCATCACCGACTCCTCCGAGGGACGGGCCAGAAACTGCTATTGGTCCATGCCTTTCGGAAAATCGGCCCGCGTCACCGTAACCAACGAGGGGGCGCAAGAAGTGCCGGCCTTCTATTACTATATCGACTACCGGGAACTGCCCGCTCCAGCCGCCGACACGCCGTATTTTCACTCCCAATACCGTCAGGAGTTTCCCCCCTCGCCCGGCCGCAACTACCTCATCCTCGAGGCCGAGGGCCGCGGGCATTACGCCGGCTGCAACCTGAGCATCCTGCAGCGCTCGATGGGCTGGTGGGGAGAGGGCGATGATATGATCACTATCGACGGCGAAAGCTTTCCTTCGCTCCACGGCACGGGCTCGGAGGACTATTTCTCCGACGCTTGGGGGATGCGGGAATGGCAGGGCCTTTTTTACGGTTGTCCCCTCCAGGAGGAGGACTTTCAGGCCGGGGCCAAGGCCACGGTCTATCGCTTCCATATCCCCGACCCGATCCCGTTCCGCCGATCGATCCGTGTGACTATCGAACACGGCCACGCCAACGACCGGGCGGACTTTGATTCCTCGACCGCCTACTGGTATCAAACCGAACCCCATTCCCCGTTCCCGGCCCTTCCGCCGTCCGCCGCCCGCCTTCCCTGGGCCCTCGAACCGCCTGCCGAATTCGTGCTTCCGGCCTGGGTTCCAAGGGCCTCGTCAAAGGGGGCGTCTTACGTCGATTCCGGACGGCAGGTCGAATTCAAAGCTTCCCAGCTCATTTCCACCATGACGTCCTATTACGGACCGAGCGGCGCCCGGTATCCCGTTCTGGCCACGGACGGCGCAACTCTCGGCTCCGGGGCGGAGCTCGTCTTCCCGACGGACATCGCCGAACGGTACGATCTCGATCTCTATCTGTTGAAAGGGCCGGCCATGGGAAATTTCGAGGTTATTTACGGTATTACGGGAGCCGGCCGGATCAAACTGGGGCCGGTCTCGTTCCGGGGTTACGCCAAGGAACGCACATTCGCCGTTCTATCGCTTAAGAATTTACGCCTCGAGCCGGGGCTGAACAGCCTCTCGCTCCAAGTCACCGGCAGAGACGCCGCGTCGCAAGGGTTCGACATCGGGCTCATCGGGTACCGCCTGGCCCCCGCCGAGCGGAAATTCATCGCCGATTGGAATCTTATCGGGCCCTTCGACGCCCCCGACATGGACACCTTGATGGTCGCCTGTCCTCCCGAGCATGAAACCGACCTGAGTCGAAAATATTTCGGCAAAGCGGGGCGGGAAACGAGTTGGCGAAAAATCAAGGCCGATCCGGCCGGCTATGTCCGGTTGAATGATCTGGTCCAGCCGGACGAAGGGGTCGTCGTCTATGCGCTGGGTTGGATCAAGACCGCGGAGGACATGTCCGCCACCATCCTCCTGGGCAGCGACGACGGCGTGCGGGTCTGGATCAACGACGAACTCGTCCATACGAATCCGGCTTATAGGGCGTCAAGCCCCGACCAGGACCGAGTGACGGTCCGCCTGAACGAAGGCTGGAACAAAGTGATGTTCAAGATTCTGCAGGGCGCGGGCGGCTTCGGATTCCACGCCCGTTTCGCCGACCCGGACCAAAAACTCATCTGGAGCGTCGAGCCGCCGGCGAAATGACCGCCGGTCGGCGAAAGATCGCCGCATGAATATAAGGAAAAGGGTTCTCTTCCATTCTGTGTGGCCTGCGTCGCGGGGACCGGCCCGGCGGCTTCGGGTTTTTCACGCCTTCCCTGCATCATCCTTCTCTGCGCCTGCGGAACTCCGCGCCTTCGATCCTTCGATCGTTCTCGCCCACCCACTCCATATCTTTTCCCTTCATCTGTCACGTGCTCAAACATCCCTCGGCGCCCGTTGGGTTCCCTCAAAGGACGATGCGGGAAGGCTAAACCCTCGCGATTTCGCCGTGGCCGGTGCCCCGCACCGCCTTGCCAACCCACACAGAACGGAAGAGATCCAGAAAAAGAAATTGTGGTTCTCTTCCGTTTTGATTGGGAAAAAATGGAAGAGATCCGAAATTGTCCATACCAACAAGAGGAAGAAGGTATAAATGACGTCAAAGAAAAAACCCGGACCCGCCGTCTGGACCGCCGCCGAGGGCGCCGCGCTGGCCAAGCTCGAGACGCCGGCGAAAATCCAGAATTGGCTGAACGCGATCGCCTATGATCCGGCGCCGGGGACGGCTTCGCCGCGCCGGGTTTTGCGCGAAGGCAAGGCCAACTGCTTCGAAGGAGCCCTGTTCGCCGGGGCCGCTCTGCGGTTCCACAGCCGCCCCCCCCTTCTCGTCGATATGCGTTCCCACAACGACGATGACCATGTCCTGGCCGTGTTCAAACACAACGGCGCCTGGGGCTGTGTGGCCAAATCGAACTTCACCGTTCTCCGTTTCCGGGAGCCCGTCTATCGCACGATCCGCGAACTCATGGCCTCGTACTTCGACGTTTTTTTCAACGCCATCGGCGAGAAAACGCTCCGCGAGTATTCCGTCCCCTTCAACCTGGCGAAGTTCGACGCCCGGAACTGGATGACGACGGAGGAGGACATCAGCTGGATCGGGGACGAATTGGACTTGGCCCGTCATACCCGATTCATGACCCCGGCTCAAATCCGGGACCTTCACCTCACCGACCCCACCCTGGTCAAGGCCGGGCTTCTGGGGGCGGACCCGAAGGGATTGTTTTCGCCGAAACGCTGAAGCGGCCCGGTTAAGCCCCGCTTTGGCGGGCCGTAGATTTGATGAGTTCCCAGGCGGCGCGCACATGGCGCTCCTCGGTCGCCCGGGCGCCGATGACCAGGCGCAGGGTGAATTTCCCTCCCAGGCTGGTGTGGGTCAGCATCATCTTCCCGGAGGCGTTGAGCCGGTCCATGATTGTTTTATTGAGTTCCGTCAGCTCCTCTTCGCTTCGGCCGTCGTTGATGCGGAAACAGACGAGTCCAAAATAGACGGGCGCCAAGAGCTCGAATCCCGGTTCGGCTTCGACCCATCCTTTAAACAACCGCGCCAGGCGCATATGTTCGCGGACGAAGGCCTGCAGGCCCTCGACTCCATAAGACCGGATTACGAACCACAGCTTGAGGGCCCGGAACCGCCGCCCCAATTGAATGCCCCAATCCCGGTAATTCTTGACATAGGGATCGACGCCGGTCTTGAGGTATTCCGGGTGGATCTCGAAGGTCCTGATAAGGTCGCCGGGGTTCTTCACGAAATAAGCCGAACAGTCGAAGTTGGTCAGCATCCACTTATGCGGATTGAAGACGAACGAGTCCATGTACTCGGCCCCGTCCAGGATCCAGCGGTTCTCCGGGCAGAGGGCGGCCGTCCCGGCGTAGGCGGCATCCACATGGAGCCAGGCCCCATGGCGAACGGCGATCTCTCCGATCCGGCGGAGCGGATCGACGGCTGTCGAGGACGTTGTTCCCAAGGTGACCGCAACAAAGGCGGGCTGGAAGCCGGCCGTTTCATCGCCGCGGATGGCGTCATCAAGCGCGTCCGGATCCATGGCCAAGTCGGCATCCGTATCAATCAAGCGGAGGTTTTCCCGTCCGAACCCGGCGATCTTGACGCCTTTCTCGATGCTGGAATGCGTCTCGCGCGAGGCATAAACCGTGAGCGGGCGTTTCAGCCCTTTTTCATTGGACTCGAATCCTGTCGCCTTTTCGCGGGCGGAGAGCAAGGCGCAGAGGGTGGCTGTCGAGGCTGTATCCTGGATGACGCCGTGTAAATCCTCGGGCAAGCCGAGCATACCCCGGAGCCACTCCAGAACGCGGTCTTCGAGCTCGGCCGCGGCCGGCGAGGTCTGCCAGATCATGCCCTGGGCGCCGAGCCCGGCGGTCAGCAGTTCAGCCAGGACGGACTCCGGACTGTTGGTGGCCGGGAAATAAGCATGCCAATTGGGATGCTGCCAGTGGGTGATGCCGGGAAGAATGATGTCCTTGAAATCGGTGAAGATGGCATTCATGGATTCGCCCTTCTCGGGCGGGCCGGCCGGGAGGCAGGATAGGATGTCGCCGGGCTTGACCCGGGACATCACGGGATAGCGTTCGATATTGTCGAAATAATCGGCTACCCAATCGACGAATTCGTGCCCGTAACGACGGAATTGATTTTGATCCATGAAATCGCTCCTTGTTTGCGCTTTGCCTTGAGCGCCCCTCGCAAACGCCTTCAGGCGGCAGCGCCAAGTTGTGCCGTCTCACTTCCTGACCAAATTCGAAGGTATCCCCATTCTCTCGAAGTTCGATGGTCTTTCAGTTTATTTGGATTTGGCTCTAATATCAATTTCCTCTGGCCGAACATTCCGGTTAAGCAGGGAGACGGCGATAGCAAGATTCGCGGCCCCTCGATCCCCTCCGCGTCCGGAACCGAGTCCGGCACTCTCTGGCCCTCTCGTTCCGATTTCAAATAGATATTGGCATCGTCGGCGTAGCGGCAGAACTTGTGATCTCGGTCTTCCGGTTCCTTGTCCAGCTCGTCCAGGAGGATGTTGCTGAGCTAGGGCGATACCGAGCCGCCGCGTCCTTCCCCCGGGTTTAGGGATGTCCACGGACTTGAGCGGGGGACTTTCACCCCTCTATCGATGCCCATGCCGGGCACGCTTAAGAATCAGGGTTTGACGCCGGCGAACGTATCAACCCGGAGAATCGCCATCTGGGATCTGCGGATCGAGCCGGACAATAGCGCTTTCGAGATCGAACGTTATTCGTCCTGAGAAAGAAAAATCTGCGAATCGCTGCTGCCGCCGGTCGATGCCGGCTCCAGCTTCGGTCCGGGGATCCGGCGCCTCCCACCGGACCTCCATTGCCAGGGATGGATACCGCCGGAGCCGGAAGGACGAGCGGCCTACTTCTCCCTGATCCAGACTATGGAAGTGGGCGGGCGGGGCGCCGGCCGCGCTCCCGACCCGACCGCGGCCGCCGGATCCGGGAGGGGACCGCGGTTGTTCCGGACGTAATGAGGGATCGCCGTCATCGGTCCGCCGTCGGCGAAAACTCCCTTGAGGACCATGACTCCGCCCAGGAGGTCGCCCCGCCATTCGGGCGTCAAAGGCGAATCCGGGGGCAGAATTCGGGTGATGTCCCCGTCGACCTGTTCGATATTGTAGACGAGCGGCCCGTAGCGCAACGCCACTCGATCCCTTGTCGCGGCGATGAAATCGATTCCGCGGACACGCTGAGCCTTCAGCGGGAAGACCAGCTCGACCGAGTCCCCGGCTTTCCAGGTCCGGGCGATCACGGCGTATCCTTTTTCAACCGGGAGCTTCACCGCCGCGCCGTTGATCCGGATCGACTCGATGCCGTCGGCCTCGGGAACGCCCGCATAGAGCTTGCTGACGGAGCGGTTCGGCAGCCGGATCCGCAGGCTGAAGCGGCTCGGCGTCTTCGGATTCACGGTCAGAAGGGCCTTGCCGTCCCAGGGATAGTCCGTGGACTGGACCATCTCCACGTCGGTCCCGGCCACATTCTCGACGTTCGCGGCGCTGCCGATGAAAAGATTGACGTAGATGCCGTCCGGGCTCTTGGCATACATCCAAGTGGGAAGCATCAGCAGGGTCCGGGGGATGTTGCCCACGCAGCAGGGGCATACGTGCCAGGGGTAGCGGGGAAGGCCCGAATCCAGGGGATTCTGGTAATAGAAATTCCTTCCCTCCAGATCGATGGACCCCAGAAGGGCGTTGTAGAGCGTTTCCTCGTAAAGATCCGCATAACGGGCGTCATGATAGGCCATGTTCATCTTGTACTGGAAGAAGATCAGGCCGCAGGAGGAGCAGGACTCGCAGTAGGCGTTCTGGCGCAGAGCGTAGTTCGGCCCGAATCCTTCCGCGGTCTCCCCGCTGCCGACGCCGCCCGTTAGGTAATATTTCTTGTTGACGATGTTGTCCCAGAGCGAGCGGACGGCGCTGTGATAGTTCGTGCCGTGGGTTTCGACGGCGACATCGGCCATGCCGGAGTAGCTGTACACGGCGCGGACGGCGTGTCCGACGGCTTCATATTGCTGGACGACCGGAAGATGGCTCTGGTCGTATTCGCTGCCGCCTTTACGGCAGTCGAGAAGGAACTTGGCCAGGGCGATGTACGGGTCGCCCCTCCCCCCCCCCTCCATGTCGTTCACGAAGCGTCCGAACCGGACGAGGGCCTGTTCCATTTCCTGGTGGCCGTCGTACCATTCCTTCTTGGGAGCGGGACCGATGTGGCTCGCCCAGCAGTCGGCGAGCTTTTTGGCCGCCTTGTAGAGCCGGTCATCCTTTCGGTCCGTCATCAGGTAGTGATTCATGGCGGATTCGAGGAAGTAGCCGGCGACATAGCCTTCATGATCGCCGCGCCGCTCCCAGCGGTTGAACGGTCCCGGATTGACGACGCCCTTCCCATCCACCCGGGGCAGGGTGAATGCCGTCTGGAGATACCCGTCGGGCTCCTGGGCGGCGAGGATCTTGGGAATCCAGTCCTCGAGCGTCGCCCTCATCTTGTCCTGGGCCCGGATGATCTCCGGATCGTTTTGAGGATCGATCATAAGAGCGATCGACATCGCCTCCACGGTCTGATGGACCCAGGCGTTGGCGAAGACATATCCCTTGTGCCGGCCGTGGGGACGGCCCCCCAGCTTGTTCCCGGCTTCGACAAAATTGTCGATACCGCCCGGACCCTGGGTCAGGTCGCTGCGGTTGATCATATCGATGCAATGGGGGATCCAGTTGACGATCAGGGCCTTGGCCCTGTGGCTCCAGAGCGGGCTGTCGATCCGGTAGCCCTTCGTATAGACCGCCTGGAGATGGGTCGAAGGGGGAGGCACGTCCACGATGACCCTCAGAGAGGAGGAGGCCCGGGCCGCTCCGTTGTCGGCGGTCAGCTTCAAGATGTAAGCCCCGGGGGCGGAAAACGCCGCCGTCGTCACCGGCGACCCGGCATCGGCAAAGACAACCGGACCCGGGCCGGATACCTTGCTCCAGGAGGACTTCGGCGCGGGGCCGGAAGGCGCAGCCGGCGGCACGGGCGGCTCATTCCGCCGCCGCTCCAGACGCGGCGGCTGGCCGTAGCCAACCCAGCCGTTGAGATACGTCCGGCCGGGAAGGACGACCGTCCGGTCGGGCCCGGCGATCGCCGTCAGGGAGGTGTCGAAGGGAGGCGCCGAAGCCGTCTGCGGGGCGGCGGCCGGACTGAAAAGCAAGATGGCGATTACAGCGAAGGCCGCCGGGAGGGGCTGGTGGAAGAAGGAAAACTTCAAGATTTCACTCCTTTATTGACTGAAGCCGGGACAAAATATATCGTCCGGCGCCCCCCTGAGTCAAGGATCCTGATGTAAGCCGTGGCCAGTTTTAAAACCGCCCTTACCGCAGCAGGCTCAATATTTTCCACGATGTCTTTCGAAGTGTGGTACAGATGGTCTTGGCTGAAGAAACCCATCGGCATGCCGATGATGGACGCCGCTTTGATTCCGGCCATGGCAAAGGCGGCGGCGTCGGTTCCGCCGCCCCCGAAAGGGACCGCTCTTCGTTTCAGACGCAAACCGTGGTCATCGGCAGCCAGGCCGATATCGGAAATCATCGAATCCGACAGCCGGCAGAGGAAGTTTCTGTCCCGCGTCAGAACGGTTAAGTCTTTAAGGCGAAAGACGCTGTCCATATTGAAGACAAAAGTCGGTGTCGTCCGGAGTTGATTATAGTGGCTTTGGACAAATTGAATGGCTCCCCGTTGGCCGATTTCCTCTCCGTCGGTGCTGAGAAGGATGAGCTTCGTATGCTTCAAAGGAGAGCCGTGGCCCCGCTCCCGACGGAAGTATTCGGCAATCGCCGCCACCATGGAGGTGGAATTGAGGTTGTCACCCGCTCCCGGCGATGGGGAACGACTCATCATGAAGAACAACTGGAGGGCGAAAGGCAAACCGGCCAGCGTGATCCAGAGGGGAAGGCCGGTCGGAGTTTGAACGCCGCCCGACCGCAGTTGATGGAAGCTGACCGTGAAACTGTACACGCAAAGCCAAGCGAAGGACAGCATCCCGAGCAGGAAGCGAATGAAGGCTAATCTTTGAAAACGCTCTAAAAAACTGAAGATGAAGGGGCTGTCATGATGGCCGACGAGGACGACTTGTTGCTTGACGGCATCCCCGGGCTCCAGAGTACCGATAACGTTGCAACCGGCGGCGCTCTTGAAAGCCCGGTCGAAGAGCCGGCTATAGAAGACGTACTGGGCCAGGCCGTAGAAGAGGCCGATGAGGCAGAGGAATACCCCCCCATACAGGAAAGGGCCGCCGAGGATGACGGACGCCGCAGCCAGGAGGTAGATGACGGCAATGGCTTTTCCGACATACCAGAGGGCTTTGGGATGGAGCAGAAATTCCTCTTCCTGGACGCTGTCGCAGCATGTCCGGAAGAGACTCGTGATTTCGTGCGCCGCCTGCCGGCACTCCGGAGTTCCGGCCAGGCGGTACTTGTGCTTCTGGAGAAGGCGCCCGGTCGTTTCCAAACACGCCTCTGCCGAGCGTAAAAAGGGGTCCGCCCCCGATCCGGTTCGGTTGTTCATGTTCATTTACCTGGAACAATAAACCCATTCGACCGCCAAGCCCGGGGCACGTTCAGGGTTAATACTGAGCGGCGCTTCAACACCGATTGGTCAAGAATTGTAAATCGGTATTGGGCGCCGTCGAACGTATCATAGCGCGATTGCATCCGAAACTCCTAGAAGAAAGTCCCTATTCCATATCCATACTGCTTGTTTTGTTCGGTCATTCGGATAAAATGATTGAGCCGCTTCTCGTATTCCGCCGGCCTCTTTCTGGCTGTATCAATAAACGCGGCCCGGATGCGCTGATACGACCCTGAATAGCGCTGGAAGTTATCCCAAGCTTGCTTGTTGGCTTTGAGCGCCGACAGGATATCGGCGGGAAACGTGAACTCCTCGGCCAAGATGTCGCCCACGGAAGCCGCGATACCCTTTATGACTTGGCCCCGCCTTATCAGCCTTCGTAATCGCTCCTTGTTGGGTTGCGAGTAGGCGCTCCCGGCTTGGCGGGGTGAGAATTTCTGGGCGATACGGTCCGCGTCGATAGCCTTGACGGTGCTGTCGATCCAGCCGAAACAAAGCGCTTCTTCAACGGCGTCGTTATAGGAAATACGCGGCCGTCCCGTTTGCTTGCGGTGATAAACCAGCCAGACCTCCTTTTCGCTCTTATAATGCTTTTTTAGCCAAGCCCTCCAAGTCTTCCGATCGGAGGTCAAGAATGTCTTGGTGATTTCCACGATTTGCTCTTTATAATCAGGCTAAATTCGTCCGCCGCCTTTCGTTTCAGCGGAGAGTAACACCCTGCCTGAAAATATGTCAAGATTTTTCCAGTTCGGGAGGGGGCGGATGACCGCGATTTGGGGTTCCAAGCGGGCTGAATTCCGGATTAACCTGCCCTCCCGGTCAAAAGAAGGGGGGTTTCGGGCTCAATAACGGCCTTTCGCCGGAAAAACGCGTCGGTTCGGCTCCGAATCTGGCTCCAATCGGCATCCAACGGCCGGGAAAAAGAATTTTCAAAAAATATTGAAATATTTCTTGTATTGGGGCCAAAACTTGTGATATAATAGTTTATGAAGTTAGCGACGGGGGAACAAAAAATCACCAAAATCGAGTTTTTCTTTTGTTTTCTTTGACTTAGCCCTCGCCGCATCTTTTTCCAAATCTCGACGCAACTCTTTTTAAAATTCCTGCGTATATATAGGTGAAATGAGAAAGACGATGCGAGCGCGAAAATGCAGGATCTTTCGCGGGACGCACCTCCTTTTTCCCCTCCTCTTTAGGGATTTTAAATAATCCCATAATTCATTCCCTTCGACCGCCGCCTCCCCGTACCTCTCGGGGAGGCGGCTTTTTTGTTGACTTAGGCGACTCGAACCATTATTCTGAAGCAGCGCGGAGGCCGCGGATGCGGCCGCCCGCCGGGTTCGAACGAAGGGAAGTCCGTTTTAAGCGGACACAGCCCCCGCTACTGTGATCGGGGACGAATCCCGGATGATGCCACTGTCCTGCCGCGAAAATCGCGCCGGGGCGGGAAGGCCCGGGAGGAGAATGATCCGAGAGTCAGGAAACCTTCCTCGAATCCAACGACCCGGCTTCGTGGGGAAGCCCGGGCGGATTTTTTTTGCCGAACAGCGGGGGCGTTATTAAGGAGGCTCCCGTGAATCGGACCGCGCTGATCGCGCTCTCTTTCCTGATATTCCGGCTCTCGTCCCAGGCCGCTTCGAGCGCCGCTCTCCAGGACAGAAAAGACCAAACCGTCCCGCCGCAAAGCCACGAGATCGTCGTCACGGCCACACGGATCGAAACTCCGATCCGGGAGATCGCCGGCGCCGTCACGGTCATCACCCGGCAGGACCTGGAAAAGACGACCCGCACGAACCTCCTTGAAGTCATTCAGGACGGCCTCGGCGTGGCCGCCGTCCGTAACGGCGGCCCGGGAGCGGCCTCCTCGGTTTTCCTGCGAGGCGCCAACTCCGAGCATATTCTCGTCCTTCTCGACGGAATCGCGCTCAACGATCCCATGAACCCGTCGCGCTCCTTCGACCTGGCCCATCTTTCGCTCGACAACATCGAAAGAATCGAGGTCCTGCGCGGCCCGCAAAGCACGCTCTACGGGTCGGACGCGTTGGCCGGAGTCGTTAATATTCTGTCGCGGCGGGGAGCCGGACGGCCCGTTGTGTCGCTCGAGACAAGCGGCGGCTCATACGGGACGTATCGCAATTCGGCCGTCCTGGGCGGAAGCGCCGGCGCGTTGAGCTATTCACTCGGCCTGTCTCTTTCCCGGGCACAGGGGTTCTCGGCCGCGGCCTCCTCTTATGCCGGGAATACGGAAGCGGACGGATACCGCAATTCTACGGCCTCCGGAAATTTCAGCCTGGCGCTTTCCCCGGTCGCCGAGGCGGGCTTGACCATCCGCGCCGTCGACGCCCAAACGGACCTGGACGGATTCGGCGGCCCCGGCGGCGACGACCCCAACAGCAGGCAGGATTACCGGTCGCTGTTCGTCAGCCTGGGCGGCCGAACGCTCCTCCTGGCCGGCCGCTGGGAGATGAAAGGCTCGCTCTCCGTCCTCCGTTCCGGACGCGACCATGACAACCCGACCGATCCCCTCCATCCCTTTGATTCCGAGCGCGGGCGGTTCCGGAGCGGCCTGCTCAAGCTCGACTGGCAGAACAACTTTTTCTTCCATCCCTCGCACACCCTGACCTTGGGGGCCGAAATCCAGCGGGAACAGGGCCAATCGGACTATCTGTCCGAAAGCGCCTGGGGGCCTTCGGCGAGTGATTTCCCCTCCCGCCGGGTCGATCGGGTCGGAGTTTATCTTCAGGACCAGATCCGCCTCGGCGGCCGCTTTTTCGCCGCGGCCGGCGCCCGAGCGGATGTCCATGGCCGGACGGGCGCGGCCTTCACCTACCGATTCGCCCCGGCCTACGTCGTCGAAAAGACGGGGACTCGATTCAAAGCGACTCTGGGCACCGGGTTCAAATCGCCTTCCCTGTATCAACTCTACGCGCCGGGAACGTTCTGGGGTCCGATCGGCAACACGGCACTCCATTCCGAACGAAGCCTGGGCTGGGACGCCGGCCTCGAACAATCTTTGTTCGGAGGCCGCCTGCTGGCCGGGGCAACGTATTTCCGCAATGATTTCCGGGACCTCATCGACTTCGATTTCAGCCGGGGTTACGTCAATATCGGCCGGGCCCGGACGGAGGGCCTGGAGACATTTGCCTCCCTGCAGCCGTCGACGGCGCTCGACCTCCGTTTTTCCTACACCCGGATGACCGCGACCGACCTGGACGACGACGCCCCCCTCCTGCGGCGCCCCCGGGATAAGGCTTCGGCCGAGGCCCGCTGGCGCCCGGCGCGAGCGCTGGAAATCCGGGCCTTCGGCTCGTTCGTCGGAAACCGCCCCGACCGGGATTACGTCGCCTGGCCTTATCCCCTGGCGACGCTCCACAGCTATGTCCTCCTCGACGCCGACGTGTCTTTCGATGTCGGCCCGAAAACCCGCATTTTTCTCCGCCTGGACAACCTGTTCGATGAGCGGTACGAAACGGTCTTCGGGTACGGAACGCCGCGCCTGTCGGCATATGTCGGAATCAAACTAAAAGTGGGGAGCCCGGCCGCCGACTGAAAGCCGGCGGAGTTCAGCCGCCCAACAGGGCGATGCCGAAGACGACAATGATGTTCATAGGGGAGTAATGTAACAGAAAGAAGCCGCCAAATCACCGCTGGGTAAACGGCGCGGCGTTCCTCGGCGAGAGGGATAAAGGATTTCCTCCATTTTGTGCGGATGAGATCGGGGTCATGGTCGAAGCGACCCATCGAGGGTTTAGCCGTTCCGAGTCGTTTTCGAGGGGAGCCCTATGCTTTAGCATAGGACCGGCGAAGATGTCCGAGTACTGTTCTTTCTTTCCGAAGAACGGTGCGAGTTCTGAGCCGCCGAGAAAACGGCGCTGGAACGGCGTGAAAAACCCGAGCGGGTCGCCAGACCATGACCCTGATCTCCCAAAATGGAAGAGAATCATGCTATAATATTTCGTTTCCGGCATCCTTTTATCGAGCTCAGAATGACGAACAACGAGAACATCATCCTGCGGGGCGTCCGAGTCCACAACTTGAAGTCCGTCGACCTGGACATCCCCCTGGACAAGTTCATCGTCGTCACCGGAGTCAGCGGATCGGGAAAATCAAGCCTGGCTTTCGACACGCTCTACGCCGAAGGCCAGCGCCGCTATATCGAGTCGCTCTCGGCCTACGCCCGCCAATTCCTGGAGCGGATGGACAAGCCCGAGGCCGATCTCATCGAGGGCATTCCTCCGGCCATCGCCATTCAACAGAAATCGGCCGCCAAAAACCCGCGTTCAACCGTGGCCACAGTCACCGAAACCTACGATTATCTCAGAGTGCTGTACGCCCGCATCGGGACCGTCCATTGCCTGCAATGCGGCCAGGCGGTCGGCCGCGACACCATCGACGCCATGGTCGAGGCCCTCTTCGGCCTCCCGGCCGGAAGCAAGCTCACGGTTTCCTTTCCCTGGCCGGCCGAAAAGGGCTTGGCTCCCCTGAAGAAGCTCGGGTTCTACCGCCTGATTCGAAACGGCGCCGTGGTCACTTTCGATGATGCCTCCTGGGCCAAATCCGAGACGCTGGACGTGTTCGTCGACCGCCTTGTCCTCGACTTCCAAGACCGGGACCGTCTGGTCGATTCCCTCGAGCTGGGACTCAAGCACGGCGGCGGACGAGTCCGCGCGGAAACCGGGGACGGCCGCGTCTTCCCCTTTTCCGATAAGCTCGAGTGCAAGGCCTGCGGCATCTCCACCGAGGACCCCTTCCCCAATCTTTTTTCCTTCAACAGCCCCCAGGGCGCCTGCCCCGACTGCCACGGCTTCGGCGACCTGGCCGCCCTCGACGAGGACAAGATCGTCCCCGATCCGACGAAGTCGCTGGCCCAAGGCGCGGTCGAACCCTGGACCAAGCCCGTCTCCAAGGGCGTCATGAAGGAACTGCTCCGGGCCGCCCGCAAGCGCGGCATTCCCACGGATGTCCCTTTCTCCCGTCTCTTGCCCGCCCAACGCCAGTTCGTCATGGAGGGCAACGGCGACTGGTACGGGGTCAAGGGTTTTTTCGATTGGCTCCAGACCAAAAAATACAAGGTCCAGGTCCGTGTCTTTCTCAGCCGCTACCGGAAATACATCGCCTGCCCGACCTGCCGGCATACCCGCCTCAATCCGCAGGCGCTGAGTGTCCGGGTCGGCGGCTTGACGATCGGCGAGGTCGTCCGGCTTACGGTCCAGGAAGCGCGCGAATTTTTCGCCGGCCTGCCGCTGGCGCCGGACGAAAAGAAGGTTGCCGAGAAGCTGGTGGCCGAAATCCAAAACCGGCTGAAATTCCTGCTCGAAGTCGGACTGGATTACATCTCACTGGATCGGATGACGTTCACCCTGAGCGGCGGAGAGGCCCAGCGCATCAACCTGGCCGCGGCGCTGAGCTCCTCTCTCGTCGGCACGCTGTTCGTCCTCGACGAACCGTCCATCGGCCTTCACCCGCGCGACAACGGCCGCTTGATCCGGATCCTCAAGTCGCTCAAGGATGTGGGCAACACCGTCCTCGTCGTCGAACACGACCCCGAGATCATCAGGGCCGCCGAGCACCTTATAGACATGGGGCCGCTGGCGGGCGAACACGGGGGTTTGGTCGAATTCTCGGGTTCGATGGACGAGCTTTTGCGAACGGGCTGTTCGCTTACCGCCCGCTACCTGAAGGGCGAAAAATCCATCGCCGTTCCCAAAACCCGGCGCACGGCCGATCGTTTTCTGCTCGTCCGCGACGCCCACAAGCATAACCTCAAGCACATCGACGTCCGGCTTCCGTTGGGCATATTCGCCTGCCTGACCGGAGTATCGGGATCAGGGAAAAGCACGCTTCTCTACGACATCCTCTACCAGGGCTGGGTCGGCGAAGCCCGCGACGGCTTCGCCGAGATCCGCGGCCTGGACTTCGTCGATAAAATCATCATGGTCGATCAATCCCCCCTGAGCACCTCCCCCCGCTCCATCCCGGCCACCTACACCAAGTCCATGGACGGCATCCGCGAGCTTTTCAGCCAGACGAGGGAAGCCAAGACCCGCGGCTACAAACCGGGTTTTTTCTCCTTCAACACCAAGGGCGGACGGTGTGAGGAATGCGAGGGCGCCGGTCGCCAGGTCGTGGAAATGCAGTTCCTGAGCGACGTCACCCTGGTCTGCGAGGCCTGCAAGGGCAAACGGTTCAAGCCCGAGATCCTCGACGTCAGGTACAACGGCCGGACGATCGACGAAGTGTTGCGTTTGACCGTGGACGATGCCCTGGAATTTTTTGCCGACCGGGCCGACATCGTCAAAAAGATCAAACCCCTGGCCGAGGTCGGCCTCGGGTACCTGCGGCTGGGCCAGCCGACGACGACCCTGTCGGGCGGCGAGCTGCAGAGGATCAAGCTGGCCTTCCACCTCATCCACGAGCGCGACCGTCACGTCCTCTACCTCTTCGACGAACCGACGATAGGACTCCACCCCGAGGACGTTTCCACCCTGCTGCGGTGCTTCCAAAGGCTGGTCGCGGAAGGCCATTCACTCATCGTCATCGAGCATAACCTGGATGTCGTCAAGTCCGCCGACTACCTCATCGATCTCGGCCCGGAAGGCGGTGAACGGGGCGGCGAGATCATCGTCCAGGGTACGCCCGAGGAAGTGGCCCGGTCCAAAAAATCAGTCACGGCGCGGTATCTGCGGAAAGTGCTGGACTGACCCACGGCCGCGGCCGTTTGACTCGGCCCGCGCCGCTGTGCTATACGTCTGAACCATGGGCCGCAAAAAACGAGCCTCGATTAAAAACCTGTGGATGTACGTCCTGTTCATCGCCGTCTCGGCGGCCATCCTCCTCCTCGAGCATTTACTTCATTTCGAATTTCTGTTCCATGTGGCCGCCATCCCTCTCGAAATCCTCGTCGCCGTATTCATCGTCGAGAAATACACCGAGCGCCACGAGCGGAAGGAAAAGCGCCGCCAGTTGATGTACATCAAAAGCACCATGTTCCGGTCGGATATGCGCTCGCTCTTCATCACCAATTTCCACGCCCTGAAAACGCCGAACCTGAGTATGACCCGGATCAAAGCGGCCTCCCTCGAGGAGCTCCGGGCCATGCGGGCCGCGACCGAGGCCGTCGAGTACAAGTCGGTCGAGGCCATGGAGCTCGTCATCCTGGAGTACGTCAAGGCCGAGGGGGTGTGGCGCAGTTTCATGGAACGGGCCATCAACTACAACTTCGAGGAAATCTTCTTCAGCATGATCGATATCCTCCACTTCCTCTTCGACGTGAAGCTGTTCAAGGAGAACAACCCCGACAAGATGTTCATCCTGGAGGCGGAGAAGCGCGAGCCCCTGATGCGAAAAGCCCGCAAGGTCCTGCATGACGGCATCAAAGCGTTTCTCGACTACGCCATAGAACTCAAGGAAAAACAGCCGGCCATGTTCGACGAAGTCATGGCCGATTACGAGCTGACCGAGCTCATCAAGGGGATCTAGCTGATTTCTTCGGGACCGATCAGGCCTCCGGACAAGACCGCATTCATGGCCTCGGAAACGGTCCAGCTGACGTCCCGGACCTGCGTTTCCACGACCGCGATCACGAAACCGGCGGTCGGATTGGGAGCGGTGGGAATGTAGATTTTGAGGAGCGTCTGGCCCGTCTTTCCGTCCCGGATCGAACCCATAACGAAGCCGATGGACCAGACGCCCGGCCGAAAGTGCTCGACCAGGACGACCCGGTTCAGCCCTTGTTTCTCGGGCAGGGAAAAGGTCCGGCCGAGCTGCATCCCGAGATGATAGATCGACTTGACGAGAGGAATATGGGCGGAAATTTTCTCCATCAGGGCGAAGAATTGCCGGCCCATCCAGTTGGAGGCGCCAACCCCGAGCAGATAGAGGACGACAAGGACAAGCAGGATCCCCAGCCCCGGGATGTGCCATCCGGTCCAGCGCTCGATCAAGGGGGCGACCCGCTGATCGACCGTTAAATAGAGAAACCGCAGGACGAAGAACGACAGGGCCAGGGGCAGAAGGGCCAGAAATCCCTTCAGGACGTAAGACTTGAGGTGTTTGAAAACGCCTTTCATGAGCGCGGGGGGAGCTGGGAGAGCGGGGCCGGGAGATTCTCGCCGTGGTGTCCGTGGGGAGAATTCTTATTCCTCCGCCAGCCGAATTTCGTCACCAGGAATCCGGCGAGAAAACCGAGGATGAACACAAACGGCACCAGGATGACCTGCGACATGGCGATTTTCCAGAAGAACAGGCGGATGGTGACGACCTGGGAATTCTGGACCAGGATGACGACGCCGAGTCCGGCCAGGATGATCAGGATGATGGTTTTGGCTTTCAACTTCGCCCTCCTATCGGCGCCCGGAGACGCCGCTATAACCATTTCTTTTTCTTGAAAAACCGGATCATGATCAGACCCACGGCCAGCATGACGCCCAAAATGAGGAAATACCCGAACCGCCATTTGGTCTCGGGCAGGTTTTCGAAGTTCATCCCGTAAACGCCGGCGATGAAAGTCAGGGGGATGAAGATCGTGGAGATGATGGTCAGGACCTTCATGACTTCGTTCATGCGGTTGCTGAGGCTGGACAGATACATGTCCAGCATGCCCGAAAGCATGTCGCGGAAGGTTTCCACGTTGTCGATGACCTGGATGGTATGGTCGTACACATCGCGCAGAAAGATATTCGTGGAGGCCTGGATGAGAGGGGATTCGGCCCGTTCCAGCCCGGCCACCACCTCCCGCAGCGGCCAGACGGACTTGCGCAGGTAGATCATCTCCCGTTTAAGCCCGTGGATCTGGTGAAGCGTTTCCCGGCGGGGATCGAGAAGGAGCTCTTCCTCGAGCGTTTCGATCCGTTCGCCGAGATTCTCCAGGACCACAAAATAATGGTCCACCACGGCATCAAGAAGCGCATAAGCCAAATAATCCGGCCCCATCTTGCGAATACGGCCTTTCCCCTTCCGGATGCGTTCGCGGACGGTGTCGAACATATCGCCGGGGATCTCCTGGAAGGATATGACGAAATTTTTGCCCACCACCAGGCTGAGCTGGTCGGTCCCGATCTCCCCCTTGCCCTCATCGTACTCCAGCATGCGCACGACGAGGTAGATCATATCGCCGAGGTCTTCCATCTTCGGCCGCTGGGACGTCGTCATGATGTCTTCGAGGATGAGCGGATGGAGGCCGAAATGGGAGCCGATCGCCTCGATGACCTTGGAATCATTAACACCGTCGATGTTGATCCAGGTCACCGTGGCCGTGTCCCGAAAGGCGAAACACTCCTCGACCTTCCGGGCCTCTTTTTCGAGGAAGTTCTCCCCGTCGTAATCGAGGACGGTTATGCGGGGGAATTCGATTTTCTTTTCCCCGACATGGACGAGGCTTCCCGGCGACAAACCCCGCTTGTGTGAACGCGTTCCATTTCGATTCATTCAGGCGCTCCTCCGGCTTGGGTCCAGAATACTCCGATTCACCCCCGACTGACAACCGCGGCGCAAGGCTTCGACGTCGGATTATTGTCCGCCGCGCCGGGACGTCCGTTCGGAGCTTTTTTCGGGTTTGCCTTCGGCTTTGCCCTCGGGCTTTGCTTCCGGCTTGCCCTCGGATTCTTCTCCGGCTTCGAAAGCCGGCCCCAAGCCTACTTTCTTGCGGATCTCGGCGTCGATCTCGACCGCCAGCTCGGGCTTTTCCTTCAGCAATTTTTTAAAATTATCCCGGCCTTGGCCGACTCGTTCGCCCTTATAGGAATACCAGGTCCCGGACTTTTCGATGATCCCGACGGTCAACCCCATGTCGACGAGATCTCCCTCCCGGGAAATGCCCTCGCCGTAGATGATGTCAAACTCGGCATCCCGGAACGGGGGGGCCATCTTGTTCTTGACGATCTTGACCTTGACCCTGTTTCCGACGACCTGATCCCCTTCCTTGATGGCGGTCATGCGCCGGACGTCGACCCGGAGCGAGGCGTAAAACTTGAGAGCCCGGCCGCCCGTCGTCGTTTCCGGATTGCCCAGGAAGAAGCCGATTTTTTCCCGGATCTGATTGATGAAAATAAAGCAGGTCTTGGACCGGGCGACGATGGCCGTCAGCTTGCGCAGGGCCTGGCTCATAAGCCGGGCCTGGAGCCCCATATGGGCATCGCCCATTTCGCCCTCGAGTTCGGCCTTGGGAACCAGGGCGGCCACGGAATCGATGACGATGACGTCCACCGCCCCGCTCCGGACCAGGACTTCGGCGATCTCCAGCCCCTGTTCGCCGTAATCAGGCTGGGAGATGAGAAGGTTGTCCACATCCACGCCGATCTTGGCCGCGTAGCTGGGGCTGAGGGCGTGTTCGGCGTCGATGAAGGCCGCTTGGCCGCCCCTCTTCTGGGCCTCGGCGATGACATGGAGCGCCAGGGTGGTTTTTCCCGTGGCTTCGGGGCCGAAGATCTCCATGACCCGCCCGCGCGGGAAACCGCCGATGCCCAGGGCCAGGTCGAAGGAGATCGACCCGGTCGGGATGGCGGGAATCTTCAGGGCTGCTTGGCGCTGGCCGAGCTTCATCACGGCACCCTTGCCGTACTGTTTCTCGATCTGGGAAACAGCCGCTTCGATGGCCTTGCTCTTGGACAGGCTTTTCTGTTCGAGTTCGTCGTCTTTCATCGCTTCCTCCTCGGATGCGGTCGAGGGCGGATGGAAATCCGTCCCTCTCTATTCGTGGACGCTCGGGAGCGCCCCATTATCCCATGATTCCGGTGATCACTCCGTCGTCCGAGACATCGATGTTCTCGGCCGCCGGGTTTTTCGGCAGGCCGGGAATGGTCATGATCTCGCCGCACAGGGCGACGACAAAGCCCGCCCCGGCGCTCAGCGAAGCATCCGTGACGGTGACGGTGAAATCGCGGGGCCGGTTGAGAAGCTTGGCGTTATCCGTGAGCGAATACTGCGTTTTGGCGACACAAACGGGGACGTCCCGGAAGCCGGCCTCTTCGAATTGCAGGAGCTTCTTTTTCGCCTTGGGTTCCAGGTTGATCCCGGACGCGCCATAAATCCGGCGGGCGATCGTCTCGATTTTTTCGGCCAATGAAATGTCCAGCGGATAGAGGAACTTGAAATCGCCGGGATCCTTGGTCACGGCCTCGATCACTTGGCCGCCGAGTTCCAACCCGCCTTCTCCGCCCAGGCCGAAGACATCGCTCAGGGCGTAGCGGAAGTTTTCCTGGCCGGCCAAAGCATCGAAGGCTTTGACCTCGGCCTCGGTGTCGGTCGGGAACTTATTCAGCGCGACCACCAGGGGGACCCCGAAGCAACGCACGTTTTCAACGTGTTTCTGCAGGTTTTCAATGCCTTTTTCGATAGCCGGGATGTTCTCGAAATGGAGCCCATCGAGCTTGACCCCGCCATGGTATTTAAGCGACCGCAGGGTGGCCACAATGACCACAGCGGCGGGCGGCGGAACATGGCCCGTCCGGACGACGATGTCCATGAATTTTTCGACTCCCAGATCGGAGGCGAATCCGCATTCCGTAATGACATACTCGGCCAGGCGCAAGGCCAGTCCGGTGGCGATGACGGTATTGGTACCGTGGGCGATGTTGGCAAACGGCCCGCCATGGACGAACGCCGGGTTGCCTTCAAGCGTCTGCACCAAGTTCGGCTTAAGAGCGTCGCGCAAAAGCACGGCCATGGCCCCGGAAGCCTTGATCCGGTCCGCCGTGACGAAAGAGCCGTCCGGAGCGGATCCAACGACGATCCGGCCCAAGCGGGCCTTTAAATCCGGCAAATCCTTGGAAAGACAGAGAATAGCCATGATCTCGGAAGCCGCGGTGATAGTGAATCCGGTTTGCCGGGCAAAACCGCCGTAGGTTTCGTCGAGGCCGATGACGATGTCCCGCAGGGCCCGTTCGTCCATATCCATGGCCCGCTTCCAGGTCACATTGCGTCCATCGAGAATCCCGGCCGGTCCGTCGAAATGAACCCTGTTATCGACCATGGCCGCCAGCAGGTTGTGGGCGGTCGTAACGGCATGGATGTCGCCGGTAAAATGCAGGTTGATATCCTCGCTGGGATGGACTTTGGCCTTGCCGCCGCCCGTGGCTCCTCCCTTCATGCCGAATACGGGACCGAGAGACGGTTCACGGAGAGCGACGATGGCCTTTTTTCCCAAACGGGTCAGGGCATCGGCCAAGCCGACGGCGGTCGTCGTCTTGCCCTCTCCGGCGGGGGTCGGGGTCATGGCGGTAACCAGGATGAGTTTGCCGGGTTCCCGGGAAATTTCGTCCGCCTGGCGAAGATCGATTTTTGCCTTATGAAGGCCGTAAGGCTCCACATACTCCGGCTTGATCCCGAGGGCGGCGGCTACATCCCGGATGGGCCGGATCGAAGTCGGAATTATTCCTGGCATAGATTTCTCCTTGGCGTCTAGTTTATCCGGAACGGCCTCCTCCTTCAATACTTTATCTGCGGCTAGCGGTTGACGCTCAGGTACATCAGGTCGTAATCTCCGATCAGGCCATGATCGGCGAAGCTGAAATAGCGGTTGTTGCCGATGATGAGGTGGTCGAGCACCTTGAGCTGCATAATCCGGGCGGCGAAGACGAGCTCCCGGGTGATCTCGCGGTCGCAGGCCGACGGATCCGGATCGCCCGAGGGATGATTGTGGACGAAAATCAAGCCGGTGGCGTTGAACCGCAGTGCTTCCTTCATGATCTCGCGCGGATAAACGGCGCTCGAATCGACCGTCCCCTCGAACAAAGTCCGCTCCTCGATGATCTGGTTCTTGGGGTCGAGAAAAACGACCTTGAAATTCTCTTTTTTCAAATCCCTCATGGAATGATAAAGATAATCGAAGGTCTCCTGGGCGGACCGGCAAAACGGGCGGCTCAGCATGCGGTCTTTCAGAAAACGCCGGGAAACCTCCTGGATCAACCGGATGCCGAAGACGTTATTAACGCCGATACCTTTGATCCGCTGGAGGTCGTGGATATCGGCTTCGAGGACCGCCCGGAGGCTTTTAAATTCGCGCAGAGCCCGACGGGCGGACGCTTTACAATCTTTGCGGGGTGTGCCCAGAGTCAATAGGAGCTCGATGATCTCATGGTCGAGAAAAGCGGTCAATCCGGCTTTGAGGAATTTTTCGCGCAGACGGCGGCGATGGCCCTCGCGCTCGTCCCCCGGATAGAGGTCGGGATCAGGAGCCTCCCGGACCGGTTCGGACGGAGACAGGGCCTTCCCTTCCCGGTCGTCCGGGGCGGAATCGTCATTGAACAGCCATCGATCCATGGGTTCTTTCCGGACATCTAATAGACGCTCGAAACGGCCGATTGTCGCACGCCGGGACAAAAATTGACTCCGGCCCCGTATCCGCCCTCCGATATCCCGAGCTTGTATAGGCCTATCTCCAAGCGAGGGGGATCGTGGTGTCCGGCCGATCAGCCGATTTTAAATCGATCCATCGTCCGGCGGACGGCGATGACGTTCGCGGACGGCATGTCATAGGGCAGAATGCCCGTTCCCAGCATGAACCGCGAACGCCGCCGGCCGATCGTCAGCAGATCCCCGGTCCGGGCTTCGATCTCGGGCAGTGTGGCCGTCCGCAGGAAGCGGGGGTCCATGTTGACCCGAACGATGACATCCGGATCGGCCACCCGGTCCAGGAACGCGGCCGGCTCGGCCTTAAAGTCGCATAGGATGTTATTCGTCCCCGTCTCCAGGATGGCGTCCAGGAGCGGGGAAGTATCGCCGCCGATGATGTAGGGGACGAGCGGAAGGCCCAGGTCCCGCCGGAAATAGGACACGACCCGGGCCGTCGGGGGAAGAATGATGCGACGGTAGAGGGAAGGCGAAACCAGGGGGGGCGCGGCATGGGAGTCGAAAAGGATGATCCCGGCTCCCCGGTCGACGAAGGCTTTGCCATAGGCTTCCACGGCCACGGCGCAAAAATCCAGGAGCGAGGAAACCCAATCGGGTTGATCGAGCAGGGCCAGGAGCAGGGGCTCGGAGCCGATGAGTTCGGCGGCCATGGAGAACGGCGAGCTCAGGGCGCCGCGGATGAGGACGTCCTTCCCGCAGAACATCTGAAGGCGGCGGGCGGCTTCGAGAAAAACGGGCATGCGGCCGCTCCGCTCCGGATCGGGCAGGGGCAGAGCCCGGACGTCGTCCCCCGGACGCAGGGGCCGCTCGACGATTGAGGGCACGTCATTCGTCTCGTAAAAGCGAACCCGGGCGCCGGCGGCCTCGGCTTCGACATTGTAAACATCGATGCCCACGGTCAAGGCGTCCGGTTCATAGACTTCGAGCTCACGGGCCAAGGCTTGCTCGAGGAGCATGGCGTTGCGGGCCACGGCGGATGGAGTGGCGCCGATGAGGGCCGCTTTGTGTTCGTAAACGGCGGGCATAAAAGGCGGCCGAACGGCGGCCTGGCCCGACACGAGCGCTTCGATCCTCTCTCTTCCGGTCATGAGAGAAGCATCATACTCTAAAACGCTTCCCACGCATCCGACCGCATTTGACCCTCTCGGCCGGCTGTGATACAACGCCGATGAATCCCCCTGGAGGAGCGCATGAACGGCAATATCCCGACCCTTTTCGTCAGCGGCAAGACTCTCCCCGAGGCTTGGGAGAAGGCCGTGCTCGCCTGCTGGCGCGACGGCGCCGCGATCGGGACCGAGTACGACAAACCGGGCGACCCGCCCAGCCGCGACTGCACCATGATGTGGACGGTCGAGGATCCGTTCGCCGAGCCGCGCATCCACAGGGCTTTTCCCGGCGGCCTGGAGGACCTCGAGATCTACCGGCAGGAAGTCGTCGACGGGGTCCACGACCATTGGATCGCGCCCCAGGAAGGCAAGTGGACCTACACGTACCATAAACGGCTCTTCGGCTACGAAATCGAGGGCGAGACGATCGATCAGATCGAAGCCATCGTCCGCAAGCTGGGCCAAACCGGCCACACCCGGCGGGCCCAAGCCATCACCTGGAACGTCAAACTCGACCCGCCGACCTACGACCCGCCCTGCCTCCAACGCGTCTGGTGCCGCCTTCTGGACGACGAAGCCGGCCAGCCCGTCCTCAACATGAACACTCACTGGCGCTCGCGCGACGCTTACAAAGCCGCCTACATGAACGTGTTCGCCCTGACCGACCTCCAGCGGACCATCGCCTCGCGCATCGGCGAAAGAATCGGGCGGCCCGTGCGCGTGGGCCGCTATGCCGACCTCGTGGACAGCTTCCATATCTACGGCTCCTACTTCCGGGATTTCGAAGGATTTCTCAAAATGGTCGAAAAACGATCCTTCGAGGAACGAACCTGGCCGAGCGGATACGCCGAACCGATGTTCGCCGAAGCGCGGGAGCGGCTCCGCCAAGAAAGAAACTCCGGAGCATGACCCGAAAACCCGGACGCTTGGGGACCTCCTTGATATCGCCGCGGGAGAAGAGAGGATGATCATCGCGCTTTCGCTCGTCGCCCTGGCCGCCGGCGCGGGGACGATCGGGGCCGACTATGCGGGCCGCTGGAAGGCCGCGTATGTCCTCAGGCCGGCAACCATGGTCTCGATCATTCTCCTGGCCGTCCTGCGTTCGGGGGGCGGGGCGGGGATTCGCTATTGGTATTTCGTCATTGCCGCGCTGGCCGTTTCTCTCGTCGGCGACGTCTTCATGATGCTGCGGAAAAAAAATTTCGCCGCCGGCCTGGCCGCGTTTCTGACCGCCCAACTGCTCTATTGCGGAGCGTTCCTGACCACCATGACCCCCGTCGTAGATTTCGGGACGGTCCTCCCTCTTCTCCTTTACGCCATGGTCATGATGGGGCTTCTCTTCCCTCACTTGGGGAATATGAAAATTCCGGTGGCGTTTTACATCCTGGTCATCACGGTGATGGCGGGATTGGGGATCGAACGCTTTGTCGAAATCGGCGGGACGGCGGCGCTCCGCGCCTTTCTGGCGGCGGTGCTTTTCGTCGTCTCGGACTCGGTCCTGGCGGTCAACCGGTTCGTCCGAAAATTCCCCGCCGCCCAAGCCCTGATCCTAAGCACCTATTTCGCCGCCCAGTGGCTGTTCGCCATGTCGGTCTGAAAATCCGTTCGGTCCTTGGCGTTGTGGGGAGGGAACCGTCGGATCAGTCCGGCCGACGGCCCAACAGCCAATCGGTGACGTCCGGCAGGACCTTGGCCACCAACAGGGTGTGACCGAAGTTCTTAATCAACCGGTATTCGACCGGATACCCGGCCGCCCGGGCTTTTTTAAACGCCGGTTCGATGCGGGCCGGGCTGACGATGGGGTCGAGCTCGCCGGCGATGACCAGCGTCCGCGGAATCGCCCGGGTCTCGTCCTTGAAGCCGCTGAACCCGCACAGGCAGGCGGCCGCGGATATTTTTTCCCCGCGCAGGGCCAGCAACCCGTTCGTCAGCATGCCGCCCGCGGAATGCCCCAAGACAAAGACGCGCTGGGGATCGAAGGCATAATCATATCCCAGCGCCGTCAGAAGCGCGTCGAATGCGGGGCCCATCTCGGTTCCGCTGAAAGCGTTGGTCAACGGAGTGACCAGCAGGAACTTGTGCTTCTCGGCCAGCCGTTTGATCAAACCGGCTCCGTAGCCGTCCATGAACATATTTTCATCGCCGCCGGCACCGTGGAAGGCAATGACCAGGGGGAGAGGTTGGGATAAATCGGCCCGGGGCGGATAAAAGACGCGAACGGGGATTTCGCGATCCCCGTTCTTCACGACACTCCAGTAATCGCCCTTCCTCCCGTTGAACGGATCCAGGCCTTTTTTCAACGCTCCGGCCTCGGCCTCGACCTGAGTCCAAAGCAACCGCGGTTCCATGAGGAGCTGGGTCGTATTCTCAGGGTCGAACGGCTCGGCCAGGACCCGGAGCCGGGCTTTCACCGCGGCCGAGGCCTGAGCAAGCTCGGGAGAAGAGGCCGGCAGAGCGTCCAATTCGGCGCGGAGCTTCCCGGCTTTAGGCCGGAGAGGTTCGGATTGCGCGCGCAGGAAGGCGAAATCCGGCGCCTTCGCCGCCGCCGTGCGTGGATCGATCGAATCGGTCAGGGCGTTGAGACGCCGGATGGCCTCGCTGAAATTGCCGGTGAAAAAGAGGAGCGTCAGGCCGTCGAACTCGCGGTTAACGCGTGCTTCGTCGGCCTCGGCCAGCCTCGCCCCCAGCATCGACATCTCGAACCTGAGATACGCGGCGGCAAACTCGGACCTGGTGATCTTGACCGCCTGAGCCGGTCCGGAAGCAGACGGCGCCTCCGCCGCGGCCGGTATGGCTGCGGCCAGCATAAATCCGGCCGTCGAAAGAGTCAGAAGCATTCGCCAATATTTTCCGTTCGTTCCCCTATTCATCGTTCCTCCCCCGCTTTAGGCCGCTCCATTAAATTAAAACCGGAGGCGAGCTTGGTCAGGACGGCCGGAGCATCCTTTCCGGTCACAACAAGCAGCCATGCCTCCGTCCCGTCGAGTACGGCCAGGGCCGATTTATCGGGATTTTCCCAAATGATCGCGGAATGTCCGGCGATTCGAGCCCGCCGTTCCTTCCCTCCCGGCACGACCCTGGCCAGGTTTAGCCTCGCCGCGTCCTGGCCGATTTTCCAGGGCGGAAGATAAACCTCCTGAAGTTCGGCCTTCATCCCGGCCGGCCCCTCCAATCCGACCACCGCCGGATCGGGCCAGACCGCGTCAAGCTTGACGAATTTCCAACCTTCCGGTTTGGCCAGGGCAATTCCCAGCCAGGGATTCCGATAGCCATCCCCGTCGACCGTAAACGGCGCCGCATCGGGCGGAATGGCAACGACTTTATGGTCCGGTCCCGCGAATTCGAGAATTCGGATGTCGGTCCGGCCGAAAAGTTGACGGGCCGGTCCCCCGACCAGGGAAGATGCGCCTTGGCGAAACGATGTCGCCGACATCCCGATCCGGGCCGCATCGGCCACACCCGGCGCGACAATGGCCGAGTCGAGGGGAATCCAAGCTTCGCCGACGGCGATTTCCGTCCAAGCGTGCCCCCCGAACATACCCAGGGCGTACACATATCCGATCACAACCCGCGAAGGGATGCCGGCCGCCCGGGCCAATGTCGCCAGAAGGGTGGCATAGCCGACGCACGTCCCGCGTCTGTTCTTGAACAGCTCGGACGACGGGGCCAGGACTATCCCCAGGTCGAACTGCATGTTTTCGGCCACCCAGCGCTCGAGTTTCAGGCCCGCTTTCCAGATATCGGTTTCTCCGCCCAGGACGTCGAGGGCTGTCTTGCGGACGGCCGGGTCGTCGGATTGAATATAAGCGTTGGGTTCGAGAAATTCGCGATTGGCTTCGGTCCCGGCAACCGGCAGACGGGCCGGTCCCGGAGTCTTCGGCCGCCGGATTTCCAGGTCGATGGTCGTCCCGGTCCGGTCCACCGCCTTCGGCGACGGTCCGGAAAATTCCGGCCAGGCCGAAACCGGGTCCCGGGGAATAAGCCGCACCTTGAGATACTCGAGAGTCCGAGCTTGGGGCAGACGGACGGCCGTCCGCAGAATCGAGCGCTCAAACATCTCTTCCGGAAGCGCGCCGCCTCCTTCGGCCTGAAGAGCTTGCTCCCTGGTGGCCAGGACGATTTCGGCAACCCCGAACGGCGTCGGCATTTCCTGCCGCAGGGTCTCGCGTCGGTCGTCGAGCCAGGAGGTGATTTTCGCCCCGGCGCCCTCAAGAACTTCCTCGACTTTGAGGGCCCGGACTTCGCCTCCGCCGATTCGGACGTTTTCCCAAGCCAGCGCGGTTTGGCTGCCCCGGCTGACCGTTTCCGTCTCCGAAGAAAAGGTCTGGAATTCGATGCGGTCGCCGGGCCTGAGAACCCGTTCCAGCGACAAGCGGCGGATCCCCTCGGGGCCGAGCAGGGTACCCGTGTAGGGAACGGTCCGCTTATAGCTCTTGCCTCCCGCTTCAGTGCGGATTTCTATGAGGCCGTCCTTGATGAGTGCTTCACTTTTCGTCGACAGGACGGAAGCCCGCGTTTCGGAAGTGATTTTTTTCAAACGCCCGTCGAGCATCTCTTCGGTTCGTGTCGTCACGGCGATCTCGACCTTGGCCCCCAAGCGATTGAGGACCATTTTCATCAGGGAGTCGGAAACAAGCACGGTTCCGGCGCCCGTGCCCGGGCCCCCGGAAGCCTCGCGGACATATCCGACCGGCGTTCCCCCCAGCGAGACGACGAACCATCGTTCGGTCAAGGGGCAGGGCTGGGCGGCGGAAGCGGATCCCCGGATAGAACCTGCCCTCATCGCTTCGCGCCTGAGGACTGCCAAGCCTGGGGCCCCTGCCGCCGCCGCGGCCGGCCAGTACACCGCCACAATCGAAACCGCAATAATCCGGCGCCAACGGGTTCTCTCCAGGCTTGTTTTCATAGCCTTCTCTTCACGGCCCATCTTAATGCCGGGGAAGACGGCGGTCAACCACAGAGTCGACTACCCCCGTGCTATTTTCTTTTTTTGCTCTCTTTTATTTGGATCTCTTCCATTTTGTGTGGGAAGTTAAAGTGGCGCGGTGTCACCGTTCGGGGGAACGGAGCCATACGCCGTGACCAGACAGACATTTCAACAAGGCTTTGTGTGATCAAAAAACGGCGTATGGTCGGCCAACTCAAATTTTAGCCGTTCCTAGCCGTTTTCGAGGGGAGTCGGATCGGAAAGAATCCGGCGTGCCTTGCTCGTCCTATGCTTTAGCGTAGGACCGGCGAAGATGTTCGATATGGAAGATCTTCTCTCTTTTCGATTTGGACACGACGAGGGACCGCACAAAGGACCGAAAAAAGCTACAGCAACCTCGTCAAATCCATCTTTTCAAGCACTGCCGTCTTTCGCGAGCGTGGATTCCAGCCGAACTCCCGCACCTCGATCGTTCCCCCCGAACCAACGGGAACGCCCTCGGCTCTCAACCGCCCCGCCTGCTCCCGGCCGCCCCGGGAGGGAGGGAGCGATATGCGTCCCCGCGAATTGATCACCCGGTGCCAAGGTAATCCCTCACGGCCCGGTGTGGAATGCAGTATCCAAGCGACCTGCCGGGCTTGGCGCGCATCCCCCGCCAATGCGGCGATTTGGCCATAGGCGGCGACTTTTCCGCGGGGAATGGACTTGATCATCGCCCGAACTCGCTGGGTGAAAGGAAGGACTCTCTTAAGGTTCATGGGGAAAACAAATATTTTTCTCGTTAAGGTGCGCGCCTTCGCGGCGGAAGTTTACCCCCGGGACGCCGTCGAAAAATCTTAGCGGCGAAGTCCTACTTGGAAATGGGGATGTCCTGGATTTTCGCGCCGGCCGGATCATAAACGACCGCCTTGTCCGCCGGCCGGGGCATCAACAGCTCCAGGGCTACGTCGAACCTGGTCAGGATCTGCCGCCCTCCCGCCATTTTCCCGGAGGCATCCAGTCCGTCGAAATAAAGGACCTGCTCCACGGCAAAGACGACTTCGTCGAGACAGTGCCGCTCTTTAGTCACCAGCTCAACGCGTCCCAGCCCGGGGTCGCTGATGGCACTGAAAAAAAATTGCCGGGCTTTCGGCGACGGGTCCGGGGAAAAGCGATAAGCGGTGTTCTTGATGAGAGGCTTGTCATAAAGAAACGTTAAAAGAACAGCCCGGGGTCCGGACCTTTTTCCGGAGCTTTCGAGCTCGACGGCCTCGTCCAGGTGAAGTTCACTGCTTCCAAACCCCAGTTTGTCGATAAGGAGTCGGCCCGTGCCGGGGGCGGAGTCCCCGCACTGGCTTAAGAGATCCGCCTCGAGCTTGGCATAGACACGGAAAAGGTACACGTGAGCCATCCGATAGGTCGGGTCCAATTGCAGGCATAGAAGAAGCGTCTGCCGGGCCCGCTCCAGGTCGCCCATCCGGTAGCTCATCACGCCGAGGTAGTAGAGAATCTCCTTTTCGTAGGGGTCCTGCTTAGGCCTGGCTTTGGCGCCGGAGGCCTTGGCCTGGATATCGAAGTAAATCGGCTCGTCTCGCTTATACGGCGGGAGTGTTTCCCGCCCTTTCTCATAAAGCGACATTTCGATAAAACGGGACGGCAGAACCGCGATCGCCTCGACGTACCTGTTCTCCTCGTAGAGTTTGAAGAATTGAGCCAACCTCGGAGCGTCGAGTTGGGGTCCGGAAGCCAAGTACGCCGGGACGAATATGACGGCCGGACATAACGCCATCACCGCGCCGACGAATATTCTCTTCATCGCCACCCTCCTATTTTTTGAGCAGCTTTAAAGCTTCCTCGACGGCCCTGTCGAGCTGAGGATCCAGGCCTTTGAGCGTATGGCCGAGGTCGTTGATCACAATGATGTCGGGCTTCACCCCGCCGCTCGTCTCCAGGTCCTGGCCGTCGAGCGTGTAACAGCCCCACCATGGCAGACGGAACCCCCCGCCATTCATCAACCCGACGCTGGTCGTGAAGATCAACCAGCCGTAGGTTGTATTGCCGACGACGGGACCGCGCTTGAGGGACTTGAATCCGCTGGTCGTCATCTCGCCGTCGCTCAAGGTGAACTCATTCGTGATCACGACCACGGGCTTATCGGCGAAACCGAAAGTGGATTGCGTCGTCTCGGCCAGCCCGCGCTGACGCCACTTGGCATAGACGGGTTTCATCAGCGCTTCCAGCACCCGGTCATGGACGTTGCCGCCGTTGTTATAGCGCAGGTCCAGGATCAATCCTTTCCTGGGGACGGCGTCGCGCTCGAGTTCGAGCAGGAAGCGGGTCAGATCGCCCATGCCCATGGCCCTCATGTAGAGATAAGCCACGCTGTCGCCGGTTTTGTCCTTGACGGCGTTGCGCCGGCTGACGATCCATTCCTCGAGAAGCAGCCCGTTTTCGGCGCCGGCCGAAATGGGCTTGACCGCCACTTCGGCCGTCTTCTGCGTCTTGGGGTTGCGGAAGGACAGCTTGACCCGCTTGTCGATTTTGCCGTTGAAGTATTTCCAGATGTTGACGGCCGGATCCACGGGCGTTCCGTCCACGGCGGTCAATTCGTCGCCGGCCGCGACACTTTCCCTCCGGTCATAAAGAGGGCCGTCCTTGATCAGGCGGGCCAGGGTGATCCGGCCGCCGTCGAAGGACCAGACCGCGCCGACGTGAGCGCTGGGCTCGTCGATACGGGCCGTGCGGGGCATGGTGAACCCCATATGCGAAGAATTGAGCTCGCCGATCATCATGTTGGCGTAATCGGCGAAATCCTGATCCTCGCGGACTTGCCGAAGAACGGGCCTGAACCGGTCGACCACGCCGGGCCAATCCGCCCGGTGGTGTTTTTCGTCATAGTAATAGTGCTGGAGGACGTAATATAGCTCGCCCAGCATCTGCTCGTAGTCGGCGGTCTTGTCGACCATGATCTTGGTGTCGAAGGCGACCGGACGCGCCCGGCCGGCGGCCAGGTCGAGGCGGCCGATTTTTCCGGACGCGAGATAATAGAGCGCTTCACCTTTGGAGTCGAGCTGGAGGCCGCGCACGCTTTCCAGATTGGCCGGGTGGGGTTCGTACTTGCCCTGTTCTTTTTTCTTCAAGCTTGTTTTCCATAAGCGGCTTCGCCCGTCCATGGCCGAGACGAAGAGGACCGTTTCGTCCTTGGGCACAAAAACGAAGTCCTGCTCGCTGCCGAGCGTCACCACGACGACTTCGGTCTGGCGGTCGAGGTCCTCGAGCTTGAGCTCAATCGGAACCGGGCCTTTGTCGGCCGGCTTGGCCGCCGCACCGGCCGCCGGCGGGGTTTCGAATTTGGCGTCCGGCTTGGCTTCGGGCTTCCCTTTGGAGTCATCCTTGGGTTCGTCCTTGGCGAAGAGCTTGTCGAAGTCGTCCTCGTCGAATTCGGGCGGCCGCGGCTGGAGATAAAGCCGGTAGAGGTCATTCTGGCCGGTGAACTCGGGGAAGCTGTGGCCGGTCCGGTTGGAGCTGAAAAGAAGGGCTTTTCCGTCCGGCGTCCAGGCGGGCGCGCTTTCGTCATAAGCCGTATTGGTCATCAGGACGGATTTGCCGGAAGCGATCTCGACGGCGAAGATATCGGCCTGCCCGTTGCGGGGAGCGGAGACGGCAATATAGCGGCTGTCGGGCGACCAGGCGAAATCGGAGGCGAACCGGCCTCCGAAATCCATCTCCACGAGAAGGCGGTCGTCCTTCCCGTCCGGACGAACGAGGCGGAGCTGTCGCGAACCCCCGAAATAGGCGATCCATTGGCCGTCGGGCGAAACCAGAAGCCCGTTTTTATCCTGGGGTGAATTGGTCAAACGGCGGGGCTTTTCGCCCCCCAGCGCGGAAACGGCGTAGAGATCGGGGTTGGCTCCGACATCGGAAATATAAAAGACCGTCCGTCCTTCCTTGTCCCAATCCACGCTCTGCTCGCGCCAGGGCGATTGGGTGACGTTGCGGGCGTAGCCCCCTTCTGTGGACAAAATGAAGATTTCGCCCCGGACGACGGCGGCGATTTTTTTGCCGTCGGGCGAGACACGAAACTCGGAGACGGTCGAGTTTTCGACATATATAGTCCGGTTGTCCTTGGTTTCGGACGGGGCATCGACCGGGACGGGCCGCGAATCGCCCGTGGCCAGGTTGGTCAGCCAAATCCCGAAGTCGCGCTCATAGGCCGCCCAAGGGACCTTGGCGGCAACGGACATCCAACGAACATCACCTTTTTCGAACTTGGTGACGGGTTTGACTCCGGAACCATCGGCGGCCGCGGTCCAGATATTGTAAGTGCCCGAGCGGTCGGAGACAAAGTAAAAACCAGCGCCATCCGGCCGCCAATCGGGCCAAAAGGAATTGGCCGTATCGTCGATAAGCTTCCGGGGCGCCCCGCCGATCAAATCTGCGGTCCAGATCTTGGCCGTATTGGCACCGCGATAGCCGCGCCGCCACCAGTAGTTGTTTTCCGAGCCCCAGGAGAAGAGCACGTTCTTCCCGTCGGGGCTGATCCGGCCGTAAGCGGCATAATTCCAATATGTTTCCAAGACAGGCGACTCGTTCCCGCCTTTGACGGAAATTTTATAAAGACTTCCCGAAGACGCCCGGCTGGAACGAAAGACGACGAATTGACCGTCGGGTGTGAAATCCGTAGCCAGGTCGTCGCCCGTATGGAAAGTGAGCTGGAGGGGAGTCCCGCCGGTTGAAGGCAGGATGAAAACATCATGGCCGCCGTTTCTGTTGGAGGTGAAGGCGATGTTGCGTCCGTCGGGGGCCCAGATCGGCTCACGCTCATAAGCCGTGTTGTTGGTGAGCTGGACGGCCCGGCCGCCCTCGGCCGATACGGTCCAAATATCGCCCATGTAGGAAAAGGCGATCCGGCGGCCGTCCGGAGAGACGGACGGATGCCGGGCCCCGATCAAAGGTTTTTCTTCGGCCGCTGCGGCCGGGGATATTAACACCAGGCAAGACGCAAAAAGGCAGAGCACAACCTGAAATCGTTTCATCGAGAATCCCTCCCGGGCGGATGATTTTTTCATCGACCAGTGAATTATAAACGAAATCGCCGCTCCAACGGAAATTGAACCTAAACCCCGGACTCACGTCCGGGGAATCCTCCCGAGAAAGCTTCGCATGTCCGACTTCGTCGGAACCCACTCCATCCACGGACTTACGTCCGAGGATTTACGGCGGTACTTTAACCCTATTCGCCCGCCAAGTCAGGGGCGTGCCCTATAAATCCTTTCGACGGCGGCCGGGGCCCTGGCCTTACGGCCGCGGAATCGAGCAATGGCCATTTAACTACATGTACGAATTCGGGTCACTTATTAACTAATTCCATTATAATGCTTTATATAATGCATTTACGCATGGTCGATTACTAAACAAATGTTTATTTAGCAAATGTGTACGATAATGGAACTTTTACATAAAATATAAACTCCATTAAAAACGTATATAAATATATTATTATTAGTTAGATATGCAAATATATTCAGCGTTGGCACCGTTCTTGCTTTAGATGTAATCGATATGAGCAAGACAAGAGGAACCAAGCCCATGAAAAAAACAATCGCCACCCTGATTATGATCTCCATGCTGGCCATGACGGCTTCCGCTGTAAGCCTCATGTCCGACGCCTCCATTTACTCGATCACCGAAACCGCCCTCCTCCCCTCTGTTTTTTCTCCCCTGGCCGGATTGGACCTCATCCCCGAGCCCGCTCCCAAGGCCGGCTATGCCACAATGATCCTTGATCCCGATCAGGTCGTCATCAATCCCGGCCATCGTTATCTCACTCAAGGCTTTCGCGCCGGCCGGGCCGTTGATGCCATGTTCGATGCCTCCCTCCTGGCCACGGTCGCCCTCAACATCGCCGACTATCTCTCCACCACCGAAGCCCTCAAGTACCCCGGGCTTTCGGAAGGCAACCCGATCATGAAGCCCTTCGTCAAGAACCCCTATGTCTTCGCCGCGGTCAAGGCCGGCTTCACCGCCTTCTCCTACCTGAGCATGAAAAGCCTCTATAAACGCAATAAGCCCCTGGCCTGGATCCTGTCCACGGCCGCCAATATGGCCATGGGCTATGTCGTGTCCAACAATTACCAGATGATCAAAATGGCCAAGGGCCGGTGAGTTGGTAACAATGAAGAAGTACCTGGAAGGCTTCCTGGAGTACAGGAAGCGGGCCTCCGAGGAAAATCCCGAAGCCCTCCCCACCCTGGAAGAACTCAAGACGGAATATATCGAATATTTATTGGATAGAACGTTCTACAACAAAACCCAGACCGCCCGGATCCTGAATATCTCCCGGGCCGCTCTTTATTACCGCTTAGCCGTTCAGCATCCGGGCGGTGCGGAAGACGACATCTGGCTGAAGAAGACGGGGCGTCTTTCCAGCCATTAAGCGCCAAGGTTATTGCGAGCAGGGGAGCTTCGGCTCCCCTTTTTTTTAGGCGCTTTTCTCAGAGGTGCTTTTTATCCCCCGCTTTGGCCAGGGCTTCAAGGATATTCTTGACCCGTTGATCCTGATCTTTGGAGCAGATGAGCAGGGCGTCCGGCGTATCGACGACAATGAGATCCCGCACGCCGATAAGGGCGGTGAACTTGCCCGGGTTGTAACAAAGCGTTCCCGTCGTGTCGAGAGCCAGGCCGCGGCCTTTGATAGCGTTGCCGGAGGAGTCCTGGTCCCAGACATCGAAAAGCGACGACCAGGCGCCTACATCCGACCAGCCGAAATCGCCTTCACTGACGAGGACGCCCTGGGCCTTTTCCATCAGAGCGTAATCGATCGAGGTGGCCGGGATGTCCTGGAAAACGGACCTTAATTTCGCCGTGGACCCGGCCCGCAGAGCATCCAGCGTCCTCCGCCAGAAGGGAAAGAAATCGGGCCCATAAGCCTCGAGCTTCCGGGCGAAAACGCCGGCCCGCCAGACGAACATACCTGAATTCCAGTAATGGCCGCCTTCAGCCAGGAAAGCCCGAGCCTGCTCGAGTCGGGGTTTTTCCTTGAACTCGAGGACGGGAAAGAAAACATCGCCCGAAGACCGCAGGGGCGCTTCTCTCTGGTACCGGATATATCCATAGCCCGTTGAAGGGAATGTCGGGGGAATGCCGAAGGTGATCAGGCTTTCGCGACGCGCGGCGACGGAAGCCGCGGCCTTGACCTTGCGCAGGAAAAGCGCCCGGTCGGCGATCAGGTGGTCCGAAGCCAGAACAACGACGACCGCTTCCGGATTCCGCAGATAAATCGAGGCCGTAGCCAGGATAAGAGAGGGCGCGGTATTCTTGCCCAGAGGCTCGACCAGGGCGTTGGGGACCGGAAGCTTGGGCAACAACCCGCGGATGACTCGGGTATGCTCACGGCCGGCGATGGTGAAAATATCCCGATATGGGATAAGCGGAAGGATCCGATCGACGGTCTCCTGGAGCATGGCCTTGTCAGCGGTGATGGGCAGAAATTGTTTGGGCTTGCGGCGGCGGCTCAACGGCCAAAACCGAGTGCCGCTTCCACCGGCCATGACGACCGCTTTGAGGACGGGTTTGAATGACTTCATCAGCCGAGTTTATGAATGGCCCGCTCAACCTGGCCTTTGACTTCGGCCCGGATGGCTTCGAGATCTTGCATGGTCTCGGCCTCGAACCGCAGGACAAGGACAGCCTGGGTATTGGAGGCCCGCACCAGCGCCCACCCCTTGGGGAACACGGCCCGGACTCCGTCGATGTCGATGATCGGATGGGTCTTGCGAAGCTCCGCCTTAACCTCGTCGACGATCCGGAATTTAACTTCATCGGATGCATAAATCCGGATTTCCGGCGTACTGACCATCGCCGGCAGGTCGGACAGCATGGCGGACAGCTTCCGGTCGGACTTGGACACGAGTTCAACCAGCCGCGCCGAGGCGTAAACGGCATCATCGAAACCGTACCAGCGGTCGGCGAAAAAGAGGTGACCGCTCATCTCTCCGGCCAAGAGAGCTTGCTCCTCCTTGATTTTTTTCTTGATGAGCGAATGGCCGGTTTTCCACATGATCGGCCGGCCCCCGAGCTTGGCGATCTCGTCGTAGAGGAGCTTCGTGGCCTTTACTTCGGAAATGACGGCCGCGCCGGGATGAGCCTTGAGGATGTCGCGGGAGAAGAGGATCATGAGCTGGTCGCCCCACAGCAGACGGCCCGCATCGTCGGAGACGCCGATCCGATCGGCGTCTCCGTCGTAGGCGATGCCCAGGTCGGCGCCCGTTTCACGGACCTTGGCCGTGAGCGCTTCCATGGCCTCGGGCAAAGTCGGATCGGGATGATGGTTGGGGAAGTTTCCGTCCATCTCGCAAAAGAGCTCTTCAACCCGGCATCCGAGCGCCTTGAAGATGGGGACGGCCACCACACCGCCCGTGCCGTTGCCGGCATCGACGACGATATGGAGGGGCCGGGCGGGCTTGATGATCCCGAGCACATAGGCCTGGTATTCGGACACGATGTCCAGCACGGAACGGGGGCCGGCCGCTTCCACGACGAACTCACCGCTCTCGATCATCCGCCGGAGCTCCTGGATGGTCTCGCCGTAAAGCGTATCCTCGCCGCACATCATTTTGAACCCGTTGAATTCGGGCGGGTTATGCGAGCCGGTGATCATGACCCCAGCCTCCAGCTTCTTGTGGAAGATCATGAAATACAGGAGCGGTGTCGGGACGGTGCCGATATCGACGACGGCGCACCCCGTGGATTGCAGGCCCGCGGCCAGCGCCTCGGCGAACCGGGGCGAACTTAACCGGCAGTCGCGCCCGAGGGCCACCCGCCGCTTGCCGTGGCGGCGAAAATACGAGCCCATGCCCCGGCCCAGGATTTCGACGACATCGACGGTCAGGTCCTGATCGACGATGCCGCGGATGTCGTACTCGCGAAAAATGCTGGGGTTGATGGTCACAAAGATTCTCCCTTTATAATCAGAACATCTCCGTCCGCCACAAGTCGTGGAGGTGGATGATGCCGGTGACCCGCCCGTCCTCGCCCTGGACGACGAGCGAAGTTACCCGCTTGGCTTCCATCAGGTTCAAGGCCTCGGCGGCCAGATCGGTCCCGCGGATGACGATGGGATCGGGCGTCATGCAGGCGGCCGCCGTCAGGGCGAAAAGCGCTTCACGATGGAGACGCGCGGCGCGGCGCAGGTCGCCGTCGGTGATGACACCGGCCAGTCGTCCGTCCGAAGCGAGAACACAGGTCATGCCCAAGCGTTTTTTCGACATTTCCTCGATAACGCCGCTCATGGGGGAATCCTGACCGACGCTCGGAATGGCCCGCCCCTTGTGCATCAGGCTTTCGACGTGAAGGAATTTTTTGCCCAGCGCGCCTTTCGGGTGGATGAGGGCGAAATCGCGCTCGCCCAAGCCTTTTTTCTTCATCACGGAGATGGCCAGGGCATCGCCCAAGGCCAAAGCGGCCGTCGAGCTGGCCGTGGGAATGATCCCGCACGGCCCGGCCTCGCGCTCGACGCGGGCGTCGACGACAACGTCGCTGTAGCGGGCGATCTTGCTGTTTTTGTGGCCGGTAAGGCAGATAAGCTTGACGCCGATCCTCTTTATGAACGGAAGCAGATCGACGATCTCGCGCGTGTCGCCGCTGTAGGAGACGGCTAGGATGACGTCATCCTTGAGGATCATGCCCAAGTCGCCGTGGCCGGCCTCGGCCGGGTGGACGAACATCGCCGGCGTTCCGCAGCTGGCCAGGGTGGCCGCGATCTTGCGCCCGACCAGCCCGGACTTGCCCATGCCGATCACGATCACCCGGGCCTTGGCCCGGTAAAGGAGGTCGACGGCCTTGATGAAACCATCGTCGATCCTCCCGCTCAGCGACGCGACGGCGCGCGCTTCGATGTCCAGGACTTCGCGGGCCGTCTTGATTATTTCTTTTTTCGTCATCTTCGTCCTCGGAGCGCCCGGCACAAGCGCATCAGACTTTTCAAAAAAGACTCCAATTCGGCCAGAGGAAAAGAATTGAACTTGTCGGATAAGGCTTGAGCGGGATTCTCATGGACTTCCAGAAACAGGCCGTCCGCGCCGGCCGCCAGGGCCGCCCGAGCGATCGTCGGAATCTGGCCGGCATCCCCTCCGCTCATCGAACCCGCCCCGCCGGGTTTTTGCACGCTATGGGAAGCGTCGATGACGACGGGACAACCGAAGCCCTGCATGATCGGGATGGACCGGACATCGACAACCAGGTTGTTGTACCCGAACGACGTTCCCCGCTCGGTCAAGATGACCTTGGGGTTGCCCCGGCGACGGACCTTGTCCACAGCATTCCCCATTTCATTCGGGGACATGAATTGACCCTTTTTTATAGCCACGGTTTTGCCCGTATCGGCGGCCGCCAGCAGGAGGTCGGTCTGGCGGCACAGGAAGGCGGGAATCTGGATGATGTCCAACACGCGGCCCGCCGCTTCCGCCTGCCCTGTCTCGTGAATGTCGGAGAGGACCGGTATGCCGGTCTCTTCTTTAACCGCGCGGAGAATCTCCAGGCCCTTGATCAAGCCGGGGCCGCGGTAGGATGCGAGGGATGACCGGTTGGCCTTGTCGAACGAGGCCTTGAAGATGTAGGGGATGTGGAGCCGGCCGCAAATCGAGCCGATGGCCTTGGCCGCGGCCAGGGAATGGGCCCGGCTTTCGATGACGCAGGGGCCGGCGATGAGGAAAAGGCCCCCCCTGCCTCCGATGGCGACGGTCGGGCTAATTCTTATGCGTCTGGATACGGTGGGCATAACTCGCTCCGATGAAGGCGCGGAAAAGCGGATGGGGTTTTAAAGGTTTGGACTTGAATTCGGGATGGAACTGACAGCCCAGGAACCAGGGGTGGCCGGGGATCTCAACGAGCTCGACGAGGCCGTAATCGGGGTTTTTGCCCGCGATCCGGAGTCCCGCTTCAGCCAGGGGCTTTTCATATTCGGGATTGAACTCAAACCGGTGGCGGTGGCGCTCGTAGATCTCCACACTGCGGTAAGCGTCGAAGGCGACCGTGCCTTTTTCGATCCGGCACAGGTACTGACCCAGCCGCATCGTTCCGCCCATGTCCTGGATGCCCTTGAGCTCCCGCCATTTAAAGAAGATTTTATGCTCCGCGGCCGGTTCGAATTCAGTGCTGTTGGCGTTGCGGAGACCGGCCGCGTGGCGAGCGTATTCGATGGTGGCGCATTGCATGCCCAGGCAGATGCCGAAGAACGGGACCCTGGCCTCCCTCGCATACTGAACGGCCCTGATCTTGCCCTCGATGCCTCGGTGACCGAACCCCCCCGGAATCAGAATCCCGTCGGCGGAGCTGAGGAGCTTTTCGGGTTTGCCGGTTTGCAGCTCCTCGGCCTCGATCCAGCGGATGTTGACCTTGAGCCGGTGGCCGAATCCGCCGTGGTCGAGGGCCTGTTTGAGGCTGATATAAGCGTCGCGGAGTCCGGCGTATTTTCCAACCAGGGCGATGTTGACTTCGTCCTTGGGATGACGAATGCGGCTGACCAAAGACTTCCACTGTTCAAGGTCCTTCCCGCGCGACTCCAAGCCGAGCTTCTTGAGAATGATGGTGTCCAGCCCTTCTTTGGAGAAAACAAGGGGGACCTCGTAGATACTGTCCACGTCCCGGGCCCCGATTACGGCTTCGACGGGGACGTTGGTAAAGAGCGAGATTTTTGTTTTGAGCTCGGACGGGAGCGGGCGATCGGTCCGGCAGAGCAGAATGTCGGGTTGGATGCCGATCGTCCGAAGCTCTTTGACCGTATGTTGGGTCGGCTTGGTTTTCAGCTCGCCCGACGTGCCCATGTACGGAACCAGGGTTAAATGAACGAACAGCGTGTTCTCCGGCCCCAACTGCAGGCGCATCTGCCGCGTGGCCTCGAGGAAAGGCAGGCTTTCGATGTCGCCGACCGTGCCGCCGATCTCGCAGATGATGATATCGTTATCGCTCGAGACGACCTGAAACGCGTTTTTGATCTCGTCCGTGACGTGGGGGATGACCTGAACGGTCTTGCCCAGGTATTCGCCCCGGCGCTCCCTGCGGATAATGATCTCGTAGATCTTGCCGGCCGTCCAGCTGTGAAACTTCGTCGTCCGCGTCGAAGTGAACCTCTCGTAGTGGCCGAGGTCGAGGTCGGTCTCGGCGCCGTCGTCCGTGACATAGACCTCCCCATGTTGAAAAGGGCTCATCGTCCCCGGGTCGACGTTGAGGTAGGGATCGTACTTCTGCAGGGTGATCTTGAATCCGTGGGTTTCCAGAAGCCGGCCGATCGATGCGGCGGCGATGCCCTTACCCAAACCCGACAGCACGCCGCCGGTTACGAAGATGTATTTAGCCATGGGAACGCCTCGTCAGGAAGCTTTCGACCTTGATTATATCCCCGGGCGCATCGACGCTCAAGGTTGGAGCGGTGATTTCGACCATCCGAATGCGGATGCCGTTTTCCAAAGCCCGGAGCTGTTCGAGGCGCTCTTCGCGCTCCAGCCGCGAAACCGGAAGATCCCGGTAGCCGAGCAGAAGATCGCGGCGGTAGCCGTAAATACCGACATGCCGATAGAAATAATCTGGATTACCCGAGGGCAGGGGCGAACGGGAAAAATAAAGGGCCTCGCCGCGGTGATCGACCACCACCTTGACGACATTGGGATCGGCCAGAAGGGCCGGTTCCGTTTCGCGATACATGAGCGAGGTCATAGACGCCCCGCCTTCTTCCAAGGCCCCCACCAGGCTGTCGAGCATCTCACCCCGAATCAATGGCTCGTCGCCTTGGATGTTGATAAAAATCGCGGCATCCGTCCGGGCCGCGACTTCGGCGACGCGGTCCGTACCGGAGGCGCAATCGGGCGATGTCAGCATCGCTTCGGCCCCGAAGGACGCGGCCGCGGATAGGATTCGATCATCGTCGGCGGCAACGATGATCCGCTCCAACCGGGTGGCCGTCCGGGCCCCTTCATAGACCCACTGAATCATAGGCTTTCCTAAAATCGTTGCCAGGGGTTTCCCTGGAAAGCGAGTGGCCCCGTAGCGGACCGGAATAACGCCGATGACCATTTCCGGACTCATTATTCCAGAATTTTTTTCGAGTCGTTATTCGGGGGTTGCGACTCCGTCGTTTGGCAATTCGCCTCGAGATAGGCGCCTTCCTCGATAATGAGTCTGGGGGTCTGGATCGAACCGAAGACGCGGCCGCGGCTTTGAACCTCGACCCTATCGGAGGCGATCATCTCACCTCGGAACTCACCATTGATGAGAACGTTGGCGACATGGACTTCCGCCTCAACCTTGCCCCGCTCCCCGATGATAAGGTGGGATTCGGACTCGATCCGGCCATGGAAGAAGCCATCCACGCGGAATGTTCCTTTGAACTTCAACTCACCGTTGAATTCCGTCCCGTCGTCGAAAAATCCGGTGATTTTGCTCTCATCCATCTCCCGCCTTTTTTCTTTCATGTCTTCGCTCCCTTGATGAGATCAAAAATTCGATTCAAATCATCTAAAGAGAAATAATGCACCTTGATGACGCCTTTCTTAGCTGTTCCTTCGATCGTCACTTTCGTTCCCAAAGCCCGCAGCAACTCTTCCTCCACGGCTTCCAGATTGGGATCGATCCCGCGCTTTGGTTTCGCTCTTTCGCCGTTGATCTTTCGCCCGGACGCCAGCGCTTCGGCCTCGCGGACGGACAAGCCCTTGAGTTTGATCTTGCCGGCGAGTTCGAGTTGGCCGGCCGCGGTCTCGACGGCTAGGATGGCCCGAGCATGGCCCATAGTCAAGCGGCCGGTCCGGAGGTCGTCCTGGATTTCCTGAGGCAGTTTTAAGAGCCGCAACAAATTGGTCACGGAGGTCCGGTCTTTGCCTATTTTCTCGGCCAAGTCTTGGTGAGTATAGCCGAGCTCGTCCATCAGCCGATGGTAGGCGGAGGCGATTTCGATGGGATTGAGTTCCTGACGCTGAAGGTTTTCAATAAGGGAAACCTCCAATTGGCTTTCCTTGGGGATATGGCGGACAAGAACGGGGACTTTTTTCAAGCCCGCCCGTTGCGCCGCTCGCCAACGCCGCTCGCCTATGATGATTTTATAATAACCTTCCTCGGGAACAACGACGATCGGCTGGAGAACGCCGGCTTCCTTGATCGATCCGGCCAGTTCGCCAATGGCCTCATCCCGAAAATCGACTCGGGGTTGCTCGGAGTTGGGTTTGAGCAGGTCGATATCGACTTCGGCAAATTTCTCGTCCTTGAGAATGCCGAATTCCTCCGGGATGAACGCTTTGATGCCTTTGCCCAGGGCTTTTTTCATTTCTGCAGGATCTCCTCGGCCAGAGACAAGTAGGCTTCCGCCCCCTTGGACCGGCCGTCATATAGCAAGACGGGCTTGCCGAAACTCGGCGCTTCGGCCAAGCGGATGCTTCTCGGGATAACGACGGTGTAAACGACGCCCTTGAGCGATTTTTTGACCTCATCCGCAACCTGTTTGGACAAGTTAGTGCGCTCATCGAACATCGTCAACAGAACCCCCTCGATCTTGAGCTCGGGGTTGAAATAAGAACGAACTTCATTCAAGGTATTAAAAAGACCGGGAATTCCTTCCATGCAAAAAAATTCGGTCTGCACGGGAATAAGGACGGAGTCAGCCGCCGAAAGGGCATTGATCGTCAGAAAGCCCAGCGACGGGGGACAGTCGATCAGGATGAAATTGAACTTTGGACGTGCTTTTTCCAGGGTCTGACGAAGCATAAACTCGCGTTTATCCAGGGCATAAAGCTCGGCTTCTATGCCGGACAATTCGGGCGAACATGGACAGACATAGAGATTGTCCGTCTCGGTGCCGACGACATTTTCCATAATATCCGCCCCGTTCATCATGGCCTGGTAAATGCCACGGCTCAGCTCCCTGTTTATTCCCAGCCCGGCCGTAGCCATCCCCTGTGGGTCGAAATCGACCACAAGTACTCTTTGTTTTTTGACCGCTAGTGAGGCGGCCAGATTGATCGAGGTGGTCGTTTTACCCACCCCTCCTTTTTGATTGACGACGGCGATAATCTTATTCATGTCTGGTTATGTTCCACGTGAAACATAGACATCTTTCCGGACTTTTGATTTTTTGGCATTCATATGAAAATAGACGCAAAAAATGTCCGCCGGCGTCAATCCGGGGATTTTTTTCAACTCTCCGATCGTCCGTGGCCGCTTTTTTCCCATTTTTTCGACGGCTTCCCGAGTCAATCCATGAACCGCCTTGAAATCCATCCCGGCGGGGATTTTCATTCCGTCGATTTTCCCCAGCCTGACTATTTCCTTGTCCTGCTTTTTCAAGTACCCTGAGTACTTGATCTCCGCCTCAACGTGACGGATTTCTTCCTCGGTCAAGGATTCTTCGATTCGGGCGTATTGTAGCACATCCCCCCAACTGTTTTCAGGCTTTTTCAGGAATTCCCATAATGAGATGCGGCCATTTTTTTCGGTCGATATCCGTGTTTTTTCCAGAATGGAGAATATCCGTCCTAATTTCTCTCGTTTTTTTTGGAATTCGTTGAATACATCTTCGGGCAGGAGGCCGATCTCGCGGCCATACGGCATGAGGCGGACGTCGGTATTATCGATTCGAAGATGCAGACGGTGCTCGGAACGAGAAGTGAACAGCCTGTACGGCTCCTCGACGCCCTTTGTGATCAGGTCATCGATGAGAACCCCAATATACGACTCCCCCCGCCCCGGGACAAAAGCTTTCTTTCGCAGGGTTTTAAGCGCGGCGTTGATTCCGGCGATGAGGCCTTGGGCGGCCGCCTCCTCATAACCCGATGTCCCATTGATCTGGCCGGCCAGATAAAGGCCCGGGATGATTTTCGATTCCAGAGTCGGGTGAAGATCGTTGGGAGCGAAGGCGTCGTATTCGATGGCGTAGGCAGGCCGGACGATTTGAGCCCGGTCCAACCCGGGGATGCTGCCCAATATTTCGGCCTGTACATCATATGGCAGACTGGTCGAAAGGCCATTGACGTAGATCTCAGTCGTTTCCAGTCCCTCCGGTTCGAGAAAAAACTGATGCCGGTCATGGTGGGGGAACTTAATGACTTTGTCCTCGATGGAGGGACAATAGCGGGCGCCGACTCCCCTAATCGCTCCTCCATAAAGAGGCGATTTAGAGATATTTTTCCGGATGACGTCATGCGTTCCGGCATTTGTGTGCCCCATATGACAAACGACTTTGTTTTCCAGCCGGCCCCTCGTCCGATAAGAAAACGGAACAGGGGAATCATCTCCGGCCTGGAGTTCGAATCGGTCCCAATCGATCGTTTTCCCGTCGATCCGCATCGGCGTCCCCGTTTTCAAACGAAAAGTCCGTAATCCGAGTTTTTTGAGGTTTTCGCTGAGCTCATGGGAGGCCGGCTCATTGGCCCGTCCGGCCGGATAATGGCTTAATCCGATATGGACCAGGCCGTTAAGAAATGTCCCGGGGGTAACCACGACCGCCTTGGCTCCGATAATGTTGCCGTCGATCGTCCGAACGCCGGCGACGGTGCCATTTTCCAGGACTATTTCCGCGACGATGGCCTGAAAAACGGTCAGGTTGGGCGTGTCGTCGAGCCGCTTTCTCATCATTCGCCGGTATTGCGCTTTATCGCATTGAGACCGGGGAGCCTGAACGGCCGGGCCCCGGCTGCGGTTGAGGAGGCGGAAGTGGATCCCCGTCTCGTCGGCCAAAAGGCCCATGAGCCCCCCCAGCGCGTCGATCTCCCGGACAAGATGCCCTTTGGCTAATCCTCCGATGGCCGGATTACACGACATTTGAGCGATCGTTTCCAGGTGGATCGTCGTCAGGCAAGTTCTAAGCCCCAGGGACGCCGCGGCATGGGCGGCCTCGCAACCGGCATGACCGGCTCCGACGACGATTACGTCGTAGCCGCCGGCGGCGCTTTTATTCTTCATTTTCCGATGCAGAATCTTCCAAAAATACTATCGAGCACTTCGTCCGTCCGAACTTCCCCCGTCAATCGACCGATGGAGGGGAGGGTTCTTCGAAGCTCCTCGGCCAGAAGTTCAGGCTGCAATTCTCCTTCGAAAAGGGCCAAGGCCTTCTTTACTCCGGAGAGAATCTCTTCCAGGATCATTTTCTGCCGTAGATGGAGAATGACGTCCTCATCAGCGGCACGCCGGGAAGAGAATTCCTCATAAATGAGCTCGCGGAGCGCAGGAACATTATCTCCATTCCGCGCGGATATTTCGACGAAAGGCGCATTTTTTCGCCGCTCGCGGACGCGTTCGATGGCGATTTTCGCGGGTTTGTCGCTTTTATTGAAAACGAGGATCGCCTTTTTCCCTTTGAACTCCTCGGCCAAGTCTAGGTCGGCCGTCGATTCCGCCCGGGAACGGTCGAAAACAAACATTATTCCGTCCGCGCCGCCGGCCGCATCACGGCCCCGCCTCATGCCTTCCGCCTCGATGGATGAATCCGGCGAGCCCAGGCCGGCCATATCGACGAGATTGAAGATGGAGTTCTTGATGGCCGTTTTTTCCCTTAGGAAATCGCGGGTCGTTCCCCCCCGCGCGGCGACAATCGCCCGCGGTTCGTCCAGGAGCGCGTTGAAAAGCGTAGACTTGCCGACGTTGGTCCGCCCGACGATGGCCACCGTCACTCCTTCCCCAAGCGCCTTTCCGGCCTCATAGCTTTCGACTAATCGCTCCAGCCAGGGCACGAGCGCGGCCAGGCGATGCCGGATAGTCTCCGCGGGAACCGCCAATCCGTCGTCGGGAAACTCAAAGGAGGCTTCGACATCGGCCAGTAATTCAATCAAGGCCTCTCTCAAGCGCCCGACTTTTTCAGTCAATCCGCCCCGCGCCTGGCGCGAAGCCAGGCGCGCGCCCTCCAGGGTGGAAGCTTGAATGAGATCGTTCACCGCCTCGGCTTGCAGAAAGTCGATCCGGCCGCTTAAAAAAGCCCGGAGGGTAAATTCCCCCGAGCGGGCCGGCCTGGCCCCGGCCTTGACGGCCATCTTGATCGCTTCCTCGAGAACGGCGGGACTGCCGTGGAGGCTGATTTCAACGACGTCCTGTCTGGTATAAGACCGCGGCGATTTGAAAAAAATGAGAAAGGCCTCATCCAGAGTTTCCTTGCGCCGGGAATCATATAATTCACCGAACACGGCCTGACGTTCGGGATATTCGCTCGATCCCCGCTTTTTCGGCCGGAAAATCCGTCGGGCGATGGGGAGCGCTTTTCGCCCGCTCAGCCGGATAATGCCGATGCCTCCGTTGCCTGGAGGGGTGGAAACGGCAACGATCGTATCGTCCGTGCCGTGTTCGAGCATGGGGAACTCAGGAGGGGGTCAAGGGACTAATGGAAGAGAACCTCAGATTTCTTCTTCCGGAGGAGGCATCCGCTTGCCGTTCCGGCCGGCCGGAAAAACCTTGATTCGCTTGAGGAAGCCGTCTCCCAGGCTTTCGCTCGTCATCCCGGGAATCTGGTTCACGGCGATGTGGACGATGCGTCTTTCATACGGATTCATGAGGTCCATCAACTCGCTTTTACCGCTCTGGCGGACCTGCTGGGCGACATGCAGGGCATATTCGCGAACCTGCTTTTCCTTGCGTTTGCGGAAAAAATCACAATCGACCTGAACTTTTTCTCCCGTCACTTTGTTCAGGATATGCTGCAGCGCGAGAAGGAGTTGGCCGTCTTTCCAGAGAAGAAGCTGTTTATCGTTGCCGTCGAAGATGACGAACAGGAAACCGTTCCGGCGTTGGACCCGAAACGTAATTTCCAGGGGAAAAACCAGGCCAAGCCGGTCCAGGAAAACAGTCACGGGATCGACGGGTTCGACGGCTTTCGGGATGGCCCGAATGACGACCTCCTTGCTGATGCCGAAGAGACGTGTTTTTTCGGTGACGATTTCGTAGGTGAACTCCGACCGAAGAATCTTCAGCCGGTGCTCGGCATGAAGGATGGCATCTTCGAGGTTCTTGCCCTTGAATTCTTGGAGTTCGTTACTTTTGTCTGGAGTTTCCATGTGTCTCGCCTTTTTTCCGTTTCATGATGCGGTTGATCAGATACTGCTGGCCTATCTGCAGGACGTTTGAAGTCAGCCAGTACAGGACCAGGCCGCTTTGAAAGTTCATGAAAAATATGGTCATGACGAAGGGCATGATCAGCATCATCCGCGCCTGGCTGGGATCGGCCGAAGAGGGCGTCATTTTCTGGCTGATGAATTGGGTGATGCCCATCAGAATGGGAGTGACGTAGTAGGGGTCACGGACCGCCAAGTCGCCGATCCACAGCATCCAGGGGCTATGCCGGAACTCGATGGCCGAGCGCAGCATGCTGAAAATGCCGAAAAAGAAGGGAATCTGGATCACGAGGGGCAGGCAGCCGCCGGCAGGATTGACGCCGTGCTGCTTATAGAGAGCCATCATCTCCTCGTTCATCTTCCGCCGCTCCGCGATATCGGATTTGGATTTCTTGTACTTGTTGCGAAGGGATTTGATCTTGGGCTGGAGCTCGGCCATCTTGGCCATGGATTTGGAACTGCTGTAGGTCAGAGGAAAGAAGATGAGCTTGATGATGAAAGTCAGGATAATGATGGACCAGCCCCAGTTGGGGACGGCTTTGTGAATGGCTTTGATGACGACAAACAGGAGCTCGGCGAAAAACCCGAAGGTCCCGAATCGGACCAGCTTTTTAGCGCCATGGCCGAAAGCGGTCAAGAGGTCGAAATCCTTGGGTCCGATGAAGGCCCGGCCCGGCCGGCCGACGGCCATGAAGAAATGAGACGCCGTTTCCGTGTCTTTTCGCAAAAGAGCCGAAGTTCCGGGTTGAGCGGCCGGGAGAAACAGAGCGCAGAAATAATTATCGTCATAAGCGGCCCAATCAATATAGTTGACGACGCTCTGCTCGGGCTTGTATTTCCTCTCGTCGACACGGTAGACTTTCGTGGCGGCCATGGTCGTCATGCCGTTGCCCATGCCGAAGCTTTTCTTCGTCTCTTCCGCGGTGGGATTGCCGATGCCGGGCCCCCAGATGACTCTGGGCTCGACTTTCTGGCCGTTGCGAACGACCCGGATATCGACCTGAAAATCATATTTTCCGCCCGTGAAGGTGTAGATTTTTTCCACTTCCAGGGATTTCCCGTCCGAATAACGGAAACGCAATTCGCCCTTCTGCCCGTCCTTGAGGACGATATCCGCTCCTGAAGTCTCATAGAAGGAAGCATTTAGGGGGGATGTCTGGAGAGCCGGAATATCGATAACCGGCAAGCCCGCTGAGGCGTCCTCGAGCAGGGCAAACGGATGTATGCCCAAAGTGTCCGCCATCCGGGGCACGAGTTCGAGGGGCTGTTTCTTTTCGTCCAGATGACGTTGAAGCTTCCAGTTCAGAAGGACTCCGCCTTTGTTGCTCCAAACCGCCTCGTAGAGGGAGGTCTTGATGATGGTTTTAACTTCCACGGCCGACGCGGAAGGGGGGGGGACGGGGGCCGGGACGCCGTCGATCGTCGCCGGCTTATCGGTCGGGGGTGTTTTTAAGGCCGTGTCGGACGGGCCGAGATCAGGCTGAGCGATCGTCTGAGAAACCAGTCCGGTTTCCGGAGCCTTTTTCACGAACACAAGCTGGTAACCAAACAACACGACGAAGGAAAGGGCGATGGCCAGGAGCAAGCGTTTCGTATCCATTTTTTATCCTCTTAAGGAACGGGATCCATCCCCCCGGCATGGAAGGGATGGCAGCGGAGTAGTCTCTTGAGGCCCAGGAAAAGACCTTTCCAGGCCCCGTATTTCCCGATGGCCTGGGTCGCATAATCCGAACAAGTCGGATAGTATCGACAATGATGACCCAAAAATGGGGACAGCAATATTTTATATATCTTTATCATTATCAACAACATATGTTTCATTAATACGGTTTCACAGGGCCAGGCGCCGGGCCGCGAACCTAAGCGCGGCTTTGTATTGTTCCTGAAGTTCCTCCCAAGCCGCGTCTTCGATCAAACTTCTGGCGATAATAAGCATATCCAGCGTCCCCGGCATGAGGTGCTTGTTCCTCCGATACAACTCTCGGGCCCGGCGCCGGGCCCTGTTCCTTCGAACGGCATTACCGACTTTGCGGCTGGCCACGGCGGACATCCGGGAATAGCCTAACGAATTAGGCAGAAAAATCAGGTTGAATAAATTACCGCGAAAACATCCGCCGTTCTTATAAAGATCGGTGAAATCCTTTTTCTTACGGATCCTCTCCCGAGGACCATAGGTTTCGGACATCAAAGGGCGAGGCGTTTTCTGCCTTTCGCCCGACGGTTCTTGATGACTTTTCGCCCGCCGGCCGTGCTCATGCGAACCAGGAAACCGTGGGCTTTGTGTCTCTTTCGATTGTTGGGGCTGAATGTAGGCTTCATCGAAACTGTCCTTTTAAGGACGGTATGTTAATCGACTGCGGCTTTCCTGTCAAGCCATATTTCCGTCAAGGGACGGGCCTGGGGCGGCGGAAGTGGATCCCCGGCCGCCGTCAACGGACGCATTATGAACGTATTAGAAATGCGGAGCAAGCCGGATTTGTTGACTCCGCCGGCTATTTCGAGTATAATCGGTTTTCTCATGAACGCGTTTAAAGTCGGGGACAGAATCATATACCCCAATCAAGGGCTGGGCATCATCGAGGGTATTCAGGACCAGGCTTTTGACGGGGAAAAGTTCCTTATCTATTGCCTGCGAATCAAGGCCAACAACACCCTGGTCATGGTCCCCGCTTCCTCGGCCGAGGAGATGGGCATCCGCAAACTCATCTCGGAACGGTCGGTTAAAGAAATCTTTGATTTCATGAAGAACGGGGTTATCGAAGTCACCATGAACTGGAAGGGCCGCTACAAGGAACACATCAACCTGATGAAATCGGGAACGCTCTTCGATATGGTCGCCGTTCTCAAGAGCCTCTATTATCTCAGCCTTCTCAAGCCCCTGTCCTTCCGGGAAAAGAAAATGATGGAGAAAGCCAAGGAGCTCATCATTTCCGAGATTTCGGCCGCCTCCTCCCTGCCGATTCCGCAGATCGAACGGAAAATCACCCTCACCTTATCAAGCTGTTTCAAGGACGTCAAACCCGGTTTGGAAGCCTGAGGGATCGGTCATGACCCTCGTCCCGGTTCTGCTGTTTGCCGCTTGCGTTGTCTTGAGCGCGTTCTTCTCCTCCTCCGAAACCGCCTTTATCGGATCGAATCCCTATACGCTCGAGTATCTGGAAAATAAAGGCTCCAAGCGGGCCGGTGCGGTCCGCCGGATTCTCAGCCGGATCGATGATTTTCTGGCTACGATCCTGATCGGAAACACGCTCGTTAATACCGCCGCCGCGTCCCTGGCGACCTACATCATGACCCTTCTTCTCCCCGGCAATCGCCAGGTCGTGCTCCTGGCGACGGCGGCGACCACCCTGCTATTGCTCTTTTTTTCCGAGATCAATCCCAAAATCTATGCCGCCTACAATCCGCATAAGCTGGCTTTTCTTTTCGTCTGGCCTTTGCGGTTCTTCATGCTCCTTTTCTTTCCTTTCGTCAAAGCCTTCACGTTCGTCTCCAGCCTGCTTTTCCGCGGCTCTCATAAACGCTCGCCGAGCATGGGAATGGCCATATCCGAGGACGAGACAAAAGTCCTGCTGACCAAGGGAATCAAGGGGATGTCCACCTTCCGCAAGAAGATGATATCCGAAATCCTCGATCTCGCCGCCCGGCCGGTCAAGGAAATCATGACCCCCCGGCCGCAGATCAAGGCCCTGGAGATCGGCTTGCCGCAGGAGCAGATCCTGGACATCATCCTGAGGGAGGAGTTCTCCCGTTTTCCGGTCTACCGCGGCCGCTTGGACCATATCGAAGGCCTCATCCACACCAAAGACATCATCCCGTTTCTCATCCGCCGGGAGCCGCTCGACCTGTCTCGTTTCCTGCGTCAGCCCTATTTCATTCCCGAATCGGCCTCCGTCGAAAATGCGCTCGTCCAGATGCGGGAACACGCCGTCCATCTGGCCTTCGTCATCGATGAATTCGGCAATATGGAGGGGATCGTTTCGCTGGAAGACCTCATCGAAGAAATCGTCGGGGATATCCAGGACGAATACGACGTCAAGGAAGAAGAGGGCATCACGTCTCTTCCGCAGGGCGGGCATCAGATCATGGGCGCGGCGGCGATCAAGGACATCAACGAACGGCTGTCCCTGGCCATCCCCGAAAGCGCGGATTATTCGACCCTGGCCGGATTCCTGCTTTACGAATTCGGCCGCATCCCGCACGAAAAAGACAGTTTGGAATTCGGCGGCCGGCGTTTCACGGTGGACCGGATGAACAAACGCCACATCAGCCTTGTCCGGACCGAACCGATCGGGCCCGGAAACGGGGGCCGCGAATGAAGCCCGTCGCCGTCAACAAGAAAGCCTATTTCAATTACGAGATTCTGGAGACCTTCGAGGCCGGAATCGCTCTCCTCGGCTCCGAAGTCAAGTCCATCCGCGAAGGCCGTGTCAGCATGAAGGACACCTTTGCCGACGTCAAGGGGGCCGAGATTTTCCTCTTCCATCTTCATATCAGCCCCTACGAAGCGGCCAACATCTTCAATCACGATCCCCTGCGCATGCGCAAGCTCCTGCTCCATCGGCGCGAGATCAAGCGGTTGACGGGTAAAATCAAGGAACGCGGATTGACCCTGGTCCCGACCAAGATCCTATTCAACGACAAAGGCTTGGTCAAGGTCGAAATCGCTCTGGCCAAGGGTAAAAAGCTTTACGAGAAAAAAGACCTGATCAAGGAGCGGGATCGGGCGCGCGAGGTGCGATCCGCATTAAAGCACGGACGGCGATAACTCGGCCGCCAGGCGGATCGCCTCGGCCATGCTCTGGGGGTTGGCCAAATTCTTGCCGGCAATATCGAAGGCCGTCCCATGATCGGGCGAGGAGCGGATAAAAGGCATGCCCAAGGTGACATTAACGCCCGAGTCGAAGGCTTCCAGCTTGAACGGGCTCAGCCCTTGATCGTGGTAAAGGGCGATGACGATGCGGCGCGGCCGTCCGTAAGCCAGCCTAAAAACGACATCGGGGGGGTGGGGGCCGCTGATGTCGAGGCCGGTGGTCCGGACTTCCTCGACCGCGGGGGTGATCTCCTCGATTTCCTCCCGGCCCAGCAATCCGTTCTCTCCGGCATGGGGATTAAGTCCGGACATCAGGTAATGATGGATTCCCGGACGGGCTTTTTCCAGGCCCTCACCCAGGGTCCGGACGAATTTCGTCAGGGCGTCTTTTTTGATCCGCGTCAGCGCCTCCTTCAGGGGGAGGTGATGGCTGAAAAGGGCGACCACGAGCTTCTCCGACCAGAAGGTCATAATGGCATCGGGATAAAAGGTTTCCAGATACTCGGTATGACCGCGGAAATCAATGCCGCCCAGGCTCCAGGACAGTTTGGAGATCGGCGCCGTTACCAGGGCCTGGATTCGGCCGGCCTTGGCCGCCTCGACGGAGGCCCGGAAGAATTCGAAGGAGGCTTTCCCGTTTTCAGCCGAAGGGTGTCCTTTGACGACCGCCGGCAGAGAAACGGGGACGGATTGAAGGAAAAATCGGGTCCGGTCGTCCGTATCGCTCTCGACGAATGAAGAAGCTCCCAAGCTGACCCCGAGCGCTTTTTCCTCCCGGTCTAAAAGCTCACGGGTTCCGAACAGGACGTAGTGAGCCCGGGGAAGCTCCGGCCAGCGCAAAAGCGCCTTTACGACTATCTCCGGTCCGATACCGCCCGGATCACCCAGCGTGACCCCGATGCGGGGAAGGCTCATCGCCGATCGTCCGAATCGCCGTCGCTCCCTTCCTTGCCTTCGCTGAGCTTGTACATGTACTTGATCCGGCTTTTATAGACCAGCAGGTTGGGAGCGCCGTCACGATTGAGCTTTATGCAGTTTCGGTCGTACCACTCGATATAGCCCTCGATCATCTCTCCGTCGGCGAAGACGACGGCCATGGGCGTCTTCTTGCTCATCTGCTTGAGATAGTAATAGTTTTCCGCCGCCGTATCCGTCGGGGGGTACATTTTCTTCTGCGGCTGGGGGGAGGACTGGTAGTGGGAAGAATGAGGGCTGCGGGCCGGTTGGGGCGGACGGGAAGGCTGAGCCGGCTGGGGAGCGCGAGGGGGATGATACGGGGGCGGCTCCGGAGGTTTCGACGCGGCGGCTTCCGCGATCTTGATCTTTTCCTTGATCTCGGTGAGATTAGGTCGAATCAATTTTCTGTTCATTGGAAGACTCCAGGATTGATGCGATGCGGTCCCTTTGTTGATGACAATCATACCATCGTTCGGATTGACAATCAACCCATTCGACGGCATCCCGGGCGTAAACTTCCGCCGCCCAAGCCTGTCCCTTGACTCCCCGGTCTGAAGACCGCAGAGGCGCGCTCTCCGCCTACTTGCGGCCGTGCAAGAACGGTTTGAGCGACGCGTACCAGTTCGCCGCCAATACCCGATAACCATCACGGGTCGGGTGAACCTCGGGCAGGATATCGGGCCGGCCGTCAAAAATCCCGAAGTTGTCGACAAGGATCAGGTTTTCAGCGGCCGCAAGAGTCCGCAGCGCGGGATTGATCTCTTCGATCACCCGGCGTTTGGATATGGCGCTGAACGGGTAGGCCGATTCCGAGGGAACGGGGGGGATGAGGGCGATCAGGATCCGGGAGGGGCGGCCGGCCCGGTCTTTGAAGGACCGGAAGACGGCCAGGATATTCCGCATATTCTTGAGAAATAAATCAGTCGTTGTAAAGTCCAGGTCGGTCCGCACATCGTTCGTGCCGAGTTGGAGAAGAATGAAATCGGGCCGCAAAGCCTTCAGCGTTTCGCCGCTGCGACCGAGAAAACCAAGATACTCTCCCGATCGGTTGCCGCTGCGGCCGTAATTGTGGACCCGGGCCCGGATTCCATCCGTGTTCAGCATCCGCTGGAGAAAATGCGGATAGGCTTCGGCCGTGATGCTGTCCCCGGCGCAGAGAACGATGACCCCGCGCGGCGGCGAAACGCACACCGAAACGAAAAACGGCAGCAGGAGAATGATCGATACCCGGCCGAACTGCAGTTGCACGAGTCTATTGTAACCCCGTCCGCAGCGGCGGGCAAGAGCCCGACGGTAGGGCGGGGACGGAGCATTTCAGGCCCGGCCAAAGTGCAGCTTTTCCTTCTTACTCGAAGAGAATGGTGCCATACAGTCAGTTCTCCGGCGGTTGACTTTAGGGGGTCATCAGGGTAAAAATACTCTCTTAAACGCAAGGAATATCATGAGAAAACCCATCTTCATCACGGCCTTCGTTCTCCTCACCACGGCCCTCCTCTTTCCCCAATCCGTCCGCTATAAATTGTCGGGGAGCCTGTCCTGGGTCAGCGGAGGCGACTATAATGACCGGATCCAAGGGGAAAACCGCTACCTTCGGGAGACCTCAACCTCATCGACGGGCGCTCTGGAAGAGCTGAAAAACGGCTTGGGATTCCGGGGCGAGCTTATCTTTGCCTTGAGTTCGCGTTTCGGAATCGGAATCGGCGGAGGATATTACCGTGTGGCCGGCCAGGGGACCTTGACCAGCCGGGGTGTACTCGCCGGAGTGGAGTTTGAGGATTCATCCACACTGAAGCCCCGGGTATCGGTTCTTCCGTTCTTTCTCAATCTCCATTCCACGTTCGAGCTGACAAGGGGACTGGAGCTGGATGTTTACGCCGGTCCCTTGTTTCAGATCGTCCAATTCAACGTCGAAAACATCACCTCTTCGACCATCCTGGCGGCCTCGCAAACCGTGACCTTCACCGCCAGCACCGTCTCGGTCGGCGTCCAAGGCGGCCTCAGTCTGATCTATGGTCTCACCGGCGGAATCTCCATCCTCATCGACGGCTGGTTCCGAACCGGTTCTATCTCCGACCTGACCGGCAATTGGACGAAAGTCGGCAGCAGTTCGGCAGGGACCATCGCCGGGAGCAGCGACGCCTATTTTCTATGGGCTTTCGACACGACCAGCGGTTCGACCTATCCTCGAGTCGGCTACTTCGATAAAAACGGTCCGCTGGGCGAAGGGATATCCGGAGTGAAAAAAGCCGATATCCTCTTGAACGGGCTGTCCCTGTCGGCGGGAATCAAATTCGGTTTCTAACCGCGGTTTTGGCGGTAATTGACAGCGCCGGCCGGATCGGATACCATATTGGAATGAACGCAGTACGGTCGTTCGGCCGCCGGAGCGCCGGCGTCTGCGTGGCCTTCATCCTTCTCCACTTGCTGTTTTCCGTCCGCTCCGCGCTGCCCGGGCTTGTCTTTTGTCATCGGACGGACGGACGCATCGTCATGGAATTCGAAGGCCTCGACGCCCGGTGTTCCTGCACGGAATGCGAACATTGTCTCGAGTCCAGGGCGGGTGTCGGTCCCCCGACCGGCGCCCGGACGCCCTCCATCCATGCCTGTCACTGTCAACACGAACTGTTCTTTTCGGAGATCGGACGATCGTTCGTCCGCCTGCCCGACCGGATCTTAAGCTTCGCGCCGTCTGCCGCTTCCGAAGAGATCATTCCTCTCCTCTTATCCGGCTTGACCGGAATGTCGGCCCCGTCATCGTGGTTTCTTTCCGGATCCGGACCCTCGGGATACGGCCGGATTCTTCTCCTCCGCTGTTGACCCCAGGCAATCCCTCTCCTTAGGGAATCCCGTATCTTCGGGGACTTTTTCCCGCCTTCGCGTTTTCCCCTTAGGATCTCAACCTCCCGATCCCGCGCTTTGAGATCGGGCCTGATTTGGAGTCAACGACCCATGAAAAAACAACTCTCCGGCCGGCCGGTTGGACAACAATTTTTTCCGGCCATTTTTGCCTTTTTTATACATTCGCGGCGCAAAACCCCGATTTTTAAATCGGGGTACAAAGCGCCGCTCAGTATTAACCCTGGATATACCCCGGGCTTCAGCCCGGGGAGTCGAATGGGTTTAATTCTCGCCATGAGCCTTTCTTCGGCCCTGTTCGCGGCCGGCTTTTTTTTCCGGGAGCGGCCCGGCGCCGGTGAATTCCCATCCCGCCTCATGATTACCCCTTCCGAAGATACGGGGGGGCTTTCTTTGGAAAAAGCCATCGAAACCGCCCTCTCCCGACATCCCGATATCCTCTCGGCCGCCCAGGAAGTCAGGGCCGCCGCGGCTCTTCGCCTCCAGGCTGAAGCACGCCCCGATCCGATCCTATCGCTCGGCACGGCCGGAATTCCTTTCAGTTTCAAGTCGGAGCCGGGAAGGGAGGCGGAACTTAACTTCGGCCTTGAGCAGACCTTCGAGTTCCCCGGCCGGAGAGCCGTCCGGGGCGAGATCGGAAAGATCGGCGAGGATATTGCTTCACTCGAGCTTGAGCGCGTCCGCTTGGTCACGGCCGCCCGGGTCAAGAAGGCTTACTTCAGAGCGGTTCTGGCGGAGCGCACCGCGGGCGCCCTCGAACCGATGGCCGTGCTTCTCGACCGGTTGAGCGAAAGCATCTTGATCAAATATCAGGCCGGCCAGGCGGCTTATGGAGATGTCCTGCGGTCCCGGGTTGAAAAAGCCCGCCTCCAGAACCGGGCCATCGAAGCCCGCCGGGAAAAGAACGCGGCCCGGGCCGAACTCTTTTATCTCCTTGGGCGACCAGGCCATGATTCCGCCCGCCTGACGTCCGATCTCGCCTTCATTCCTTATGAGAAAACCGCGGCTCAAACGCTCGAGACGGCTCGGGCGACCCTCCCCTCGCTCAAGATCGCCGCTCTGCGCCGGGAAATCGCCTCGGCCGAAGTCAAACTGGCCTCGCTCAATCGCCGGCCCGACCTCTCGGCCGGCCTGTTTTTCCCCAGCAAGAACTTCCACTCCTGGGGTTTCGCCCTCGGTCTTAACTTGCCGTTGTCCCGAAAACGCTGGGAAGGAGAGCGATCCCTGGCCGAAGCCGGCCGGGAAACAAGCCTCATCGCCTCCGAATCGCGCATTCTACGGCTGGCCGTCACAATCGGCGCGGCCCATGCCGAAGTCCGGGCCGCCGGGGATCAGATCAAGATTTTCGAGGAGAAACTTCTCGGCGAACTTGAAGATGAGATAAACTCGGAGCTGGAGGCCTATGCCTATGGAAAAACCGAAGCATATGCCCTCATCGACCTTACCCGGGGGCTATCCGAAGCCCGGATCGAACACCTGCGGGCACTCTATCTATACGTCATCGCTTTGGCCGACCTGGAGGTCGCCGGCGAAGACGGCGAATTAAACCCAGTCGTCTCCCCGGGCTGAAGCCCGGGGTATTTCAATGGTTAATACTGAGCGGCGCTTTGTCCCCCGATTTAAAAATCGGGGTTTTGCGCCGCGAACGTATAACGGAGCCTAATCATGAAAACAAAATTCTGGTTCTCTTCCATTCCGTGTGGAGAAAAAAGAAGATCGGGGCTATGGCCTGGCGACCCGCTCGGGTTTTTCACGCCGTTCCCGCGCCGTTTTCTCGGCGGCTCAGAACTCGCATCCCGTATTCAATCTAACGGTCTTGGTCCGGGATACTCGGACATCTTCGCCGGCCAGCCTCTTTCCGGGCCGGCTCCCCTCGAAAACGACTTGGAACGGCTAAACCCTCGATGGGTCGCTTCGACCATGACCCCAACCTCACCATCACAAAATGGAAGAGATCCAATATTTTTATTTTTTCTGATCCTCATGCTTATCGGCCTTTCGGGCGCCTGCCGGAAAGCGGCCGATGCTGTTTCGGCCGGGGCTGATCAAGCGGAAGAGAAAAACGGCCAAGCCGGGACCGTCTCTCTCTCCCCCCAAGCCGTGGTTGACGGTGGGATCGCCGTTGAAGCAGCCCGGACGATCACTTTGGACCGGAAGATAGCCGTTCTGGGCGAGCTCGAATTCAACGCCCGCCGGTTGGCCGGATTGTCGGCCCGCGCCGCCGGCCGGGTCGAAAGTGTCTCCGCCTTTACCGGCGACCGCGTCTCGGCGGGACAAATTCTGGCTGAAATCTACAGCCGGGAATTCCTGGCCGTCCAAACCGAAGTACTTCAAGCCTCCGACCGCGCCCGGCGACTGCGCGGAGACGCTGACGAAGCCGCGGCCCTGGCCTTCCTCAACGCGGCCCGCAAGAAGCTCACCCCGCTCGGCTTGACCGAAGCCGAGATCGACGGCCTGATCGCCGCCGGGTCGGTCCGGCCGCTTCTTCCCGTCCGGGCGCCGTTTGCCGGGACGATCATTGAAACGAACACCGTGGCCGGCGGGAGCGTCGAACCGGGCACCGCCCTGTTCAAGCTGGCCGATCTTTCGTCGCTGTGGGCCTGCGTCCATATCTTCGAAAAGGACTTGGCCTCCGTCCGGCCCGGAATCGAGGCCGTCCTGAAGACGCAGGCGTTTCCGGGCCAGGAATATCGCGGCCGGCTCCTTCTCGTCGGAGCGGTCATGGACGACAAAACCCGCACGGTCGAAGGCCGGATCGAACTGGCCAATCCCGGCGGCCGGCTCCGTCCCGGCATGTATATCGAAGCCGCCCTGCCTGCGGGCGAAAACCGGGCCGCCCTGGTCGTACCCGAAACGGCGGTGCAGGAATTCCAGTCTCTTCCGGTCGTCTTTGTCCGGACCGGACCGGCCGCTTTCATCCTTCGCCCCGTCGAGACCGGTCAGCGCTCGGCCGGAATGGTCGAGATCATCAAGGGCTTGTCCGACGGGGAAATGGTCGTCACCGCGGGCAGCTTCCTGCTCAAATCCGAGCTGCTGAAGAAAAGCCTGGGGGACTGAGATGGGCCTGATCGATCGTCTCATCGACCGTTCGCTCCGCAACCGTCTTCTTGTCCTGATCGGCGTCCTTCTTTTGATCGGGTTCGGCGCGTGGTCCCTCCTGAAACTTCCCATCGACGCTTTTCCGGACGTGACCAGCATCCAGGTCGAAGTTCTGTCCACGGCCCCGGGGCTGGCCCCCCTGGAAGTCGAGAAATTCGTCACCTATCCGGTCGAGATGTCGCTGCGCGGCCTGCCCCGCCTGACCCAACTCCGCTCCATCTCGAAATACGGCCTGTCGGTCATCACCGTCGTTTTCGAGGACGGCGTCGACATTTATTTCGCCCGTCAGGTCGTCCTGGAGCGTCTCATCGAGGCCCGGGAGCGCGTCCCCCAGGGGATCGAAATCGCCCTCGGCCCTGTATCCACGGCCATGGGCGAGATCTACCAATACACCCTGGAAGGGCCCATTCCCGCGGCTGAGGACGCCCGGGTCGATCGTCTGACCGAACTCCGGACGGTCCAGGACTGGCTCTTGGCGCCCATGCTTAAATCCGTTCCCGGAGTGAGTGAAATCAATTCCTTCGGCGGATACATCCGGCAGTATCAAGTGACGGTTGACCCGGACAAGCTCCTCAAGTACGGCTTGACTCTCGACGAGTTGGCCGAAGCCCTGCGAAAAAACAACCTCAATGTCGGGGGAAATGTACTGCAACGTCATTCGGAGCAGGCCCTGGTCCGCGGGATCGGGCTTCTGCAATCGGCGGCGGACATGGACACGATCGTCCTCAAGTCCGAAGCCGGCACGCCCGTTCTTCTTCGGGACGTCGCCGAGTCCAAGCCGGGCCAAGCCGTCCGGCAGGGCGCGGCGGTCAAGGACGGCCGGGACGAAGTCGTCGGCGGTGTGGTCATGATGCTGCGCGGGGCCAACGGCCGCGAAGTGGTCCGCGCCGTCGAAGCCCGCGTCGAGGAGATCAACGGCGCCGGCGTCCTTCCGGACGGAATCAAGATCGTCCCCTATTACAAGCGTTCGGATATCGTCAAGGCCTCCATCCACACCGTGACCGAGGCCCTCATCATCGGATCGCTTTTCGTCGTTGTCGTCCTGTACCTTTTCCTCCGCAGCTTCCGGGGCGCCTTCATCGTCATCCTGGCCCTGCCCCTGTCGACCCTGTTCACGTTCATCGCCATGCGGGCGGCCGGCCTGTCGGCCAATCTCATGTCCCTTGGCGGTTTGGCCATTTCCATCGGCATGATCATCGACGCGACCATCATCCAGGTTGAAAACGTCCAGCGCCATCTGTCCGAAAAAGGCGCCGCCGGGGCCAAGCTGGCCACGGTCTACAAAGCCGTCCTGGAGGTCCGCAAGCCGTCGATTTTCGGCGAGCTCATTATCGCCCTGACCTTTATTCCCATCATCGCCCTGCAGGGGATCGAGGGCAAGATGTTCCTGCCCCTGGCTTTCACCCACGTCATCGCCCTGTTCGCTTCTCTCCTCCTGTCGTTGCTGGTCATTCCCGCGTTCTGCCATTTCTTCCTGAAAGCCCGGGGCGAAAAAAAGATCATCGTCATCGAGGCGGCCCAAAAGCTCTACCTTCCCCTGCTGCGCTGGAGCCTGGGGCACAAGACCGTCCTGTTCGCCGGTTCGCTGGCCGTCCTGGCCGGAGCCGTGGCCCTCATCCCGCGCCTGGGCACGGAATTCATGCCCATCATGGACGAAGGCGCGCTGGACATGGACATTCAGTTCCTGCCCGGGATTTCGCTTCCCCAATCCGTGGCCCTGAGCCGGAAGGTCGAGGAGAAATTGATGGCCTTCCCCGAAGTCGTGACCATCGTCGGAAAAACGGGGCAGACCGGCATCGCCCTGGAAGCGCGCGGTGTTGAAAAGACCGGGTATGTGGGCGTGTTCAAGCCCCGCTCCGAATGGACGACGGCCAAGACGCGGGAGGAATTGACCGATCGGATGAGGGAGGCCGTTTCGACCATTCCCGGTATGGCTTTCTCTTTCAGCCAGCCCATCGCCTGCCGCATCGACGAGCTCGTGGCCGGCACGCGGGCCCAGCTCATCATCAAGCTCTTCGGCGAGGACCTCGGCCTCCTGAAATCCAAAGCGGACGAGCTTGCCGGGATCCTCGGCCGGATGCGCGGCGCCGCCGATCTCGTGGTCGAAAGCGTCGCCGGCCAGCCTTATGTGTCCATCCGAGCCGACCGGGCCAGGATCGCCCGCTACGGTATTTCCGTGGCCGATGTCCAGACGATCGTCGAGACCGCCGTCGGCGGCAAAACCGTGACCCAGGTTTTCGAGGGGGAAAAGTCTTTCGATGTCCAGCTCCGCTACCCCGAGAACCGCCGGAATTCCCTGGAAGCGATCGGGGCGCTCCAGGTCCGCTCACCGGCCGGGGCGATGATCCCCTTGAGCCAGCTGGCGGATATCACGGCCTCCGAGGGCCCGGTCCAGATCAGCCGCGAATCCGGCGAGCGGAGAATAGGCGTCGAATGCAACATCTCCGGCCGCGACCTCGGGGGATTCGTGGCCGAAGCCCGCCGCCTGGTCCGGGAGAGCGTGAAGCTTCCGCCCGGCTACTATCTGACGTGGGGCGGCCAGTTCGAAAACCAGCAACGGGCCATGCGGCGGCTGGCCATCATCCTGCCGGCCACCATCGGGCTCATCCTGCTTCTGCTGTTCCTGACCTTCAATTCCCTGCGCCTGGCTTTTCTCGTCCTGCTGAACCTGCCCTTCGCCTTGATCGGAGGAGTCGTGTCCCTGTACCTATCGGGGCTTTACCTGTCCGTCCCGGCGTCCGTCGGATTCATCGCCTTGTTCGGGATCGCCGTGCTCAACGGCATCGTCCTGCTCTCCTACATAACCCAATTGCGGGAGGACGGCCGGCCCGTCCATGAAGCGATCCTGCAGGGTTGCGCCAACCGCTTGCGGCCCGTGCTGATGACGGCGACGATCACGATTTTCAGCCTGGCGCCCCTGCTGTTCGCCCAGGGACCGGGGTCCGAAGTTCAGCGGCCGCTGGCGGTGGTGGTGGTCGGGGGACTAGCCACCTCGACCCTGATGACGCTCCTCGTTCTCCCGGCCCTCTACGCCAAGTTCGGGTCCGGCCGAAAAAGAAAGGAACAGGCTTCCTGAACGGGGAGCCGGCCGAGGTTCTCGGCCGGATGGAAAAATACCGCGGCGGCGGGCTTTGACCGGACGCCGCCGAACCTGCTTAATTCTTGAGTTCTGGGCGGCCTTTTTTCCCTTCGGAACGACGATATTCACGAATAGGGCGGGCTAAAGACGCCACCAATAAGAGAATTTCAGGAAATAATACCGCCCCTGACCGCGGAAGATCCCCTTTTCGTCCTGCTCTTGGCTGTCGTCGATCCCCAGGTAAAAGACCGTCCCGGGACGCAGTTCGTAGCTGAGCAGCAAGCTCAGATAGAGTTTGTTGTAGTAATCATTCCAGTCGATGATCAGCCGCGCCGAAAGCGGTTTGGCCAACTGCCAAGTGAGTCGCTGACTGATGATATTGATCGAGTAGACACGCTCGCCATCCTTTGACTTAAAGAAGGAACTGGTCTCAATATTGGTAAAAAAGCGCAAATTGGTCAGGGGCCGCAGGGTCAAACGCAAACCAAGGGATTGGTTCCAGCCCTGATAGGGACTTTCCGAGTAATAGAGGCCGTCACCGAACCGGGCGTTGAGGTTTACGCTCAGCCAGCCGAAAGGTTCCGTGGTCAGGCTCAGCCGGGCGTCAGTGCCGCGAAAATCGACGCCGTTATACCGCTCCAGACCGGTCGTCACATTGGCAAAAAGGACGGTTTGCCGCCATCCGGTAAGGAAAAAGGTGGCCGAGACTTCCTCGTCGGTCAACGTGTTTTTAAAATCCGTGATGCGGCGGTATTCGACGGACGGCGTGGCCGAGACGAGAAACGGAGTCTGGGGAAGGAAAGCATATCCGACCCGGGCGCTCAGCGATCGGATGTCCTTGCGGCGAAGGAATCCGGTCGAGGCTTCGAAATCCGGGGGGAGCGAATTCCAATCCACGGAGGCGGTGAGGTGACGGGACTGGCGGCTGAGGTTGAAGCTGAAGGCGGGAACAACGGCGGTGTTTCCGGCACCGGCCCGGCTCTGCGATCCGGCGACCTGGAAGGCAAACCGATAATAGTCGGCGAATTTGAATTGACCGTCGATACCGGCCACCCGATTGTGACTGCTGAAAATCGTGTTAAGCCCCGGACCCATCTCTTTGTCCGTATAAACGGCGCCTATATGGGATTCCGACATCAGGTCGTGCCGCAAACGGAAGACGCTCGTCCAGGAGCGGTTTCTCTCCGTCGTTAAAATGTCCACAGGGGCCCCGGGGAATTCAATGAAGGGAGGATTTCCATCAAGCGTGGTTAGAAATCCGACGGTGGTCCGGCCCATCTTTCCGGTCAACTTCAAACCAAACTCGGGAGCGACGATCCGGCGGGTATAAACCAGCTCGAAAGGGGTGTCGAAGAAATCTTTGCCTTCGAGAAAAAAGGGCCGCTTTTCCTGATAATAAAGCGGATAACGCTGATTGACGTCGATTTGCGGGATGTCCGCTTCGATCTGGCTGAAATCGGGATTGATGGTCATGTCGGCCGTCAAGTCCGAAGTGATGCCGTATTTCATGTTCAGCCCGGCTTGGGGTTCGAAGCGGCCGTCTCCGGCCCGGGAGGCCGTGGTGACGGGCATGACTTCAAGGTTTTTTCCCTTGAGGATTTCCCCGGCGAACCGGAGGACTCCGGCCTGGGCCAAAAATCCGTTAACGCTGCGGCTGCGCGGGCTCCAGAAGATTTCCTCGCTCTTGCGCCGGATGGTCCGCTGAACCTGGAAACCCCAAGTTTGGAGGGGGGTGTTGGGAAAGCGGATGCTCTTGAAGGGGATGGCGATTTCGACGGTGTAGCCCTCAGCGTCAAGGCGAGCGTCAGCCTGGAAATAGGTGTCCCAGTTTTTATCGTACATCTCGAAACCGCCCCCGCCGCCCCCACCGCCCCCGCCGCCGCGGCCCATACGCCGGGCGTCGGTAAAGACACCGTCATTTTGAATCCCGCACGGATTGATTTCAAAGACGAAAGCTCTCTTCTTGTCGTTGAACGTATCCAAAAAGATACGGATGCCGTCGTCGCCGCGCGATTGATCGCGCTGGGTCAGACAGGCCCGCACCGCTTCCGGATCGGAATCGAAACAACGGAAGGCCAGGTAAAAACTGTCCCGGTCGTAAGCGACAAAACCGATCGTCCGTTCGCTCGGAACTGCTCCCTCTTTCGGTTCGTACTGGGTAAAAGACTCGAGCCTGGCCGCTTGCTCCCAGATCTTATCATCCAGGACCCCGTCAATTTTGGGGGGCTTGTCCGTCGCCGGAACCGCCAAGTCGAAGGCCGCGGCAACCGCCTTGGTCGCGGCTGCGTTTACCGCCCCGGCCGTCAGAGCGGCGATCCCGCAGACCGTGAGTATTTTTATAAGCATGCCATCTTTCATCCCGAGATCATCCTGGTCCATCCCAGCAACGAACGCCGGGCGGTCAAAATCCGGGGGATCTCCGTTCTTCGATTTTCGCCCTTCTCTAATCCGTCGAGAGCGCCGGCATTTCCGATCCCGAAAACCGAGGCGAAAAGGAAGCATTGTACACTTTCGCCGGGCTCATCGAAAGCTAAAGTTTGCCGTCGCCGTGATGGTCGTCGGGGCAAAATGGGCGGCGATTAATTGTTCAGGCCGCTTCTTCCGACGTTTTCTTTCGTCGGCCGAATTTGTCGGCCACAACGTAAAACGAGGGGACGACCACCAGGCTCAAGGCCGTGGACAGGATCAGGCCGCCGATGACGCCAATAGCCATGGGCATCCGGATCTCGGAGCCCGAGCCCATCCCCAAGGCGGGCGGGATGGCGGCCATCATGGTCGCGGTGGCGGTCATCAGGATGGGCCGCAGGCGGATGGGGCCGGCCTTCTGCATCGACTCGCGGGCGCTGAAGCCCTTGACCTTGAAGGCGTTGGCGTAGTCGACCAGGATGATCGAGTTCTTCTTGACGATGCCCATCAGCAGCAGCAGCCCGATCATGCTGAAGATGTTCAGGGACAGCCCGGCGATGGCCAGGGCGAAGACGGCGCCGGCGATCGACAGCGGCAGGATGGTGATGATGGTGATCGGGTCCTTGTATGAGTTGAACTGCGAGGCCAGGATCATGTAGGCGATCCCGATGCCGAGGATCATGGCGAAGAACAGGCTGCTCATCGATTCGCGGAAGGCGACGCTGGCGCCGCCCAGCACAACCCGGTAGCCGATCGGCAGGCCCTTGGCCATGCTCTCGACAAAGCGGATGGCTTCGTCCTGGGAGTGGCCCGGGGCGACGTTGGCGTACATGGAAATGGCCCGCTCGCGGTCCTTGCGGGTGATGGCCTGCAGGGCCGGCTGTTCTTCGTATGTGACCAGGGAGGACAGCGGAACGAGCTCGTTCGAGCGGGTCCGGACCTTCATCCGAGCCAGGTCCTCGGGCCGGGTGCGCTGGGCTGCCAGCAGCTTCAGCCGGACGTCGACCCGACGGCCGCCGGTACTGTACTTGCCCACCCGGACGCCGCCGACCAAGGCGTTCAGGGTCGTGGCCACCTCGTCGATGGAGACGCCTACGTCGGCCGCCATGGCCCGGTCCGGGGTGATCCGCAGCTCGGGCTGGCCGATCCGGTAGTCCGAGTCGAGGTCCATGACGATGCCGCTGTCGCGCAGGTCGTTCATGATCCGCTGGCTCAG
>CAZLAM010000092.1:0-2476 GCA_964557435.1 uncultured Eubacteriales bacterium
CGTTTCCTTCGAGACAACTCCGGTGGGGACATCGGCCCGATGGAAGGGAATCGCGCGTTTGCCAAGATCTGCACATCGAATTGGGACGCATTCAGCCATTTCCTCAAGGGCCAGGCCGCCTGGGATAAGCTGGATTCCGAGCTGGCCCATTCCGAGTTCAAAACCGCCCTGGAATACGACGGAGACTTCAGCCTGGCCCGGCTCAAAGCGGCCGAGGTCACTTTCTTCCGCTCTGATCGGGAGGAAGCCCGGGACCTGGCCGAAGCGGCGTTCAAAGGGAGCGAGCGTCTCATCGGATATGATATCCAGCGGCTCAAAGCGCTGTTGGCCCGGATTGATTCCAAGCCTTCGGAAGAGCGCGGGTACCTGATGGGGCTCATGGAGGCCTTTCCCCTTAAGAAGGAATATCTTTACGAATTCGCCGAATCCTATTTCCATGCCGGAGACGGCGGCGAAGCGATCCCCTATTACGAGAAAGCCCTGACGCTCGACGACGCTTACGCCTTGGCCCACAATCATATCGCTTTCGGCTACGCCTGGATGGGTGATCACGCCAAAGCCGAGGAGCATTTCCGCAAATACGTGGATTTGGACAAAACGGCCAACTCCTTCGACTCGATGGCCGCCGGCTATATGTTCGCCGGTCATACCGCCTCGGCCCTGGAAGCCCTGGACAAGGGGCGGGCCCTCGACCCCAAGATCGATTACCTCTATAGCAACTACGCCACGAACTACATCCTGGTGGGCGCCCTGGTCAAAGCCGAGGAAAGCACCCAGAAAGAATCCGACGTCAGCACCCGGGAATCGACCCGCTTCAACATCTTGTTCACCCGGGCCTACATTCAATCGCTCCGCGGCAACGCGACCAAGGCCGGGGAACTTCTCCGGCCCGCCCTCGAATACTACAGCCGTCCCCAGTTTTCGGACAGGCTGGATGAGTCTCCCATTCTTCCCTTTTGGCTGGAGGGGGTCCTGGCGGCAGGCCGAAATGATTCGGTCCGCCTCCGTTCGATCATCGCTTCCCTGAAAAAGCGGGCCGAGGCCAAAGGCTTGAACGCCACGAACTATTTCCCGATCCTCAAGTTTCTCGTCCACCTCGAGGTTCTGGAGGCTAAACTCCGGAAAGATCCGGACGCCGCTCTTCGGGCCATCGAGAATGGCGAGCGGATCAAGAACAAGATGGGCTATTGGACGTCCCCCTACAACCGGGCTTTCTTCCTCGACCAGTTCGCCCAGATCCTGCTCGACCTCAATCCCGCTTCCTCCAAACCCAAGGAGCTTTTAAACGATGTCTTGTCCTATAACGAGCATTATGCACCGGCCCTTCTGCTCCTGGCCCGCATCCTGGCCGGAGAAGGAAAAAGCGGCGAAGCCCGGCCCTTCCTGGTCAGGGCCGGCGAGGTCCTGGCCGGAGCCGACGCCGACTCGCTGATCGCCAAGGAGCTCTTGGCCGTGACCAATCTGGTGGGTTCCCGACCATGAACGCCTGTCTTCATATCGAAGCCCCCGGGCAGGATCCGATCCTTTATGAACTGGGCAACACCACCGGGATCGGCCGGGCCTCCTCCAACCCGATCTGCCTGAAGAACGATTCCGCCATCTCCCGTCTGCACGCTCTTATCCGGCGCCAGGGCGAGCAGGAGTATTATCTCATCGACATGGGCAGCGCCAACGGTACGATCCTCAACCGCAAGCTCATCATCGGTCCGACTCTTCTCCGCCATAACGACATTCTCCAGGTGGGCGAGACGACGTTCCGGTTCGAACTGCAAGGCCCCTCCCCCGAAGAACAGAAGCTGCTGGAACAGACGATGTACGAAAAGACCCGGATGGCCGTCCATATGAGCACGATGGTCGTGTGGGTCTGCGATATCCGCAATTTCACCCGCATCGGCGAGCTCCTCACGCCCGACCAATTGGCCCGCTTTTTGGGATCCTGGTTCCGCCAGGTTTCGGAAGTCATCACCGGACTGAATGGAGTCGTGGACAAGTTCATCGGTGACGCGGTCATGGCCTATTGGCCCGTCGATGTCAATTCCCCGGCGGCGGCCGCCGAGAACTCCATTCATGCGGCCATCCGAATTCACGCCCTGGCCCGGAAGACCACCGTTCCTGATTATCCCGATTTCGAATTCGCGGTCGGCGTGGGGATCAATCAGGGGCTGGTTTCGAGCGGCAACGTGGGGACGCAGTCCCAGCGCGACTCGACCATCATGGGCGACGCCGTGACCCTCGCTTTCCGCCTGGAAAGCGCCTGCAAAGTGAAGAAGATGCCCATCGTCGCCGGCGCCGAGATCTTCAGGGCGCTCGGCAGCCGGTTCAAATTCGTGTCTCTCGGTGAAGTAAAGCTCAAGGGCAAGACGACCAGCCCGGAGGCCTTCGGTCTGCCGGTCGAAGGGACTGAATAATTCGGTGCCGGACGCGTTTTAGGTTAGAATAACGTCATGGGCAACATCAACTCGAATTCCGGAATTCG
>CAZLAM010000093.1:0-50630 GCA_964557435.1 uncultured Eubacteriales bacterium
GGAGATGGTGATGCCGGGAGACAACGTGAGCCTGGAAATCACGCTGATCGCGGACGTGGCCATGGAGAAAGGGCTGCGGTTCGCCATCCGCGAAGGCGGCCGGACGGTCGGCGCCGGAACGGTCACGGAGATCCTGGAATAAGAGAAGGATACAACAGGGGACACGAACTTATTATGTGGCCCCGTTAACAACGACAAAGGATAGTGGCCATGGAAAAAATCAGAATCCGCCTCAAGTCGTTCGACCATCGGCTGCTCGACCAGTCGGTGAAGGATATCGTGGTCAAGGCCAAGCGGACGGGCGCCCAGATCGCCGGGCCCATCCCCTTGCCGACCCGGATCCACCGGTTCTGCGTCCTGCGGTCGCCGCATGTCGATAAGAAGTCGCGCGAGCACTTCGAGATGCGCGTCCACAAGCGGCTGATCGATATCAGCGAGTACAACAACGAGACGATCGAGGAGCTCCAGAAGCTGGACCTCCCGGCCGGGATCGATGTCGAGATCCAGGCCTTCGGTACCGGAGAGTAAACGATGGTCGAAGGAATGATCGGCAAGAAAATCGGCATGACCCAGGGTTTCGACGCCTCCGGGAACGCCGTTCCCCTGACGGTGATCAAGACCGGGCCGTGCACGGTGGTCCAGAAGAAGACCAAGGAGCGGGACGGCTACGATGCCGTCCAGCTCGGTTTGGTCGAGGCCAAACCGCCGCGGCGGGCGACCAAGCCCCAGCAGGGACATTTCCTGAAATCGGGCTCGCCCGTTTTGCGCGTCCTGCGCGAATTCGGGTACGAGGGCGAGATCAAGGAAGGCGATCAATTTTTCGTCGACCTGTTCAAGGCCGGCGAAAAGGTCCACTGCGTGGGAACGAGCAAGGGGAAGGGATTCGCCGGCGTCGTCAGGCGGCACGGTTTCGCCGGCGGCGACGAGGCCCACGGCTCGATGTTTCATCGGGCGCCGGGCTCCATCGGCGCCTCGTCCTATCCGTCGCGCGTGGTCAAGGGCTTGCGCATGGGCGGGCGCATGGGCAGTGATCGGGTCACCGTGCGCAACCTGAAGGTCTTCGAAGCGGACCGCGAAAACAATCTCCTGCTGGTCGAGGGCCCCGTCCCCGGCGCCAACGGGAGCTACGTCCTTATCTTCAAGGCATAAAGCGAGCGCACCATGGCGAAACTGCAAGTCATAGACAAAAAAGGAAACGTAACGGCGGAGCTCGAGCTGCCGGCCGGGGTCTTCGAGACGCCGGTCCACGAGCATCTGCTGTACGAAGCGGCCCGCAACTACCAGGCCAATCAGCGACGCGGCACGGCCTCGACCAAAACCCGGGCCGAAGTCAGCGGGTCCAATCGCAAACCCTGGCGGCAGAAGGGCACGGGCCGCGCCCGTGCCGGAGCCACCCGAAGCCCCCTGTGGCGCAAAGGCGGAACGACCTATGGACCGCGGCCGCGGGATTACTCCTATGAAATGCCCAAGACGGCCAAGACGGTCGCCCTGCGGTCGGCCGTGTCCGCCAAGCAGGCCGAAGGCCGACTTCTCGTCGTCGAAGACCTCCGGCTCGCCGCGGCCAAAACCCGCGAAGCGGTCGCCCTCCTCAAGGGGCTCAAGGTCGATTCCGCGCTCGTCGTGGACGTTCGGGACAACGACGCCCTCTTCACCGCGACGCGGAACATACCCAAGGTCAGGGCCATCGACTGGAAAGGGCTCAACACCCACGACGTGCTGAACTATAAATGGCTTGTCCTCAGCCGGCAGGCCTTCGAGTCTTTGGTGGAGAAACTCAAGTGAGCATGGACCCTTACAAGATCATTCTGCGGCCGGTGATCACCGAGAAGAACACGGTCCTCAAGGAACGGTTCCGGGACGTGTGCTTCGAGGTGGCCATGGACGCGAACAAGACCGAAATCAAGAAAGCGGTCGAACAGCTCTTCAAGGTCAAGGTGGAAAACGTGCGGACGCAGATCAAGGTCGGCAAGGAGCGCCGGGTGGGCCGCCATTCGGGCCATACCAAGAATTGGAAAAAAGCCTTCGTCCGGCTCAAAGAGGGCGAGAAAATGATCGAATACTTCGAGGCGATCTAACATGGGCATCAAATCGTTCCGACCACGCACCGCGGGCCTCCGCCACCGGACGACGTTGACTTACGAGGAGCTGACCGGCGACAAGCCGTACAAGCCCCTTCTGGAGCCCCGTCCCAAATCGGGCGGCCGCAATAATAAGGGCCATCTCTCGACCCGGCACCGGGGCGGCGGCAACAAACGCATGTTCCGGATCATCGATTTCAAACGGGACAAGCTGGAGATACCCGGAGTCATCGAGACCATCGAGTACGACCCCAACCGGTCGTCATTCATCGCCCTGGTCAAGTACCGGGACGGCGAACGGCGCTACATCCTGGCCCCCCAGGATGTCAAAGCCGGGCAGTCCATCGTCTCTTCCAACGGGGTCGTCGATATCGTCTCGGGCAACGCGACACAGCTGCGGAACATCCCCCTGGGGACGGTCATCCACAATATCGAACTGCACAAAAACGCCGGCGGACAGATTTGCCGCACGGCCGGGGCGGGGGCCCAGATTCTGGCCAAAGAGGGCGATTTCGCCCAGGTCCGGCTGCCCTCGTCCGAGATCCGAAAGGTGCATCTCGACTGCCGGGCCACGATCGGGCAGGTCGGCAACATCGACCATCAGAACGTCAGCATCGGCAAAGCCGGACGGAACCGGTGGCGCGGCTGGCGGCCTCACGTCCGCGGCACGGCCATGAACCCCATCGACCACCCCCACGGCGGCGGTGAGGGCAAGGCCAAGGGCGGCCGACACCCGGTTTCCCCTGAAGGCATCCCGACCAAGGGTTATAGAACCCGAAGAAATAAACGCACGCGGGTGTTCATCGTCAGACGGAGGAATAAGTAACCATGGGCCGTTCACTCAGTAAAGGACCTTTTATCGATTCCCATCTCCTGGATAAGGTGCAGGCCCAAGCCGGAGAGTCCCAGAAGCGCACCGTGATCAAGACCTGGTCGCGCCGCTCGATCGTGATCCCGGAAATGGTGGGCATGACCATTGCCGTCCATAACGGCCGCAAGTTCATCCCGGTGTTCCTCACCGAGAACATGGTCGGCCACCGACTGGGCGAATTTTCCCCGACCCGTACCTTCCGGGGGCACACGTCCAAGGCGGCCAAAGCGGTGAAAGTAGGCAAGTGACATGGATACGCCTAATTATCTCTCCCATGCGGTGACTCGGCACGTCCGGGTGTCCGCCCAAAAGACCCGGCTGGTCGCCGACCTGATCCGCGAGCGGTTCGTCGGAGAAGCGTTGACCATCCTTCATTTCGGAACCAAGAAAAAGCCGTCCCTGGTGATTGAAAAGACCCTTCGGTCGGCCATCGCCAACGCCCAGGTCAAGGTCCCGGGGATCGACGTGGATACCCTCATCGTCGCCGATATCCACATCGATCAGGGCCCGTCCTGGAAACGGATCCGTCCCGCGCCCATGGGCCGGGCCTTCCGCATCCTGAAACGGACGAGCCACGTTCATATTTACCTCCAAGAACGGAAAGGGAGATAAACGGTGGGACAAAAAATACATCCGCACGGTTTCCGTCTGGGATTTAACAAACAGTGGAGTTCCCGCTGGTTCGCCCGCGGCCCGGAGTACGCCCGTCTTATCCACGAAGACCTCAAGATGAAGCGGAAGGTCAAGGAAAAATACTTCCACGCCGGGATCGCCGAAGTAGCCGTCGAGCGCGTCGGGCCTAAGGTCCGTGTGATCGTCCACACGTCGCGGCCGGGCATCATCATCGGGCGCGGCGGCAAAGAGATCGAGAGCCTCAAGGCCTTTCTTGAGGGCATTTGCAAAAAGGAAGTCTATGTCGACATCCGCGAGATCGACAAGGCCGAGCTCAACGCTCTCCTGGTCGGAGAAGGGATCGCCGTCCAGTTGGAGAAACGCATCGCCTACCGCCGGGCCATGCGCAAGGCCGTCGAATCCGCCTTGCGCCAGGGGGCCAAGGGAATCAAGGTCATGTGCGCCGGCCGATTGGGCGGAGTGGAAATTGCCCGGTCGGAATGGTATCTCCGCGGCCAGCTTCCGCTTCAAACGCTCCGAGCCGATATCGACTACGGGCATACCGAGGCCTTCACCACTTACGGCCAGATCGGCATCAAGGTGTGGATCTATAAGGGCGATGTGGAGAAAGCCAAAATGACCTCCCAGACGGTGGAGGTTGAGGAGATCTGACCATGTTGATGCCGAAGAAAGTCAAATTCCGGAAGCAAAGCCGGGGACGTATGCAGGGCAAGGCCTCCCGCGGCAGCGAGCTGTCGTTCGGCGAGTTCGGGCTCCAGGCCCTCGAACCGGGCTGGCTGACCGCCCGCCAGCTCGAGGCCGGCCGCATCACCATCACCCGGTTCATGAAACGGCGGGGCAAATTGTGGCTGCGGTCCTTCCCCTGGAAGCCCGTTACCAAGAAGCCGACCGAAGTCCGTATGGGGAAGGGCAAGGGCGATCCCGAATTCTGGGTCGACGTCATCCGGCCGGGCCGGATCCTGTTCGAACTCGACGGTGTCACCGAGGAAACGGCCCGTGAAGCCATGCGGCTGGCGTCCCACAAACTGCCCGTCCTGACGCGCTTCATAATGCGGGAGAATAGAGAACTGCGATGAAAGCCAGAGAATTGCGGGAATTGGGACACGACGAGCTCGAGCGCAAGACGGTCGAGCTCAAGGAACAGCTGTTCAAACTCCGTTTTCAGAACGAGCTCGGCCAGCTCGAGAACTTCGCCAAGATGAACGCGCTGCGCAAGGACATTGCCCGGATCGCGACGATCCTCCGGGAGGAGTCGGCGAAGGGAAGGACTCAAACGCCATGACCAACACGGCGCCGACACGGAAGACGACGAAGCTGGGAACGGTAGTGGCCAAGAAAATGACCAAGACCGTTACCGTCCGCGTGGAGCGGCAGGTCCGCCATCCGCTCTATAAGAAGATCGTCCGCCAACAGCGGACGTTTCTGGCCCATGATGAGTTCGACAAGTGCAAAGTCGGCGACCTGGTCCGCATCATCGAGACGCGGCCCATCAGCCGGCGGAAGCGCTGGCGTGTAGTGGAGATTCTCGGCCTCCGGCCGGTCGAACCCACTGCCGTCCCCGGAGACATTCAGCCATGATCCAACAATACACGCTGCTGAAGGTCGCCGATAATTCCGGCGCCCGGAAGATCCGTTGCATCACGCCGCTGGGCGGCGGGGTGGGGCTGGTCTGCTCCATCGGCGATGTCATCTCGGCCACGGTCCGTGAGGCCGAACCCGAGAGCAAAGTCGCTAAAGGCAAGGTCGTCCGGGCCGTCGTCGTCCGGGCCCGCAAGGAAGTCCGCCGCCGCGACGGCTCCTATATCCGGTTCGACGACAACGCCGCCGTCATCATCGACAAGGCCAACGAGCCGGTGGGAACCCGCGTGTTCGGTCCCGTCGGCCGGGAGCTTCGGGAGAAGAAGTTCACGAAGATCGTCTCGCTTGCTCCGGAGGTGCTGTGATGGCCGCCGGGATCCGCAAGAACGATACGGTCGTCGTCCGTCAGGGCAAGGACAAGGGCAAGACGGGTAAGGTCCTTCAGGTCCATCCCGAGAAGGGCCGGGCCGTGGTCGAACGGATCAACTTCGTCAAAGAGTTCATCCGGCCCGACCGGTCCAAGAACCGTCAGGGCGGGATCATGGAGAAGGAGGCGGCCATCCGTCTGTCCCGACTGATGCTTTACTGCACCGAGTGCGCGACGGGCGTCCGGCCGCGGTCCAAGCGCCTGGATGACGGCACCCGGACGAGGATCTGCCCCAAGTGCGAAACCGGGCTGGACAAGGCCAAGTGAGGACAATCCGATGAGCCGACTGTTCGATCGCTATAAAACGGAAATTCTTCCCGAGTTGTCCAAAGAACTCGGGATCGCCAACCCGATGGCCGTCCCCCGCCTGGAAAAAATCGTCATTAATGTGGGCGTGGGCGAGGCCATCCAGAACGCCAAACTCCTGGATGCGGCTAAGGCCGAACTCATCCAGATCGCCGGACAGGCTCCGGTCATCTCCCGGGCCAAGAAATCGATCTCCACCTTCAAACTGCGTAAGGGAGTGCCCATCGCCTGTTTCGTGACCCTGCGCCAGCGCCGGATGTACGAGTTCCTGGACCGGCTGTTGAATATCGTTCTGCCCCGCGTCCGCGACTTCCGCGGCGTCTCGCCCAAGGCCTTCGACGGCCGGGGCAATTATACTCTCGGGCTCCGCGACCAGCTCGTGTTTCCCGAGATCGACTACACCAAAGTCGAAAAATCCCGAGGCATGAATATCACGATCGTCACGACGGCCCGGACGAACGATGAAGCGTTCGCCCTGCTCAAGAAGCTGGGCATGCCGTTCCGCGAGTCGTGACGAAAGGAAGGTGACAGTGTCAACCACATCGGCTTTCGCCAAGTATCTGAAAAAACCCAAGTACAAAATCCGCACCCGGAACCGCTGTCGAATCTGCGGGCGCCCGCGCGCTTATTACCGCAAATTCGATATGTGCCGGCTGTGCTTCCGCGACCTGGCCCACCGGGGCGAGATTCCGGGCGTCGTCAAGGCGTCCTGGTAAGGAGAGGACCATGAGCGTCACCGATCCCATTGCGGATATGATCACCCGGATGCGCAACGCCTCCCGGATCAAGCGCCGGGAAGTTCAAATGCCGTCCTCCCGGCTCAAGGTCGAGATCGCCAAGATCCTCAAGGATGAGGGTTTCATCAAGAATTACAAGGTCATCGAGGAAGGCCGACGGGCCGTCCTGGCCGTTACCTTGAAATATACCGAGGGCAACCAGAGCGTCATCACCGGCTCGCGCCGAGTGAGCAAACCCGGCTGCCGCATCTACTGCACGCGGGATTCCGTCCCCAAGGTCCTCGACGGACTGGGGCTGGCCATCATTTCCACGTCCAAGGGCCTCCAATCGGGCAAGACGTGCGAGCAGTTGGGTGTCGGCGGCGAGGTCCTTTGCTCCGTCTGGTAAGGTTCGAGAAAGGATAGGGCCATGTCGCGCATAGGCAAACGACCGATCGTGCTTCCGGACGGGGTCATGGTTACGATCACCCCCGACCGGATCGAATTCGAAGGCAAGAAAGGCAAGCTCCAGACGCCGCTTCACGCGGGCATCACGGCCAAAACCGAGGACCGTCGGCTCGTCTTGGAGAGGATCGACGACAGCAAGCCGCAGAAGATGTTCCATGGACTGTGCCGGGCTCTGGCCAACAACGCCGTGCTCGGCGTTTCCCAGGGCTTCCAGAAGCAGTTGGAGATCGTCGGCGTGGGTTACAAGGCCAAGTTGGACAAGGACCGGCTCGAGCTCAACCTGGGTTTTTCCCGTCCGATGATCTATACCGTCCCCCCGGACGTGGAGGTCATCGTGGAAAAACCGACGCTTCTGACGGTCCGCGGCATCGACAAGCAGCGGGTCGGCCAGGTGGCGGAGGATATCAAGAAGTTCCGCCGGCCCGATCCGTACAAACAGAAGGGCGTCCGCTACGTCGGCGAGAAGCTCATCAAGAAGGAACGGAAAGCGGGGGTGACCGGTGCTTAAAGACAAATCTATCGCCAGACAGGAAACGAAGGTCCGCATCCGGCAACGGATCCGCAAAAAGATCCGCGGGACCGCCGACCGGCCGCGGATCCATGTGTTCAAGAGCAATCGTTACGTCTATACCCAGGCCGTGAACGACGACACCGGCACGGTGCTGGCCGCCGCCTCGACCCTGGAGAAAGACTTCCAGGCCGGGCACAAAGCCACCAAGAACCTGGACAGCTGCGAGAAGCTGGGCGAACTCATGGCTCGGCGCCTGCGGGAGAAGAATATCGACAAGATCGTCTTCGACCGGGGCATCTACCCCTATCATGGCCGGATCAAAGTCCTGGCCGACGCCCTGCGCAAGGGCGGGTTGACGTTCTAGCCCCAAGGAGGACGAAGGTGCAAGACCAAGAGATCAAAGACAAGGTCGAAACGAAGGACCCCGATCAGGAGCCCCTCGAAGAGATCGGCGAGCTCAAGGACCAGGTCATCAACATCCGTCGCGTGACCAAGGTCGTCAAGGGCGGCAAGAACCTGAGCTTCTCGGCCCTCGTCGCGGTCGGCAACGAACACGGGGTGGTCGGGATCGGCAAGGGGAAGGCCCGCGAGGTCCCCTCGGCCATCGCCAAGGCCGTGGAAAACGCCAAGAAACATCTCGTCCGGGTCACCCTGGCCGAGACGACGATCCCGCATTTCGTCCGCGGTGAAGCCGACGCCGGCGCCGTCATTCTCCGTCCCGCCTCCAAGGGTACGGGAGTCATCGCCGGCGGCGCCGTCCGGGTCATCATGGAGCTGGCCGGGATCCGGGACATCCTGACCAAGTCCCTGCGCAGCTCCAACCCGATCAGCGTCGCCCACGCGACCATGGACGCCCTGAAGCGGATCAAGAACCCCCTCGTCGTCGGCCGCGACCGCGGCAAGGCCAAAGGAACGGTCTGGCAATGAGCGCGACAACGCAATTGAAAATCAAGCTGGTGCGCAGCCTCGTCGGCTACCCCCAGACCCAGCGGCAAACGGCCAAGGGCTTGGGTTTGCGCAAGATAAACTCCGAGGTCCTCCGCCCCAACACCCCCGAAATCCAAGGGATGGTCCGGAAGATCACGCACCTCGTCCAAGTGGAAGTCGTGGAGAAGCCATGAACCTGAGTACGCTCAAACCCGCCAAAGGCGCCTGCAAGGACAGGAAACGGGTCGGCCGGGGTCCCGGTTCCGGCCATCAAAAAACCTCCGGTCGCGGCCATAAAGGCCAGTTGTCCAACGCCGGATTTTCCCGGAAGTGGGGCTATGAGGGCGGCCAGATGCCGCTCAACCGGCGTATCCCCAAACGGGGCTTCACCAACATTTTTGGGACCGATTACGCCGAGGTCAACCTGGACCGGCTGAGCGTCGTGGGCAAGGCCGAGGTCGGCGTCCAGGACCTGGTCGAGGCCCGGATTATCAAATCGGCGAAGGAGCGAGTCAAGATCCTCGGCCGGGGCGAGATCTCTTCCGCCGTCATCGTCCGGGCCCATAAATTCTCCGCCGCGGCGAAGACCAAGATCGAGGCGGCCGGCGGCCAAGCCATCCTCATCGAGGCCTAGCCATGATGTTGGACAGCGTTCGCAATATCTTCTCCATTCCGGAGCTGCGCAAGCGGGTCATTTTCACCCTTCTCCTGCTGGCGGTTTACCGGATCGGCGGCCAGATTCCCACTCCCGGGATCTCCTCTTCCGCCTTGGCTGAATTCTGGCAGTCCCAGAAGGGCACTATCCTCGGCTTCGTCGACATGTTCTCGGGCAGTTACATGTCGAAGATGACTATCTTCGCTCTGGGCATCATGCCCTACATCAGCGCCTCGATCATCCTCCAGCTGTTGACCGTGGTCTGGCCCTACCTCGAACGGCTGTCCAAGGAAGGCGAGCTGGGCCGCAAGAAGATCACTCAGTACACCCGCTACGGCACGATCGGCATCTGCTTGATCCAAGCCTGGGGCATTTCTCTCTTTCTGCAAGGCTTGAAGAGCCCCGGCGGGGCCAACGTCGTCCCTGTCCGCGGTCTGCCCTTCCAGTTGCTGACCGTTCTGACCCTGACCACGGGGACGATTTTCGTCATGTGGCTGGGCGAACAGATCTCCGAGCGGGGCATCGGCAACGGCATCTCCCTCCTCATCTTCGCCGGTATCGTGGCCCGCTTTCCGGCCGGATTGGGCGAAATGGTCACCGGTCTCCGCACGGGGACGTGGAATCCGATCAAGATCCTCGTCCTGGGAGCGCTGATGCTGGCGGTCATCGCCTTCATCATCTTTGTCGAGCGGGGCCAGCGGCGCATCCCTGTCTCCTACGCCAAGCGGGTCGTCGGCCGGAAGGTCTACGGCGGGCAGAGCACTCATCTGCCCCTGCGGGTGAACACGGGCGGCGTCATCCCCATCATCTTCGCCGCCTCGATCATCACCATTCCGGCCACCATCGCCCAGATGATCAAGGTCCCCGCTCTCCAGTCCATCGCCCGGCAATTCCAGCTGGGCATGCCTCTTTATAATCTTCTGTATGTGGCGGCCATCGTCTTTTTCACCTACTTCTACATATCGATCATCTTCAACCCCACCGATGTGGCCGAGAATCTGCGCAAGTACGGCGGGTTCATTCCCGGCATCCGGCCGGGCAAGAACACTTCCGACGCCATCGACGATATCCTGTCCCGCATCACCCTGGTCGGCGCGGTTTATCTGGCCCTGATCGCGATCCTGCCGGAATTCCTGATGACGGGATTCAAGGTCCAATACCTGCCCTTTATCGGAGGTTTCCTGGAGCGACTCCTGCCCGATTGGTTCACTCAAGGCCTCCAGGTGGATTTCTATTTCGGAGGCACGTCGATCCTGATCGTGGTCGGCGTGGCCATGGACACGCTCCAGCAGGTCGAGGCCCAGCTTGTCATGAGGCATTATGACGGCTTCATGCGCAAAGGGCGCATCAAGGGGAGACGCGGATGAGGATCATCCTCCTCGGCGCGCCGGGCAGCGGCAAGGGCACCCTGGGCGAAATGATCGAACACGCCACCGGGTTTCCCCGCATTTCCACGGGCGACCTTTTGCGGAAGGCCGTCCGTGAGAAAACGCCGCTGGGCCGGAAAGCCGCCGAGATCATGGTTCGCGGCGGCTTGGTCCCCGACCATGTCGTCACGGCCATCGTCCGGGAACGGATCGCGGAGCCCGATTGCGCCGGGGGCTACGTCCTTGACGGCTATCCCCGCACGATCGCCCAAGCCGAAGCGCTGGGTGAGATCGACGGCGGCCGGAGCGAAATCATCATCTCCTTTGAAGTGAGCCTGGAATCGCTTGTCGAGCGGCTGAGCGGCCGGCGGGTTTGCCCGGCTTGCCAGGCGATTTTTCATATCAGGCACAAGCCTCCCCGGCGGGAGGGCCGTTGCGATGTCTGCGACACCGCTCTCGTCGAGCGGACGGACGACAATACCGAGGTGGTCCGCGAACGCATCCGAGTCTATGAGTCGGCCACCGCGCCGCTTAAGGAATTCTATCGGATTCGATCAGCCTACCGGCCGGTCGATGGAGAAGGCCGGGCCGCTGAAGTCTTTCTCCGGGTCCAGGTCATATTGGATGCCGTCGTGGGGGCCGCCCGCACGGCGACCTCCGCGACGACCGGCGAACGGACGGAGCGATGATCGTTTATAAGACCGACGAAGAGATTCAGGCTCTGGGCCGAAGCGCCCGGATCGTGGCCCGGATCCTCGACGAGCTCCGCCCCCTGATCGTTTCGGGCGCGCGAACCGCCGATCTCGACGCCTACGCCGAAAGACGCGCCCTGGAGATGGGAGCGAAGCCGGCCTTCAAAGGCTATCGCGGCTATCCCGCGTCGGTCTGCATTTCGATCAACGAGGAGATCATCCACGGCATCCCCTCGGCCCGGGCCCTGCGGGAAGGCGACATCGTCAGCCTTGATTTCGGCGTTCTTTACGACGGCTTTTTCGGCGATGCCGCGCGCAGTTTCCCGGTCGGGCGCGTCTCGTCGCTGGCCCTCCGTCTCATCGAGGCCGCCGAAGCGTCGTTTTACAAAGGGCTGGAGAAGATGGTCGAGGGCGGGCGGGTGTCGGACATTTCCCACGCCGTCCAAATGCACGTCGAAGGCCAAGGTTTCTCGGTCATCCGTTCGTTCGTCGGGCACGGCATCGGACATGCGCTGCATGAAGAGCCGCAAGTGCCCAATTTCGGCTTCCCCGGGCGGGGGCCGAGAATCCGCCGCGGGCTGGTCCTGGCCGTCGAACCCATGATTGCGGCCGGAGATTTCGAGGTGGAGATCCTGGCCGACGGCTGGACGGCGGTCACCAAGGACCGCAGTCTGGCCGCCCATTACGAGGAGACCGTGGCCTTGACCGAGCGGGGAGCGGTGGTGTTGAGCCGGGTGGAAACGCCGGCCGGCATTCGGACGACCAAGGAGCAGCCGCATGCCTAAAGAGGAAGTCTTTGAGGCCGAGGGCACGGTGCTGGAGACCCTCCCGAACGCGATGTTCCGGGTGGAATTAGCCAATAAACACCGCATCCTGGCCCATATCTCAGGCAAGATGAGAAAGCACTTCATCCGTATTCTCCCGGGAGACAAGGTCCTGGTCGAAATCTCGCCCTATGACCTGACCAAGGGACGAATCACGTATCGATTCAAATAAAGGACGGCCCCATGAAAGTACGCGCATCGGTCAAGAAGATCTGCCGGAACTGCAAGATTATCCGGCGCAAAGGCATTATCATCGTGATTTGCACGAACCCCCGGCACAAACAGAGGCAAGGATAAAACGAGGTCACCATGGCACGTATCGCTGGCATCACCCTACCCCCCGACAAGCGGATCGAGATCGGCCTGACGTACATTTACGGGATCGGCCGGTCCAAGTCCATTCAGCTTCTCGATGAAGCCAAGATCGACCGGAACAAGAAGGTCAAGGCCCTGAGCGAAGACGAGATCAACAAGATCCGTCAGATCATCGAAAAGAGGGAAAAGATCGAGGGCGATCTCCGCAAGGAGATCAGCCAGAACATCAAGCGGCTGATCGACATCGGCTGCTTCCGCGGCATGCGGCACAAGCGGAAACTCCCCGTGCGCGGGCAGCGGACGAAAACAAACGCGCGGACGCGGAAAGGTCCCCGCGGGCACTCCATCAAGAAGATGAAAGTCGCGGCCAAGTAACCGCGGAAGGAGCTATCGATGGCACCCAAGCCCAAGACGAAAACCAAGAAGAAAAAAGTCCGCCGCGAAATCGGCTACGGCGTGGCCCACATCCAATCCACGTTCAACAACACCATCATCACCATCACCGACGCCCAAGGTGCTTCCGTCTGCTGGACGAGCGCCGGGACGGTCGGGTTCAAGGGCGCTCGCAAGGGCACCCCCTTCGCCGCCCAGTTGGCCGGCAAGGAAGCGGCGACGAAAGCCCGCGACTTCGGCGTCCGGACCGTGGACGTCAGGATCAAAGGCCCCGGAGCGGGCCGCGAATCGGCCATCCGTTCGCTGCAGTCGGGCGGCCTGGAGATCAAGTCCATCAAGGACGTGACTCCGATTCCCCATAACGGCTGCCGCGTCCGCCGGCGCCGTCGGGTCTAAGGAGAACGAACGATGTCGAGATACCGCGAACCCATTTGCCGGCTGTGCCGGGTGGAAAAGACCAAACTCTTTCTCAAGGGCGACAAGTGCCTGTCCGATAAATGCCCGGTCGAGCGCCGGGGCTATCCGCCCGGACAACACGGCCGGGCCCGCCGCCGCGTCCTCGGCTACGGCCTCCAGTTGCGCGAAAAGCAGAAGTTGAAACGCTATTACGGGATGTCGGAAAAGCAGTTTCATCTTTTCTTCGTGCGGGCCGAGCGCCAGAAAGGCATCACCGGCGAGACCCTGCTCCAGATGTTGGAGCGGAGGCTCGACAACGTCCTATTCATCTGCGGCTTTACCCTGTCCCGGGCCCAAGGCCGGCAACTGATCAACCACGGCCATGTCCAAGTCAACGACCGGCGCGTCGGCGTCCCTTCGTTCCTGGTCAAGGCCGGAGACATTATCGACTTCCGGACCCGCTCGGCCAAATCCGAGGATATCAGGGCCGGAGCCGAAGCGAACGCCGGCAAATCCATACCCAGTTGGCTGGAAGTCGACCGCCCCGAGCTCAAAATCCGCGTGGCCGGCCTGCCGACCCGCCAGGACGTCACGCTGCCCGTCGAAGAGCACATGGTCGTCGAGCTCTACTCCAAGTGAGGAAGGAGAGACAATGACTGAAATCAATTTCCAGAGGCCCAAGTTCCTCGAGTGTGATTACGAAACTCTGACCGCGACCTACGGGAAATTCACCGCTCAACCGTTCGAGCGGGGATTTGCCGTCACGGTGGGCAACGCCCTGCGGCGGATTCTTCTGTCGTCGATCCATGGCGCGGCCCTCACCGCCGTGCGCATCGAGGGCGTTCTGCACGAGTTTTCCACCATTCCCGGCGTCGTCGAGGACGTCACCGACGTCCTGCTCAACCTCAAGAGCATTCCGCTCAAGCTCCGCGGGAATGAACCGAAAACTCTGACTCTCAAGATGGAAGGGCCGGCCGTGGCTACGGCCGCCGATATCGTCCATGATGGGGATGTCGAGATTCTCGACACGACCATCCCCATCGCCTCCATCGACCGCGATGGAAAACTCGACGCGGAGATGATCATCAAGAACAACCGCGGCTATATTCCGACCGACCAGAACTTTGATGAGACGCTGGGTATCGATTACATCCCGCTCGATTCCGCGCACTCGCCGATCAAAAAGGTCAACTACCGGGTCGAGCCGGCGCGGGTGGGCAAACGCATCGATTACGAGAACCTAACCCTGGAAATCTGGACGTCCGGCGCCGTGGCCCCCATCGAAGCCCTGGCCCAGGCGGCCAAGATCCTCCGTGATCACCTGATCATTTTCCTTAATGTCGTCGACGAGCCGCTGGACCGGGAACCCGCCGCCGCCAAGCGCGAGATCCCTTACATGGGCCAGATCGACGTCCTGTCCAAGCCCATCGAACACCTCGAGCTGAGCGTTCGGTCGAACAACTGTCTGCGCTCGGCCGGCATCGAAAAAATCTATGACCTTATCCAGAAGACCGAGGACGAGCTCCTGAAGACGAAGAACTTCGGCCGCAAATCGCTGTCCGAGATCAAAGAAACGCTTGTCAACCTCGGCCTCGGGCTCAACCTGGACCTCCATCCGAAATTGCTCGAGCGGATCAAGGGTGAGGCGGCCAACGAGACCAAGAAGGAGTCGGACGAATGAGGCACCTCCTCAAAGGCCGCAAATTGCGGCGCACCACGGCGCACCGGGAGGCGCTTTTGCGCAACCTGGTAACGTCGCTGTTCGATAAGGAACGAATCACGACGACCACGGCTAAAGCCAAGGAAGCGCGGCCCCTGGCCGAGAAGCTCATCACCCTGGCCAAGAAAGGCACTCTCCACGCCCGCCGCCAGGTCCTGCAGGTCGTCTATAAAGAAGCGACGGCCGTCCGGCTGTTCGATACGATCGGGCCCCGGTTCACCGAGCGGCCCGGCGGATACACCCGCGTCGTCAAGCTCGGGCCCCGCCAGGGCGACGGCGCCGAAATGGCCGTCCTTGAGCTCCTCGGCTCGGAGTACAAAAAGAAAGAAAAGAAGAAAAAGGACAAAGACAAAGGCGCCAAAAAAGCCTGAGTTTTCCGCGCTTCACCGGCTAACCCTCCAGCGGGTTCCCTTTGGGGAACCCGCTTTTTTTTTGATCGGGCCGAGTCGACCGTCCGGGACCCCTTGTGGTATAAAAAGGCGATGAGAGTCTCGTGTCTTTCTCCGGCCCTCCTTCCCGTCATTATCTTTCTCCTCGGATCCGGCGCCTGCATCCGCCTTCTCCCCGCGCCCAACGTCGAGGAACCGTCGGCGGCCGTGGATCGGCACATCCTTTGCGCGGCCGTCGAGGTCAAGTCCGATGGGGCCCGGCCGGGCCCCGAACAGTCCCGGTTCGGCAAGGGCCGGGACGAAGCCGTCTATTCCTTTCTCGGTTTTCGATACCTCCGGGGCATTCACGCCGTGTCCTGGAAATGGTACGATCCCTCCCGCTCTCTCATTCGCTCTACCGATCCGATTTCGATCGGCGGAGAAGGGATGCTTTTTGATTCCTATATCGCTTGGGACAGGATTCCGGTCCACGACGAGCGGGAGGCCGGGATATGGACGGTGGCCGTATTCGTGGATAATTTATTGGCAGGGTCCCGAACATTCGAGATCCGCTGAGAAATCGCATTGACGGGGCTTCCGCGGCCGTGCTATAAGCTTTTCTTCCATGACGACAACGCGACGACGATATTCCCAAAGAGCCGGTGTCCTGGCGGCGGTTCTCCTGATCGGGTCCTGCGTCCGGAGCCCTCGTCCGACGACGGCCCCCGAAGCGGCGCCCGGCGTTCCCGCCGCGATTGAGGAGGCGCCTGCTTCGCCGGCCGTCCTCCCTCCCGGCGAGGACAAGCAAGCGGCCATCCTCGAAGAAGCGCTCTCTCTTTATCAGGAAGCCAAACAGGCTCGCGCGCGCAACGACCTCGACGCCGCCCTGACGTCGCTGGATGATGCCTATGGCCTTCTTCTCAAAATAGAAATCGCTCCGGAGTCCGGTTTCTTTCGGGAAAAAACCGACCTCCGCCTCCTCATCGCCCAAAGGATCCAGGAGATCTATGCTTCGCGCCGGAACCCGGTCGTCGACAACCATAAATCCATCCCCCTCGTTCTGAACAAATGGGTCCAGAGGGAGATCGACTCCTTCCGCGGTCCGGAACGGAAAGCTTTCGAGGAGGCTTTCCGCCTGTCGGGATTCTATCGGGACTGGATCCAAGCCGAGCTTCGGGCGGCCGGACTGCCCGAGGAGCTTGTCTGGTTGGCGATGATCGAAAGCTGGTTCATGCCCCAGGCTTTGTCCTCGGCCCGGGCGCTGGGGATGTGGCAGTTCATCGCCTCGACGGGTTACCGGTACGGATTGTCCCGCGATCGCTTCTGGGACGAGCGGATGGACCCGGTCAAATCCACACGGGGGGCGATCGGATATCTAACGGATCTGCACTTGATGTTCGGCGAGTGGACGACCGCGCTGGCCGCCTACAACTGCGGCGAGGGTTTCGTCCAGCGCTGCATCAACGCTCAGAAGATCAATTATTTGGACAATTTTTGGGACTTGTTCGAACGCCTGCCGTTCCAAACCGCCCGCTATGTGCCCCGCTTCATCGCCGCCGTCCTGATCGTCGGGGATCCGGGCCGGTTTGGATTTGCTCTTCCGAAACCCTACCCGGCCTTGAAGTTTGAGACCATCGCAATCAACCGTGCGGTCCGGCTGGACGGCCTGGCCGCGGCTCTCGGCATCGAGTCCGGCGAACTCGTTTTTCTCAATCCCGAGCTCCGCTCCAAATCGACACCCGACCGGGAATACGCCCTCCGTGTCCCGATCGGTGCCGGAGATCGAACTCGGGCGGCCATCACGGCCCTGCCCCTTTATCTCCCTCCGGTCGAGACGACCGTGTCCGTGCATGTCGTCAGGCTTGGCGAGACGCTGACGGCGATCGCCTCGAAGTACCGGACGACGGTCGCGGTCCTGCAGAAGCTTAATAATCTGAAAGGAACCACGATTTCGACCGGTCAGCGGCTCCGTGTCCCCGGCCGGGGCTGAAGACTCCGGCCGGCCGGCGCATCAGCCGCTTTTTTTGTGCCAAGCCCAGGCTGTCGCTAGGATCGTTTCGATATCCGAAAAATTCCGCGACCAGCCGAGCAAGCGCTCGGCCTTTTCCGAAGAGGCGAGCAAAACGGGGACGTCGCCCTTTCGCCGCGGCCGCTCGACGACCGGTACCCGTCGGCCCGTCACGGCCTCGGCTTGATCTATGATTTCCCGCACGGAATATCCGCGGTTGGTTCCCAGATTGACCGCTCCGCTCGATCCGCCCGAGATCAAATGGTCGAGGGCCAAAACATGGGCGGCGGCCAGGTCGGAGACGTGGATGTAGTCCCGGACGGCGGTTCCGTCCGGAGTGGGGAAGTCCGTGCCGAAGACGTCGAGGGCGGCTTGGCGGCCGAGCGCCGTCCGCAGGACGTTGGGGATAAGATGGGTCTCCGGGTCGTGGCATTCGCCCAATCCACCGTCCGGATCCGCCCCGGAAGCGTTGAAATAGCGTAGGGAGAAAAAGCGGAGTCCGTGGGCCCGGTCATAATCGCGGAGGACGGACTCGACCATGGCCTTGGTCTGTCCATAAGGATTCGCCGGCCGCAGGGGATGGTCCTCGGAAATAGGGATCGTTTCGGGGACGCCGTAAACGGCGGCGGTGGAGGAGAAGATGAAGCGGCCCACGCCGGCGTCGAGCATTGCTCCCAGCAGGTTGAGGCTCGTCGTCAGGTTGTGCTCGTAATACTTGCGCGGATCGGCGAAAGACTCGCCGACCTGAATGAGGGAGGCAAAATGAAGGACCGCGTCGAAGCGGCGGCGGGCCAGAACTTCGCGGACGGCCCGGCGGTCGAGAAGATCGCCGACCGCGAGCTCGGCGCCGGCCGCGAACTCCCTTCTTCCGCTCGACAGGTTGTCGAAGACGATGACCTCGTCGCCTCTCCGGCGAAGCTCTTTGACCGTATGCGAGCCGATATAACCCGCCCCTCCGGTGACCAGAACCGTTTTCATGCCGACTCCTTGAGCAGGGCCTTAGCGACGCGCAGGCCTTTGGATTTCGTCTGAAATTCGTTTTCGAGTTGGCGCCGATAGAGCTCCTTGAGCAATCCGCCCATGGAAGGCCCGGGAGCGCATCCGAGCCCGATCAAATCCCGGCCCAAGAGAAGCGGTTTGATCGTTTCCCTGTTTACGTCGTAAGCCTTGAACGTATCCAGGAGCCAGCGGCTTTCGCGACGCAGACCGCGCGGGGGCCGTTCGCTCCGTCCGCCGCGGTCGGCGGCGTCGAGATAGGCCGCCAACTCGATCTCGCCTTTCACATCCGCGGCCAGCCGGGTGAAGGCCTTCCGAGTGACCTCCTTCCGGTTGGCCCAGAGTTCGGCCGGGCGGTGGTGCGTCCGGATGAGGGGCAGGACGGTTGTCCGCAGGTCAACCCCGTTCCAGGAAAATATCCGCAGGCGGGTGAAGGCCTGGCGGGCGATCCTCTCGCCGGCCAGGTCATGGCCGGCGGAAGTGACCACCATCCGGCCGCGTTTGTGTTCCCAGGCCGTGGTTTCGGCTTTACCCGCATCGTGATATAGAGCGGCCAGGAGAAGAGCCAGAGTTTTGGGCGATTCCAGTCCGAAGATGTCGGAAAGTCGTTTGGCCTGATCCACGGTGAGTTTGGTGTGGTGCCAGACTGTATGGTGGCCGAAACCGTCTTTTTCGGGGTGAAAAACGGAATCCTGAATGACCAGGGTAAGCGCATAGAGTTCGGGAAACAGGCGCCGCAGAGCGTCCAGCTTGAAAAGCTCGTCCAAGCCCCGCGACGGGTGTTTGGACTTGAGCAGTATCTTGAACAATTCCTCGTCGATCCGCTCCACGCTCAATCCGGCCAGGTCGATCGATTTGGCCAGGGGGTAGAGGGACGGCTCGACGGCGAATTCAAGGACGGATGCGAATCGCGCCGCGCGGAGGACGCGCAAAGGGTCTTCGGGAAAAGCTTCGGCGTCCGTCACCCGGAGGATCTTTTCCCGGATGTCTTTCCGGCCGTCAAACGGATCGATGATCTCGCCGTCGGCCAGACGGCAGGCGATGCTGTTGCAGCGGAAGTCGCGGCGGCGGAGATCCTCCTCTAGAGGCAGGTCCGGATCGGCTTTGACGATGATATCCTTGTGGCCCCGGATTTCGGCGGCCGCGGCCCGGTCGGAACGGGGGAGGGCCACATCGTAGGTTTGTCCCCGGCGGGAGAATTTGATGACGCCGAAACTTCGCCCCACAAGATCCACCCGGCCGTGGCGCGCTAAAGCGGTGACGATGGAATCAACGGGGCGGCGGGCGACGAGCAAGTCAACTTCCTCGGATTCGACCCGGCGCAGACGGTCGCGGACGAAACCGCCGACGGCATAGACGTCGCCGCCGAAGAGGCGCACGAAAAGCGCCCGGTCTTGAAAGTCGGCTTGAAAACGGATCATGGCTCCATCCCGGAAACGCCGTTATTATACATGAGAGCCGGACGCTGACACAGACCCGGCCGAAAAGCATCCTGGAGGGGCCTGCGTCATAGAAGTGGAGTAAATCATGCGACACGGCGCGCGCTTGTCCTGTCCAGCCGATTCGTGTAGACTAACTCTTCTAATTCAGAGGATTTACGGATATGAAACGTGCCACTGTCGCGGTTTTGATTTCGGCGCTGGCCATTTTTTCGGCCGCCGCCTCGACGTCGGCCGGGACCCCAAGCTTTGCAGTCCTCATGCGCGAAGCGATGAGGGCGGGCTTGGCCCGGAAGTCCACTTCCGCCGCGAAGGCTCGTCCTTTGACCCAAAAATCCGAGGTTGAAATTTCCGTTGTTCAAAAGCGAGTCGACAATCCCAGTCTCCAGGGTCTGACCCTGGTCTTTGTCCTGTCCATCGACAACCCATCGGCCGCCGTCCAGTCATTGGTCCGTTATGATTATCGCGTCGTCATCGGCCAGACGGAGTATCTCCGGTTGGAAACGCCGCTCGACGCGCCCATCCCCATTCCCGCCCGGAGCGAAGCGAAGATCGCCGTCCCCGTAAAGTTCACCTACGAGTATCTGTATGCGAATGTGCCCGAAGCTCAGGGCCTGGACCGGGTGGAATGCAACCTTGTCGGCGGAATGACCTTCCAGGACGAACGACGCCGGGAAAAGCGGATTCCCTTCGCCTTCACCGGCGATTTTCCCATTTATCGGGGTTTCGACGTGAAGTGCCTGCCGTTCACGGCCAAAGACCTGACCATGGGTGGGGCCGATATCGTTTTCTCCGCGGCCCTTGTCAACCCCAACGGCGCAGCTATTAAGCCTGAGCGTGTGACATACAAGATCAGCATCGCCGGAAAAGCAGTGGCCGAGGGGACGATGGGGAACATCGGCGAAATTGCGCCTCGGGGGGAGGCCCCGATTTCGATCCCCCTACTCCTCGATTTTTGGGAGATCGGCAAAGAGGTCTTCCTGGCGCTTGACAGCCCGCCGGCGGCCGTCCGGTTTCAGGGCGAAATCGAAGCCTCCTGGGATTGGGGATCGATCATTATCCCTTTCGACAGGACAGACCGGGTCGCCGTAAAAAAAGCGTCGGAATCCGGGCCCGTTCAGAACCAGTAATTGATCCCCAGGGAGATCTGAAAGCCCCCGATGTCGAGAGGGGCGAAGCCTTGGAACTCAGACATCTTGCTCGTAGCCTTATTATATTTGAACTCGCCTTCGACCGTCAGGCGGTTGCCGATCGGATACATCAGTCCACCCAAGACATGATATCCGAACCCGATCTTGCCGAATGTTTTTCCTTCCAGGACATCCACGGCGTAGATGGGATAGACCGGCACGAAAGAGCCGTCCGGATCGTCAAATACGTATTCGTCACTGAAGTCGATCATGTCCCCCTGCATGCGCAGGCTGTAGAGATAGAGCCCCACTCCGGCTCCAATGTAGGGGATGAGTTTGACCCGACGGCCGAACGGGGTCAGCTTAACCGAAACCTGAAGGGGGGTCACCTGATACCGGATCGTATGTCCGGGCTGGTATTCTCCCTGATAGTCGTCAGGAAAGGCGAAATCTCCTTGGCTGAAAGTATAGCCGACAAAGCCTTTATAGTTGCCGCTTTTGCTTTTGCTGTAGGTGTCGAAACTGAAGATCAGGCTCAGTTCACGAGTCAGGAACATCTCATATCCCAGCCCGAATGAAGTTTCCTGGAAATTCGTCTTGGTCAAGGTCATTTGATTGAATTCAACGTCCCAAAAATCGCTTTTCATGGTGGGCATATAAAAATTTATTCGGAAGGTCGCCGTATTCGCCGCCAGGGGAAGGGCGGTCGCGGCGAGTACTATCAGGGCTGCGGGGATAAGTCGTTTGTTCATTTGTTCCTCCTACTCTGTCTTTTCATGCAATAACCATGCCAACTTGTCGCTCCCGCAGCCGGGCGGAGGGCGGCCCCGGATTGTGGTGAAAAAAGGTCAGGTGTCCACTTTTCCCGAGGATCCTAGTGTAAAGGGTAAAGCCCCTCTTGTAAAGGAGGGCTCGGGGTGGAGGGGGCCAAACCCGCGCGTTTCCCCGGCGAGGAAACGCGCTCCGCTCCTCCTTCGCTCTTTTCGCCTACGGCGAAAATCCGTGCCCGCTCAGTCGTCGACGGGTTTGGCCCCCTCCACCCCTCGCCCTTTTTAAAAAATGAATGGCCAAACACGAGCGTTTCCCCGGCGAGGAAACCATTTTTAATAATTGACAGCCACGGCGATGTCTCCTACAGTAAGCGCAGGAGAAAGCGTTGGCCGTCAAAACCAGGATCATTCGAATCCCGCCCGATACGGTCGTTTCCGATTCTAATGAGGAAATCGCCGCCATCCTGCGCCGCGACGGAGTTCTGGCCTTCCCCACGGACACGTTCTATGGATTGGGCGTCAACGCCTTTTCCGCTCCCGCCGTGGGCAAAATCTATGAGATCAAGAAGCGCGAACAGGGTAAACCGTTGTCGGTTGTCGTGGCCGATTTCGAGGCGGCCAAAAGCGTTGCGGCCGATCCTCCGGGCGTTTTTCGGATTCTCGCGGACGAATTCTGGCCCGGCCCTCTGACGCTAATCGTCCGAGCGAAACCGCTTTTCCCGGCCGGAATGCTCGGCCCCGGGAGGACGGTCGCCGTCCGTGTTCCCGCCCTGACTTGGCTCCGGAAATTTTTAGCGGAGTGCGGCTTTCCTTTGACGGCGACAAGCGCCAACCTCTCCGGAGGCGGGGAAATCGACAGTGCCGAGGTTGTTCGTCGGGCCTTTGACGGCCTGGTCGATCTCATCATCGATGGCGGGCGGACACCCGGCGGAGCACCTTCGACGATCGTCGACCTCACCGGTCCGGCGCCGAGCGTTCTGCGCCAGGGAGCGATTCCGAGCGAACGCTTGCGGAGAGCGTGGGACGGGTCCGCGTCGCGCTGATCTTCCGGACTCGGTTAAGCCTCCAAACGCCGGGTTTGACGGGAATATTCCCCTCCGACCGCCACAGCCGACTTGCGCCGGGGTCTCGAAAAGCCCGACATGGGGGGAGGACGTCTCGAGGAGGAATTGTCTTCCGGAAGGAAGTAAAGCAACCGGACGGCGGGTGTCAGCGGTTCGAACCGCGGCTTGAAAAACGATAACCCACTCCGTAGATGGTCCGGATATGCCGGGGATCGGCCGGATCGTCCTCGATTTTCTGCCGGAGTTTGACGATATGCTGGTCAAGCGTCCGTGTCGTCCCCTCGTATCGGATACCCCAGATTTCCTCCAGGAGGGTGAACCGGTCGACGACCTCGTCGTCGCGGCGCAGAAACAGCCGCAAGAGGTCGATTTCCCGGGCCGTCACCGCGAAGGTCCGTCCGCCTTTGGTTCCCGTGAATGTCCGGGGGTCGATCCGGACGTTTCCGAATTCGATCGGGCCGTTGTCTTTCGGGGGGGATTTCGCGGCGCGGGACCGTCTCAGTCCGGCTCGGACCCGGGCCAGCAGTTCGTTGACGCCGAAGGGTTTGACGATATAATCGTCCGCCCCGAGTTCCAACCCGACGACTTTGTCGACTTCCTGGCCTTTGGCCGTCAGCATCAGGATGGGTGTCGCGGTGTCGGTGGCCCGGATTTCGCGGCAGACATCCAGTCCGTTCTTCTCCGGGATCATGATGTCGAGAAGGATAAGGTTCGGTTTTTCCTGCCGGTAAACGCGCAGGGCGTTCGTGCCGTCCTTGGCCGAACAGACGGCGAACCCTTCGCCCTCCAGAAGATCTTCCAGGCCGGTCAAAATGGACGGGTCGTCTTCGACGATCAGGATTTTTTCTTTGGTCATGGTTCAGCGCTCACGGGCCAGGCGATCTCGAAGATGCTGCCGCCGCCGTCCCGGGGACGAAAGAGAATGTCTCCGCCATGATCGCGGACGATCCTCTGGGCGATCGTCAGCCCCAGACCCGTGCCCCGGACGCCGGCGGCGAGGGACTGGTCTACGCGGAAAAATTCCCTGAAGATTTTTTTGGCGTCATCGGCCGAAATGCCCAAGCCTCGGTCCAGGACGGTGATGAGGACGGAACCTTCCTTTATCCCGACGGCCGTGGTGATGGATTTCACCGCCGGCGAGTATTTTTCGGCGTTCGACAGCAGGTTCAAGACGGCCTGTTTGAGGGCTTCTCCGTCCGCGTCGATCAGGGCCCGGCCGGACGAGTTTTCAAACGTCACCAGGAAGCCTTCCGCCTCCAGCCGCGGGCGCTGGCTTTCCACCATCTCCCGGACCAGTTCGACCGCGTCGAGCCTGGTGATAGCGTAGACTTTTTTGCCCTTTTCCATCTTGGAAAAATCGAGGACGTTATTGATGAGCCGCGTCAAACGATCGGTTTCGGAGACCATCAAACCAAGGTATTTCCGCTGTTTTTCCGCGTCCGGTTGGCGGCCTTCCTTGAGCATCTCGGCGAACATGCGGATCGATGTGAGCGGCGTTTTAAGCTCATGGGAGACGTTGGTGACGAACGTTGTCTTCTGCCGAGCCAGGTTCATCTCGCTCCTGAGCGTATTCAGGACGAGCGTGCCTCCGCCGGCGATGGAGATGAACAAGAGGATGATCAGCCCGCCGAGGAGGAGGCGGGTCGTCCGGGCCCGCTTCGCCGCGGCGCCGGGGTCCGTGGCGTAAGCCGCCGCCTCCCAGCGCGGCAGGAGTTCGCTGATTTCGCGGGCCGCCAGGGGGCGACGCCAATCGCGCCCCGGGTCGTCCGCGGGAACGATCTGAGGCCGCCCGTTTTCATCCAGAAGGGTCAGAATGCGCCCGGGGGCATAGACGTCGGGAAGACGCTTCAGCATCCGAGCCTGGAACTCCGCGTTTTCGACAACGCAGCCGATGATCCGTCCACCGGGCGTTTTCTTCCAGAAGAGAAGGGACAGCTTCTCTTCGATGAAGCGGGGGACCAACCCGGAATCCTTCCCGGCCGTGATCTGGCTGAATTTCCGCGGTTCGGAGATGAAAAGAGACTCGGTCCGAGGGGGTGCCGGAGCGGCCGTGTTAGCCGGGCCGGGCGCGACGGATACCGTGCGTTGTTCGGCCTTTTGGCCTTTCTCCGCCACGGCGTCATAGACCCTTTTTCGCGCCGCGTCGTCCTTCTCGAATTCGGCCAGGGCCTGCTGTTCCATCCGAACGTCGTCGATTTTCGCTTGGACCGGAGCCCCGCTTCCGCCGGCGGAGAGGCCGGAGACGGGACGGGCCTGCGGAATGGAGCTTGGCGCCGCGTCCCCGGTAGCGGGCGGAAGGATTTGTTTCTTGTCAGCGGGTTTTTCCGCCCGGAGTTCCTGCGGCCGGGACGATTGATCCGTCGGTTCGCCGCGGGAAGCTTTATCTTCCGCCTTTCCCAGCGACGACGAAACCGCCGGAGGGTTAATGATGCGGTCTTTATAAAGAAAGGCGGCATTTTGATAATAGGGAATGGCTGCTTTATCGGTGACGAATTCCCTGTTCCAGTTCAAAAAGGAAAGGTCGACTTCGGACAAGTACTGCTCGCGGGTCGGCCACAGGATGCGGTAATCCGGAGCCAAAAGAAAAGGAACGCCGACGAGCCCCGATTTCTTCTTCCATTGGCTGAGAGCGGAGCGTGGATCGCCGATTTCGCCGGGGGGCGCGGCGGCGCTCAGATCTTCCTGGACGAGACGCAATTCGTCTTTAAGCAGGGCGACAACGTGCGTCAACTCGGCGTCCAAGCTGTCCTGGATGCGGCGCTCAATGTAGGTTTCCTCCCGGTTGATCGACCGGACGGCGAGAACGGTCAGGATAACGCAGGGCAGGAGAACGGCCCCGCCGAAGAGAAGCCGCAGATGATTGGACAACCGGTGTGTTTTCATTCTCGTCCGCTGGTCCGGGGCGTCGCCCCCAGCCTATTATAACCGGAAAATAAGCCGGAGACAGCTTCCGCGTTTCCCCAAGGATTCACGGAAGCCGTCTCCGCCGGATTCCGTCCACTCAGTCGCGGATGACCCGAAGCCGCTGTTCCGGCCCGAGAGGGCCGTCCACTTTAAGGCGGCTCTGCTCCTGGGGAAACGCGGCCAGGTGGAGAATTCCGTCCTCATAGGCGAGGGCTTGGATACTGACCGAGTCGTCGACGCAAGAAAGCTCCACTCCCAGGTCCAGGCCCTTCTTGGCCTGAAAATCCTTGTCGATGAACGCTTTCAGAAAATCGGCCGCCGTCCTGGGGGCCAGGGTCCCGCGGCCGTCGTGGCCCAGGGACGAGAGCGCCGACGAGCGCAAAATTTTGGGCCATTGTTTTTCGAACAGGGCGGGATTGAGGAAGATGTCCACGCTGACGATTTTTTCCCCCAATCCGATCATAACGCCGACCGTGTCTTTATAAAGACGCGGGATCTCGGCCATGCGTTCCTCGATTTTCTTAATCTTGGCCTTGTTGGCGTCGGATTCATAAGCGTCCTGGTAGGCGCTCGTCGGGGATGCCACACCGACTTTGGCGTTCTGCTCAGCCACTCGATCCCAGATTTCGGCTTGAGCACCGCCGCTTTTATCCTGGGCTTTGGCCCGCAGGTCGAAGGTCCCAAGGTTGCTCCGGCTGGTGAACGACTCGGTCCTGGCCGTCCAGCGGCCGTGTTCCACGCAATAGACGGGGGCGATCAGGTCCTTTGTCCCGGGACCGAGCAGAAGGTCCGAAGCCAGGATGCGGTCCTGCTTGGCTCCGCTCAGTATTTCACCGCCCATGAGATAAATCGTGTTTTTGGAACGGTTCGAGATGCGGACCTGGGGGACACGCCCGCCGTCTAACTCGGCGATTTCGATCCACCCGTTCTTCAGAGCTTCGTCCAATGTGGGGTAGGCGGTCCGGTTGTGGATGCGGGTCAGATAGACCGGGACGATCGTCAGGTTGCCGTGACTCACCGGCCGGCCGACTTCCAGGTTTCGGACCAGGTCGCCGATCGGCCGCGATCTCTCCGGCTCGGGCGGCGCCGCGCTGAAAGCCCCGCCGATGAGCAGGCCGAGGACGAACAAAGCCGCCAGCCCCGACCGGACTCGCGTCCGGCTTTTCCCGTTGCTTTTCCATTCTTTTTTTGTGTTCATGGTTTTGACCTCCGTCATGATCAATATACAAAGACCGCAGACGGAGATTGTCACCAAAGGGAAAAACAATCGTCAAAAGAATGTCAAAAGAGAAAATCGACGGCCAGCGAAGCGAGCGCGCGGACGCCGGTCAGGAGGGCGCCCTCGTCGGGGTTGAATCGCGGCGAGTGATTGGCCGCCCAATTCGCCGAATCGGTGCCTTTGGGGGCGACGCCCAGGAAGAAATAGAGCCCGGGAATTTCCTTTTGATAAAGAGAGAAATCCTCGGCCGTACCGGTCATCGGGGCGTTCGGATCGAACAGGCACCCGGCCACGCGAGCGAGAGACGGCGTCATTCGCGAGGCCAGTTTCGGGTCGTTCCAGACTGTCGAATTGCCGACGATGATCTTCACTTCGGCGGCCGCTCCCGCCGCCGCGGCGATGTTTTCCGCAGTCCGTTTCAGGCGTTCGTGAATCTGGACCCTCATGGCCGGATCGAAGGTCCGGATCGTGCCGGTCATTTTCACGGTATCCGGGATTATATTGAAGCGGGTTCCGCCTTCGATGACGCCGACCGTGACGACGGCAGGCGCCGCCATGAGGTCGACCTGGCGGCTGATGATAGTCTGCAGGCCGAGGACGATTTGGGAGGCGACGACGATGGGATCGATCCCCGCCGCGGGCAGGGCGCCATGAGTTTGGCGGCCTCGCACCGTGATGGTGAATGTATCGCTGGAGGCCATCTCGGCGCCGGGACGGAAGGAGATGAAACCCGTTTCGAGAGGGTTGATGCCGACATGCAGCCCGAAAATCGCCTCCACCTTGGGATTTTCGAGCGCGCCCTGTTCGACCATCACCTCGGCGCCGCCGTCTTCTCCGCCCGGCGCGCCTTCCTCGGCCGGCTGGAAGATGAAGGTGACCGTCCCGGGAAGGTCGGCCTTCAATCCGGCCAGGACTTCGGCCGCGCCCAAGGCGATGGCCATGTGGAAATCGTGACCGCAGGCGTGCATGACGCCGACCTCCCGGCCGTTATACTCGCCGCGTTCCGTGGAAGCAAAGGGAAGCCCGGTCTCCTCGGTTACCGGAAGGGCGTCCATATCGGCCCTCAGCGCCACCGCCCGCCCCGGCTTGCCGCCGCGCAGGACGCCGACAACACCGGTTTTGGCGATTCCGGTCCGCACCTCAAGACCGAGAGCCCTCAGACGATCGGCGATCACTCCGGCCGTCCGGGTTTCGCGGTTGCCCAGCTCCGGGTGCCGGTGAAAGTCGCGCCGCCAGGCGACGACTTTCGGAAGGACGGCCGCGGCGGCCGCGTCGAGACGCTGATGGATTGGATCGAGCGCCGCCGGAACGGCCTGCCCCTTCAATGATTCAGATCCTTGAAATGCGCCCCCTCCGATTCCCCCGAGACAAACCGCTGTCGCTGTCGCCCAAAAAATCCGATGACTCACGTTGCCTCCTCTTTTCTCCCGGGAATGATATCCGCGGAACGACTCGGCGTCAACGGTTCGAATTACGCCTTCAAATTGTCGTGGAAGCGGCGGCTGGGGTTGCCGAAAGGCTCTGGACAGGAGCCCCCGGGGCCGCTATGATGCCTTCGGACGCCACCGTTCGGAGGCCGAATGAAAACTCTGAAGCTCCCCCATACCCTCATCCTCATTTTCGTCATGGTCGTGTTGACCGTTATCGCCACATGGATCATCCCCGGCGGCGTCTACGAGCGGGTGGAAAAGGACGGCCGGACCATCCCGGTCGCGGGCTCCTACCATCGGACCGAAAGCCGTCCCCAGGGAGTCGGGGCTTTGTTCGTGGCCCCCATCCGGGGTTTCGTTGAAGCCGCCGCCATCATCGGCATCATTTTTATCGTCGGCGGGGCCTTTTCCGTGATCCAAAGAACCGGGGCCATCACCGCCGTGATCCACAACCTGGCCTTCAAATTCGGCCGGAGCAAAACCCTGCGGGTTTTGCTGATCCCGGTGACGATGGTCATTTTCTCCTTGGGGGGCGCGGTCTGGGGGATGTGCGAGGAGACCATGCCGTTCATCCTCATTTTTGTCCCCCTTGCCCTGTCCCTCGGCTATGACACCATCGTCGGAGTCTCCATTCCTTTTCTGGGCGCGGCGGCCGGATTCGCCGGCGCATTCTTCAACCCTTTCACGGTCGGGATCGCCCAGGGGATCGCCGGCCTGCCGCTCTATTCGGGCCTGGGCTACCGATTGATCATCTGGGCCGTCGGCACGGCCATCGTTGTGGTCTTCGTCATGGCCTATGCGGCCCGGGTATATAAAAATCCCAAATCCAGCCCGGTCTACGAAGACGATCTGGAGAAACGAAAAAAACTGCTGGGATCGGGCCCGGTCATGGAAAAACTCCCCGTTTTGGGCTCTCATAAAAGAGTCTTGGCGGTCTTTGGCGGGAGTTTCGTTTTCATGATCTTCGGCATCCTGAAATATAAATGGTACATCAACGAGATCGCCGGAGTTTTTCTGGCCATGGGAATTCTGGCCGGAATTCTGGGACGGCTCAACGGCGACGAGATCGGCCGGGCTTTCATCGAAGGGGCCAAGGACATGGTCAGCGCGGCCTTGATCATCGGGACGGCGCGGGCCATCCTGATTGTGGCCACGGACGGACGGATTCTGGACACCATCCTGGCCGGGATGGCCGGATCCATCTCCAGATTCCATCCGATCGTCTCGTCACAGCTCATGTTCGGCTCCCAGAGCGTCATTAACTTTTTCGTCCATTCGGGAACGGCCCAGGCGGCGCTGACGATTCCGGTCCTGACCCCGCTCGGAGACCTGGTCGGCATGACCCGTCAGACCACGGTTCTGGCTTTTCAATTGTCGGAATTTATTAATCCCTTGCTGCCCACTTCGGGCGTCACCATGGGGGTCCTGGGTTTGGCCGGGTTGAAGTATGAAAAATGGGCCAAGGCGATTCTCCCGCTGATCATCGCCTGGGTGATTTTTGCGGCGTTGAGCCTGATCCCCGCCGTCCTGATGAAGTGGGGGCCGATTTGATACATTTGCGGCGCCAATCCTAATTTATAAATTAGGACAAAAGCGCCGCTCAGTATTAACCCATATTATACCCCGGGCTTCAGCCCGCCCTAATTCGCTTCGCGGATGAGGACTGCAAAGCCTGGGGAGTCGAATGGGTTTAATTATAGATATTCCGGAGTGAATAGAAGGGAATCAAAGAGCATCAAAGAATTCAGGATCTCTTCAAGGCTGGGTTTCTTCCCGGTTTCCGAAGGTGCTGGTGACCCGGAGCCGGCCGTCGGCCAGGAGAACCCGTCCTCCGGCGATGACCTCGGTCAGCCGAAGGTCGCGATCGAAAAGAAGAAGATCGGCGTCGAGGCCCGGTTCGAGCGCTCCCTTGCGGGGCAATTTATAGATCCCGGCCGGATTATGCGAGAATAAGCGGGCCGCCCGCTCCAGGTCCAAGATACCGCGCTTCACCAGCGAACGAAAAGTTTTGAGAAGCGTCCGCGGCGAGGCGACGGTCAGCCCGACCAGCGCTCCCCCCGCGTCGAATCTCGGCATGCTTCCGTTTCCGTCCGAGCTGATGGTGACTCTTTCCAGCGGCGCGCCTTTGTCCAGCAGAAGCCGGAGGGAGGTTTCGACACTGAGGTCGGCGTCCGATTCTTGTTCGGGATCGGTGCCCGTCGTCAGGTCGATGGACCCCCCGGCGAGGACAAAATCGATCGCCTCGAGAAGGAGACGCCGGTTGCGGTTGCAGTGGGTAGGAACGACCTGGCCGGCCGGGATTTCGGTTTCCCGCCCAAGGCGGCGCAGAAAATCCAGCCCCCGGGAACCCTCGCCCAGGTGGACATGGAGGAGGCCGGCCTTGCCGCCCAGCATCCCTCCGACGCGGCACTCCGCGGCCAGCCGGGCGAACTCTTCAAATGTCGGCTGGGAGGAGCGGTGATCGGACAGGGCGATTTCCCCCGCCCCGATGATTTTGTCGATCAGGACGAGGTCGGAGCGGACACTACCCGTGATCGTCCGGACCGGAATCTCGTAGGAACCGCAAAAACAATGGGTGGAGATACCCTCGATTTCCAGCGCCCGGGCTTTGGCCAGGAGGGAGCTCAAGTGGCGGGTGACGCCGTCCGTACCCAGGCATCCGATAACCGTCGTGATACCGCCGGCGACGAGGTCCTCGATCGAGACTTCCGGCGCCCGCGTGGCCGGGCCGCCCTCTCCGCCTCCGCCTAGAATATGGACGTGGGGGTCGATAAACCCGGGGAGAACGAATTTGTCTCGGGCATCCAAGGTTTCGACGTCGAATCCGCCCAGGACGAGCGTTCCCGGTTCTGTCACGGCCTCCAGCCGGCTGCCGGCAATCAGCACATCGCGGGGGCCGAGGGAGTTCGGGGAAAAGACAGTTCCGCCTCGAATGAGTAGGGCCACCGGCGCCTCCTTGGGATTCTTACTGAACTTTGCTGCCCGGCGGGATATCGCCCTCGAAGAAGGGGATGACGGCCTTGCCGTCCTTGATCCCGGCCAGCAGCATGCCCTGCGACTCTACGCCGCGGATCACGGCGGGCTTCAGGTTGGCGACGACCGTGATCTTTTTGCCGACGAGGTCCTCCGGGGCGTAGGTCTCGGCCACGCCGGCCACGATCTGCCGCTCCTCCGTCCCCAGGTTGATTTGGAGCTTGAGGAGTTTGGTTGCCCCTTCCACCCGCTCGGCCCTGATCACCTGGGCGACGCGGAGGTCCAGCTTCTTGAATTCCTCGAAAGTGATGATGTCCATGGGGGTCTCCTTAGTTTTCATCTTGGCTTCGTTTGGTTGAGGCACCGCGGCCGAATCTACTCCGGAGGGGATGGCGGGCTTGGCTTCCTGGCCCAGGAATTCCTTGAGGTCCACGCGGGGAAAGAGCGGCAGTGGAGCTTTCATCTCCCTCCCGGGACGCAGTCCATCGAATCGGAAATCATCAAACAAAACAGATTGGGGGGAGACGGATTCACCGACGAGATCCCAGATGCGGACCGCCGATCCCGGCATGACCGGGGCGGCGAGATGGCCGGCTCCCCGGATGGCCGCCGCGCCCGTCCAAAGGACGCGGGCCAGCCGCCCGCGTCGGCCGGGATCCTTGGCCAGTTTCCAGGGAGCGTTGTCGGCCAGGTATTTATTGGCCGCGCCGATGAACGTCCACAATTCCTCGAGCGCTTTATTAAGCGCGCAGCTCTCATAATGGCTCCGGACGGAGGCCTTGACCTTTTCGTACATCTCCCGGATGGCCCGGTCGTCCGCGCCTTCGTCTTCCATCTCGCCGAGGGTGCCGCCGAAATACTGCTGCACCATCGTCAGCGTGCGGTGGACGAGGTTTCCGAAATCGTTGGCCAGGTCGGAATTGACCCGGTGGAGGAAGCCCTCGTGGCTGAAGTTGCCGTCCAGCCCGAGGGGGATTTCGCGAAGCAGGAAATAGCGCAGGGGATCGGGCCCGAAGGCGTTGATGATGGTGTAAGGATCGAGGACGTTGCCCCGGGATTTGGACATTTTGGCCTCGTCCTTGAGCCACCAGCCGTGGCCGAAGACGCATTCGGGAAGAGGCAGTCCCGAGGCCATCAAAAAGGCCGGCCAGAACACGGCGTGGAAACGCAGGATGTCTTTCCCGATGAAGTGGACCTGGGCGGGCCAGAATTTTTTAAACTGGTTCTCGTTTTCCCCGTAGCCGATGCCCGTGACATAATTATGGAGGGCGTCGAACCAAACGTAAATCGTGTGGGCCGGGTCGCCGGGCACGGGAATCCCCCATTGGACCGTCGTCCGGGTGATGCTGAGGTCTTTGAGGCCGGAGCGGACGAAACTCGAGACTTCGTTCATGCGGGAGGGGGGACGGACAAACTGCGGGTGCGAGGCATAGTGGTCGAGGAGCTTCTGCTGATAGGCGGACAGGCGGAAAAAGTAGGTGGCCTCGGAGACGATGACGGCCTTCTTGCCGCAGTCGGGACAGACCTTGACCCCGTCCGTCCCGATCGGAACGTCCTCGGCCAGGAAATTCTCGTCCGAAACGCAGTACCAGCCCTTATATTCGCCCTTGAAGATATCACCTTTTTCGAGCAGGGCTTGAAACAGCTTTTGGACGCCCTTCTCGTGGACGGCCATCGTCGTCCGGATGAAAAAATCGGGTTCTATGTCGAGCGCTTTCCACAAATCCCGGGTCCGCCCGACCACGGCGTCGGCCAGCGCCAGCGGGGTGATGCCCCGTTCGGCGGCCGCTTTTTCGATCTTCTGGCCGTGTTCGTCCGTGCCGGTGAGGAAGAACACCTCTCGCCCGGCCATCTTGTGATACCGGGCCAGCGCGTCGGCGATGATCGTTGTGTAGGCGTGCCCGATGTGGGGCACGTCGTTGACGTAGTAGATCGGCGTCGTGACATAGAACGTCTTTTTAGACTTCTTTTCCACCGGACAGCCCTCCTCGGATGAAAGCGATGGCCTCGGCGCGGGTGATGGGATTCTTGCGGAAGATGCCGCGGACGGCTGATGTTACCGTGATCGATTTCGGTTTTTTGGCGCCGCGCATGGACATGCACATGTGTTCCGCCTCGACGACGACCATGACGCCGAGCGGGTCGAGGTGCGCCATGATCATGTCAGCGGCCTGCTTGGTCAGGCGTTCCTGGACCTGGAGCCTTCGGGACAGGCTTTCGACGACCCGGGCGAGCTTGGACAAACCGACGATGCGCCCGTCCTTGGGGATATAGGCGACATGGGCGACGCCGGCGAAGGGAAGCATGTGATGTTCGCACATCGAATACAGGGGGATGTTCTTGATCAGGACCATCTCGTCGTGCTTTTCCTTGTGCACGGTTCGGAGGTGGATTTCGGGATTTTCGTGCAGGCCGCCCAGGATTTCGCGGTACATGCGGGCCACCCGCCCCGGGGTGTCCTTGAGGCCCTCGCGGTTGGGGTCCTCGCCCGCCCCTTCCAGGATCATGCGGACGCCTTTCTCGATCTTGGCCAGGTCCATGTCGTGCGATTTGGTCTTGGGCGAAGTCATCGGCGTTCTCTCTTGGCGGGGACGGCCGAAGCGGCTGCCTCCCGGAGGATCTCCTTGAGCGGAATCTTTTTCGTCCGGGCCAGCTGGAGCGCGTCATCGTATTCGGGCTGGGCGTTGACCGGCCGGCCGTTGAGCAGGGCCACCTTGACCCGGACGGGTTGGCCCTGGACTTGGACGGTTTCGATCCGGCGTTCCAGGGCCCGGCGCTCGACCGGAAAATAGCGGACGCCGATCGAGGTTGTCTCTTCGAAGACCGCCGTGATGAGCCGGTCGAGCGTAGCCGCCTCGGCCAGCAGGGTCAGTTTCGATGCCAGGCGGTTTTTCTTCATGACCACCGGGGTCAGATGAACGTCCAGCGCGCCCAGTTCGAGGGCCCGGTCCAGAAATGCGGCCAGGACCTGGGGGTTCGAATCGTCGATCGTCGCTTCGATAAGAAAAACGCGTTTGGCGGGATCGAGAGCGGCGCGGTCGCCGCTAAAGACGCGCAGGATATTGGGCAGACCGGGAAGGTCGCGGTCTCCGGCTCCGTAGCCGATCCCGGAATAAGTGAGCTCGGGCAGGGAGAGATATTGCGAGGCCAGCGTCTTTATGACGGCCGCGCCCGTCGGCGTCACCAACTCGGCCCGGGCGTGGGCGGAGTACACGGGCACGTCTTTCAGAAGCTCGGCCACGGCCGGCGGGGGAACGGGCAGGACGCCGTGGGAGGTCTTGACCCAGCCCGACCCGACATTGAGGGGGGAGCAGAAGACCTCCCCGATGCCCAGCTCTTCGACGAGCCACGAGGCGCCCAGGACATCGACCAGGGCGTCGTCCGCGCCGGCTTCGTGGAGATGGACGTGATCGAACGGCTGGCCGTGGACCTTGGCTTCGGCCTCGAAGAGATTCCGGAAGATGGCCAGCCCCCGGTCCTTGACGGCGGGAGAAAAAGGACATCGGCGGATGAAGCTTTCGACATCGTCCCAATGGCGGGCCGGGCCGGTTGGTTTCGTGATCAGGACGTCGATTTTAAGCCCCCGCAGGTGGGAGCGCTCGACATCCCGGAATTTGAGTGTCACCGGGAGCTTGAGCGAGTCGATCGCTTTCTTGAACTTCGGCCGGGACGCGCCGAGGTCGAGCAGGGCGCCTAGGATCATGTCTCCGGAGAGTCCCGACGAAGCGTCAAAATAGATGTATTTCATAACAGGTTCCTTGCGAATTACCAAGAATAGCGTTTTCCGGCGGAAAAATCAAAAAGAGCGGGCTTTTTCCCCCCGAACGGGGTCAGGTCTTAACATATAACATTTCTCTAAAATGCCGGTAATCATTGGAAAAAATTGAGGCCGGCATTAATCCGACTTTCCCGGGCTTTTTCCCTCCATCAAAAAAGTGCACAGAATTCCAACCTGCATTATTTATGAATTTTTAGATGCCGTTGTATTCCCGCCTTTTCCCTCTGGAACTCCAATATTCATTAATAATGCGGGCGGAATGTTATATGTTAAGACCTGACCCCCAACATGCAACTAAATTCATCCTTTTTTCGTCTTACAGTAAGGGAACGGAAGCAACCCGTTCGCCCTGCCCGCCGGACATCCGGCCGGCGCCGGAGGAGACTTGGCATGCTTAAAAATTACTTAAAAATCGCTCTGCGGAACAGCTGGAAGCACAAGGGCTATTCTTTCATCAATATCGCCGGCCTGGCGGTCGGGATGGCTTGCGCCCTGTTCATCCTTCTCTGGGTCCAGGATGAATTGAGTTTTGACCGTTTCCACGCCAATGCCGAGACTCTCTACCGGGTGGAGCAGGATCAAACCGGTGGTCAGGGCAAGTTCCATGTCTATGTCACCCCCTATGGCATGGGGCCGGTCTTGAAAGCCGAAATCCCCGAAATCAAGGATTCGTCCCGGGGCGCCCGGCCGGGGGCGCTTCTGGTTCGTTATGGAGATAAGGCCTTTTTCGAGAGCCGCGTCATGGCCGTGGATCCGTCTTTCCTGGGGATGTTCACGTTCCCCCTGGTTCGGGGGACCGCAGAAACGGCCTTGGCCGGCCCCGGCTCGCTGGTCATCTCGGAAGAAATGGCGGAAAAGTATTTCGGGTCCGAGAACCCCATTGGAAAGTCCGTCACCGTCAACAACGCCTTCCCGCTGACCGTATCCGCGGTCCTGAAGAAGATCCCGTCCAATTCCGTTCTGATGTTCGACGCCCTGATTCCGATGGCCTTTCTCAAGAACCTGGGGATCGATATCAATGAATGGAATTCCAATAGCATTTTCACCTTCGTTCAGCTCCAGACGCGGACGTCCGCGGCGGCGGTCAATGAAAAAATCACCCAACTCAACCGGAGCAGGACGATCGCCGCCATCCGGGCCGATCCGGAAGAGATGAAACGCATTCAAAGCGATCCGGAGGCCCGCCGCCGTTTCGAGACGTACCGGGGGCCAGACTTCATGCTCATGCCGCTCGTCGACATCCGGCTGTTCGGCTACTTCGGCTTCGCCCGCAATAACCAGGCCATCAAGTACGTCACCACGTTCTCTGCAATCGCCCTGTTCGTGCTTCTCATCGCCTGCATCAATTTCATGAATCTGGCCACCGCCCGCTCGGCCAACCGGGCCAAGGAGGTCGGGCTGCGCAAGGTCGTCGGCGCCTTGCGCCGGAGCATCGCCGCCCAATTCTACGGCGAATCCATCCTGACGGCGGTTCTGGCCGGGATCATCGCCCTGGGGCTGGTCGTCCTTCTGCTTCCGGCTTTCAATTCCCTGGCCGGAAAACAGATCCCCTTGGCCGCCTTGCTGGGTTGGAAATTCGCTCTCGGGATCACGGCCGTCACCCTGATCACCGGGATCGTCGCCGGAAGCTATCCGGCCCTGTTTCTGTCGGCCTTCCTCCCCGTCAGCGTCCTGAAGGGAAAGGCCGGGAGCGGGGCGCGGAGCGCCCTGTTCCGCAAAGCGCTGGTGGTCGTCCAATTCGGGCTGTCCGTCCTGCTTCTCATCGGCATGGGTGTCGTGTCCCGCCAGCTCGATTTCATGCGCAACAAGAAGCTCGGCTACGAAAAGGAGCAGCTCATCTACCTGCCCATGCGAGGGGAAACGGCCCGAACCTACGGCGCTTTTAAAGAGCAGCTGCTCAACGATCCCAAGGTCGCCGGCGTGACCGCGACGCATCAACCGCCGACGTCCATCGGCAGCAACTCCTGGGGCGCGGAGTGGGACGGCAAAGACCCCAACCAGCGAATTCTCATCGGCATGGGTTTCGTCGACTTCGATTTTCCGGAGACATTCAAGATTGAAATGGCCGCCGGACGATCGTTTTCCCGGACGACTCCATCGGACGCCGGCCGGGCCTTTATGGTCAACGAGGAAGTCCCCAAGCTGATGGGCTTGGAGGCCGCTGCCGCGGTGGGCAAACGATTCCGCTTCTCGGGCATCGACGGAACGATTGTCGGGGTGATGAAGAATTTCCACTATCAATCGGTCCGCAATTCGATCGAGCCCCTGGCCGTGCGCGTCGCCCCGGACCAATTCCGTTTCGCCGTCGTCCGCCTGCAGGCCGGGGCGATTCCGGCCTCCCTGGATGCGGTCAAGTCCGTCTGGCAGAGGGTTTATCCGCAATACCCGTTTGAATTCCGATTCTTCGACGAAGATTTCGACACCATGTACCGCGCCGACGAGCGGATGGGCTCCCTTCTCAAGATCTTTTCCGGTTTAGCGGTGATCATCGCCTGCCTGGGGCTGTTCGGACTGGCCTCCTTCACCGCCGAGCAGAGGACCAAGGAAATCGGCGTGCGCAAGGTCCTAGGGGCGTCGGCGCCGGGAATCGTACTGCTGCTGTCCAAGGAATTCGCCACCTGGGTCGTGGTGGCCGATCTGCTGGCTTGGCCCGTGGCCTATTTTGTCATGAAGGGCTGGCTCCGCAGTTTCGCCTACAAGGCGGGAATGGCCTGGTGGCTGTTCGCGGCGGCCGGAGCCGTGGCCCTCGTCGTGGCCATGATCACCGTCTCTTTCCAGGCCATCCGGGCCGCTTTATCCAACCCGGCCCAAGCCTTGAAATACGAATAATCGGCGGATGTATAATCTTTTTTCTGAAACATCCTCATTCACAGAAAAAGAAGGAGAAGCGGGCGCTTCTTGAATCTGTGGGGCCAAAATGCATCCGGGTATTGGAAATGCTATGATGAAAAGGTTACCATCCATTCAAAGTTAGTGGAATTTGGGGAAGACCATGAACAACCCGCCGGCTGCAACCGACACCCACCTCTAGAAAAGCGAGCTCTACATACGCCATGCTCGAAATTACTGACATTGTCGGCAAAATCCCTTATCGCATGTCGTTCGCGGGCGGTTGGATTGATCAGCCGTTTGTCTCCTGCCGCAACCCCGAGCCGCCCGGCTCGATGGTTGTCGTCGCCATCGAGCCCACCTGCCGCTTCATGGACCGCTGCGGTTTGGGCACCAGCACCCGCAAGGCGGCCGCCGCCCTGTGGGGAGCTGAATTCCCACCGGGCGAGCCGTCTCAATTGGTGCGGGAACTCTACAGAGCGGAAAACCGCGACAAGCTCGAACCGTCCGGGTCGCAAGATATGGCCGGTCTGATCTATCCTGGAATCAACCGTCTCGATTACAATTATTCCCACGCCGGCGGTACTTTCCCCGCCCACGTGGAGTCCTGCCGGGATGTGGATATCGCCCGCTGGCTGGAAACGGTAATCCATATGGTGCCGGTCAATCAACGCCCCGAAGGCTACGGCCCGCTGGGGGTCAAGAACCTCGACCCGGAATGGATCCGCCGCCTGGGGCAATCGGGCAAGGATTGCTATGCCGCCATCCTGGCGAAAGACCGGCACCGCCTGGGTGAAAGCATGAACGAATGCATGTCTTGCTGGGAAGCGATCCTTCCCCATACGGTGCGCTACCCCACCATCTCCGTAGATTTGATGACCCTTTTGGGCCATTACCAACAGCGTTTTGCCGGGGCCATGTACTCCGGCTGCGGCGGGGGTTATTTGTATGTCGTCTCCGATGAACCCGTGCCGGGCGGTTTCCAAATCAAGGTGAGAGCCTGACCTCAGTTTTGGGTCCTGACCTCCGTTGACATGTCTGTGGATGCCGCTATAATTGGGTCTTCTTCAAGGAGGATCCATGGCCGCCGTTAACAAACCGCAAGCAAAAACCACCCTCAAACTCCCCCGCGTCGAGATCGGCATTCTCGGCGGGACCGGGCTCTATGAGATCGACGGCATCAAGAACGTCCGGGAATACAAGCTCAAAACCCCACTGGGCGATCCTTCCGATGCTTATATCGTCGGAACGCTCGGGGGCCGGAAAGTCGCTTTCCTCAGCCGCCACAGCCGCGGTCACAAGTTTCTTCCCTCCGACATCAATTATCGGGCCAACGTCTATGGGTTCAAGATGCTGGGCGTGGAGCGTCTGATCTCGGTCAATTCGGTCGGCTCGCTGCGGAAGGAAATCCGGCCCCGCGATTTCGTCTTTGCCGACCAGTTCATCGACAAGACCCATCGCCGGAGCACGTTTTTCGGAGAAGGGATCGTCGCCCATGTGGCCCTGGCCCAGCCGGTCTGCGGCGGATTGTCGAAGCTGCTGTTCGAAACGGCCGTCGAGATGGGTATCCGCGCCCACCTGGGCGGGACTTTTGTCTGCATGGAGGGGCCGGCCTTTTCGACCAAGGCCGAGTCCGAAATGCACCGGGCCTGGGGCGGGACGGTCATAGGCATGACCGGGGCCACCGAAGCCAAGCTCTTCCGGGAGGCCGAGATTTGCTATGCGACCATGAACTTGGCCACGGACTATGACTGCTGGTACGCCGAGGAAGAGAGCGTGTCCGTGGAGCTCGTCCTGGAAAACCTCCGTCTCAATATCCATAACGCTAAGGCTGTCATTAAAAAAGCAGTGGCCGCGCTTCCGTCGTCCGACGAGAAGGTCTGCGGCTGTCGAACAGCCTTGGCCGGGGCCATCATGACCGCGCCCCAAGTCATCCCTCCCGCTGTGCGGAGGCGGTTGGCCCTGATCGTCGGGAAATATCTGAAATGAGGACATCATGAGCCTGGTCATCGTCGGTTCGGTCGCGTTCGATACCATCGAGACGCCCTGGGAGCGCAAGGAAAAAATCATCGGCGGCTCCTGCACCTACTGCGCCCTGGCCGCCTCCTACTTCGCCCGGCCCGGCATTGTCGCCGTCGTCGGGGAAGATTTTCCCAAGGATACCATCGCTTTTCTCAAGAAACGGGGCATTGACCTGAAGGGCCTGAAAATCGTCAAGGGCGGCAAGACTTTCCATTGGCAAGGGCGGTATGGCTACGATCCCAACCAGCGCGAAACCATCCGCACGGATTTGAACGTATTCCAGGATTTCCGGCCGGAGATCCCCGCCTCCTATAAAAAGGCCGACATCCTCTTCCTGGCCAACATCGACCCCGATCTGCAGGAGACGATTTTTCTCCAGGTCCAAAAGCCCAAGCTGGTGGCCCTGGACACGATCGGCCTGTGGATCCAGAGCAAGTCCGAGACTCTTCTCCGTGTCCTCAGCCGTGTGGATATCTACTTCGGCAACGATGAGGAGATCCGCATGCTGACCAATGAAAGCAACTTGATCAAGGCCGGCAAGCGCATCCGTGCCATGGGGCCCCGGATCGTCATCGTCAAGAAGGGCGAACACGGGGCGTTGGTCTTCGGTGAGGATGTGATCTTCGGCGTCCCGGCCCTGCCGTGCGAGGACGTCATCGATCCGACCGGGGCGGGGGACAGTTTCTCCGGCGGTTTCCTGGGGTACCTGGACAAGATCGGGAGCTTCAGCGGGCGGGACGTTCGCCGGGCGGCGGTTTACGGCAGCGTCATGGCTTCGTTTGCCATCGAGGGATTCGGGATCGACCGGTTCATGCAGCTGAAAGTCCCGGAAATCGAAGCCCGTTTCGCCCAATTCAAAAAACTCGTTTCGTTCTGATCGAAGCGCCAGGAGCCCTTCATGTCCAAACTTAAAATGCCCCTTGAACCGTTCCGGATCAAGACCGTCGAGAGTGTCCGCCTGCCCCAGCGCAGCGAGCGTCAACGCGCCCTGCGCGCCGCTGGGTTCAATGTGTTCGGCATTCCCGCCGAAAAAATATTCATCGACCTGTTAACCGACTCGGGGACTGCGGCCATGAGCGACGCCCAGTGGGCCGGAATCATGCGGGGGGACGAATCTTACGCCGGGGCGCGGTCTTTTTTCCGGTTCGAGAAGGCCGTCAAGGACGTCTTCGGGTTCGTCGAGGTCATTCCGACCCACCAGGGCCGGGCGGCCGAGCGCATCCTCTTCGAGGGACTGCTGAAAAAGGGCGATTTCGTCCCCAACAACATCCATTTTGACACGACCCGGGCCAACGTCGAGGTCCGCCAATCGACCGCCGTCGACCTGGTCATCGACGAAGCCTACGACCCGGTTTCCGATTATCCTTTCAAGGGTAACATGGACATCGCCAAGCTCCGGGCCTTCATCGCCGAAAAGGGAAAAGCCCGCATCCCCGTCGTCATGCTGACGGTCACCAACAACAGCGGCGGCGGCCAGCCGGTGTCCATGGATAATATCCGCAACGTGAGCGCGGTCTGCCGGAAAGCCGGGATTCCGTTTTTCTTCGACGCTTGCCGTTTCGCCGAGAACGCCTTTTTCATCCAGCAGCGGGAGAAGGGCTACGCCAAAAAAAGCGTGGCCGCCATCGCCGGCGAAATGTTCTCCCATGCCGACGGGGCGACCATGAGCGCCAAGAAAGACGCCTTGGTCAATATCGGCGGATTCATCGCATTGAACAATACCGAGCTGGCCAAGCGGCTGAAGACCATCCTCATCATCGGCGAGGGGTTTCCCACCTACGGCGGACTGGCCGGACGTGACCTCGAGGCCATCGCCCAGGGGCTGAGCGAAGTCCTGGAAGAGGATTACCTCCGCTACCGGATCGCCCACACGGGATACCTGGCCGGACTTCTCGACGCGGCGGGAGTGCCGGTCTTCAAGCCCGTCGGCGGGCATGCCGTCTATATCATGGCCGACCGGTTCCTGCCGCACATTCCCCGCCAGGACTTTCCGGCCTGGGCCTTGACCGTCGCCCTCTATCGCCAGGCCGGAGTTCGGGCCGTCGAGATTGGAACAGTCATGTTCGGCAAGACCGATGAGGGCACGGGCAAGCCCATCTTCCCCAAGCTGGAGATGGTTCGCCTGGCCATTCCCCGGCGCGTTTATACCGCTTCCCACCTTCAATATGTGGCCGAGGCGCTGGCCGCCATCGGCCGGAAGAAGGATGCCGTCAAGGGGCTCCGCATTGTCGAGGAGCCGCCCTTCCTCCGCCATTTCACGGCCCGGTTCGAGGAGATCGGCTGAGCAGCTTGACAACGGTTCGCGAGAGGAATTACCATGGCGCCAATAGGAGGAAAGGCTTACCTATGGGATCTTGACGACACCCTGAAGAAAATCTCTATTGATGAGGAAAGTTTTCTGGACCTTGACAGGGGGAGGAGCCGTCGCGGCGAAAACACTCAGGCGTGTTTTATATCAACAGGCCCGGGCCGCCGTCGGGATACGGCAAATTCTCAAGGAGCGTGAATGACGATAAAATAAGGCGGGGCATCCGGTACCAAGGATTGAGGTGGAGCCTTCTTCGGATTCACCTCGGGAGCGAGAGGTTTCGGAGAGTAAAAAAGGCGGATCTAATCAAATGAAAAAAAAACAGCTTTTTCTTTTCCTGATCGTTTGTTCGTTGACTGCTGCAATGGCTTTCGCTCAGCTCACGCCGTCAGGGAAGATCACCGGAAAGGTTATGGACAACCAGGGGAGTCCTCTTCCCGGAGTGACAGTCGAAGCCACCAGCCCCAAGCTTGTCGGAAAGGCCTCCGCGATCACCGATAGGGACGGGATATATCGTTTAATGGCGCTTCCGTCCGGGACTTATTATATTACTTTCTCACTTTCCGGGTTCAACACCCTGGCCAGAAAGGATATTAATCTTGATTTATCCCAGACCCTGGCCTTGAACGCGACGTTGGAACAGGCCGCTATCGAAAAGCTGGTCACGGTCGTCGGCCAGGCGCCGTTGATCGACGTCAAAAGTACGGTCAAGGGCCAGACGATGACCAAGGAAATCTTCATGGCGCTTCCCCGGGGGAGGAATTTCGATTCGCTGATCAGCACCATCCCCGGCGTTCAGAGCGAGAGCATTACCGCCGGAATTTCGGTGGACGGCGCTTCCGGTGCCGAAAACATGTGGTACGCCGACGGCGCGGATATCACGGACTTTCATTACGGAGACCGCGGCCAGAGCATCGTTCTCGAGCTTCTGGATGAGGTCAAGGTGACGGCTTCGGGCTACAATGCCGAGTTCGGCGGATCGATGGGCGGTGTCATCAACGTCATCACGAGGTCTGGAAGCAATGAGTTCCACGGCGACATTTTCGGCTTCTACGAGAATAACAGGCAGTACATGCAGGGGAAATCCAGAACCTTCCTCCGACGGGATCCCTTCGGCAGCTACGTCTGGAATTACGTGAACTTCGACGACGAGTATTACAACGGCGGGAAGGACAGGGACCGCTACAATCGGTACGAAGGAATAATCGGCTTCGGCGGCTATATCATCAAGGACAAGCTGTGGTTCTATGGTTCGTTCAACCCGAACTTCAACTTGACGTCGGCCCAGAGGGATTTCAACCTGAGGAAAGGGCCGTTCCAGACATTCGAGGCAAAAAACAACGGCCTTGGAGCATCGATCCGGCTCTCCTCCGCCCCGCTCGCCGGCCTTCGCCTCTCGGCCAGCTTCATCAACAATTTTACCAATTACCGGGGGGCCTTGCCCACCATTATCGGCAACGGCGTCGCCGGTTACGAATGGGGGAAGGAAGGGATTGATACTCCGAACGTGAGCGCCTCGCTGACCGCGGATTATTCCATCGGCAACAACCTGCTTATCAGCTACCGGGGCGGCTGGCACGAGCAGGATCAAAAAAACCAGCAGATTGTCCCTCCTGACTCCTCAACGTATCTGTTCAACAATACGAACTCCATCTACGCCGGCGATGCCTTCTTTCTGGCCAACCCGAACCTGATCCAACTCAGCGGTTGGACAAGCAGCACGATGTTTCAGGAGACGAAGAAATACCTGCGCGGGAAGATCAGCAACAACGTTGACGTATCCCTCTACCTCAACTGGGCGGGCGAGCACGCCCTGAAGGCCGGTGTCGGCTATAACAATCTTTATGAAGATCGCTTCACCGGCTATACCCACCCCAGGGTGACCTTGTATTGGGGCCAGACGAATGACGATTTGGAATTTAAGGTTGGCGCCGGCGCCGACCCGGCAAGCCCGTATTACGGCAAATATGGGTATTATCTTGTCCGGAGCTCGTTCACTTCTCCCTCCGGGAGCGTCTGGAACATCAAAAGCAACAATCTGTCGGTTTACCTCCAGGATTCCTGGACGATCAAGGACAGGCTGACTCTCAATATCGGCCTCCGGGCCGAGAGCCAGTACATGCCGTCCTTTACGGACAATACGTCTTACGAGGGATATTCAAAAAATCCCGTCTCGTTCGGTTTAGGCGATACGCTGGCTCCTCGAGTTGGGGCGAGCTATGATGTGTTCGGGGACTCCAGTCTGAAGCTCTTCGCCAGCTACGGGATCTACTATGATCTCATGAAGCTCTACATGGGCCAGCTCACCTTCGGCGGCACCAAACGCGTGGAGGATTACTACGCTCTCAACGATCCGGATTGGACGAAAATTGCGGCGAGCGGGAAGCTCGACGACGCGGCCAGCCAAAAAGCCGGCAACACCTTTGCCGGATCCATGGATTACCTGCCGCCTTCGTTAAACCGGGTCGATCCGGACATTAAGCCGGCCGCCCAGAGAGAGATCTCGTTCGGCGCCGAGAAGAAGCTGGCGGATGACCTTTCCCTCACGGCCCGCTTCGTCCAGAAGCACTTGATCCGGACGATCGAGGATGTCGGCGTCTATATAACGACAGTCAACCCGACGACCGGAGCCGTAACGGTTTCTCAGGACTTCTGGATCACCAACCCCGGGTTCGGCGTATCCCTGCCGATCTCCCAGGGCGGCAAGTTCATCGACGACTACTGGGCCTGCCCGAAAGCGACCAGGGAATACTATGGCCTCAATGTCTCGCTGGAAAAGAGGTTCAGCCACAACTGGCAGGGCGGGATCAATTATACTCTGAGCCGCGTATCGGGGAACTATTCCGGCCTGGCCAGCTCCGATGAAGGCGGCCGCCTCGGCCCGAGCGTCGAACAGGATTTTGACCGTTGGTTTATGGGATACGATGGCTTGGGCAATGTGCTCGACGGCCCTCTGCCCCAGGACAGGACCCATTATTTGAAAGCGTACGGTTCCTATTCCTTCCCGTTCGGGCTGACCGTGGGGGTCGTGGCTTACGGGCGAAGCGGCCTGCCCTTGACAACCAAGGTCCTTTACAACTCCAAATATTTCTACGTCAACGGCCGGGGGGACTTGGGCCGGCTGCCCTCTGCCTTCTGGGCCGATGTCTATCTGGATTACACCTTGAAGCTCGGCGCCAAGTACCGCGCGTCCATCAACCTCCAGATCAACAACGTCACTGACACAGACACGATCCAGAGCAAGATCACCACCATCGATAGACAGAGCTTCACGGGCTATACCACACAAATCCTGGACGGAACATTTGCCCGGGACTACGAGTCCATTATCGCGTCTAGGGGCATTACTCATCCGGCGTTCAATCAGTGGGAAACCAGATTCGGCCCCTGGTCGGCGCGCTTAGGATTCAAACTCTCCTTCTGATCACGCGCTCCGGAAACTAACAACAGGAAAAGCCCGTCCTTCTCACGAGGGGCGGGCTCTCTTTTTATCGGTCGATGGGGATTGAGCCGGCGGCCGAGGTCGGAGCCCGAGCCGTGGAGGAAAAGACGATCCGCAAGAGGCGTTTCTGACGGCTCAGGCCCCGAAAGTATGAGAACCGCATGACGGCCCGAAGTTGCAAACGGACGCCGATGCGGCCTTGGAATTCATGAGCAAGAAAAAGCGAGCTTCCCAAAAGGCCAAGAGCCTGAGGGCCAGTGGCCGGTCGAGATTCCTTTGGGGGCTGGCCGGAACGGCCGCGGGGCTGGGCATTCTGGTCTATTTATTGGTCATCAACCCGGGGAGAAGCAAGGTAAATCTTCCGAGCACGCCTTCCTATAATGTCCTGCTGATCACGCTGGACACGACTCGGGCGGATCATCTGGGGTGTTATGGTCATAAACCGGCCAAAACTCCCCATCTCGATAAACTGGCCCGGGAAGGGATACGGTTCGACCGGGTCTATTGTCCGGCGCCGTTGACCCTGCCTTCTCATGCTTCGATCATGACCGGCCTCTATCCCGTGACGCACGGGGTCCGTAATAATGGCCACGATCTTCCCTCCGGGATAAGGACCCTGGCGGAAATCCTGAAAGGACGGGGCTACGCCACCGCGGCGTTCGTCTCCGCTTTTTCGGTGGATTCCCGGTTCGGTCTTGATCGAGGGTTCGATGTTTATGACGACACGTTCCGTTCGGAGTCGCCCTTCAAAACCCAGAACGCGGAGCGACGGGCCGAGGAGACCTTCGCCGGGTTCTCCCGATGGCTGGAGAGCAACGGAAAGAACAGGTTCTTCGGTTGGGTCCATTATTATGACCCGCATCTGCCCTATGACCCGCCTTCGCCGTACAAGGAGGAATTCAACGGAGACCCCTACGACGGCGAGATCGCTTACATGGATCGATACGTGGGCGCCGTTCTGGCGCGTCTGAAGGAAAAAGGGGTTCTGGAGAGGACGATCGTCGTCGTCGCCGGCGATCATGGTGAAGGGTTGGGCGATAAGGTGGAGACCGGTCATGGGATCTTCTTATATGAAGAGACCCTCCGAGTTCCGCTCATTCTCCATAATCTTGCGACCTTCCCCCGTTCTCAGGTCATCGAAAGCCAGGTCCGGCTGATCGATGTCGCTCCGACCATTCTGGAAATCATCGGTTTGAAGAACGAAGTTTCGGGAATGACGGGACAAAGCCTTGTCGCCCGGCTTAGGGGGAAGAGCGGGAAGGACCTCGATAGCTTAGTGGAGACTTTCTACCCCCGGGAGAATTTCGGCTGGGCGGAGCTGGTCGGGCTGGTCTCGGGGCGCTGGAAATATATCCAATCCCCGCGGCCCGAGCTTTATGACTTGAAGAGCGACCCCGGGGAGAAGAAAGACCTGGCTGCTTCTTCGGCCGGCAAGGCCGGCGAATTGAAAAAAAATCTGGAACAGGAGCTTCTCAGTCTAAGCGCCGGCGGCAGGTCGGCCGGCGAACGGACGGGCCTCAGGCCCGAGGATCAGGAACGGCTCAAGTCTCTGGGCTACGTGAACTTCACTCCGGCCGGACGGGGACGGACTTTGCCCGCCCCGAAGGAAAAGATCCCTTTGCTCAGGCTCATCCAGCAGGCTCAAGACTATGAGCTCAAGGATAACTATGCCGAGGCTGAGAAGGTCTACATCAAGGTTTTGGAGGACGTCCCTGATTCTCCGGCCGGCTATGTCAACCTGGCCATCGCTCAGGCGATACAGAGCAAGTTCGATCAAGCCATAGGGACCCTGACCGAGGGCCTGGTCAGGATCCCGGATTCCGAGATCCTCATGGTCCGCCTGGGCCATACTTACCTGGTTACCGGCCGGTCCCGGGAAGCCTTGGAGACCATGAATAAGGTGCTGAGCCTGAATCCTCGAAACGTCGATGCCTTGACCGTTTGCGCCGGGATCCTGGATACGGAGGGTCGCAAGGATGAGGCCCGTTCCTATTTTGAGAGGGCCCTGGCCGTCGAACCCGAAAGCCGGTTTCTTAGAATGGGCTTCGCGGGAAATCTGGCTTCCGTCGGCCGATTGAGGGAAGCCATCGAAATCTATAAGAAATTGATCGAGGATTTTCCCGAAGAACAGGCTTTCTATCAATACGCCGGCATCGCTTATTCATACCTCGGCGAATATGGCCAGGCCGTTTCTTTCCTTGAACGGGGCTTGGCCATCCAACCGACGCCGACCGGCTATTTCAACCTGGCCTTGGCTTATGATAAGAGCGGCAAAATTCGAGAAGCGGTGAAGTATTTCAAACTTTACCTGGACAATTCCCGGGGCGAAAGCGAGATCGGCATCAGGAGGGCCAAGGCCGAGCTGGAACGCTTGGGAAAGCTTTGATGGTGCCGGGGAGCGGCGCCGGGAGTCGAATGGGTTTAAATCGTGTTCTTACCGAAAGGCCTTAGCCGGCATCCCGGGCAGCAGAAGAAAAATATCCTTGTAGGACTGACGCACCATGTCGATCTTGCCCGGGGCGTCGTCCTCGAGGTGGATCGGCAGGTGAGTCAGGGCAATGTGGTCGGGAGTGAAAATTTCCTGCAGAATCTTCGAGATGTTGGGATCGAGGGGAAACCAGAAATGGACCACAGCCAGATCGACCGGAGCCGTCTCCAATCCGAAACCCTGAAAGACCTCGGGTTTTCCCGTCGAATCCCCCTCGTGAAAGATCCGTCGACCGTCGAGGTCGAAGAGATACATGAGATTCATCGGAGTATCCCGGTTGCCGCTATGAAGGGTTCGGATAATAGTGAGGGGGATCTGGGCGAGGACTCTCTTCTCATTTTCTCCGACCTTGAGGTCGAGCGAAATGACCCGCGGTTTGATCATCGGCCAATCGACTGCGACTTTGCGCATCTCCGCGACCGCGTCGGCGGGGGCCAGAAAAACCGGCCCGGGCAAGCTCTCCAGGTAGCGGACGGCGACGCTTGCGTTGAAATGGTCGGGATGATTATGGGTGACAAGGACCAGGTCCACGCCGTCAAACGGCGCCGCGCCTTTCATCATCCGATCTAGGGTGTCCGGGCCTGGGGCCCGATATTCGGGATTCGGTTTGTCGAACAGGGCATCGATGAGCACCTTTGTTTCTCCGGAGCCGACCAGAACACCCATGTTGGCCACGTAGGTCAGCAAGACAGGCGTGGTCTTTGCGGACAACTCCCGGACCAGGGCGTCGCAAATCTCTTTAATCGGGGCGCTCTCGAAACCGTCCCCGGGGGGCGGCCCGCCGCCGCGCGGCCCCAGGAGGATCCGCTCCTTGACCAGCGTCACTTTATCGGGAAACAAGCCGGGTCCATATGGGATATCGATCAGACCGGCGTCCCTGACCGTGTTGTTCCCGACGCAGAATGAGGCGATCAGCAGGCCGGCGGCGTAGGCGTCTTTCACGAACTTGAAGACAGCCGGGTTTTCCCGAAATTTCCGGAACTGCGGCCCGCTCGGGATGATCAGGCAATCGAATCCGGATAAATCCATCTTATCTTGGATGAGGATTTCGCTGCGGAGCGCGACATCCCGCTTCTTGTTGTAGCAGCCGCGATATTCACCGTCGAGGCCGACCCGCTTCATCGTCCATCCCCGGCTTTCGATCTCAGCCTTGAGCGGGAAATAGGCGTCCCCGAACCACTCGCCAAGGAGGATAAGGGCGTTCACGGGCCGCGGTTTATATTTGTCGAGGACGTCGGCCCCGACCCAGTAGGCGTGGCTCTCGCCGTCGCGCTGGCTCAGGAAAAACAGGTACTTGCCGTCGGCCGTAACGACCGGACAGATGTCGATCGCCGGGCCGTTGACTTCCGGGCCCAGCTTTGCCGGCTCCAGCCAAGCCCCGCCCTCTCCCCGGAAGCTTATCCAGATGTCGAATTGACGAGCGAAAAGGAGATAGCTGCCGTCCCGGGCGATAAAGGGCATTTCGTCGTTGGCCGCGGAGTTGATGGGCGCGCCGGCATTGACCGGTTTCTCGTACTTACCATCGACATATCGGGCGATATAGATATCGGCCATTCCGAGGCTGTCGGGGGCATTTCCGGCAAAATAGACGTTCCGGTCTTTGTCCACCGAAAAATTCCAATGCATGGGATGCTCGTTCACGATCCGGTCGAGAGGCCGGGGCTCCGCCCAGCCGGAAGACGTCCGGTCCGCAAACCAGATTTTTTCGCTGCTCGGCTCTGTTTCCCCGGGAAGCGGCCGCGTCGAGATGAAATAGATCCGTTTCCCGCCGTCCGCGAAAAACGGAACGTCGTCGTTTGTCCCCGGTCCGGAAAAGGGCGCCCAGCCGGGAGCCGTCCACCGGCCGTCGACACGCTTCATCATGAGCAAACCGCCCTCGGAGTAAACACCCCCGGGGCGGCTGATCATCGGCGCCCAATAGACCTCGTTCCCGTCGGGGGAAAAGACGGCCGTACTGTGGATTCCCCAGACCGAGGAAATGATGCCCAGGCCGAATAGCTCCGCTTTGCCGACGGGGGGCTTTTGGCCGAGATAGTCTCCCCGGAGCTCGGGGAAGGCAATAGGGGAGGAGTCCGCGCCCTTCCCGGAAAGGAGCGAGGCCGCGGCCTCATACTTTCTCTCCTGGGCGATGTTGTACGCCGACTGGCCCATGATCGTCCGGGCGTTCAGGGGAGCGCCTTTTTCGATCAGAATCCGGGCGGCGTCGGTCCGGCCGTCCCGGGCAGCGTAATGGAGCGGGGTCCAGCCGAAGCGGTCGGCCTTGGACGGCGAGAAGCCCTTTTCGATGAGAAGTCCGACGATCTCGGCCGACCCCCCGGCCGCGGCGGAATGGAGGAGCGTCTCGCCCGAAGGGCCGAGCGCCGCGAGGTCCTGGCCGCCGTCGGTCAGCCGGCGGAAGAGCCTCGTCAGGCCCCTGGCCGCGGCCTCAGAGAGAGCGGCTGTCCATTTGTCGCCGGACGCCGGCACCTTGGCCCCTTTCTCGAGGAGCAGATCGACGAACTCCGCTTTGCCGCGCCAGGCCGCGAGCTCGAGCGCGGTGGAACCGAATTTGTCCTCGGCGTTGACGTCCCCCCCGGCTTCGATGA
>CAZLAM010000094.1:0-29049 GCA_964557435.1 uncultured Eubacteriales bacterium
TCCTGGGACGAGGACGCCGCAGTCAGGGCAGCACCCGGCCGTGTCGAGGTGGTTTTCATCAACCCGGAAGCCGCGGCGGCGGATGAGCATCGCGCCGCATTGAGGACAGAGGGTCAGATCTCCCGCGCCCGGGACGTTGCCGATATAGACGTGTTTCAACCCCGCCGCACGCCCGATCTCGGCGGCGCGGCGCAAGATATCCGTAGGGGTGGGCTGGTGTTCGGTGAACTCGAAATCGGGGTGGAACCGGCTGAGGTGCCAGGGGATGTCGGCGTCGACTTCGGCCAGAAAGCGGGCCAAATCGGCGAGCTCATCCTCGCCGTCGTTCATCCCGGGAACGACGAGCGTTGTCACTTCGACCCAGATACCGTGCCCGCGCAGGCGGCGGATCGAATCGAGAACGGGCTGGAGGCGCGCTCCGCAGACGGACTTATAAGTCTCATCCCGAAAGGCTTTGAGGTCGACGTTGGCCGCGTCAAGAAAAGGCCGGATCGCTTCGATCGCCTCGGCGGTCATGTAGCCGTTGGTGACGAAGACGTTGGCCAGGCCGCGCGCCTTGGCCAGACGGGCGGTATCGAAAGCGTATTCGAAAAAAACAGTCGGTTCGGTATAGGTGTAGGAAACGCTCCGGCAACCGTCGGCCAAAGCGGCCTCCACGATCCGCTCGGGCGGGAAGGTCTGCCCGCCTCCCCTGCCGTCCTTGGCCTTACTCTGGGAAATCTGCCAATTCTGGCAGAACCGGCACCGGAAATTACAGCCGGCCGTGGCGATGGATAGTGATGTCGTCCCGGGCAGGAAATGGTAGAGCGGCTTTTTTTCGATGGGATCGGCATGGACGGCGACGACCTCGCCGTAAGCATGAGTGACGAGCCTGCCTCCGCGGTTTTCGCGCACGCCGCAAACGCCCCATTTGCCGGCCGCGATGGTGCAGCGGTGGGCGCACAGGCCGCAGTCGACGCGGCCTCCTTCGACCGGGGTCCACAACATCGCCTCATGAGTCATCATCATCCTCTCGTATTTTATTATAACCCGGAAACGCTCGCGGGGCGGAAGAACTTAGGGGCAGGATTCGGCCTCGCCTTTGAACAGCTGGAATTCGTCCCCCGGCGCCATCGCCCGTCCGGGCGGATCAGGCGGCGGTCTTGACTCCAAGCCGGGGGCATAGATCGCTCAATCGGCAGGCGCTGCATTTCGGCTTGCGGGACTGGCAGACCGCCCGTCCGTGATTGACAAGCATATAATTGAAGTCGAGCCAATATTTTTTGGGAATGATGTCGAGGAGGTCGCGCTCGATTTTTTCCGGCACGGTCTCCTTGGTCAAACCCAGCCGGCCGGACAGACGCGCCACATGGACGTCTACGGCGATCCCTTCGGCCTTCTTGTAGGCGCCGGAGAGGACGATATTGGCCGTCTTGCGGGCGACTCCGGGCAAAGTGACAAGCTCAGCCATCGAGTCGGGTACCCGCCCGCCGAAATCAGCGACGATCTTACCCGCGGCGCCCAGGATGCTCTTGGCCTTGTTGCGAAAAAAGCCCGCCGATCGGATGGCCGTTTCCAATTCGGCCCGGTCGGCATCGGCGAAGGCTCGAGCATCCGGGTACTTAGCAAACAAGGCGGGAGTGATCAGGTTGACCCGTATATCGGTGCATTGCGCGGATAAAATCGTGGCCACCAGGAGTTGGAGCGGCGTCTCGAACCTCAGACACGTCTCGGCGGCCGGGTAGTCTTTTTCCAGGATTCTCAAGATTTTAGGGACTCTCGCTTTAATAGAATCCATGCTCTCCCCCAGCTGGGGCGGAATCGGCCATCCGCCACCTTTTCTTCAATCGTTCCCTCACTTTTTAGAGAAATGTTAAATACGCTGACTCCTGCCTCAAGATTCATTAATCGAATCTTGAGACGAGCCCCGAAATACCCGGGGCACGACCCCTCTATATCAGGCACCGATGTGGAACAGGTCCTGGCCCAAATTGGCGTCTTCGGCGTTGTAATAATCGGGGAACTTTTCCAAAAGGTCGATCTCGGACTTCAGCATGAAGTAATGGCTCCGCTCCACGCGGCGGAGGTACTCCAGGATTCTTTTGCTTTGGGCGTCATCGACCTTGGCCTTGGCATCCTTATAATAGTCCTCGGCCTCTTTCTCCTTCTGCATGGCCAGCTTGAACAGGTCCAGGACGGCTGCGGCCTCGTCCAGAGTCGCGATCTTCTTGGGCCGTTTGGATTCCGCCGGGACGACGAGCGTGCGCTCCGGATAGTGATCGCGGAAAACACGTTCGAGAATGGCCTTATGGCGGTCCTCTTCCTTGGCCAGAAAGTCGAGCTTCTGCTTGAGGGCCTCGTTCTTGACCAGGCCTTGAAGATCTCGGTAGATCCGGGCGGCGTCCATCTCGGCCCGGATGGCGACAGGATACACTTCATACGGTTTCAGCTTGGGATTCATCGTCATCTCTCGCTCCTTTCGCGAACACGTCGGTTTCCACCTGCGGGCATCTCCCGCCCCGCAGGTTCAAACATAGCTCTTATTACCCTCATTACCAATGGCCAAACCCGTTTGGCCGGCGAAACGACGTCAGAGGCGGATCATGCGCTCAATAGCCCGACGGGCGCGGTTCGCGATTTCCGCCGGTACCAACACCCTGGAAGTCATAGTCTCCAGAGCCGCGGCCAGCTTGGCCAGCGTGATTTTCCGCATATTGGCGCATAAGGCCGGTTCGTGGGCGGGGAAAAATTCTTTGCCCGGATTTTCCTTCTTCAGCCGGTAGATCATCGTCGCTTCGGTGGCCACGACGATCTCGCCGGCCTCGGTCGTCCGGGCTTCCCTGACCATCCCGCCGGTAGACAGGGTCCGGTCGGACAGGGCGATGACCTCGGGCCGGCACTCGGGATGGGCCCAGACTTCGGCCCCGGGATGGAGTTTCTTCATCTCCCGGATATCCCGGGCCCGGATGTTGTTATGGACGATGCAGTATCCGTCCCAGGGGATGATCGTCTTGTCCGTTTGGGTGGCCGTCCAAGCAGCCAGGTTCCTGTCGGGAGCGAACAGGACTTCCCTGCTTTCGACGGAATCGACGACTTTGACCGCGTTCGCCGAGGTGCAGCAGACGTCGCATTCCGCTTTCACCGCCGCCGACGTATTGACGTAGCAGACGGCGTTGCGTCCGGGATATTGCGCTTTCCAGCGGATCATGTCCTCGGCCGTGATCATGTCGGCCATCGGACATCCGGCCTGGGGGTCGGGCAGAAGGACGGTTTTGCCGGGCGACAGGATGGCCGCCGTCTCAGCCATGAAATGGACGCCGCAGAAGACGATGACATCGGCCTCGACCGCGGCTGCTTTCCGGCTGAGCTCAAGCGAATCGCCGACGAAATCGGCCGCGTCCTGAACCTCGCCGGCTTGGTAATTATGGGCCAGGATGATCGCGTTCCGGGATTTTTTAAGCGCCCGGACCCGCTCAGCCAGGACGGCCCGATCGACGGCGGCATCGGGCATGACGGTCATTTCTCCAGGGCCGCTCCGCATTGGGTGCAGGCGTTCTCAGCCTTATTGGTGTATTTTCCGCAACGCGGGCATTCGACAAGGTCGATGTCGCAGGATTTGCAAAAGCACGCTGTTTTCGGGTTCTGGACCGGGGTCTCGCAATAGGGGCAGGCGCACGATTCGTCTCCCTCCTCCCCTTCGTGCTCGTGATCGGAGCCGGCGGCGGTGGATACGGCCGGAGCGACTCCGCCCTTGGCCTTCAACTTGTAATTCTCGATGGCCAGATGGAGGGCGTCCGCGCCCAGGTTGGAACAATGCATTTTATTTTTCGGCAGGCCGCCCAACTCCTCGGCTACATTTTCGTTGGTGATGGTCATGGCCTCGTCAAGGGTTTTGCCCATGGCCATTTCCGAAACCATGCTGGACACGGCAATGGCCGCCCCGCAGCCGAAGGTCTGAAACTTGACATCGGACAGTTTGTCGTCTTTGACCTTGACATAAAACGTCATCATATCGCCGCAGACGGGGTTGCCGACCTGACCCACGCCGTCGGCGTCGGGCAAAGTTCCCACGTTGCGGGGGTTCGAGAAATGATCCATGACCTTGTCGGAGTAAATCATCGGGGGTTCTCCTTGAGAAACTCGGTATAGAGCGGCGACATCTTCCGCAGACGGTCGATGATCGGGGGGAAGACGTCGAGCAGAGTGTCGATATCGGCATCCGTCGTGGTGTCGATCAAGCTGAAGACGATCGAACCCTGGGCGGTGGCGTGGTCCAAGCCCAAGGCCAGATGGACGTGGCTGACTTTCAGCGACTTGGATGTGCAGGCCGATCCGCTCGAAGCGGCCACGCCCTTCAGGTCCAGGTGGAGAAGCATGGCCTCGCCCTCGACGAAGCGGACGGCGAAGCTGGCGTGGTGCGGAAGACGGTCCGTGGATGAACCGGTCACCAGGACATACTGAACCCGCCGAGGCAGCTCGGCCAGAAGCCGGTCGCGGAGTGTGATCGAGGCCGACAGGCGGACGTCCATTTTGAAACGGGCGATCTCGGCCGCCTTTCCCAATCCGACGATGGCGGGAATATTCTCGGTCCCTCCCCGCTTGCCGCCTTCCTGGACCCCGCCGTCGATCAACGGTAGAATCCTGACGCCCTTGCGGATGAACAGGGCGCCGCTCCCCTTGGGACCGTAAAACTGATCGCCGGCCAGGCTGAGGGCGTCGACACCGAGCGCCCGCACGTCAACGGGCATATTGCCGACGGCGGCCACCGCATCCGTATGAACAAGGATGTTCCGAGCCCGGCACAGCTTGGCGATTTCGGTTACCGGCTGAATCGTCCCGATCTCGGAGTTGGCCAACTGGATCGAGACCAGCACGGTTTCGGGCCGGAGGGTTTTTTCGACGGCCTCGGGATCAACCCGCCCGGCGGAGTTCACGGGAACGAGCGTCGTCGAGAAGCCTTGCTTGTCCAGGCTTTTGGCGGCGTTGAGGACGGAGGAATGCTCGATGGAGGAAAGAACCAGATGAGTCCCCTTGGCTTTAGCGGCCGGGGCTATTCCCTTAAGGGCCAGGTTATTGGCCTCGGAACCGCCCGAAACAAAGACGATTTCGGCCTCCGCGGCGTTGATCAGTCGGGCGACGCTTTCCCGAGCCTCAGCCACGGCGTCCTGGACGCCCTGACCGTCGGAATGAAGGCTTTGCAGGTTGCCGAATCGTTCGGTGAAATAGGGAAGCATCGCGGCCAGGACCTCGGGCAAAACCGGCGTGGCGGCGATATGATCCAGGTAAACGCGGCGCACGGCTGGCCTCAGACGGCCACGACTTCCTTGATCTCGGGAACTTCCTTTTTCAGGATGCGCTCAATGCCCATCTTGAGGGTCAGCTGGGACATGGGACAACAACCGCAGGCGCCGGTCAATTGGACCTTGACGACGCCGTCCGCACTGACGTCGACGAGCTTGACGTCGCCGCCGTCCATGCGGAGCTGGGGGCGGACTTTATCGAGAGCCGCTTCAATCTTTTCTTTCATCGCCATCTCCTTGAAAAGCGTTCGATTACTATATCCCGTCCGCCCGTTTTTTTCCAGGGGAAGCCGGGATACGGCCGCAAATTAATCCCTATCATTTTTATAGTATTTAATCGCGCGTTTGTCAAGTGCCCAAACGGCAACGTATTCCCGGCCGGGTGACGCGGAGATGCCTCACTGAGCGGCGGGTGTTCCTCGTGAGAGGGGCTGGGCGACGCGAAGGGAGGCGCTCCGCGGCAGGACCCGGAGTCGGGAAAGGGTTAGCCAAGCGGGCTTCCCGCGCTTCCCGTATAATCGTTGACATCTCCCTGTCATCACATTACCATGGGGCTACAAGACCGAGGACATTCGGGAGGAGAAAAATCCATGTCGCTCAAATCGACGATCATCCTTTATTTCATCACCCTGGCCGTGTTCTTCCTCATCGACATGATCTGGCTGGGGGCCGTGGCCAAAGGGTTTTACCGGAAGCACCTCGGCGGGATGCTCAGCCCCACCGTCCAATGGGGAGCGGCCATCCTTTTTTATCTGATGTTCATCGCCGGGCTCCTCCTCTTTGTCGTCCGCCCGGCCATCGCCGCCGGCGCTCCGCTTCAGGCCCTTCTCTACGGCGCCCTCTTCGGGCTGATCTGCTATGCCACCTACGACCTGACCAACCTGGCCACTCTCAAGGACTGGCCGCTCATCGTGACGGTTGTCGATCTGGTCTGGGGGACCGCTCTCGGCGGATCGGTTTCGGCCGTCAGCGTCGTCCTCGGACGCGCCCTTCTCAAGCTCTGACCGCAACTCGGCTCAGGAGCACTTGTTCCAGCCGCAATTGGGGCAGGTCGGGCATTTCTCGTCGGGAAGGGTCGCCCCGCACTGCCGGCACAAGGTTTGAAAATCCTTGGTGCCGTTTTTGATCGTGCCGAAATGCCGCTCCAGGACCTTGGCGATGGCGTCGGGAATGGAGGTGACCAGGCCGCCGTCGGTAAAAACCGGATCGGAGCCGCCGATGCCTTTGATCTGATTGACGACTTCCTTGGGATCGATGCCCGTCCGAAGGGCCAGGCTGATCAAGCGCCCGATAGCCTCGGCGTCGGCCATGGTCGAATAACCGCTCTTACCGATCGAGGTGAACACCTCGAACGGTTTCTGATTGAAAAAGGTGATCGTCACATAGAGATTGCCGAAACCCGTCTTGATCTTGTCGGTGATCGAGTTGAGCGTGTCGGGGCGCTCCTCGGGCAGACGCCGGACGGGCCTCTCTTCCTTGTTCAGGACCTGCTCCTCGCGACAGCCGTCCCGATAGATGGTGATTCCCTTCGTTCCCAGGTCGTAGGCCTGGAGGTAGGCCGTCTCGACGTCCTTGAGCGACGCTTCATGGGGCAGGTTGATCGTCTTGGAGACGGAGTTGTCGACGTGTTTCTGGAAGGCTGCCTGCATTTTTATGTGCCATTCCGGGGCCACCTCATGGGCGGTGACGAAATAGGGCGGCGGCGTCTGGCCGGGATTGTCCTGTTTCCATTCCAGAAAAAGGGGATGCACGTCCTTGAGCTTGGAGTCGATGATGTGGCTGGTGAACTCGAAGGCGAAGACGGGTTCGATGCTGGAAGAACAGCCGGCTATGCGGGAGATCGTCCCGGTCGGGGCGATGGTGAAGACGGTGGCGTTGCGCATCTTTCCGCCCTTGTAGACCGACTTGGCAATGTTGGGAAAGCTCCCCCTGGTTTTGGCCAGCGCGGCCGAAGCTTCGACGGCCTTCTCGCGCAGGAAGGAGGCCAACTTGTCGGCCAAAGCCAGGGCTTCGGTCGAATCGTAACGGATTTTCATCTTGATCAGAAGGTCGGCCCAGCCCATGATCCCCAGTCCGATACGACGATTGCCCTTGGTCGTCCGGTCGATCTCGGGCAGGGGGTATGGATTGACGTCGATGACGTCGTCCAGGAACCGCACGCCGAGGGCGATCGTCCCGGCGAACCGGGTCCAGTCGAAAAGGTCGGGTTTATCGGGGGTGAAAAAGTTGGCCGCATTGATCGAGCCCAGGTTGCACGATTCATAGGGGTGAAGCGGCTGTTCGCCGCAGGGATTGGTCGCCTCGATCGGACCAAGGCCGCGGGTCGGGTTGTCCTGGTTGATGCGGTCGATGAAGATCAAGCCGGGGTCGCCTATGGCCCAAGCCGACTCGACGATCATGCGGAAGATTTTGCGGGCGTCCTTGCGGTCGACGACCCTCTTGCGGTACGGGTCGACGATCTCATAGGATGCGCCCTTCTTGACCGCCTCCATGAAAGCGTCCGTGGCGGCCACGGAAATATTGAAGTTGCCGACGCTTTTGCCGTCCCTTTTCATCAAAATGAAAGTCTCGATATCGGGATGGTCGGCCCGCAGGATGCCCATATTGGCCCCGCGCCGCGTGCCGCCCTGCTTGACCGCCTCGGTGGCCGCGTCGATGACTTTGAGAAAACTGACCGGGCCCGAGGCCACGCCCTGGGTGCGATGGACGAAACTGCCTTGGGGGCGCAAGCGGCTGAAATCGAATCCCGTGCCGCCGCCCTCCTTGTGGACGAGGGCCGCGTTCTTGACCGTGCCGAAGATGGATTCCATGGAATCCTCGATCGGCAGGACGAAGCAGGCGCTGAGGCACATGTCCCGGCCGGCCCCGGTCAGCGTGGGGCTGTTGGGGAGGAAGTCGCGGGCCATCAGGGCCTCGAAGAAGGCTTTGCTCCAGCGCTCGCGGTCCTTGGGCGTCCGCTCAGCCGCGGCAATCGCCCGGGCCACCCGGTGAAACAGGTCGGAGGGGGACTTATCCAGGAATTCGCCTTTTTCGTTCTTCAATAAATAGCGGGCCTTCAGGATGCGCAGGGCGTTTTCCGAGAAGCCTTGAACGTCGGTCATGTCTCCTCCTCCGATTCGGCCGGGACGGCTTTATCCCGATTAACCTTATAATATTCGTGTAATATAACAAAATCGAACCCCCTTGGGAAGGGATTACCACATTTTCCACAACATATAGTATTCCATCAATCCGGACCACGCCATAGCTTGAAGCCTGGCTTTCTTCGAAAACCCCACCTTCAGGGAGTATGACGGAAACAAAAAGGTCAATTGCCGCCGGAGTTTTCGGCTCCGGGGCGAGGCCGCGCGGGCCGCCCTTAGGACTTTTTCATCGGCTCGCCGCAGCAGAGCAGAATGTGCTCCTCGACGCAGCCGCAAGCCTCGTCGACGATGATGCGGTAGCCGCAGATTTCGCAGGCCAGCTTGGGCGCCTTGGCTTTCGGCGCCGCTTTGGCGACGGCTTTTTTAACGGGTTTGACGATCTTTTTCGGTTTCGCTTTAGGTTTTGTTTTGGCCGGCATGATGACCTCCCTGGTTCTCTTCTATCCTCTTCGCTTCCTTATTACCACCTTAACCGGCGCAAGTCAATTCCGAACGAACGAAACGGATGGTTTTCGTTTCCGGCGGCGACGAAACACCTGTCCTCATGGAGTCGTTAACACTTCTCCATGAGTACGGGCCGAAGCGTCCGCCATCTCATGTTTTTGCCGCGGTCCCCCTGATAGTCGCCGAGCAGAGCGCGGACTGCTATTGATTATTCGTGATCCTGGGGAGCGGGCGTCTATCGTTTTTCAACCGGTGCGGCACCTTGACAGAAAGCCCCGCCGCCGCTATATTCGGCAAGTCATTCCAGGAGGTTTATCCATGAGCAAAATTGTCCTTTCCCGTTCCTCCGAGACCAACGAGTCGCACTCCCTGACCTTCAGCGGCGGGACCATCGACCAGATCGCCGACAAGGCCGCCCTGTACATGGCTGCCCGAGGCTATCACCTCGAAAGCGGCAGCAAGACGCAAGGCGTTTATGGGAAGGGCAGCACGGCCGCCCGCATCATGCTCGGTCCATTATCGAAGCGGGCCAAGTTCAACTTGACGGTGGCGGAAGATAGCGAGAATGTCACTCTCGTCGTGGCCAAGGGAATGTCGGGCATGAGCGGCGGGCTGATCGGCGCATCGCAGATAAAAAAGGAATTGTCCGCCATCACCTCCGGAATCCAGGGCGCAATCCTGTCCTGATCCCGCAAATCAACCCCAGGGCGGGATTCAGTCCTCGGCCAGGATTTTTTCCACATCGATCAGGCCGGACAGGCGGTCCAGGCGAAAGACGGTATCCCTGCGCTCGACGCCGGTGGACACAATAACCACCTCGGCCTCGACGCTGTCCTCGAGGAACTGGAGGTAATCGAGAAACGCCGCCGGCAGGGCATCCCATGTTCGCGCTTGATGAACGGGCGTTTTCCAGCCGGGCATCGACCGATAACGGGGCTCAAGTTTGTTCAGGATCCCGGTTTCGAGCGGAAATCCGTCGAGCCGGCTCCCTTTGTAATAATAATCGGTACACACGGGGACCTCGTCCAGGACGTCCAGAATATCGGGCTTGGTGATGATGAGTTTATCGATGCCGTTGATCCGGCAAGCGTAGGACACGGCCACGGCGTCGAACCATCCGCAGCGGCGGGGCCGGCCGGTCGTCGCGCCGAATTCGTCGCCGCGTTTTCCGAGAAGTTTGCCCGCGTCGTCCAGAAGCTCCGTCGGAAATGGACCGGCTCCAACGCGGGTCGTATAGGCCTTGGTGACTCCCAGGACGGCGTTGATACGCGTCGGGCCGACGCCCAATCCGGTGCAGGCGCCGCCGGCAGTCGAGTTCGACGAGGTCACGAACGGATAAGTGCCGTGGTCCACGTCGAGCAGGGTGCCTTGGGCGCTTTCGAAGAGGATGGACCGGCCTTTTTTCATCTCGGCGTGGAGGAGGGCCGGGACGTCGCGGACGTATTTTCCGATCTCGGCGGCGTATCCGGCATATTCCTCGAAGATCGCTCGCCCGTCCAGCGGGGGCAGGCCGTGCATTTTCAGGACGGCGTTTTTTTCGTCCGTATTCGCGGTAATCTTGTCCCGCAAAACGTCGAGGTCGAGCAGGTCGCCCGCCAGCACGCCCCGGCGCGCGGCCTTGTCCTCGTAAGCCGGACCGATGCCCCGGCAGGTTGTGCCGATCTTGTGTTCGCCCAGGGCATCCTCGCTGATTTTCTCGACGACCCGGTGATACGGCAGGATAAGATGAGTGTTTCGGGAGATGGCGATCCGGTCGGGGCCGACCGCCGCGACTTGGCTCAAAGCAGCCGCCTCGTCCAGGAAGGCCTTGGGATCGAGCACAACGCCGTTGCCGATGACGCACAGCGTCCCCGGCCGGAGAATGCCCGAAGGGATGAGATGAAGGACGATCTTTTTCCCCCGGACGTAAACCGTATGGCCGGCGTTGTGCCCGCCCTGGTAGCGGGCGACGACGTCGAACGCGGGCGTGAGAAGGTCGACGATCTTGCCTTTCCCTTCATCGCCCCATTGGGTTCCGAGAACGACGATATTGGACATGATGCCTCTCAAAAATGGACGGCCGCTTGGACACGCAAAACCTTGTCCGTTGAGGCGGCCTTCTTATCCTTCAGGATATCGTATTCAAGCTTAAGGAGGATATTCGTATGGAGGGAGTAATTCAAGCCGACCGTCCAGCGGTTGTGGTCCCGATCCATTCCAGCGCCCGGGCCTGTCGTTCCGGTCCAGCCGGCTCCATGGAACGGGTCGCTTATTTTGGATGTTTGATAGGAGAGGACGGGCTCGATCGGGTTGAAATTGAGCCCGAGCAGGACGAACCAGCCTTCGGCGCGGCCACGAGAAAAATCGGGAGGATTGTCGATATCGGCCCGCGTATATTCTGCCAGGCAATGGATGTTCTCGGTCGACCATCCCAGATCAGCACCGAGCAAGGTCAGAGCGCGGGCGTTTTCGGCGTCCGCCTTTCCCCGATAATAGGAAACACCGGCTTCAAACGCCTGGCCGAGCGAGGTCGACAAACGCCCTCCCCAGCCTTTATTCTTATTATTGTCGGCGAATTGCTGGCCGGCGCTCAAGCTCTCGCTCTCGGCCAAGCCGTTCCCAATATAGGCGGCATAGCGAAAACCCAGCAGGCCGCCCTCGACCTCCAGGCCGACTTCCCTCCAATTCGGAGGATGGCTTTCGGCGTAAATAGCGGGCGCCTCGACGAGCAGGGTCTGGAAGGGGCGGTCGGACTCGTTGTATTTTCCGAAAGGAACCAGAAAAACGCCCGCTTTAACCCTGAACTCGTTGCTCCATGTCCAGCCCGCCCAGGCCTGTTCGATCTCGAAAGTCCTGTTTTCGCGGGTTCGAAGCTCCAGGGTATAGCCGAACTGGGGCGACCACTCTCCGGCCAGGATCAATCCGGCCTGGGCCTTTCCGGCCGTTCCCTTCGCCCACGGGCCGTCACTCCCGCCTTGCAGATAGTCCACGGAGAAATACCCATTGAGACGGACTTGGGCGGCGGCCGAAGGGGCTAAAGCCAACGCCGCGGCCAGGAGCGCCAATCCGGTTGATCGAAGGTTAGGCATTAGAGAATGACTCACAAATTCGCGAAATCGAAGTCCTCGGATAGGATGTCGTTTTCCCGTCCGGAGACATCGCGCCGCGCCGAGACGGCTTTGGTTAAGGCGTCGACGCCTTTCTTGGTCCCCATCCAAACCACACCGATCAGCCGCCCTTCCTGGAGGACGAGCTTCTTATATACTCCCGCCTCCGGAATTTCTCTTCGGATTTCGACGACACCGGCGGGATTCTCCGGATTGACGACCCCCACGGAAGAAAGGGCGATGCCCATGACCTTGAGGGAGTTGGAGGGAACCGTTCCGCCATAAGGTTTCGGCCGGCCGAGGATGGACCAAGCAGCGGTGCGGGCCTGTTCGAAGGACGCCGGGATGATGCCGTAACAGCGGCCGCGGTGCTGGTTTCCGTCCCCAGCGGCATAAATTCCGGCCCGGCTGGTTTCCATGGCATCGTTGACCAAGACGCCTTTTTCCACCGCCAACCCGGCGTCCAGGGCTAAGCCCGTATGAGGCTTGACGCCCGCGGCAATGATGATCGTCCCGGCCGGAATCTCCTCGCCTGATTTCAGGCGAAGTCCGCGGACCTCGCCGTCACCCAGGATCTCCTCGGTAACGACGCCGACCCGGACCCGGATACCCGAGGCTTCGATCACCTTCCGGAGAACGGCGCCGCCCGGAGGGTCCAATTGCCGGGGCAGGAGGGTGGGAAAAAACTCCAGCACGGTCACGGAAGATCCGCGCGCCGAAAGCGCGCGGGCGATCTCCAACCCGAGCAGACCGCCTCCGATGACCACGACATCGCCGGATCCGGAGGCGAGCCGTTCGAGAATGGACTGCGCATCGTCGAGTGAACGAAGGGTCAGGACGCCTTTTTTATCAGAACCTTTGATCGGCGGGACGAAAGAAAAGGCCCCGTCCGCCAGACACAAGGCATCGTAGGGCTCGGCCTTCCCGTCCGCCGTCTCGATGACCCGGGACTCGGGCCGAATCCGATGGACCGGCATGGATAATCGCACTTCGATATTCCGGGTATCGTACCAGGTTTTTGGAAAAGCGAACAAACGGTCGTAAGGAAGACGGCCGGCCAGAAATTCGATGAGGTTCGGACGCGGGTAATAGAGATATTTTTCGTTTCCGAAAACGACGATCTCCAGGGAGGCGTCCGCCTCCCGCAAAGTCTTGGCCGCAATGGTTCCGGCCAGGCCGTTCCCGACGATGACGACTTTCACTCGGCTTTCTCGAAATAATCCTTGCCCACGCCGCACTGGGGGCAGACCCAGTCGTCGGGCAGGCTTTCGAAAGGTGTTCCCGGAGCGATCCCGTTCTCGGGATCTCCGACGATCGGATCGTAAATATAACCGCAAGCCGTGCAAACCCATTTCTGCATGTTCATGCTCCTTTCCTTTCTTTCAATTTTCCTTAAAGACAAGATTCTCGTATTCCTGCTCCAAGCGCCGCTTATGCTCTTTTTCCTGCCCGGCCAGAAATCCGAACAAGGATTGAATGGCCGGATCGGCCGATCGCCCCCCTAACTCCGTGTAAAACGCCGCCGCCTTGGCTTCCTTCTTGGCCGCGAAAATGAGAAGGTCCTGAAAAGTGGCCTCCCCATCGAGTGGCGTTTCGGCCAGATCGTCGGTGATCCGGAGGTCCTCGACGCGGCCGACCGACACCGCAAACGCGCCTCCGGCGGCCAGCTCTCCCAGGCGTTTCCGGTGTTCGATTTCCTCATCCCGCAGTTCGAGGAGCAAGGTCCGGAGGCCTTCGGATTGGGCCCTGGACGCCAGGGCTTCATAAGCCGCGGCGGCAGCCTCCTCCCGGGCCATGGCCAAGTGAAGAATTTCGACGGCCGTGCGAAATTCACTCATGGTGAACACCTCATGGGAGATCGTTTTCGGAAAATGCAGTTGAAGACTTCATTATAAACAAACCGAACTCGAAGTCAATTTGGAGCCTCCCGAAGACCTCAGCGGCGCTGGCATCGGGGGCAATAATGACTGCTCCGACCCCCAATCAAGGCGCGCCGCACCGGGCTCCCGCAACGGGGACAGGCCTGGCCCCCCTTCCCATATACATGGTGGTCGTCCTGAAAGCTCCCGATCTCGCCGTCGGCGTTGCGGTAATCGCGGATGGTTGAACCGCCGGCCGCGACGGCCCGTCCCAGCACATCGCGCATGGCCGTCCATAACCGGTCCGCCCGGGTCCGAGACAGGCGGGAAGCCGTCGTCAGGGGATGGATCCCCGCTTCAAAGAGCATTTCATCGGCATAGATGTTCCCGATCCCGGCCACGAAAGCCTGATCGAGAAGAATGCTCTTTATCCGCCCGCGGCGCATCCGAAGTCTGGCCGCAAAGGCGTCGGCCGGAATCCCGAGGGGTTCCGGACCCAGCGGGCGAAGCTCCGGACAAGCCGCCAACTCGGCCGCGGCGACGGGGCGGACAAAACCGAATTTGCGGACATCCTCGAACTGGAGCTCTCGGGACGGCCCGTCGAACCGCACGACCAAACGGACATGACGGCCGCGCGGCTTTCCCGGACGGCTCCACAGAAAGCGCCCCGTCATCTTGAGGTGAAAAACCAGAACCCGGTCCCCGCATTCCAGAAGGAGGTGTTTCCCCCGGCGACCGACGGAGACGACGGTTTGTCCGGCCAGAGCGGCCAGCTCCTCCGGATTCCCCCGGAGAAGTTTCGGCCACAAGCAATCGATCCCGGCGATCCGGAGGCCGACGATTTTCCGCCGCAGACTTCGGGCGATGGATTCAACTTCGGGCAGCTCGGGCATTTTTTTATTTTATCACAAGGGAATCTCTTCCGTTTTGTGTTAAGGGACTTTTCCTCCTGACCTTAGTCAGGGTGCGGGGGCGAGGGGTGGAGGGGTCCTCTTGATTTGAGAACGGCTTTATTCTATGATTCCGGTCCGAACAACATGAAAAGCATCGCTGTCTTCCTCCTCGGCTGGCTCGTACCCGGGCTGGGTCATATCGTGCAGAAGAAATTCGCCCGGGGATTCGCTTTCCTGGCCTGCGTTCTGGCCATGACCGGCCTGGGCCTCTGGATGTCGGGCAAGATCTACCCTTTCCAGACTGAGAACCCGCTGACCATCCTGGCTTTTTTCGCCGACATCGGCAACGGCTTTGTTTATCTCCTATCCCGGTTCCTGCCGCTGGGACTGGGCGACCTCAAACTCGTCACCTTCGAATTCGGCACGGCCTATATCGCCGGAGCCGGCCTGCTGAATTTTCTCATCGCCCTGGACGCCTTCGACATCGCCGCGGGGAAGAAGTCATGATTTTCCAGAGCCACTTCCTGTCCATGGTCGTTTATGCCGCCCTGGTGGCGGTCGTTCTGGCCCTCCTCCGCCGATCCGCGCCCAAAGCCCGTTGGAAATACGGGATCTTCCTCTTTCTGGCCATGGCCGGAGGCGCGCTTTTATTCGGCTGGCTGATGTACCTGTTCACTCTATAAGCCGCCCCCGATCGCCGCCTTCCCCTTTCCATCGCCCGTTTCCCCCGCAATCCGGCTCTCATCCCGGCCGAAAAAACGGCCGCGCTCCCGGAGCGCGGGTCTGCTATAATGGATGGGTGATGATTGAATTGTCTCATGTCTGGGTTCAATACCAGAAACCGAACTGGGCCCTTTCGGATGTCGATTTGAGCCTCGCTAAAGGCGAGTTCTGTTTCATCACGGGACCCAGCGGATCGGGCAAGACGACCTTGCTCCGCACCTTGACCCGCGAGGTCACCCCGACCCACGGCCAGGTCCTCGTCGGCGGGAAAAACATCCTCCGCCTGGCCGACTCGAAAATTCACCTCTTGCGCCGGGTCATGGGGATCGTCTTTCAGGATTTCCGCCTGCTCTTCCATAAGCGCGTTTTCGAAAATGTGGCCGTCTCTCTGGAAGTCCAGGGCATCCCGCGGCGCGACCTCAAGCGCCGAGTGTTCATCGCCTTGCGCATGGTCAACATGCAGAGCCGCATTTGGGATTTCCCTTCGGAATTGTCCTACGGAGAACAACAACGGGTCGCGGTAGCCCGGGCCATCGTCAACAATCCCAGCATTCTCCTGGCCGACGAACCGACCGGCAACCTCGATCCCGAATTAGCCGCCGACCTGATGGGCTTGTTCAAGGAGATCAACCGCCAGGGAACAACCGTCGTCATCTGTACCCACGACCGGGAGCTCATCCGCCGTTTCGGCGGACGGGTCGTAGGACTCCACGACGGCAAGCTCCGGAAAAAGGAGCCCGCATGACGCCCGTCCGGCCGGGGTATTTTCTCAAGGAAACCCTCAACAACCTGTGGCAATACAAAACCCGGCACGTCTTTTCACTGACCATCATCTGCCTGTCATTTCTCATCCTGGGCGTCTTTCTGTCCCTGTCCAACAACCTGACCGAGCGCGCCCGCGAGTTATCGCGGAACGTGAATATCATCTTCTTCCTTAAAAAGGACGCCCCCGCGGCCGACCGGGATCTCGTCGAACGGACGCTCCGCGCATCCCCTCTCGTCGGGAACGTCCGCATCATCAACGAAGCGGAAGCTCTTGATCGTTTTCTGGGCGAATTCTCCAACCTGGCCGACATCGTCCGCAATCTCAACGATAATCCTTTTCCGGCCTCGATCGAGGCCGCCCTCCGCCGGCCCGACATTCCCGCCGACGCGGTTCTCAGCCTGATCGGTGAGATCCGCAGAAACCCCGCCGTCGAGGACGCCCAGTTCAACCGCGAATGGGCGGAGCGCGTCCAAGCACTGGGACGGTTGGCCCGCAACGCCGGGTTTTTCCTGGGCGGGATCCTGGTCCTGGCTTCGTTCCTGATCGTTTCCAACGTCATCAAGCTCAATGTCCTGGCCCGCAAGTCCGAGATCGAACTGCTCCGCCTCGTCGGGGCCACCAACGCGTTCATCCGCGGTCCCTTTCTTCTCGAAGGCGTGGCCATGGGTATTCTGGGGGGGCTGCTGTCGCTCATCCTCATCTTCCTGGTCGTCAAGCTTTTCCCCGTATATCTGGGCGCGTCAATGGGGGCCCTGCAGGAGCTGGTCGGATTTCGCTATCTCACAGTACTCCAGGCGGCGGGCCTCATCAGCGGGGGGGCTCTGGTAGGTTTTCTGGGAAGCTTGAGCTCGATCGCCCGTTTCCTGCGGATCTGAAGCTCCACGGGCTTACGTTCGCGGGATCCATCCTCGGCCTGCGTTGAAGCGCACGGATGGAGAATTCGCATTACTCCATAAGTATTTCGCAATTTCTCCACGGACTCGCGTTTATGGAATCGCGCGAGGGGATTAAGCGGGTTTGACACGCCTCGGGGCTTGGCCTAAAATAATGAGGTCATTCTGATTCCATGATATCCTTCGGGCAGGAACTCAAATCGGCGCGCGAAAAAGCGGCCATATCCCTGGCGGATATTTCCAAACAGACCAAGATCACCGTTCGCCTTCTGAAGGCCATGGAAGACGACCGTTTCGACCTTCTCCCTGAGCCGTTCTTCGTCCGCGGGATGATTCGCGCCTACGTCAAAGCCGTCGGCGGTGAGGAGAATTATTTTCTGGCCCTTCACGCCGGGAAGAAGGCGGTCCCGGAATCAGATCCCGAAGAAATCCCGAAGAAACGGGAGCCGGCGCTCAAACCCGCCCCGGAATCCCGGCCCGGCCGGGATCAACGCAAGGCCGAGCGGGATAGAAGAAAAGCAGCCAAGCGAATAATCCGGCTGCGGCTTCCCGTCCTGGCACTTCTCCTCATCCTGATCCTGACGGCCGCAGCCGTGTTCATTTTTCTCTTCTTGAAAGCCCAACCCCGGCCGGCACCGCGGATTTCTACTCCGATCCCTTCGATTGCGGCCCCCGAGAAACCCAAGCTTCCGGCAGCCGGACTGGAAACCACCGCTCCGCCCGTCAAGGAGGAAGGCCTCCGCCTTGAGTTCCGATTCCAGGCCGATGCCTGGATGCACGTCACCGCCGACGGAGTCGTCGTGTTTGAAGGGATCCAGCAGCCCGGGCGAACAGCGGAATACCGGGCTGCAACCGAGTTTATCCTGCAGACCGGAAACGCCGGCGGTTTCACCTATACGATCAATGGAAAACCCGGAAAATCCCTCGGCCTTCCGGGCATCGTCCGGATCAATGTCCGCATCAACCGCGAGACGCTCGCGGCTTTCCTCCAGGAACCGGCCGGGGCTTCCCCGGGCCGCTGAGAGAACATCCGGTGCCCGAATCTCCCGATGTCCTGACCCCCAAGAAAAGAGGCTCCCGCATCATCGGCGTGGTCATTCCCGTCCTCATCGTCCTGTTCTTCACCATCGATTATTTCATCCGCGTGGCCCAGGAATTCTCGCCGACCAAGGCCACCTCGATCCTGCTGACCGCGCTCCAATTCGTCGTCCTTCTGCTGGCCCTCATCCTGCTCTTCGTCCTCGGCCGCAACCTGGTCCGGCTTTATCTCGAGCGGAAGCATAAGGTCGTCGGGTCCCATTTCAAGATCAAGCTCGTCCTTTTTTTCACCGCCCTGTCCTTCATCCCCACGCTTCTTCTTTTTCTCTTCACCAGCGACCTCATCAACCGGAATATCGAGCAATGGTTCAAGATGGACATCAACCGGGTACTCGAAGACGCGAAAACCGTGGCCGACGGGTTTTACTCAACGACGTCCGAGCTGACGCTCCATTACGCCCAGCAGTTGGAGAAGGAAGTCCGGCGCCGGGACCTCCTTCTCCCGGAAAACCGGGCCGGGCTGGAATCGTTAGTCCGGGCCAAGCTCCTCGAGTACCAATTGGACGAAATCGCCGTCGTCCAGGGCGAGGAAGAGCTCTTCACCTATCTCAACCCCAACCTGCCGCTCCAGGACTACCAGGAGCTTAAAATCGACAGCGTCAAGCGGACCCAGCTGGGCGTCCCGCTCGACGAAATCAAGCCCATGGGCACGGGCGAGTTCATCCGCCGGGGCGTGTCTTTCGCCCTGCCGGGGGGGAGCGAATATCTCATCACAACGGGCAAGTTCCTGGCTCAGAACTACGCTCAAAAAATAAACACCATCAAAGCCTACTGGGAACGTCTCAGTCGACGCCGCCAGCAGAAGGACGTGGCCAAGACGACCTATCTCATGGCCCTCATTTTCGTCACCATGCTGCTCGTTTTCGCCGCCACATGGATCGGGTTTCATCTGGCCAAATCGATCACGGTCCCCATTGAAAAGCTGGCCCAGGCGACCCGTGAGGTGTCCAAGGGCAATCTGTCCGCCCGGGTCGAGGACCCGGCCGCCGACGAGATCGGGATTCTCATCGAGTCTTTCAACCAGATGATCGCCGACATCAAGACCGGGCAGGAGAACCTGGCCCAGAAAACGGCCGAACAGGAAGCCCGCAAGCAGTATATCGAGACCGTCCTCAACACGATTACCACCGGCGTCGTGGCCATCGACGCCAAGGGATTGATCACCACAATCAACCCCGCCGCCCGGGATATCCTGGCCCTTCCCGCCTCGAATACGCTGGGCCTGCCCTATCGCCAAGTCCTGAAGCACGACAGCTACACGGAGCTGGTCGTGACGATCGAAAACGGAATGCGCAATCGGCATCGGATCACCGACCGCGAAATCACGCTGATCCGGAACGGCCAGCCGTTGACCCTGGCCCTGACCCTGTCGCCGCTCAAGCGCCCGGGCGAGGATTTTTCCGGACTCATCGTCGTCGCCGACGACCTGTCCCAGCTCATCAAAGCCCAGAAGACCGCAGTCTGGAAAGAAGTGGCCCAGCGCGTGGCCCACGAGATCAAGAACCCCCTGACGCCCATCCAGCTCAACGCCGAGCGGATCATCAAGAACCTGCACCGGACCGAACCGGCCGAACCGGCCGTCATCGAGGAGGGGGCCCGGGTCATCATCCGCGAAGCCCAGACGATCAAATCGCTGGTCGATGAATTTTCGGACTTCGCCCGCCTGCCCAAGATCGACCTGAGGCCGGCCAGCCTGGCCGATATCATCGGACAGGTCACGGCGCTGTTCCGCAACATCTTCGCCGATATCGTCTTCGAAGTCGACGTGGACCCCGATGTCCCCGCCGTCCTGGCCCTCGACCCGGAGCCGATAAAGCGCGTCTTCATCAACCTGATCGACAACGCTATTGACGCGATGAATAAAAAAGGTAAAATCCTCATTCACGCGACCCTCGACCGCGATACTCGTCAGGTGAAAGTCGAGGTCGAGGATGACGGACCCGGCATCCTCGTCGAGGATAAGGACAAGTTGTTTCTGCCCCATTTCTCGACGAAAAAAAAGGGCACCGGCCTTGGGCTGGCCATCATTAATCAGATCATGAAAGAACATAACGGAAAAATTGACGTGGAAAACGTCAAGCCCCATGGGGCTAAATTCACTTTACGGCTGCCCGCATGAGCCAGGATCGCCTGCTCATCATCGACGACGAAGCGAGCATCCGTTCCTCGCTTCAAGGCATCCTCGAAGACGAGGGATTCGCCGTGAAAACGGCGGCCACGGGCGAGGAAGGGTTGGCCCTTCTTCAAAAACAGAATTTCGGGATGGTCCTGCTCGACATCTGGCTGCCCGAGATGAACGGCATCGATGTCCTCCGGTGCATCCGGAAGCTCGATTCCCCCCCCCAGGTCGTGGTCATCTCCGGCCACGGCACGGTCGAAACCGCGGTCCGGGCGACCAAGCTCGGCGCCTTCGATTTCCTGGAAAAACCCCTGACTTTGGAAAAAGTCGTTCTGACCGTCAAGAACGCCCTCCGCCAGCACAAGCTTGAGGAGGAAAACCTCCAGCTCCGCGAGCGGGCCCGGACCCGGTATCATCTCGTCGGGAAGAGCGCCGCCATCCTGCGCCTGCGGGAGGAAATCAAGAAGGCCGCCCCGACCGACGGACGGGTATTGCTGACAGGCGAGAACGGAACGGGCAAGGAGCTCATCGCCCGGCTCATCCATGACCAGAGCCTCCGCCGCGACAAGCGCTTCGTCGAGATCAATTGCGCCGCCGTTCCCGACGAGCTGATCGAGTCGGAATTGTTCGGAACGATCAAAGGCGCCACCCCTCATGCCTTCAAGGACAAGAAGGGCAAGCTCCTCCAGGCCGACGGCGGGACGCTTTTTCTTGACGAGCTCGGGGAGATGAGTCTCCGCACCCAGGCCAAACTGGTCAAAGCCGTCATCGAACAGTCGTTCGAGCCGGTGGGGGCCTCGGAGCCCGTCGGATTCGACGCCCGGATCATCGCCGCCTCGACGAAAAACCTCAAGGACCTGATCGTCAAAGGCCGGCTCCGCGAGGACTTGTTCTTCAAGCTCAACGTCATCCCGATGACGATTCCGCCGCTCCGCGAGCGCACCGAGGACATCCCCCTGCTGATCGACCATTTCCTCAAATTCTTCGCCGCCGAATACGGGAAGAAGCCCAAGACCATGGGCCCGGACGCCCTGAAGGCATTCCTTAACTATTCCTGGCCGGGCAACGTCAGCGAAATCATGAACGTCATCGAGCGCTTCGTCATCCTGGTCGAGGAGGAGGAAATCGGCGGCAGCCACCTCAATCTCCTCGTCGAGACGCGGGAGCACGAGGCCGGGGGCGGCCTCCAGTCCCAAGTTCCGCTGGCCCTGGCTCTGGAACGAACCGAACGGGCCATCATCCACCGGGCCCTTTTACGGACCAAGTGGGATACGGCGCGCACCGCGGCCGAACTGGAGCTTTCCCCGGAAGCGCTCCGGGCCCGGATCAAGACCCTCCACATCACGCTGAACGAATAAAGACCCGAGATGCCCCTTGAGCAGGCCGAAGCCATCGTGCTTCGGACCTCCCCGATCGGAGATCAGGATAAGCTGTGCGCCTTCTTGACCAGGGAACGGGGGCTGCTCCGTGGTGTGGCCAAAGGAGCCCGGAAATTCGGAAACCGTTTCGGCTCCGCCCTCGAACCGATGTCCCATGTCCGCGTGTTTTTCTATGAAAAAGAGCGGCACGATCTGGTCACGGTCGGAAACTGCGATTTATTGGAGTCGTTCTTCGACATCCGGAAAGATCTCCCCTCCTCCCTCACGATGGCCTACTTCGGAGAACTGGTCGAGGAATTCGTCCCGGCCCACGCCCGCGAGGAAGTCGTCTTCCGGCTTCTCCTGGCCGTCCTTCAGGCTCTCCGGGACGGAGCCGACTTGGCTTTCCTGACCCGCTATTTTGAGGCTTGGATCCTTCAGGTCCACGGCGTCCTTCCCGATGCCGGGAAATGCAAAGCCTGCCGGACGGCCATCGTTGACACGGCGTGGCTGGGACCGCGCCGGGACGGCATCTATTGTGAGCGGTGCACCCCGTCCAAAAAAGACGCCGTCCCGAAGGAACTGCACCGCTTCCTCCATTGGGTGCGCCGAAACCCGCCGCCCCGCGCGGCCGTCGAGCCGTTCGGACCGGCCGAACTGCGGGGGATCCAAGCCGCGCTCCAGACTCTGATTGTGTTTCACCTCGAACACGAGCCGCGCAGCCTTCGCTACATCCGGGACTGAAGCTCCACGGACTACCATCCGCATGATCCAGAGAAGTCCATGTTTCCATTTTCGTGGATTTCATCCCTCCGGCCTGATATAATATATATCTCCAGCCCGCCAAGTTCATCCGGATCTTTGATTCCTCGATCTCTTCCGCACCTTCGGCGGAGAATTTCGGAAGAAACGGCGACTGGTGGAGTCTAACTGAAAAGCGAATTAAACCCATTCGACTCCCCAGGCTTTGCAGTCCTCATTCGCAAAGCGAATTAGGGCGGGCTGAACCCTATAAAAACCATAGGACTTGCCAGGCAAGGCCCGGGGTATAATATGGGTTAATACTGAGCGGCGTTTTGCGCCGCAAATGTATAAATCGGCCGATAACGAGCAGGCCGGCGCCGCTCGTGGCATCGATAGAAGGAGAAGGATGTGAGAAAGCAGAGCATTATCGCCCTGATGATCATAGGAGCCCTAGCCTGGCCGGCCCTCTGGGCCGGACAAGCCGCCCAAACCGCTCAGGTCGTTTCGCCCGCCTCGTCCGCTCCGGCGGCCGACTCCCCACGCCCCGAGGAAACCGCGGCCAAGCCGAAAAAAGAGGAAGGCCCACAGAACATCGATGAACTCAAAAAGAGCGCCCCGCGAGTCTTCATCGACGCTCAATCCCGCAATATCGACCAGAACTTCATCAAGGAAGAGATCCAGTTCGTCAACTATGTCCGCGACCGCAAGGAAGCCGACATCCACATGCTGATCACCGACCAGGGCACGGGCTCCGGCGGGACCGAATACACCATCGAGTTCATCGGCCAAAGCCTTTTCGAAGACCTCCACAACGAGCTTAAATTTTATTCCAACAAGGTCGATACCAAGGACGACACCCGCAGAGGCCTGGTCCAGATGCTCAAGCTCGGCCTGGTCCCCTATGTCGTCCGTACGCCCATCTGCTCCATTCTCCAGCTCAATATCGACCGCAAGGTCAAGACCACGGCCGTGGAGGACACGTGGAACCTCTGGGTTTTCAGCATCAGCGCCAACGGCCGCTTGAACGGCGAAAAATCCCGCCAATCGAACTCCCTCTTCGGCAACGCCTCCATCAACCGGACCACACCCCAATCCAAGTTCCGGCTGGGCATCTCGACCTACATTGAAGAAAGCAAATTCGACTACGAGGACTATAAGGAAACGAGCACTTCCAATTCCCGGTCTTTGGACGGACTCTACGTCTTCAGCTTGAGCGAACACTGGTCCATCGGAGCCTACCTCAAAATCGAATACTCGACTTACAGTAACATCAACTACGGACTGAGCATTCATCCGGCCATCGAATACAATTTCTTCCCCTATTCCGAATCCACACGAAGGCAGTTCCGCCTCCTCTATCGCATCGGCTACAATTTCGACAAATATCTCGAAGAGACGATTTATGAAAAGATGAAGGATCAGACCTTCAGCCAGACCTTGACCGCCACCCTGGAGTTCAACCAACCTTGGGGCAACATCGAAATTTCGCTCGAGGGGTCGAACTATCTGCACGACTTCAGATATAACCGTTTCCGAATCTCGAGCAATATGTCCATCCGTATCGTCAAAGGCCTGTCCGTAACCCTGGACGGCCGCTATTCGGCCGTTCATGATCAGCTGGCCCTGCGTAAAGGCTCGGCCGAGCTGGAGGAGATCCTCCTCCGCCGGACCGAGCTGGCCTCGAACTATAATTACCAGGTCCGGGTCGGCCTGAGCTTCAGCTTCGGTTCGGTTTACAGCAACGTCGTCAACCCGCGCTTCGGCGGAGGCTTCGGCGGCATGGGCGGCGGTATGAATTACTATTGATACGTTCGCCCGTGCCAAACCCCGATTGGCAATTCTTTGCAAACCGGTGTTAAAAGTGCCGCTCAGTATTATCCCTGACTATACCTCGGGCTTCAGCCCGGGGAATGGGTTTATTGAGGGGAAAAGCGTCTCCCGACGAGCGCGTGGATTAGGGGCAACGACGCTTCGATGAAGCTTATATCTGGACGTCGCCGCCGGTATAGGTGCCGCTGTTCTTGTTGAGATACAGGGCCAGGATCCGGATGAGCATGAAAATGATCCCGCCGGCCATGACTATGGTGTAGATCGAGAGGATGGCCACATTGAGGGCGTTCTTTCCGCCCGACAGCTCCGCGGGGAACAGCAGGTCGAACAGAGTCTTGCCGAACATGATGATCATCAGAATGACCCCGATCGCCGACCGAAAGAAGTATTCCTTGGCCGTCGCCGGGGTGATGATTTTAAAAATCAGCGGGTAAAGAAGCCAGGCAATCGCCGCCCAAACGACCAACAGAGTCAGAATTCCTAGGCTCTTTTTGAGGAGGGTGGTTTTTTCCTTCTCCATGATCTTACCATAGTCCCAACGGGGGCCGGAGTCAAACGGAAAAAGCCGGAATCGGCTAAAACTCCCCGGACTAACGTCCGTGGGATCCATCCTTTGCAGACGTTGGAGCACTCACGAAGGAAGCCTTGAGTACAGACAAGGTCGCTTCCTGTACTCATGGAGAATGCGCATTTCTCCATGAGTGTTGACCTGATCCCGGCCGTGGGCCGATAATAGCCCCGACCTCGAAACGAACATGAGCGAACGCCGGTCTAAAAACGCCGAACGGACGGCCTTCGTCATTCTCCTGACGGCGCTTCTGTTCGTCTTCGCCGATCAATCGCTCCTCGGCCCGTTCCTGAACCCCCTGCTCCTGGATTTTTTCGGGACCACGGCCGATGTCGTACCTCTCGGCTGGGTCGGGTTCGTCTTCGTTTTCCTTTCGGCCGCCTCCATGATCACCGCCGGAATCCTGGCCGATCGGAAATCGCGCTCCCGGCTGGCCGCGGCCGGGACGCTTCTATGCGGCGTCGCGGCGGCCGCTTCCGTCCTCCTCCCCCATGGCCGGGCCGGGTACGCGTTTTTCTTCCTCGTCCGCGCGGTAGCCGGGATCGGAGCGGGGGCCGTTCTCCCGGCCGTCTTTTCCCTGGCCGCCGATCTGATCGCTCCGGCCCGCAGGGCGACGGCCTTCGGCGTCCTCTCGGTGTCCATGCTCGTCGGACGTCTGGGAGGATTCGCCCTGGCCGGCCTGTTCGATGGCCGCTGGCGGCTTGCCTACGGCATTGTCGGCCTGGCCAACATCGCCGCCTCCCTGGCCTTGTTCGCCATCCGCGAGCCGCGGCGCGGGGCCAAGGAAAACGAGCTGCGTGACGTCCTTCTTCAGGGCGCCGAGTATCGATTCCGGATCGCCTGGAAGGATGCGCGCCTCATCCGCCGGGCCAGGAGCAACTTTTGGCTCGTCCTGAATTTCATCGACGTCATTCCCGGCTCCATCGTCCTGTTCCTGATCTTCAAATACATGAAGGAAATCCACAACCTGGAAACGGCGGCCGTCAATGTCGTGCTGGCGGCGGTCTTCATCGCCGGCGCGGCGGGCGCCCTCCTGTTCGGCAGGATCGGCGATTGGGGATTCCGCCAAGACCGCCGGGCCAAGGTGCTAACAGCCATGGTCTGCAACGCCGTTCCGATTGTTTTCATGGTCCTTTTTCTGGCCAACGAGGCTTGGGCGCCTGCGGGAGCGCCTCTTCGCACCGTCCTCGCCGCTCCGGGAATGGCCATGCTCATCCTGACGGTCGCCGCGGCCCTTTTCGTCAATCAGGGGGTCAACCCCAACTGGTACGGAACGTTGACCGACATCAACCTGCCCGAGCATCGGGCCACGATGATCGCCCTGGCCTCCGTCATGGACCTGGCCGGGAACGCCCTCGGTCCGCTCATCGCCTCCTACGCGGTAACGATGTGGGGGCTTCGGACGGCCATGGCTTCGGTCCTCGTCTTCTGGGTGGTCAACATCATTTTCTGGCTTCCCGTCCTGCGCCACGTCCGGAAGGACCTCGACGGAGTCCACTCGACCCTTATGGAGCGGGCCGCCGCCCTGCAGACCGAAAACGCGCCCGGCTCCCCGAAAAATCCTTAACAGATCCGTCCACTTCGGGCATAATGGGGTCCGCCTCGATATGAAAAAAGCCGCGATTCCCATCCTTCTCAACCCGTCGGCCGGGGCCGGCCGGGCAGGCCGCCTTCGCCGGCGCCTGGAAGAGGAGCTTCACCGGCAAGGCGTGAGCTTCGAGCTGTTCGTGACTGAGAGCGAAGGGCATCTTCGGGCCCTGACGAGAGAACTGGGGGTACCGCTCGGCCTTATCGCCGGGGCCGGAGGAGATTCAACTTTTCTCATTATGGCCGACGAGATCATCCGGGCCGGCGTGCCGACGGCCTTGGCCATGATCGGGCTGGGTTCCTCCAATGATATTCCAGCCGCCTTCGGTTTGAACACCGTCGCCATCGCCTGCCGGACGCTCCTCGACGGCCGCCCGCGCCGGATTGACGCGGGCCGGATCGCCGAGGGAGAAACCCTGCGGGGATACTTCATCGGTCAGGCCAACATCGGGCTGGGCGCGGTCGTCAATCGTTATGTAACGGCATTAGCCGAGCGGCGTCCACGGCTGGCGGCGCGCCAGACGCTGGCCGGATTTCTCGGAATCCGGAACGCTCTCCACAAACGGAAAGTGCCGGTCCATTTGTCGATCAAGAGCGAAGCGGGCCTCATCGAAGGTTCGTTCACGGCGGCCATCTTCGCCAATACACGCTTTTGGGCGACGGGAAAAACCATCGCACCCGAGGCGACACCAGACGATGGACGGCTGGACGCCTGCCTGATCGGCCCCTGTTCGATGAAACGGCTGGCCCGCATCTACGCCGCCGCCAAAACCGGACGCCACGTCCTGGAACCCGAGGTCCGAACGGCCCGGGCCAAGGAATTCACCGTCCGTATCGAAGTCCCGCTGGACATCCAGTCCGACGGAGAGATCATCGATTTCCGCGGAGCGCGGGGTGCGCTTAGAATAGTAACCATCGGGGCGGTTCCATCCGCCCTGACGATCATGGTTCCGGCCGCCGACGATGGACAAAAGGCGGGCCGGTCGTGATTTTCGACGACGGGGACTCCCTGCGCTTCGACCTCGGGCCGGATAGCCCATTTTTCTTCAAATGCCAACGCTGCCGCGTCTGCTGCAACAACAAACGCATCGCCCCCAACGAGTACGAAATCGGGCGGATGGCGGCTCGATGCGGGCTTTCGACCGCCGGGTTCACGGCGAATTTTTTGGCCGACGGGGAACGCACAATAAGGCTCAAACCGGACGGCGACTGCATGTTCCTAACGGCGGACGGATGCGGAATTCATCCGGACCGGCCGCTGGTGTGCCGGCTTTTTCCGCTCGGCCTGATCCGCGGACAGGACGGACGGCTGAAATACAGCCTCATGCCCCTTCATCCCGACTGTGTCGGATACTTGAGCGGCGAGGGCACGATCCGCAACTATCTCGATTCCGAGGGCACGGGGCCCTATGGCGATTCCGACTGATTTCCTCTCCGGTTCGCCCTGGAGCTATAGTATCCTTAGGACTTCCCGCCCCCCGACTCTTTCTTGTAGTACTCGTGCAGCCGTTCGACGAATTCCGGGCGGATGTAGTTGTTCACCGTAACCTTGGGGCTTTCGACCCAGGCGTTTTCTTTTTTATCGAATCGTTTATGGCCGAGCTTGGAGGCGATTTTGATCAGGAGGTCAAAGACCTCTTGCTTCGTCGCCGTCCGGCGCATCCGGAAGAATTTCTTCACTTCGGTGTCGGCATAATAGGACCGGATGATGTGAGGGAAAAACTCTTTACCGCAATATTCCCCGATGGCGCCCTTGATCTCCTTGCCGCCCAAGGGATGCCCGGATTCATGACTGAAGACGAAAGAATCCGGTTTCTTGGGCTTCAGAAGCACGGAAATCTTTTGGATATAAGCAGCGGGAAAGCGCTCGCGGATATGGATGGGGACGCCGTCTTTGGCCTTGTAATTGAAGATGACCTCGCGCCCTTCGATCTGGATGTCCATCTTCTGCAGAGTCGTCAGCCCTTTGTGACCGTGAGCCTTATAGTAGATTTCATTCCCCACCCGCATATAGGTCTTCATCATCGTGAAGAGAGCGATGGAATGAATGCTTCCTTCGCTCCGCAGGTCCTTCAGGACATTCCGTTTGAGTTTGGGAAAGACACGGGCGAATTCATCCACAATATGGGTTTTGTGCGTCCTGGCCCGGGAGATTTTTTTTGTCCCGTAGAGATAAGTGAATCCCGAGGGGTTCTCGAACATCACGTCCCAGTGCGCATCGGTGTCTTCGTCGTGGAAGCGGAGGTTCTTGGCGAAGAGAGAAAAGCCCGCGTTCAGCCTTGTCCCGTCCGGCAGGTCCATGATGCGCGCGCCGACAGCCCGGCTGCCGGGTGCCAACGCTCCTTTAAGAAATCGCGGATCCTTGGCATCGTGAAGCATCTTGAACCGCCCGTGCGATCTGAAAAGATGGACGGCATGGAGGGCATCCGGGAGATCGATGCTCTTTTCCCGCCAACCGGATGCCGTCATGGCCATGGGCCGGAGGTCTTTCACCCGAATGCGGATGGTGTCGAGGGGAATCGGTTTTACCGCTGGGGCCATCATTTCCTCCCTGGGACATCGACGGTTCGCGAGCCCCATTTTCGAGGAAAAAAGAAGGGTTGTCAACCTCAGGACTTGAACGCGCGGTTTAAAAAGGCTTTGTCTTCAACCTGCAATG
>CAZLAM010000095.1:0-7520 GCA_964557435.1 uncultured Eubacteriales bacterium
TTTGGATGATCCTGCTGTGTTCAATGGATCCGATGATCACACAGTATGGATGTGCTTCCCTTGGATTAGTTACCAGTGATGGTTTATAACCGGTTACGCGCTCAACATCATCCCTGAATAAGCCGGCACAAAGCTTCACTGTCGGGTAATCCTGCTCATCTGTCAGGATACTTGCATGATGCCGGTTGGTAACCAGCTGAAAGTCAAGCCCTGATGGATTTCCGGTAATAATGCTTTCCGGGAAGGCCGTTGATTGAGCTGATACCGGAGGGACAATGCCAGATGCCAGAATCAGAATATTCAGCAATCTGGTTTTTTTAAAATCAATCATCCGGAATTATTATATATCAACCGAAAACAAAGTAAACGATATCTCCGGATATTTCCAGTCGATAATTCGGCGCAACACGGCTGTGATTTATGGATAGAAGCATGCTGGAAAAATCGCTTAGAAAGCATATCTCCGCCGACAATGACGATCAGTGTGGAAGCCAAGGGAGCACGATCATCAGGGGGAGGATGCATAGGAGCATCTTCCGGATGTAGATATCGACGTTGCGGAAGCCGAAGCTGACCCGTTTTATCATCTTGATTTTGGTATGGATACGCTCCGTGTAGGCGTTGGTTGTCCGGGAATCGAAGAAGTTGAGGATGTAGGGGCTCCAGCGCTGTACGGTCCGGCCCCACTGGACCATCGCGGCATCATCGGAGAGAAGGGCAATCTCGATCAGGTCTTTAAGCCTTATTTGAGCCGTCTTCTTGGACCTGAGAGCGTAGAACTGCCGGAGCTTTTCCTTCATCCAGTGGAACTCTTTGAGCGAGGGGAAGGGCTCTAAAGAAGCCTCAGGAGCCACGATCTCGAATCCGTCCATGTCCCAAAATAGACTTCGTGCGGCGTCCGGTATCCCAGCGTCTCGTGCGGTCGCTCATTGTTATAAAACTCGCAATAGTCGGAAAGATGAATTCTCGCCGCCGCGACCGTCTGGTAGTCGTGAAGACATACCTCCTCGTACTTGACCGAGCGCCAAAGCCGTTCGACGAAAATGTGGCCGTAGACGCGGCCTCTGGTCTGTGTTGAAAATCTCCGGCTTCGAGATCCGGAGTGCTTTCCGCAGCGCCTCCTTGCCGGACAAAGGACATCGTCGCCATCGCCTTTTCCACTTCGGCCCGCCCCATCGCGAGAGGAGCGTCTATGATTTTATTTAAGCCACTCGAGATCCATCTTGAGCTGGCCGATCTGCTGGTACAGTTCCGCCTCCAACTCCTCCCTGGCCCGCTCCTGTCGCGGCCGGCGACTGGAAAAAAGCTCGGGCAGCTGCTCCATCAGATGGTTTCGCCACAACCGGATCTGGCTGGGATGGACGCTGAACTCGCTCGCAATTCTGATCTAATAAAGGTTCTCGATCAAACCGCGGGACACATGTCGACGAATGTCTTTCAGTCTTTGTTCCTGGCGAGTCCCTGCTTTTCATAAGATCGCAGATTCCACAAATGAGCTCGACTAGAACCCTCTATCTGATCTCATAACCGGAGGGTTCCGAGTTCTGTGATTCTCTGCTTGACATCCATCCTATTGTACTTTTTAATAACTCAATAAATGGAGGGATCAAAAATGAAAACCACTAATTTTTTATTCGGATTGTTTCTCATAACTGTCCATGCGACGGCCCAGCAAGCCACATTGCCCTCGGAGCTTGAAGATCCGCAAATACTCGGCGTCAGCAAGGAACCAGCGCATGCCACTTTAATGCCATACGCCAACATTAAAGAAGCCCTAATTGCAAAGCGGCAGTTTTCATCGTATTCCCGCAGCTTAAATGGAATGTGGAAATTCAACTATTCCCCGCGCCCCGAGTTGCGGCCGGCGGATTTTCATAAACCTGATTTTGATGCCGGCTCATGGAAAGAGGTTCCTGTCCCTTCCAATTGGCAGCTGTTGGGCTATGGCACTCCCTATTATCGAAATAGCGGCTACACTTTTAGGCCCAACTGGCCGCATGTGATGAGCGAACCACCCAGGAATTACACGGCCTTTAACGAACGCAATCCGGTAGGCAGCTATCGTCGCGAATTTGAGGTTCCGAAAAACTGGCAAACCCGCCAGATCTTTCTGACATTCGATGGCGTCGACTCCGCTTTTTATCTCTGGATTAATGGCGAGAAAGTCGGATATAGCACAAACAGCCGTAACGCAGCAGAATTTGACGTTACCAAATATCTAAGAGCCGGGAAAAACCTCTTGGCTGTTGAAGTTTACCGTTACAGTTCCGGCAGCTATCTGGAAGACCAGGATATGTGGCGACTGAGCGGCATTTTCCGCAACGTTACGCTTTGGAGCGCTCCCCGGGTGCACATCCGAGATTTCGCGGCTAAAACCACGCTCGACAGCCAATACGAAAATGCTACCTTGGAAATCATTGCTAAGATTAAAAACTATGGAAGCCAACTCGCACCGGCTAATATCTTACAGCTTGAACTCTACCATCTGAACGGACGACCGCTCATCGGGCTTATGGCCGCCGAAGTTCCCGAACTGGCGGGGGGTTGCGAAACGGAGATCACACTAAAGGCTCCCGTTCATCATCCACGCAAATGGACGGCGGAAACTCCAAACCTTTACACCGCCGTCCTAAGGCTAGGCAAGAATTCCCAACAACCTGAGGAAATTCTCTCCGGTCGTGTTGGCTTTAGACAGATAGAAATCAAAGATCGATTATTCTTAGTTAATGGCGTTCCCGTTAAGCTTAAAGGGGCTAACCGCCACGAAAACTGGCCTGACAGCGGGCATTATGTAAGTGAAGAGCGCATGATTCGCGACCTGAATCTTCTAAAGCAGGCCAATTGCAATCACGTGCGCACGTCCCACTACCCCGATGATCCCCGCTGGTACGAGTTGTGCGACGAATGGGGCATTTATCTGACCGCAGAAGCGAACGTGGAATCGCATGGTTTGTACAATGTGCTCTCACGCGAACCCCACATGGAGAAAGCGATCGTGGATCGCAACCTTGCCAATGTGGAGAACTTTAAGAACCATCCTTCGGTGATTATCTGGTCACTGGGAAATGAATGTGGTAAAGGCGGGAACTTCGAAGCTGCGTTAAGAGCCGTTAAGAGTCTGGACCGCAGCCGGCCGGTCCAGTATGAGCCTTTTGGCGTCGGGCGAGATAATCCTGCCGACATTGACAGCGAAATGTACACGGACCCAGGCGATTTGGAAAAAATCGCGCTGGATCCCACCCTTCAAAAACCTTTCTATCTATGCGAATACGCGCATGCCATGAATAATTCCATGGGCAGCTTGGGCGATTACAACGATTTGTTTGAACGCTATCCCGCGCTTATGGGTGCCGCCATCTGGGAGTGGCAGGACCAGGGGATTTGGAATCGGCGCAATCCCGAACGCCCGTTCCTGGCATACGGCGGCGGATTCGATGAAGTGCCCAATGATCATTATTTCATCCACAAGGGGGTGGTTTTTTCTGATCGTTCTCCCAAACCGCACTACCCGGAGGTTAAGAAAGTTTACCAGTGGATTGCTTTCGCTCCGGAAAATCTGGCGGAAGGAAAAGTAAGAATTAGGAACCATTACGCCTTTATCGATCTTGATAAATTTCAGCCTTTCTGGAGCATCAGTGAAGATGGCCGCGTTATCGACAAAGGCCAACTCGAACGCTTACGCATCGGTCCGGGAGGAGAAAAAACCGTTACCGTCCCCTTCTTGAAAATCTCCCCAAAACAAGGCGCGGAGTATCACCTGCGCGTCGCTTTCGCCACGGCAGAGGATGAGCCTTGGGCTGCGGTCGGATACGAAATCGCGGCGGAACAATTTCTCCTTCCTGTTCACCAACCAGCTGCGGTTGTGAACCAGGAAACCATGCCGGCACTCAGTTTGCAGCAGGATGACATGCAGATTAACATAAAAGGGGACGGATTTGCGGTTGTCTTTGACAAAACGACAGGGACTATCGACAAAATACTTAGCCGCAACGTAAATCTGCTTTGCAGTGGCGGTGGACCTCAACTGCATCTGTGGCGTGCTCCGCATCAAATTGATGACATGTGGGCTTTCAACGATTGGCAGAAGTATGGATTGCTGGATCTGAAGCGCACCGTTTTTAGCATCCAAGCGTTAGAGCCCCGGATGGGCCAAGCGCGCGTTGAATCGATAATCAAGGCGGAAGGGAATAATGGTTTCACGGTGACGCATTCAGCCGTCTACACAATTTATGGAGACGGCTCGATCGCGGTAGAAAATAGGATAACACCACAAGGTCCCCGCATTCCGCTGGCACGGCTGGGCGTAAGGTTACTCCTGGATCAGCGGCTCAGCCAGTTTCATTATTTGGGACGCGGACCAATGGAAAACTATGCCGACCGCAAACGTGGCTCTGACGTCGGCCTTTACAGCAGCACAGTTCGAGAACAGATGACCCCTTACGCCAAACCGATGGAGTGCGGCAACCACGAAGATGTGCGTTGGGCGGCGCTGACTGGCGAAATTCCCGGGCTGCTGGCCCAGGCCCAAGGCGATTTTATGCAGGTATCTGCCTTGCCTTACCGGGATGAACAAATGATCCCCATAGAGTATTCTGTGGATCTGCCTGCGAGCACCGCAACTGTTCTTACCTTGGCGGCACGTACACTGGGCGTAGGCTCTGGCTCATGCGGTCCACGCCCATTAGACCGATATATGGTTTGGTCGGACGCCACAACCTTTTTTTATGTGCTGCGTCTTTTGCCCAAAAATCATAATCTCGCTCAACGACCCACTCCCGCCTTAGATGATAGGTTGGCACTGCGTTAATAAGCTATTAGCATTTTCTCGCTTTTCGGAAGGCCAGCGGAGCAAGATCAGAACCGCTGATGCAATAGAAAGATCATTTCGAGAGATCGGGGGAATGATTCGTCCGATGAGCTGTTTGATCGATCCGGAGAATGGAAAAAGGAATATCTAGGCCCGATTTCTTTCATTCGTCAGTATTTTTCTCTACTTGCGTTCATCTCATTAATCATATTATTGTTATAATTGTCGGAGGGAATCATGGCCGTGTCAACCGATGTTCGTAACTTCGGGGCCATCATAAGCCTTATCGGTTAGCCGCTTGAGCCGTCAGCTGATGGAGCCTATCCAAGGAGCAGAGGGGACCTCATCCCTAAAAACTGATCCACCGAAAATGTTGGTTTTGTGGCAAGATTTCGGTGAGGAGGTCGTGCCGGATGAAGAAGTCGAGGTTGGTAACAGAGAGAGGCGTCCCGGATCGCATCCAATGCGACAATGTCACCGAATTTATCTCCAGGGCCTTTTGGACAAGTGGGCCTATGAAAAGGGAGTCACCATGGCGCCTCCCTTCCAAAGGTTGGGCGGCCCTAATTCGGAAGCCTCATATAGGACTGCGAAGCGCGGCCATGATCCGGAAGGTCTATGAGGTGGACCCAATGATCTGCCCCACGTGCGGCGTTCGAATGAAGGTCGTCGCCTTCCTTACGGAGGTTGCTGTCGTGGATCGGATTATCGATCATCTGAAGCTTGGGTTTGTGGCGGCGAAGCCCCAGCCTTGCTAGTCCTCATGGCTTCCATGAGGGCCGCCGTCCCATGTCTTCGAGCAGGGTGCCCTGACTCAGCCGCCTCGTGAAGGACTGCGAAGCGCTGCGCTCATAGCGGCCGAGGAGAGCGGGGAATATTTCTAGGATTTGATGATCAGGAGGGAGCGGGAGTCTATCATCTCTCAGCCGGTGCGTGAGGGTTTTCCGTCCAAATATGCTTTTCGGGCTCGATTTTCGCATTTTTCGGTGTCATTGACATCGACGAGCGGTCGGAATTACATTACCGGCGTGGTCAAGTTGGGAACTTCATCGGTCGGAGCAGGAATTTGTCGAATTCGTCGTGTACTGGGAAAAGCAAATTCTTATCCTTCCTTGACAGGTCCGCCGGCCCCGAGGGAAGATGGTTGGTCGAAGTAAAGACGGGGACAAACGGCCGAGAGCCTCAGCTTCACCGGAAACCGCATTGTGCCGGGAGGCTTTATGGAATACCGGAAAGCGGGATTGGCGATAGGGCCTTCCCAGCGAAAGACAGGCCGGCTTCAGACTATTTTTCGAGGAAAGCCTTTGCCGGTGATTCCCCATCTCACCAGATATCCCCGACCGTGAATCCCTCGGGAAACGGATCGTCGTCCTGGAGGACGTAATTGGCGATGCCCGTGATCCAGGCCCGGCCGCTGATCGTCGGGACGACCGCCCGATACGGTCCGATCCGCGTTTCTTCGATCAGCCGCCCCGTGAAGATCGTCCCGAGGAGACCCTCGTGGCGGAAGTCCTGGTTGAGCCCCAACTTCCCCTTGGCATAGAGCGCGGCCATTTTGGCCGAGGTCCCCGTGCCGCAGGGCGAGCGGTCGATGGCCCCGGTCCAAGTCGCCGGCCGGTCCCAGTCGAGGGTCCCGGTCGAGACGACGACGGCGTTCTTGGCGTCCGCGCCCGGTTGCGTCGGAGGCCCGGATACGAGGGCAATCGTGATCCCGGCGAAGCCCGGTTGTTCAGGATGGACGACCGGAAGCTGGGCCTGGGCGGCGGCCTTGACCATCTCACCGACGCGAACGATTTCGCCGCCCTCCTCGGGCGTCAGCTTGAGCCCGAGCGCCGGGCCGTCCATGAGGACATAGAACATCCCGCCGTAGGCCACATCGACCGTGACCCGGCCGATATGGGGAACATCGATCTCTCTGTCGATATGGACGGCGAAGGCGGGAACATTGCGAAAAGTCACACTCGTCACCCGTCCCCCGGCGCATTCGGCCCGGACGCGGATGAGCCCGGCCGGGGACTCCAGCGTCAGTTCGGTCACCGGCTCGCGCATCGGGACCATCCCCGTTTCCAGGAGGACCGTCGTCACGCAGATCGTATTCGTTCCCGACATCCCGGGATATTCGGTCTGCTCCATGATGACATATCCCGCGTCGGCTTCGGGATGGGTCGGGGGAAGGATAAGGTTGCAGTTGGCGGCGGGATATCCGCGTGGCTCGCGGAGCATAAGCTTCCGCAGGCCGTCGGACAGGGTCTGGAGATACGTCATTTTTTCGAACATCGTCCGCCCGGGAACATCCCGAACGCCGCCGATGATGACGCGCCCCGGCTCGCCGCCGGCGTGGGCGTCGACGGCCTGAATCATTTTTTCGAATCGCATGGTGAACTTTTTCTATCACAAACGCGAGGGAGGGGCAAGAGCGTTTTGAAAGTGGTAATAGATGCCCCGATCCGCCCGAACGCCGCTGTTCCTTTGGGTCGGGCAACTGCCTGATGTTTCCAAAATTATCATCCGTTCATAATAATTGAAAGGCTTGGTTTGCTGATGCATGGCCGGCCAGAGAAGATTGGCCTTAAGCCTTAAAAGGAGTTCGAAGACCTTGCTGTATGTTGAAGGCCCGATCCCCCTTCCCTCTTGGGGAGCGAAAGTATACAACGCCCACGGCCTGATGCCCCACATTTCATCATTGATAAAGATGCCGCGATATTTAACGGAT
>CAZLAM010000096.1:0-192758 GCA_964557435.1 uncultured Eubacteriales bacterium
GAAGGTCGATTTTCTGTGGCGGAATAACGTAACGGGGCAAAATGCCGTCTGGTACATGAACGGAATCACCTATGTTTCCTATGCCTTTTTGCCGACGATAACGGATACGAATTGGCGGATCATGGGGACGGGCGATTTCAACGGGGACGGGAAGGTGGACATCATCTGGCGGCATTCCTCAACCGGACAAAATGCGGTCTGGTACATGAACGGGATAACGCAAACGGGATATGACTATCTGCCTCCCGTAACGGATAGTCAATGGAGTATTGCCAACCGCTGAAGCGCACATCTGATCATGTTCTGCGCTATGGTGATCGTCGAACAATGTGTCAATACAGCCTCAGTGATTCCGCACGGTAAATAGTTAGGGGTATAATCTAGACTGGGACTGTGGGGATTTTCGGGATTCAGGGATCCGAGCAGTTTTGCATTCGAAACTATCGCTTGACATGGACGGTGTCTTGTATTATATATATATATAAGACAAGAGATCCTCATGCGACCTGCCGGCATGGCCCGTATTGAACGCGAGAGCCGCTCTCGGCTCAAGCCCCTCATCTCGCGAGAAGAGTTCCTCCACGCCACCCCCACGCTTCGCCAAGTCTCCTGCGGCAAACCCAACTGCAAGTGCCAATGGGGCGAGAAGCACACGGCACTCGTCCTGACTCGAAGCATCAACGGGAAAACCGAACAACTTCACATCCCCAGGGATAAAGAAGCCACCGTCCGGATGTTGGTCGATCGCTATCATGAGATCATCGATCTCTTGGACACGATCGCCTCCTCCTCGTGGGATCGACTTAAAAAGAAGAAGAGGTAAGCCATCCTCCGACGCTTTCTCGCCTATGTTGAGCAGCGTTATCACCTTCTGGATCAGTTGTCCCGGTTGACGGATACGCGGGCCTTCGCCTTCTATCCGACCCCGGCGATCGCCATCGGCGTCTTTCTGATGATCGTGTCCCGGCTGGGCAGTCTTCATGCCTTGGAGCAGGACCGAAAGGATGAACGGCGGGACTTGATCCAAGATGCCCGGGGGCTCTTTGCCGGGCAAGTTCCGAAAGTCGTGCCGGAGAAGGCGCTCGAGCGTCTGCTCTGGGACGTCGAGGACCTGACGAAGTGGACGGCGTTCGCCCCGGTTCGGGTCGTGCGTTCTGTGGAAACCCGGACCGTAGTTCGGCAACGGAATCGTCGGGAGGAGACGGTCCAGACGGAATGGACCTGGATGACGACGGTCCCCCAAGCGGAGACCTCCGGAGCCCAGATCGCCGCGGATTTGGCGATCCCCGGCCCCGCCCCTTAGCATCCGGAGTCGCTTCCCCCTTTTCTCACAAGTCGGGACGGCGGAGCCTTCCCCGAACCCTAAAATACCAGTCCCGGGGTCATCCGAAGCTACTCCCTTCGTCTTCTTCCGGCCGGTTCCCCCGGGACGAGGCCATTTGTCTCCGTTTTCGAGGGACCCTTCTCGATAAATCAACCCGCCATGCGGAATCTCTGATACAGCCTACATCGGATTGACAGTTCCGCACGAAAGGGAATATGGTCATCGACCTATTACTTTCACTTCACAGGTGATACACTAAAAGGTCAGGTCAGGATGCTCGGTGATTAAAATGGTAACAAGGTTCCTTTCTGATTTTATACATTCGCGGCGCAAAACCCCGATTTTTAAATCGGGGGACAAAGCGCCGCTCAGTATTAACCCCGGATATACCCCGGGCTTCAGCCCGGGGAGTTGAATGAGTTTAATTCTCCATAATAAAATTCATGTCTATGAATACTTGCCTTCAAATCTCCATGCAAAAGTAGCCCCCGAGATCGCAACATGCACCAGCTGACGTCAAAAAAAGAAACATCATTCAATACTAAAAGAAACAAGGAAATATTCAAAATGAAACTTCACCTTTTCAATATAGCAAACTTTAAAGTCGACGGTGGTGCAATGTTTGGTGTTGTACCAAAGGCACTCTGGTCGCGCGTCTATTCCTCCGATGAAAATAACCTGATCGTCCTTGCCCTCCGATCCCTGGTTGTTGAGATAGACGAACATGTGATTCTTGTCGATACCGGCTGGGGTGACAAACAGGATGATAAATTTTTTTGTCATGTACATCTGCACAGCGGGGAAGGCCTGCTCGACGGTTTAAAGATCAGAGGATTCAATCCTCGGGATATCACAGATGTTGTGCTGACTCATCTTCATGCCGACCATTGCGGAGGGAGTGTCAGGAAAAATCTCAATAATTCAGGTTATGAGCTTGTTTTTCCCGAGGCGGCGTACCATGTCAGCAGGATTCAATGGGAATGGGCTTCAAAGAATAATCTCAGGGAGGCCGACTCCTTTCGTGAAGAAAACATTCTTCCCATTGCTGACAGCGGAAGGCTTAACCTGGTGGATGAAAAAGGAGAATTATTCCATGGATTTTCTGTAAGAATGTGTTTTGGTCATACTCCGGGGCTCATGATCCCGGTGATTGATTTTAAAGGAAAGAGATTGGTTTATACCGGTGACCTGATCCCGACTATAGCGCACCTGCCCCTCATTTGGAATATGAGCTATGATATAGAGTCTCTTAAAACAATTGATGAGAAAAGCAACCTCCTGAAAGAGGCTCTTGAAAATAACTATGTACTTGTTTTTCAGCATGATGAACATACGGAATGTTGTACCCTTGAAATGACGACAAAAGGAATCAAGGCAAAAGAGAAATTCAGTTTTTCAAAGATTTGCCCCTAGACTTCATAAAGGAGGCCTTATTCCCCCAAGTATTCGAAGAATTTCGAGCTGACCGAATAATGGAAGCGAGAGGGGGCCTGAAGGCGGGAGGAACGACGGCCGGAACGATTTTCTATTGGATCAACGGCCGTTCTTAGGGCTTGTAATGGAACGAATACGCCGAATCGGGTTTGGATCGGCTGAAGAGCCGGACTTCGGCACCGAGATTCGTCAGAAAAGAAAAATCGGAAGGAGCTCTATAACTGAAGATCCGCAGTCCGGATGTTGAGTCTTTGAAAAACACTCCGGAACATCTCTAATTCTTCTTTTCCGCGGATCCCGCGAAACGTCTCCCGGCGTCGGATCTTCAGAATCAGAGGGGGAATCGCCTCCATCCCCATGCCTCCGATGACGAACCCGACGCCTTCCCGATCACACAATCCCATCAACCGGTGATTGAACCCGGCCGAGTCGGATCGAACCACAATCGGTGCTTCGGGGAGATGGGCTTTCAAAAAACGGATGTTCTTACGGACCAAACTCACGTTGTGCTCTTGGGGAGCTTCGTTCCCTAACCGAAAAATGGAGAACGCCGACAGATTAAACCCTCCTCCGCGGACCATCCCCAGAAGGGGATTAATTCCCCGGCATCCCTCATAGGTCATCTTCGCCATTCGCATGTCGCTTCGGATCAAGGTCGAGTCGCTATCCACTCGAGTTCTTTCCCCAAACCGAGATCCTGAGCGAATGTCAGGAGCAGCGCCATCCCCGCGGAACCGGTGACTTAGGTCTGGTGAAGGGTGCCGAGTTTGAAATTTCGGAGGCGTTGGGATATCATCCAATCGCCTTTCTGGAGAGTCACCTGGCGGGTGAAATCTCCGGATTTTTTAGCCGCCTCTATTTTATCCAGGTTGCTGGGAAAATAGAGGCTTTTTTATGTCTCCAGAAAAATATCCCATCCTTATCCGAATATTGGAGCCCAGCCCGGCCCAGCCCGGATTCTTGTCCAATTCTACAACCTATGGCATAATAAAACTTACTGATCGCCTGAAATATATCTGATATTTGGCGAGGGATCGGGTCTGTCCATACCGCTTAAATAGGCTGAGACGCGCTTCCTCTCCTCGGCGATTCATAGGAGAGTTGCATTCATGACGACCTCAGCCGACAACAAAAAACCATACCCCCTGACCCCGGTCCCCCTGCTCGACCTCAAGGCCCAGTACCGCGCCATCCGCGACGAAGTCCGCGCCGCCATCGACGAAGTCTGCGACGCCCAGTATTTCATCCTGGGCCCCAAGGTTGAAGAGCTCGAGCGCTCCATCGCCGCCTATTCCAACACCCGCTTCGCGGTCGGCGTCTCCTCCGGTACGGACGCCCTCCTTATCGCCCTCATGACCCTGGACGTCCGCCCCGGCGACGAAGTCATCACCTCGCCCTTCACCTTTTTTGCCACCGCCGGCGTCATCCACCGCCTCAACGCCGTCCCCGTCTTTGTCGATATCGACCCCGTCACCTTCAACCTCGACCCCGCCCTCCTGGCCCCGGCCATCACTCCCCGCACTAAGGCTATCATTCCCGTCCATCTCTTCGGCCAGATGGCCGATATGGATCCGATCATGGAGATCGCCCGCCGGCGCTCCGTCCCCGTCATCGAGGATGGCGCCCAGTCCATCGGGGCCGAGTACAAGGACCGCCGCTGCGGTTCGATCGGCGATATAGGCTGTTTCTCTTTCTTCCCCTCTAAAAACTTGGGCGCTTTCGGCGACGGCGGTATGGTCCTGACCAACGACCAAGCCCTCTACGACAAGCTAATGCTCCTCCGCGTGCACGGCGCGCCCTCCACCTACCACCATAAATTCGTCGGCGGTAACTTCCGTCTGGATGCCCTCCAAGCCGCCGTCCTCTCGGTCAAGCTCAAATACCTCGACGGCTGGTCCGACGTCCGGGCCCGCAATGCAGCCTATTACGACGAGGCCTTCCTTGCCTCCGGCCTGACCACCCGAAAAATAGCTTCCCAAGGCCCTATGGCCCGCAGACTGGCCGTTCCCCCCATCCGCACCCCCCTCCCCATCTATAAAAACTCGGGCGACCGCCATTACCACATTTACAACCAATACACGCTCCGCGTTCAAGATCGCGATGGACTCCAGGCCCGCCTTAAGGCTAAAAGCATAGGCAACGCCGTTTATTACCCCCTCCCCCTTCATCTTCAGGAATGTTTTTCCTCACTCGGCTGTCCGGCCGGCACTTTCCCGGAAGCCGAGAAGGCGGCTGGCGAGGTTCTCTCTCTCCCCATCTATCCGGAGCTGACTCCCGCCCAGAAAGAAACCGTGGTCGGAGCGATTGTGGATTTTTATAACGCTCCGTCATAAAAGAGCGGCTCTGTCCTCCGGCTTTCCCCTCGCGCCGGAAATCATAAATACCCTGCCATCGAACGGCGTTTTCCGCTGTAAAAATATACTTTTTTTGTTCTTCACTTGACGTCTCCGCTTCCCCATGATAATTATAGACCCTCGAACCGCTTGTCAGGTGGTTGGATAGAGAGGGTAAATGAGATGGACAATGGCGATTCTTCTAAGCTTCGTCAGCTGTCTCCCCCTATGCTTGCTGTTACGGGCCGATATACTGATTGCGGGAACCGCTCTAATATGATATTTTTTCTTTAAAGTACCGTCGCAAATCCCCGGACGTAAGTCCGGGGTTTAGGTTCAATGATATGAAGCGGTTTCTTCCTAGGAACCGACGGTTACTAATTTGTTGCGATCGGCGGGATTAGAAAGAGAGTTGAGGAGATCAACGAATCGCCCAACCCCTAAGGGCGGTAGCCTGCCTTTCTTCTTAGTTTTCGGCCATTAAGCGTTTTCGTTCAGATAAAAAGGGAACAATCGGCCGTCGAATGGCGGCCGGAGGAGGTGGGTCATGAAACGGTTTACAGATCTTTTTGGGGCGTTGTTCGCCATTGGACTTGTCGTTGCGGCCTGCAACAAAAGCGGCCCGGCTCCGGAACCGTCCGCGTCCGCCGTGATCGTCTCCGAGATCGACGAGGCTAAAGTGTCTTCTCTAACGGGGGTGCTCACCAAAGTCCTCAAAACCGATTCGATCGGCGTATTGCCGATCAATCGGTTCTATTGGATTCGGGTCCAAGGACGGCCGGATAAGGCCAAGCTCCTGGAAATCTCCAAAGCCTGCCTGGATGAAGTAATAGCCGCCAAGCCGAAGGTTTATCACAGCTTCACCCTGCATTTCATCTCTTCCGAAGATGTCCGGCCCGGCGCCGAGCCTAATAAATGCTTCGCCAAAGCGACCTTTCTTCCCGAAGGCGATTGGCAGAAAGTCGGCCGATTCCCCATCGACGGCTACGGGAACTACAAACTTGATTGCGTCGTCAGAGAGCAACGCTGATTTTGTTTTGGCTCCCGGCCATGTTAAAATTGCCCGATAATTAATTCAAGGATTTCCTATGCATCAAGAAGAACCTGATTTCGAAACCATCAATTTGATGGAGTATTTCAACCTTGCTTGGAAACGGCGTTGGCAGATCATCATCCCGACGATCGTCCTTGCCGTGTTGGCGGGAATCTGGAGTTTTCTTCTGCCGAAAGTCTGGGAAGTGGATGCCATCATCGTCCCGAGCAAGTTCCTCACCCAAACCACCGCAGGCATATTTACGGAGATTCTCGTCGCGCCTCCGCTCCAAATCGCCAGCCAAATCAGCCAGAGATCCTATGACTCCCTAATTGCCGCCGAATTGAATATCGATGTTCGAGAATTTCCGAAAATCAATGCCGAAAATCTCAAAAACACTAATTTGATTCGACTTTCCGTGCGCGATAATGATCCTCAAAGAGGGCGGGAGATCCTCTTCTCTCTTTTTAATCATTTGAAAAGCGATTTCGATAAAAAAATTGACGTCGAAATCAAATCTTTGGATACCCAGGTTGAACAAAAGAAAAATGATATTCTCGACCTTGAAAACGAAATCAAAACGCGGGAAAACAACATCAAAAAGAAGCAAAACGACATCAAACTTAAAGAACTTGACGTCGAATCCCGCCTGATCGAGAAAGATAATACCAACAAACAAATCGAATCCGATAAAAACAAACTCAAACTCGCCGAAGAACGGATTTCCGGAATTCAAGAAGAGATGAAGTCGGTCAGAACCCGCATTGACGAATTAGATAAACAGCAGCGGCAATCCCTGAACGAAAAAAAAGAGGGTACGGAAACACTGGCCCTTCTTCTGTATTCGAATGAGGTCCAACGAAATCTTCAATACTACAATACGCTAAATGAAAAGATAAACGCCGAGCGCTTGAATATTGAAAACCTGACCTACTCAGTTATAAGCAAAGAGCAGGGATTACGCCAAATTGACAATCAAGTCAGCCAGATAAAAACAAACGGAAATACGATTCGGGCCGAAATCGACACGGTCCACAACGAAATCCGTAAGGTTCAAAATACGATCAATAATGCCAAAAATGATATCAAGCTGATCGAGGACAAAAAAAATCGGATTGACTATTCTCAACTCATCAAGGAGCCGACTCCATCCTTAGGTCCTGTTTCGCCAAAAAAGAGACAGAACGTCATGATCGCCGGATTTCTTGGTTTTTGTCTTTCGCTGGGAATAGTGCTGTTTCGAGAAAATCTTGATAAAAAAAAGAAAATAGGCCTGCCGAAGGCATGAAGAAAGCCATCATCGCCGGAATCACGGGTCGAGAGGGTTCATATCTTGCGGATGATGCGTGTCTAATCATAAGGTCAGGACTCCTGGCATAGGCTGCGGATTAGCTGAAAATCGCTTGACTTTCTCGTGAGGATGCGTAATAATTAATGCATCATCATTGGAGGTCTTGTCCATGTCAGCGCCGCTTCATCTGCCGGCGCAACCTGCCGGGGCCCGGGAGATCAACTCGGTGGTCGCGATGGTCCATGATCTGGGGAAGGTCGCCTATTTTGCGTCGGGCGTGCCCATCTTCCTGCACGACGAGGCCGATCGGGTAGGCCAACGGGTTGCGGCGGCCCAGATCCTCGCCTTGGGCCTGGCCCGCCAGGACGAATTGAGTCAGGCGCTGGAGGTCAACCGGACAACACTCTATCGGCAACAGCGCAAGCTGATGGCGGACGGTGTGCTGGGCATGGTCGACGGCACCCGCGGCCCGCAAGGTCCCCATCGCTTTACCGCGGAGAAGCGGCGGGATGTGGAAGCGCTCCTGAGCAAAGGCTGCTCGATCCGCCGGGCGGCCGAGCACGTGGGCGTCACGGAAGGCACCCTTCGTCATGCGCTGCGGCGCGGCGAACTTCGCCGCGGTGCGCACGGCCTCACGGCCGCGCCGGTGGGACCTGCGGTCCGGAGCGTCCAGGTCACGCAAGCCCCCGGCGGGATCGCCGTGGCCCGACATACCGAGCGCGCTTTGGCGCGGATGGGCCAGTTGACGGAAGCGGCCCCGCGCTTTGTCGCCGCCGAGGCCGTGCGTTTCGGCGGCGCTTTGTTGGCGTTGCCGGCGGTGTTGATGCTGGGGTTGTTGCAGGCCGGCGACCAGACCTACGGCAGCCTGAAGAAGGGATTCTATGGCTTGCGGGCCACGTTGTTGATCCTGGTTTTCATGGCCTTGCTGCGCATCCGCACGCCCGAGCAGTTGCAGGGCCATCCGCCGGGCGAACTGGGCGTGCTGCTCGGCCTCGATCGGGCGCCGGAAGTGAAAACCCTGCGGCGCAAACTCTGGGAAGTGGCCGCTCACCGTCAGGCCACCGCATTCAGTCGCGATCTGGCCGAGCAGTGGATTCGTACGGAGGCGGATGCGGTCGGCCTGCTGTATGTCGACGGCCACGTCCGGCCATACCACGGCAAGGCGGTTACGCTGCCGGAAGCATTCGTGGCGCAGCGGCGGTTGTGCATGCCCGCAACCACCGATATCTGGGTGAATCAGTATGACGCCCAGCCGCTGTTCGTCGTCACGGCCCCGGCCAATGACGATCTGCTGGCGATGCTGCGGACGGCCGTCCTGCCGGAGATCCGACGGCTTGTGGGGGGCCGCCGGGTGACGGTTGTTTTCGACCGGGCGGGCTACAGCCAGGCGTTTTTCCGGGAGGTGTTCACGCAGCAATTCGACGTCCTCACCTACCGTCGCGGGTCGTATGCGGACTGGCCCCAGGAGGAGTTTAATCCGGTCTCCGGCGAGGTGGACGGACGCTCGGTGCGTTATGGTCTGGCGGAGCGGACGGTGAAGATCGGGCCCGGCTTCTCGATGCGCGAGATTCGACGCTTGTGCGACAACGGGCATCAGATCGCGATCCTGACCACCCGGCACGACTTGGCGCGCGAAGTGCTCGCCTATCGCATGTTCGAGCGGTGGACGCAGAAAAACTTCTTCCGCTATATGCGGCAACACTTCGCCTTGGACGCCTTGGTGACGTATGCGGTGGAACCGGCGGACCCGGACCGATCGGTTCCGAATCCCGAACGCAAAACGCTGCGACGCCAGATCACCGAAAGCCGAGCAGCGCTCAGTGCGCTGCAGCAGACCTATGGCCGGCAGGCGCTGAGCAATCCTGAAGCGGTGCGGCGGACGATGGGGGGCTTCAAGATCGCTCCTGCGGACCTGAGACAGAAGATCCGTGCCCAGCAGGCGCACGGTGAGGAACTCAAAAAGCGGATGGCGAGGTTGCCGGAACGCGTGCCGCTGCACACGCGGCTCGATACAGCAGAGATCGTCCGGCTGGCGCCCGAGATGAAACACTTGACCGATACCATTAAGATGGTGGCCTATCGGGCCGAGACCGTCCTGGTCCGGTGGTTGGCGCCCCGCTATGCAAGAACCGAAGACGAGGGCCGCGCCCTCCTCCGGGAGATGCTGCTGGCGAGCGCGGACATCCTGCCCAAGGCTCATCGGCTGCGTGTGCGCCTCCATTCGTTAGCCAACCGGCGGAGCAACGAGGCCCTCGCCAATCTGTGCGAGATCCTCAATGCCCTCGAAGTGAAATATCCGGGAACCGACCTGACCCTGGTGTATGAGGCACCTCATGTTGCATAGATTATTGCGCCCTTGTCAGGAGCCCTGAAGTTGAGCAAATGGTTCTCTTCCATTTGGTGTGGGGAAGAGCGGCTTAGCCGGCCGATGACGAGATAAATGATGGTCCGGTGATGGTAGCCTGAACCCGTGAACGCGATTCATCGCAGCCATAATTATCGAGTTCAACCCGAGTTTGACGCGGCTGGTGTAGTGTCTCAATAACGGGTTGACAATGGGTGATTTTAGAAAGGATTTGATCAACCTTCTTTACCCGGAATAAGGGTTTTGGTTCCCGATTATGAATGCGGATATGTTCATTAATCGTTCCGATCAAATCCACAATGCTGGAGAATGTCTCCCTTCGAATCCGCTTCCGAGTCAATTCTCCGAACCAGCGTTCGATCATGTTTATCCAGGACGAGCCCGTCGGCGTAAAATGGAGATGAAAACGAGATTGTCTGGACAGCCACTCTTTGATGATTGGGCAGGTATGCGTCCCATAGTCAGCACAATTATTCCAAATTAGCGATTCAACAGATGACTCTTTCTTTTGTTTCACCGATCGTTAGCTTCTTTAAGCTGGGGCATGAGCGAACACTCAAGGCAAAACAGAATATCCTTGCCTCTGCTGTCATCAAAGGAATGAGTATTGCGATAAATTTCATGCTCATACCGCTTACGATCCATTTCATTAATCCTACTCAATATGGGATTTGGATAACGCTAAGTTCCATCATTACTTGGCTGAACTTCTTCGATATCGGATTGGGCCACGGTCTTCGAAACCGGTTTGCTGAAGCTAAAGCCAAGGGAGAAAAAAGACTTGCTCGTGTTTATGTTAGTACTACATACGCAATACTGAGTATTATCATCGCCATTCTTATTGCGATTTTTGCCAGTATCAATCCATGGCTCAATTGGGCGAAGATTCTGAACGCTCCTCTTGTTATGGCGAAAGAGTTAGGCAATTTAGCTCTCATCGTTGTTGTCTTTTTTGGTTTACAATTTGTGCTTAATTTAATCGTCGTTATCGTTACGGCTGATCAGAGGCCGGCCAAAGCGTCCCTTCTCGTCTTACTTGGAAATATTATTTCACTCAGCGGAATATTTATTTTGATGAAGACAGCGCATCGAACGTTATTAATGATGGGGCTTATTCTAAGCGCGGCGCCGGTCCTGGTTTTGGCGGTCATGAGCTTCTGGTATTTCAAAACCGGCTACCGGGAATATGCGCCTTCTCTGAAACTCGTGAATTTTCGATACGCGAAAAGTCTGCTGAGTTTGGGGACGAAGTTTTTCGTAATTCAAATTGCCGTCGTCATTCTTTTTCAAACGGCCAACATCATCATTTCCCAAATATTTGGCCCTCAGGAAGTTACTCCCTATAATGTCGCTTTTCGATATTTCAGCGTACTGATTATGGTTTTTTCCATTATTATGACTCCATTTTGGTCCGCCTTTACCGATGCGTATTCACGAGGAGACGGCGCCTGGGTCCGCCACATTATGAAAAAATTGAATATATTATCGATCATTTTCGGCGTAACAATTTTTTTTATGGTCCTTGTCTCTCCTTTTGTGTATAGGATATGGGTCGGCCCTTCCGTCCGGGTACGTTTTCTTTTGTCCGTGTTTATGGGGATCTATTCTTTGATTTTGATTATCGGGACTCCCTACACCACTTTTCTCAATGGCGTGGGGAAAATCAAGCTGAGTTTATGGATTGCGATTTTGGTGGCCCCTTTGAATATTCCGTTAGCGATTTTCCTTGCGACGCATACTTCGTTAGGCATTGTGGGAGTGATTGCGTCAATCTGCGTCTGCAATTCTCCAATTCTATTTTATGGTCCAATACAATACAAAAAAATTATGAGCGGCCATGCTTGCGGTATTTGGGGACAATAAGATTCCATGAAAATCGCCTGGCTCTGTTCTTATCCGCTCTTTCGTTTTCGCGATAAAATATTCCTAAAAGGGATAAGTTCCGAGATTCATCCCGCGACGTGGATTTATTTTCTAAATCGTGAATTGGGAAGGGATCCTAATCTGGACATACATCTGATTACCGTGACCAATCAAAGCGAAAAGGATGTCATTTTTAAAGAAGGAAATACGACGTATTATGTGTTGACGCTCGGCCGGAAAAGTTGGCCGAACGTGTTAAGACGGGCTGTGTTAGAAGCAAATCGATATTCCGGATTTCGATATTCGAACGCCAAGGCGATTCGTTACATCAAAAAGATCAAGCCTGACATCGTCAACGCCCATGGCACGGAGCAATACGGAAGCGCTTTAAATAACCTGCCGTTTCCGAGGATGCTTTCCATGCAAGGTGTTATGAACTATGTGTATAAGAACGAGGGGGATTATTTTTCAAGAATTCTTAAAAGAAACGAAATTCGAGTTTTTACGAAACAGTGTTATTTCAGCACGGTCCCGGGGAATATGGAGGACATCATATCTCACTATAATCCTCGAGCGCGGTTCTTTCATTTGTGGTATCCCGTCTCGGATTTCGCATTCGAACTAAAAAGAAAGCCGATCGAAATAAACGCGGATGTTGTTTTTGTTGGAGCGTTAGTCAAGAGAAAAGGCATTGATGATCTTATCGCTGCGATCATGATCATGAAAAAAAAGCATCCGGAAATAAAGGTAAAAATTATCGGGCCGGCTTCGTCGATCCAGAATCGGAATATGGATGATAAAATTGAAAAACTGGGGCTTCGAAAAAATATTCAGAAAATCGGATTTCTAAACAACCATAATGATGTCTTGAACGAAATCAAAAAATCGAAAATATTTGTCCTCCCAACACACGTCGATACGGGGCCTCGGTCCGTCGCGGAAGCCCAAGCGATGGGCGTACCAGTCGTTTCTTATAATATCGATGGTCTTCCGAATATGATCCAAAATGACCGAAGCGGGATACTTGTCGAAAAAGGCGATATCTCCGGCCTTGCAGAATCGATCATGAACTTGCTGAACGATGCCGCAAAGAGAAGAATATTGGCAGAAAACGCTTATCAATTCGCTCTGGAAAACTTTTCAGCCGCGAGTGTTGCCAAAAAATATCTGAGAGCTTATAAAGATATTATGGACAATCCGTTATGAAAGCTGTCGTTTTAGCAGGTGGGCTGGGCTCCCGCTTGAGGCCTTTTACGGAAGTGATACCCAAGCCGCTTCTGCCGATCGGAGAAAAAGCGATTCTTGAAATACAGATTGAGCATCTGAAAAAATACGGATTCGACGAAATTTATTTGGCTACGAATTATAAATCCGATCACATTGAAAGCTTTTTTGGCGATGGATCGAGATTCGGCGTCAAAATCCATATTAGTAAAGAAGACATGCCTCTCGGGACCGCAGGTCCCCTGACGTTGCTGAAGAACACGTTAACCGAGCCGTTCCTCGTCATGAATGGTGATATTTTAACGCTGTCCAATATGAAAAACCTCTTTCATTTCGCTATGGGAAGCGAAGCATGGTTGACAGTGGCTATAAAAAAAGAAGTCTTGCCTTTCGCTTTTGGAAATATCACCTTTAACGGAAATTTCGTCATCGATATCGTTGAAAAGCCCAATTTTGTCCTATACATTTTAGCCGGAATATACATTATGAAACCGGAAATATTCAATCTAATTCCCGAGAACAAATATTTCGGAATGGACACGCTCATTAAAGATATGTTGCGGCTTCGCCTTCCTATCACGAAATACGAGTTAAATGAATATTGGCTGGATATCGGCCGGTTGAATGATTATGAAAAAGCTCAAAATGAATATATGATTATTTCCGAAAATATCGAGAATCCCGATTCCCAAAAACGCTGATCGACGGTGAACGCCATGGCCAAAATCCTTGTGACCGGGGCGGATGGATTTATTGGTAGCCATCTCGTTGAATCCCTGATCGATGATGGTCATGATGTCCGTGCATTTTGTTTTTACAATTCGTTCAATTCTCTGGGTTGGATTGAGGATCTTCCTCCAGAAAAAATCAAAGTTATGGAGGCGTTCTCGGGCGATATTCGCGATGAGCATCGGGTCCGGAGCGCCATGCGCGGGGTGGACATCGTCTTTCATCTTGCCGCACTTATTGCCATACCTTTTAGCTATGCCTCACCTCAAAGTTACGCGGAGACTAATATCTTGGGAACCCTGAACGTCCTCCAAGCGGCAAGAGATGAGGGAGTAAAAAAGATTTTGGTCACTTCGACCTCGGAAGTCTACGGAACGGCGAAATACATTCCTATCGATGAAAAACACTCTCGACAGGGGCAATCTCCTTATTCGGCCAGTAAAATTGGGGCCGATGCTTTAGCTGAGTCTTTTTACCGGAGTTACGGACTTCCGGTCATCATCGTCAGGCCATTCAATACGTATGGGCCTCGGCAGTCCGCGCGGGCGATTATTCCGGCCATCATCATCCAGCTTCTGAGCGGACAAACAAAAATCCGACTCGGTGCTCTGCATCCGACTCGTGATCTTGTTTTCGTTCAAGATACGATCCAGGGATTCAAAGCCATTGCCCAATGCGAAACATTGATCGGCGAAGAAGTTAATATTGCGACGAGTTTGGAAATCGGCGTAGGAGATTTAGCCCAGAAACTCATTGCCGCGATTAATCCGGATGCTCGTATTGAGCTTGACCCGAGTCGTCTGCGCCCCGCTCCCAGCGAAGTTGAGCGTCTTCTCGGTTCCTCTGACAAGATAAGAAAAGCAACCGGCTGGCGTCCTCAGATTTCCCTGGAAATGGGATTAGCCAAGACTTTGGAATGGTTTAGAAATCCAAAAAATATTGCAAAGTATAAATCCGAAATTTATAATCAATAAGAACCTCATGAAATATAAAATTCCGCTATTCGATCTGAATTTCAATCACCGAGAGGAGGCGGCCGTTCTCAAGACTCTCCGCTCCCGTTGGATATCAATGGGCCCGCGGACGCTGGAATTTGAACGGATATTCGGGCGCATGATCGGATCTCAATATGCATTAGCCGTCTCCAATTGTACGGTTGCTCTACACTTAGCGCTCAGATCTGCAGGCATCGAACCTGGCGACGAAGTTATTTGCCCTTCGATGACGTTCGTGGCTACGGTGAATGCCATCAAATATGTCGGCGCGACACCCGTCTTTTGTGATATCGCGGGCCCCGAAGATCTGACATTGAATGTCGATCTCATTGAGCGCCTGATCACCAAACAAACGAAGGCCATTTTAGTTATGCATTACGGTGGATTTCCTTGTCAAATGAGTAAAATCTTGCGGCTTTCGAAAAAGCATAACCTCGAGGTCATCGAAGATGCCGCTCACGCTCCCCTCTCTGAGTCTATCGAAGGAGCGAAGCTTGGCACTCTCGGCGCCGTCGGTTGTTTTAGCTTTTTTTCAAATAAAAACATCAGCACCGGCGAAGGCGGAATGCTCGTGACAAATCGAGCGGATATCTATGAAAAAGCCAAACTACTTCGTTCTCATGGCATGACGTCTTTATCCTATGAAAGGGCAAAGGGACACTCCACATCTTATGATGTCGTCGAACTCGGATACAACTATCGAATGGATGACATCCGAGCTTCCCTCGGCATCGCCCAGATCGAAAAATTGGAGGCCGACTTGAAAAAGAGAGCGGTTCATCGCAGTTGCTATCTTGAAAGATTGGCCGGAATAGAGGGGATCCTCATCCCATTTCAAAATTATCAAGGCTTCGTTTCTAACTATATTTTCCCGATCGTACTGAATAACAGCGACGTCCGGAGACGCGATAATGTCCGGGACGGCCTTCACAAAGCGGGAATTCAGACGAGTATCCATTATCCCGCCGTCCACCGATTTTCGATATACCGCGATCATCGGACCTCGCTCCCCATAACGGAGTATGTGGCTGACACGGAAATCACACTCCCGCTGTATTCAAAGCTCACGAACGCTCAAATTCGATATATTTCTCAGACACTAAAGAGGATCCTCTGAATGAGCGGTGATCTTTTCCTCATCGGCGGTTTTTGCGAGATGATCGAATCTTGCGAATTATAGGTTTTCTGGATATTGATCCGGGATGGGTGACGATCATTTTTAAAGGGGACGGGGATTTCTCATTTTGGTAGAGGACATAGTGTTAGTTGGCTAAATATAAGAATATTCCAGAAATCAATACATGATGTTGAATCAATACTGTCCGGTTAAAAATCTTTGTAAATACAGCTGATATTGCAGTTGTAGGTCTTCGATTTGTTGTTGATGTTGAGCAAAGGCTTGCGAAATTGGCATATTTTCGAAAAGCGAGATGCTCAGAATCTGGGAAATTGTGTAGAGGCTTATGGGCAGACGAAGCTGCTTTCGGATGATAGCCACCCACACGTAAACGGAGATAGCGATCCAAACTGGCGTTTTGACCGCATTCTCGGAGATGCCATCGAAGGCCACGATTCGGAGATGTTGCTTGATCTATTTGAAGAACAATTCGATCCGCCAGCGGGACTTGACCATCAGGGCGATGGACAGAGCCGGTTCGCTGAGGTTGTTGGTCAAGAACACGAGTTTATTGCCGGTCGTCGGATCGGTGTACCCGATGCGGCGTAAGGTATCGGAGTAGCCACAATGCGAGTAGAAATCTTCCATCATAATCGTCTGATCGAAACGAATGCCCAGACGCTTCTTGACCGAAGGGGAATAACGGCGATAGAAGCAGATGTTTTTTTTTGGTTCGGGTGGCGAAGAAAGCTCCGTGGCCATGGATACGGTGCAGTCGCGTAAAATCCAGATAGACCCGGTCCATGATGTAGAACGCCCCGGCTTCGATGGGCGATTCGTCGAGGATGTTGACATCGTGAATCTTGCCGGAGGTAATAATGACAAGGGTCGGAATGCTTCCATGAAGGTTCAGCAACGTGTGCAGTATGACCGCCGTTTTGCGCCGTCGGAATTTTGCTCAAGGGAACAAGGACAGGCAAAGATCGATCGTCGTGGAATCCAAGGCGTAGGCGGCCTGCATCAATTCGACGCCAAAATCGTCGTCTTCATACAGGTCCATCACTTGAGCAAATATAATTCGTCCTTCGTGCATAATCGCTTTCCTCCGGAAGTTTTCCGGGAAAAGTTTCACACAAAGGCCACTTGCAATTGAAATCGTCAAAACACATAATCGCTCATTTATGCATATTTGATGGGCCTCCAACGTTTGTTAGGCGTATTTTAGCCGGACGGTAGTGAAGTTGAATAAATATCAAATAAAATTGCTCGCATCGGAAACCCTGGGCGGGCTGCTTTCAGCTCTGAGCAGAAAAGACCTTGATTTATTTGAATATAAAAGGTTTTCCGATGATCAGTTAAAGGAACTATTCAAGAATAGAATGATCAGGATGCTGAAGAGCCGTGATAATTTCGGGATGATTCTCTCATCCGGTGATTCCGTGGCTGGTTACCTGTTTGTCGAAAAGATGGCCTTCGATTCCGGGATTTTTGGATTTTCAGTTTATCGAATTTCCGATTTTGGGTGCTTTGGAAACCAAGACTCCGAAAACAAAACCATTATTGATGTCTTGCTTTCGGAGCTGGATCAGAAGATTCGGGAACTCAACATCCGATATATCACCGTATCCATAAATTCCAATAACCCGGCGCAAAGCCTTTTTCTGAATACGTTCCTCCAAAGCGATTTCCGCTTTATCAATACGCTTCTCACCTTCAAGATGGAAAAGAACGATTTTCCAACCTTGGGGTCTGACAGACGGAAAACGGAAAACCTGGTCGTACGAAAGGTTGAAAAAAAGGATGCTCCGGCCATTGCGGCGCTAGCAAAAAAATCATTCCGGATCAACCGTTTTCACATGGATCCGAACCTCGATCGTGAAAAATGTGATTTGCTGTATGCCAAATCGGCCGAAAATTCAATTCTCCAGGGATTTGTTGATGTGATGTTTGTAGCCGATTATAAGGGAGAAATCGTAGGATATTACAGCGGGAAAAAGGCGTTTTTTAGTGAACTAAAAACAACAATCGGGAATGCCGTGATTAGTGCCGTTTCAGAATCGGTAAGAGGAATGGGTATATTTTCGGAATTGAACCGTCATTTGCTACAATGGTTTTACGACCATACTGACATAGCCGAAATGGGGACATATCTGAACAATGCACCGATTCATAAAACATGGACGAACAACCGACTCCCCCTTGTTAGGGGTTCTCATCAGTTGGCGCGTTTCATAAGTTCACTGACTTTACCATAAAAGAGGCGCGCCGGCTTTTCGGTGATTTTCTCCTCCGAGAATCCGTCGACGGAGGAGATGATAAAGGATATTTCGAAAAGGATCGGGTGGAGAAGAACTTCCTCTGACCCGGAAAGATGCCCGAAAACAATATTCCATTGATTCCCCCTGAGGGAAGATTGAAAGAGCGCAAGTCTCTAAAAAATCTCGGGCTGGCACTAGCTCTAGGCACAGTAGGGTGTGAATGGACTTGGGGGATTTATATGTCTAGCTTGGTCTTCAACGGAGCGCAGATATTGGCACTAATCGCCATTCTCTATTCCGGGAAACGATTGGGGGCATTTCGTTTCAATTATCTTTCCGCGACTAAACGGAATTTCGGCTTGCTTCTCTTGCTGCTTTTTGGTGTCGTAATCATCCTCGAACGAATTCTTTCCAGTCCCTTCGATGTCCCGATTACAGCTTCCGTATTGCGCATATACTACGGGCTATTGCTTTGCATCCTATGCGGGATTATTGGTTACCGAATTGGAGTAAGGCAATGGAATACTTATTGGTTCCTAAATTTTATGGCTTGCGTTATCGCAATCGTATCCGTTTATTTTTATTTATTTCCTTTACCTAGAGAAGCGGAGGCCATTTATAGATTCCCCTCGTTGCTCGTGGGATTCCCGGTTCGTTTCTTTTCTTTGTACGCTTTCTGCTGGTATTTATTCCGCTGGCTGGGCGAACTCAAAATATTTTCTCGGACCTTATTGTTCTTGTTGACAAGCGCATTCCCCGTGCTCGTCGCCTTCCATAAACCGTTGGTATTTTCCGCGATGCTCAGCGGTTTGGCCATTTTCGTTATAATGATGATCCGCGGTCCAAGCCGAGTTCGAACGATCACTCGAAGTTATCTATTACTCATGATGGCGATTCTCTTATTTATTTTTGCGAATGCGATTTCAAGAGGAAGAATATTTGCTGATTATAAACAACAATTTTTTAATTACTTTCTTCATGATGCTGGAGGTTACGGGTTCGCCTCTAACGCGGAATTGCTAGAGAGCGCGTCTGGCCGGCGGGTCGTTTTATGGAAAGAAGGGCTGACTCGCTTTTTCGGAAGTCCATGGGTCGGCTCCGGTTTCGGACAAACTATCGAATCGGAATATTCGGCAGAGAGTATTCCATTTCATAACGGATACCTCGATCTCCTTCTTTCAATTGGAATATTGGGGGCTCTTCCCTTTGCTATTCTTGTTGGAGGGTGGGTAAAGATGGTATATTCTGCAACCGCAAAACGCCGATTTGCCGATTTTATTCCGGTCTTTGCCTATATAGTCGGTCTCGCGGGCTATAATATGGGCGGGACTTCTCGGCTGTTTTATTTCGTTAGCGCATTTGCGGCGCTATTGATGGGGGTAGCCAGTGGACATATCCATATGGAAGGGGCATTGCAATCGTTGATTCGAAACCGCCGGAGAGCAGCGAGAGAGGGATAGGGATGAACGGTGATGATATTTTCTATCCAAAAACGCTCGTGGTAACCGGCGAGCCCTTCAGTGAGAGCTCAGCCACTGGAATTACTCTATCGAGAATATTTGCGGATTGGTCCCCTTCCCGGCTCGCTAACATTTTCACAGCGAATATGATGCCTCAGGGCGGAATGTGCGGGAAGTTCGGAAGGCTCGGCCTCCAGGCGTTATTCCCATTCTCACTTGCCGGGGGAATAAATTTTCACCTTTCGGCTCCCGGCGCGAAAGTTGTGCCTAACGAGAGGCCCGCCACCGATGCGACGGGAGGAAGATTGTCGCCTAAAGCGTGGGCGCGAGAGCAGGCAAGGATGGCTCTTGACCTGCTCCCATATTCATTGCCGGTCGAAGCCAAGGAGTTCGTCTCGTCCTTTGCTCCGGATGTCGTCTACTCGCTCCTCGGCTCCAACTGCGTCATGCGCCTGGCGATGAATATCGCTGCTTATGCCCGCGTCCCTCTCGTGCCGCATTTCATGGATGATTGGCCGGAAACCCTGCACTCGGGGTCTGTTCTCTCCCCGGTCTTGAGGCGCATGATGTACTCTCGCCTGGCTGAAGTCACGGGACGCGCCCCGTTCGCCCTGATGATCGGAGACGCGATGGCCCGGGAGTATAGCGAGAAATATGGAATTGTGTGCCACCAATTCATGAACTGCGTGGATGAGACGTTTTTCGGTGATAGCGCACCCACGCGCGCAGGGGACGTCGTGAGGTTCGCCTACTTCGGCGGCCTTCACTTCAATCGCTGGAAGGGGCTTCAGGAGGTCGGCAGGAGTCTTGAGGCCCTTTCGCGGGAGGGTCTGAAAGCGGAAATGGCGATTTACACTCATTTCAAAGCGGCGCAAGAGTATGCGCATCTCTTTCCGCAGGGCGGGCTCGCCAGAATCGCGGGCACGCTCGCGCCCGGAGATGTGCCGGAAGCGCAAAGGCTGGCTGACTGCCTTGTGCATGTAGAGAGTTTTGATTTGCGCTGCCGCAAGTATACTCGGCTATCTGTCTCGACTAAGATCCCCGAGTATATGGCCTCCAGCCGGCCCATCCTCGCATATGGCCCGCAAGAAATTGCGTCTCTGGCCTATGTGGCTGAGAACCAGGCGGGGATCGCTGTGAGCGCACATTCGCCTGATAAGCTGACGCATGCATTGCGAAGACTGATCACGGACCGAGACCTCCGGTCGCGACTCGGTGCAAACGGCAGAGCCGTGGCGATGCGGCGGCACAGAGCGGTGACGGAGCGCGAGCGGTTTCGCGCGCTCCTGAGTTATGCCGTGAACGGAGGACACTGAGTATGAAGTCGCCGCAAATAGTATATGTTGGGAACTTCCGCTTTCCGGACAGAGACGCTGCAGCCGCCCGAGTGCTGGGAATCGGCAAGGCCTTGAGGGAAGCGAGCTATGAAGTGCTTTTTGGCGGCATGGAGCCGGCTGGACGCCCGGAGGACCTTCAGAGCGACGGAAGCTACAGGTATGCGGGTTTTGCATATCATTCGATCGGGGAAAAATCCGAGAAACGTCGAGGAAGGCGCGGAAGCCCTGCCGTGCGATTGACGGGCTATCTCTCGATGGGCGCATCTACCGCAGAATGGCTTTGTGATCTTGACTTCTCGCGAGTCCGGGCCGTCATTCTCTACAACGGCCTTGCCGGACATCAACTTCGCATTGCGCCAATCTGCGCGGCGAGAGGCGTACCGTTGATCCCTGACTGCACCGAATGGTACGACCCCGGCCATTCGCCGGATGGGCGCTTTGGTTTTCACAGATGGAATGTTGAGCTGACCATGAGGCGATTGAACGCGCGCGCGGGCAGTCTCATAGTGATAAGTTCGTATCTTGCGCGATTCTACGAAAAACATGGCGCGAGAACACTGCTTGTGCCGCCCTTGGTGGACCTTTCTGACCCCAAGTGGACGCCTGCTCGCGAATGGGCGCCTCCCCCGCGTCGAAAGGCCCGACTGGTTTATGCGGGCGATCCCGGGCAGAAGGACCTGCTTATTGAGGTTCTCCGGGGCCTCCGTGAATTACGCGAAGAAGGGATTGACGCGACCCTCACTCTTGTCGGCCCGGAAAGTCGGGAATTGGGGGACCTCCCCGGCGGGTCTGCGAGCCTGCTCATGGGGCTTGGCGGTGCGGTGAACTTTACGGGCAGGCTGCGCCAGGATGAAGTGCCGCGCGAACTGATGAACGCGGATTTCGGCGTGCTGCTCCGTCCGGATAAGCGCTATGCGCAGGCCGGATTCCCCACTAAGCTTGTGGAGTATCTTTCGAGCGGCTTGCCAGTGATCACGAATTTCACGAGCGATATCGCTTCATACGTGCGTGACGGGAAAGAAGGTTTCTTACTGGACGGCTGTTCCGGGGCGTTCCTCGCGGCCGGGGTCCGGCGGGCGCTTGAGAAGGGCGATGGAGAGTGGGGCAGGATGAGGAATCTCGCTCGACGTAGGGCAGAAGAATCGTTCAATTACGGGCGGTACGTCAGGGAACTGGCCGAGTTCATTGACAGAGCGGGGGAGCGCTCGCAGAAGAAATATAAAATCTGAGCCGAAGTTCTGAGAGGAATACTTGCGAGCGCTTTTTTAGTATCTTCGAGGCGGCGGCGGAGGCCTATGCAATCTTGTGATAATGTTGCGCGCAATCTCGAGGCAGTTGGGGGAAACTAGGTATGAAGAATCACTTGTGGCGATAAGCTAATGAAGGTTTTATTGACAGATAATGCTCACGTGTTTAAAACACCGGATGGTTTGTATTATACGCCGACTATATATAACGATGAATTTTTTCAACACTATTTGAATATATTTGAGGAAGTCCGCTTTACAGCCAAAACCAAATATGTTGATTGTATTGATGATACAAAATATATTCTCCTTAGTCGCAAAGGTTTGGAAATATTTGAGTTACCCTGGTATCAGGGTTTAAATGAAATGCTAAAAAAAGCAATCAAGTTGATTTTTAGGTATTGGAAAACGTGTGATGGATGTGATTGCTATATCTTTAGAGTGCCTCAAATTGAAAGCTACCTTGCGTTTATTTTAGGGAAAAAAAAAAGAAGGCCAATGGCTTTAGAAGTCGTAGGTGACCCGGCCTCTTTTGGAGACATAAAAGGGCTTTTTAAATGGATCAACATACAAATGCTAAAATATATGTTGAAGAGAGCAAATGGAGCATCTTATGTAACAGAACATTATTTACAACGGCTTTATCCAAGTAAAGCTAGATTAATTGGCGAAAATGATATTTATTTTGAAAGCTCTTATTCCTCAATTGATCTTTTAATCAGTGACATCAAAGAACCAAAAAAATACATTAATACAAAAACCGATTTTGAAATCATACATGTTGCTAATACGATTAACGGCACCGCTAAAGGGCATATAATATTAATAGAATCAATAAAAATAGCCGTAAGTCATGGATATAATATCAAAGCATGTTGTATTGGCGATGGTAGCTTTGTTCAAATATTTAAAAATTATGCCGAGAAAATCGGCATAAAAGATAACGTGCATTTTATTGGAAGAATACATAGTCGAAAAGAGGTTTTAGAACGCTTGTCAAAGAGTAATCTTATGGTGTATCCCTCCTATAGCGAGGGATTGCCGCGGTGTATAATTGAGGCTATGGCAGTAGGTCTCCCTTGCATCTCAACACCAGTCGCCGGAATTCCCGAATTATTGGATGAAAAATATTTATTTGCTCCAGAAGATGTCAAAGGGATTGCAAATATTATTATGCATTTGATTGATAATCCTTCTGAATTGGAGGAAATGAGTCGTAATAACGTTAACAGGGCAAGGAAATATACAAAAGAGAAACTTACAAAACAACGAAATATATTTTATAATAAACTCAGAAATCTTGCAGATCAATAGATGGATATTTTGAACTGGAGCATTCACTTCACAGGGGGTACACGGAGAGAGAGGAAGTCATAAGTCCGGTAAAAAGTGCAGCAAGACGGTGACGCTGTTTAAAGCATAGGAAGAGATCCTCAAGCGATTGTTCTGAATAGAGATAAAGTAACAATATTATAAGGAAAATATGAGTCAAAAGGAAAAGTATAATATTTGTTCAAACTGTGTAATGGATACCACGGATCCAAACATTACGTTTGATAAAAAAGGGCAGTGTGATTATTGTAGAAATTATTATAAGAATATTCTGCCGAATTGGCACTCGAACGAAAAGGGCGGTGAAGTGCTTACTCGGCAAATGGATAGGATTAAGCGGGACGGTAAAGGAAAAGATCACGATTGTTTGATTGGAATAAGCGGTGGCATTGACAGTTCCTATGTCGTGCATATAGCAAAAGTAAAATATGGGTTGAATCCATTGCTATATCATGTCGATGCCGGTTGGAATTCGCAAGAAGCCGTAAACAATATTCAAAGAATAGTCGATGGTCTTAAAATTGACTTATATACGGAAGTCGTTGACTGGCTTGAAATGCAGGATTTGCAATTAGCCTTTTTTAAAGCGCAGGTTCCGCATGTGGATACGCCGCAGGATCATGCTTTTTTTGCAGCGTTATATAACTTTGCCGCAAAGAACAAGTTTAAATATATAATTACGGGGGCGAATCACTCGACCGAGTGCGTCCGCGAGCCGCTCGAATGGCATTATCATGCTTCTGATTTACGCCAACTGAGGGACATTCACCGAAAATATGGACAAAGGCCGTTGAAAACATTTCCACAAGCTGACATTTTTAAATATAAAATATATTACCGATTTATAAAAGGGGTTCGCGTTATAAAACCATTGAATTACATCCCTTATATCAAAGAGAATGCGATGAAGGAATTGATTGAGCGATATGGATGGCAGAAATATGCTCACAAGCATTATGAATCCCGTTTTACCAGATTTTACGAGGGATATTGGCTTCCAAATAAATTCGGCTATGATAAGCGCCGAGCACATTTTTCCAGCTTAATATTGACCCAACAAATGACCAGAAAAGAAGCCCTTGCTCGTTTATCCGATCCCGCCTATGACGAACAGATCATGGCGCAAGATTTCGAATATGTGGCCACAAAGTTGGGGATCTCCGTTTCGGATTTGAGAGAGATAAGGGATGGTAAAAATCAAACTTACCGGGATTATAAATCTAGGATGCCGATGATAAAAATCGCCACGAAAATATTGCGTATCTTTGGATTTCAGAAGATTATAGTTCGATGATTGCGATTATTGATTACGGATTGGGCAATGTACGCGCGTTTGCAAATATTTATAAGTATCTTAATATTCCCGCTCGAATCGTGAGGCGGAAAGAAGAATTGAATGATGCCACTAAAATCATATTGCCGGGCGTCGGCGCTTTTAATCATACGATGGAGATGCTTGAAAAAACTGAAATCCGGCCCTATTTAGAAGAGATCGTAATTCACCGTAAAATTCCCATATTAGGGGTCTGTGTCGGTATGCAGATGCTTGCGCGTTCAAGCGAAGAAGGAACTCTTCGCGGTCTTGGATGGATTGACGGCGTAGTGAAAAGATTTGATTTCTCTTCTCATGAAATCGGGATTAAGGTGCCGCACATGGGTTGGAATGAGGTTAAACCCACAAAAGTAAATAAGATATTACAAGGGCTTGAAGTCGGTGCCCGTTTTTATTTTCTACACTCATATTATTTTAAGAGTCATCAAAATGAGGATGTCATTGCCGTTACGGACTATGGCGGAGAATTTGCCTGCGCCGTGAATCATGAAAACATTTACGGCGTCCAGTTTCATCCGGAGAAAAGTCATCACTGTGGTATTCGGCTTCTGGATAATTTTGCAAATATTTGAAAATGTTATATCCGCGAATCATTCCTTGTTTGTTAGTGCACGGCAAAGGGTTAGTAAAAACCAAAAATTTTTCTAATCCGAAGTATGTTGGAGATCCCATTAATGCGGTGAGAATATTTAATGAGAAGGAAGTTGACGAGATAATCGTCATTGATATTGACGCAACAATAGAAAAAAGAGAACCCGATTTTAAAATGATCGAACATCTTGCGGCGGAATGTCGAATGCCGCTTTGTTATGGGGGGGGGATCACGAATAGCGGCCAAGTGCAACGAATTATTCAACTCGGAGTCGAAAAAGTGGCTATTAGTTCTTCGGCCATAGAGAATCCCAGCCTTGTGACGGAAGCGGCCGATCGTGTTGGAAATCAGAGCATCGTGGTCGTTTTAGACGTAAAAAAGCGGGCCATCGGCGATGAGTATGAAGTCTGGACACATAACGGGCGAAAGAATGAAAAAAAGTCTCCTTTAGAGTTGGCTTCGCAAATGGAGAAGCTTGGTGCCGGCGAAATAGTGGTGAATTCTATCGATAATGACGGCCTAATGAAAGGGTATGATTTTACGTTGATCGAGAAAATCAGAGACGAAATCCATGTACCTCTTACGGTACTCGGCGGAGCCGGATCGCTTCGTGATATCGGCCGGGTCATTGAAAAATTCGGGTGCATCGGCGCAGCGGCAGGGAGTCTTTTCGTATTCAAGGGCGTCTACCGGGCGGTCCTGATCAATTATCCGAACAGAGAAGAAAAAAGTGCTCTTATCAGGGACAGTTATCGAGGGAAATAGTTCGATATATTTATACGTTCGCGGCGCAAAACCCCGATTTTAAATCGGGGTACAAAGCGTTGCTCAGTATTAACCCGGGATTTACCCCGGGCTTCAGCCCGCCCTCATTCGCTTCTCGAATGAGGACTGCAAAGCCCGGGGAGTCGAATGGGTTTTATTACTTAAAAGGGTTTAAAAAATGTTTAAAAACAGAATTCTTCTAATCACGGGAGGAACGGGATCTTTTGGGAACGCGGTCTTGAGACGTTTTTTGAATACGGACATTAAAGAAATACGAATATTTTCCCGTGACGAAAAGAAACAGGAAGACATGCGGTTGGCGAATAATACACCGAAATTGAAATTCTACATCGGAGATGTCAGGCAATACGACAGCATCGCCTCGGCGATGACCGGAGTCGATCTCGTGTTCCACGCCGCGGCTCTCAAACAGGTCCCATCCTGTGAGTTTTATCCGTTGGAGGCGATTCGGACAAACGCTTTGGGCGCGGAGAATGTTATGAACGCGGCGGCTTCGGCGGGGGTTAAATACGTCATCGTTCTATCAACGGATAAATCCGTTTATCCGATCAACGCCATGGGAATCTCCAAGGCGATGATGGAAAAGCTCATGATCGCCAAAGCAAGGGTTCTTGGAAAAGAAAAAACGGTCTTGTGCGGAACGCGCTATGGCAACGTCATGGCCTCTCGCAGTTCCGTCATTCCTCTCTTTATAGAGCAGATAAAGCAGGGAAAGCCTCTCACCATCACCGATCCCAAAATGACCCGATTCATGATGTCGATCGAGGACGCCGTTGATCTTGTCCTATACGCCTTTGAACATGCCCGACCGGGGGATATCTTCGTTCAAAAAGCGCCGGCGGCGACGATCGAAACGTTGGCGAAGGCTCTTTTGAAAATATTCAAGGTAGATAATCCCCTTCGGATCATCGGAACGAGACACGGCGAAAAACTCTATGAGACTCTTTTGACGCGCGAAGAAATGGCGCGCGCGGAAAACCTCGGAGGATACTATCGCATCCCGGCGGATAACCGAGGGTTAGATTATAATATCTATTTCACCGAGGGGGAAGAAGGGATCTCGAAAGAAAATGACTATAATTCCCATAATACGCGCCAGTTGAATGTTGAGGAAATGGCCGAGATTCTTTTGAAGCTTAATCTCATCAAGGAAGAAATCGGGAAATAACCGATATGAAAAAAGTTCTTGTCACGGGCGCGGCGGGATTTATCGGGAAGAATCTTGACCTGGCCTTAAGCCGCGTAGCTGGGATTGAGACGATCGGCGTCGATATTGATTCGACGGTTGCGGAATGGGACCGCGCCCTCGAGAATTGTAACATCGTCTTTCATTTGGCCGGGGTCAATCGGCCTGAGAAGGAGAAGGAATTTGAGGAAGGGAATGTCGGGTCTTTGGCGACGCTGCTAGCTGGTATCGAGCGGCTCGGTCGGAATCCGCTTGTTGTTCTATCCTCTTCTACCCAAGCTCTCCTCGATAATCCCTACGGTCGATCCAAAAAGCGGGCTGAGGACGCTCTTCTTGAATACTCACAACGGACTTCGATGCCTGTCCGAATCTTCCGTCTTCCCGGCGTTTTCGGCAAATGGTGCCGGCCGAACTACAATTCCGTGATCGCTACGTTCTGCCACAATATCGCCCGAGATCTTCCGATCGCGATTTCCGACCCGGCCAGGGAGATCGAGATAGTCCATGTGGACGATATTATTGACGCGTTCCTTGCTTTGCTGAATCCGGAGGCCTTCATCCAGGGCGCATCCTTCCAATCCATTAAGCCGATGTTCCGGATTACGCTGGGAGATTTGGCTGAAAAACTGCGGCGGTTTCGAGCCGTTCGCGAAACCATGTCCCAACCGAGCCTTGCCGATCCATTCGATCGACGTCTTTTCGGCACTTTTGTCTCTTATCTGTCGGAAGGTGAATTTGACTATAAGTTGACGCGAAGGGAGGACGAGCGGGGAGTTTTAGCCGAGCTTCTTAAACTCGTCGGGTATGGCCAGTTTTTTATTTCCCGTACTCATCCCGGAATTATTCGCGGAAACCACTACCACGACCTTAAGGTCGAAAAATTCGTCGTACTGGAGGGAGAGGCGATCATCCGCTTCCGTCATATGGTCACAAGCGAAATGTTGGAGTATCCCGTCGAAGGGCGCGAAATGAGGGTGGTCGACATCCCGCCCGGCTGGACCCATTCAATCGAAAACATCGGTACTTCAGAGATGATCGTTCTCTTTTGGGCGAGCGAGGTCTTCGATCCGGCCCGGCCGGATACTTTTTTCGCGAAGGTGCTGGATGAAAAAACTTAAAGTCATGACGGTGCTTGGAACGCGTCCGGAAATCATCCGCCTTTCCCGGATCATCGGCGTTCTCGACCGGGAATGCGATCATGTCCTCACCCATACCGGGCAAAATTACGACTATGAACTCAACCAGGTCTTTTTCGAGGATTTGGAGATCCGCCGGCCGAATCGGTTCCTGGAAGCGGCCGGGATGACTGCTTGCGAAACGATCGGGCGGATTATCGAGCGAATGGATGCCATTCTGGACCTGGATCGTCCCGAGGCATTTCTTGTCCTCGGCGATACGAACAGTTGCTTGGCCGCTTATCCTGCCAAGCGGAGGAAGATTCCGATCTTTCACATGGAAGCCGGGAATCGATGCTTCGATCAACGCGTTCCCGAAGAAATCAATCGAAAGATCGTAGACCACATCGCCGACATCAACCTTTCTTACAGCTCGATTTCCAGGGAATATCTCCTACGCGAGGGCATCGCACCCGATCGGGTCATCAAAACAGGAAGCCCGATGTACGAAGTCCTTCATTATTATATGCCCAAGATAAAAAAATCGGAAATCCTTAAGCGCCTCAACTTGAAAGCCATGGAATACTACGTCGTCAGTTCTCATAGGGAAGAAAACATCGATTCGGCTCCTCAATTCAATGGCTTTATCCGAATTCTGAACGGGCTGGCCGAAGACTACGGCAAACGCGTCATCGTAACCACGCACCCAAGGACGAGAAAGAGGATCGAGACCGAGAGACCGCGCTTGGGACCGAATATCCTGCTTTCCAAACCGTTTGGATTCCTCGACTATGTGAAACTTGAGATCGATGCCCTGGCCGTTCTGTCCGATAGTGGGACGATCACAGAGGAATCGAACATCCTTAACTTCCCCGCGTTGAACATTCGCGAAGCCCATGAAAGGCCGGAAGGGATGGAAGAAGGAGTCGTTATGCTGGTGGGCTTGAACTGGGAGCGGGTGCAGGAGGGACTGGCTATATTAAAAGGGCAAGCCCGGGGAGAGGAACGTTCTCTTCGCTTGGTTCAGGATTATAATGTCCCCAATGTCTCCGAAAAAGTTGTTCGGATCATCTTGAGCTATACCGATTATGTTAACCGGGTGGTCTGGAAGAAGTATTAACGGCTTGAAGCCTCGGTGATCCATCCGGTCTATTTAGAAAAATAATTATGGCAGACGTATTATTGCTGTCTCTGGTTTTTCCGCCGGACAGCGTATCGACGGCTCAAATAATGGGGGAACTTGCCGTCGATCTGAGTAAGCATGGCCATCGGGTATCCGTGATTTCGACGGTGCCGCATTATAACAGGAATATCGAAAATAAAATTCTCCAGCCTCTGCGCCCCAAATGGGGAAAAGTACTTTTCCAGAGTGATTATCATGGGCTGAAAATCTATCACACCTTCATGCCCCCCAAGGGACAAAGCGTAACAGGGCGAATTCTGGCATGGGTGTTTTTCCATATTATCAGTGTGATTGTGGGATTGACGATTGTGCCTCGTCCCGCCGTCATTATTTCGCCATCGCCGCCTTTAACAATTGGAATTTGCGCTTGGTTGATCGGAGCGTTACGGCGAGCCCCGTTTATTTATAATGTTCAGGAAATCTATCCGGATATTGTCATTCGACTTGGTGCGACTCGAAATCGCTGCCTCATTAATTTCTTGTATCGTTTGGAAAAAATCGTGTACCGCACGGCTTCGGCCGTAACGGTGATCGCGCCGCGGATGCGAGACCGCCTCTTGGATAAGAGAGTTCCGAAGGAAAAAGTCATTGTCATCCCGAATTTTGTTGATGTATCCGATTTTGTACCTTTGCCGAAAGACAATGATTTTAGTAGAAAGTATAGCCTGTATAATAAATTCGTCATCAGTTATGCCGGTAACATGGGGCCAGCTCAGGGGCTGGAAAATTTCCTTGATGCCGCAATAATCCTGCGAGAGGAAGAAGATATTCGTTTTTTGATGATGGGCGATGGCATCCTTCGCGAGTATCTCGGAAGGAAAATTAAGAAGAATAATCTTAGGAATTTCGTCTTCTTGCCTTATCAGCCATACGCTCTGATGGGGCAATCCTATGCCGCGTCCGATCTGTGTTTGGTACCTCAGGCAATCGAGACTGGATCCGAAGCCATCCCTTCGAAAGTATATCGTATCATGGCGTGTGCTCGGCCTGTTTTAGCCGTTTCGGACTGGAATTCCGATCTGGCGCGCTTGGTGAGTGAGTCTTCGTGTGGGATTAATGTATTGCCCGGTTCAGCTGAAATATTGGCCGAAACTATCAAGCGAGCATTCCAGAAGCGGCAAGACTGGCAGAGGATGGGCCTCGTGGGCCGCGAATATGTTGTTCGTCATTATTCTCGAGAGATCGTAACTGATCAGTATCTCGAATTAATTGATAAATTAATTGGCAGATAAAAGTATTGTTCTCGTCACAGGCGCGACGGGCGCGGTTGGTCCGAGTGTCGTTCAGGCTATAAACGAAGCCGGATATCAGATTCGCGCCTTCTCCATTGATAATCCGGCAGCGAACCGATTCCCGCTTGGAGTTGAGGTTTTATTCGGCGATGTTACAAGTCCCGAGGGGGTCCAATCCGCCATGCAAGGCGTGGACACGGTAGTTCATTTGGCGGCCATATTACACCTTTTTGATATCCCCCCGCAAATGCGCAAAAAAATTGAACGCGTAAATATCGGCGGAACGGAAACGGTAGTCAAGGCGGCGATCAAAGCCCGCGTGAGGCGTATTATTTTGTTCAGCACTATCGCTGTATATGGGCCTTCGAAAGGGGTTGTGCTTGATGAGTTTTCTCCGACGAAGCCTGAAACTCTTTACGCGCAGACGAAACTCGCGGCAGAGCGGATTGTCCTAAACGCAAGGGGCATTGATGGTCGACGAATAGGCACGGTATTGCGATTGAGCGCAGTCTATGGTTCCAGCGTCAAGGGAAACTACGAACGCTTGATTCGGGCTCTGGCTCGAAATCGTTTCATCCCCTTTGGAGATGGGCAAAATCGAAGAACACTGGTTTATGAAAAGGATGTCGGCCGAGCGGCCGTACTGGCTGTTTCTCATCCGGCTGCGGCCGGACGGGTATTCAATGTCACCGACGGAAAGTTCCATACCCTTAACGAAATCACCAGATCCATCTGCGATTCACTTGGTCGCAAGCCCCCCATGTGGCCTCTGCCGGCGAAGCCTGTGCGTTTACTAGTGCGTTTTTATGAAAAGGCAAGTCGTACGCTCGGGATAAAACCCATTGTTACTATGGAGACGATTAATAAATACGAGGAAGATATTGCAGTCGATGGAAGTTTATTTCAAAACGAAATAGGCTTTATGCCCCAATTTGATTTAAAGGCCGGTTGTGAGGAAACGATTCACGGCATGCGGGCATGAAAAGAATATTTGATTTACTTCTCGCTATATTTGTTACTCCGATTATTTTGTTTCTTGTCCTTTTGATTATGGCTTTGAATAAACTGACCTCCCGGGGGCCTGCCTTGCACTGGTCCGATCGGGTGGGCGTGGAAAACGTGATATTTCGGATGCCGAAAATCAGAACAATGCGCATTGGAACGCCAGCCGTTGCCACTCATCTATTAGCGAATCCCTCTTCGTATTTGACATCAATCGGCCCGTTTCTGAGAAAAACGAGCCTCGATGAATTGCCGCAGTTGTGGAGCGTGCTGAAGGGGGATATGAGTTTTATCGGACCCCGACCTGCCTTATTCAACCAGGATGATCTAATCAAGTTACGGACGGAACTAGGAATTCACAAATTAATGCCGGGGATTACAGGCTGGGCTCAGATAAATGGACGCGATGATATTCCGATTCCTAAAAAAGTTAATTATGAATTTTATTACCTGAACCACAAATCGATTTATTTTGATCTTAAGATAATAATATTATCATTTAAAAAAGTTCTCATTAAGGAAAATGTCAGTCATTAAAATGTATTGCCTTCGGGGGGGATGTCAATGTTAAAGGGATGGAAACGAATCTGGGTTTCCCTCATGAAGACGACGGTTGGAAAAAGAAAAGCGTTCTTTCTCCTCACGGATGTAGTTTTCATTGCCGTAGCGGTTTATATCTCGTTTTGGTTGCGGTTCGATGGAGAAATCCCCGGAGAATACAACCGGTTCATGATTCGATTTATCGGCTTGGCCGAGGTTTGTAACATCGGATTAATACTGGCGTTAAGGAACTATCAATTTACCTGGCGGTATTTTTCCGTTCGGGAAGGAATGCGGCTGGTTTCGGGTTTGATATTGGGTTGGGTTCTTCTAGGATTGGCGATGTATCTTTTCGGCCCCATGGTCTTCGGACAGGCCGGCGGAGTCCTTGCTTTCCCGAGATCGGTATATATCATGGATCTCGGTTTTTCCCTGGTTCTGATAGGGGCGCTTAGGGTTTTTAAGCGAGGTTACCAGGAGTACCGCATCCGACGAAAAAGCGGAAAATCAGGAAAGCCGAGGATGTTAATTATAGGAGCGGGATCGGCGGGTGAACAAATTGGCAGGGAAATGTTGAACAACCCGCGGTCGAAATATTTTCCCGTTGGTTATATCGACGACGACTTGGCGAAGCAACGGATTGTCATCCATGGGATCAAGGTCATCGGTATGCGGAAGGATATCCCGGAGATCATAAAGTCGAAAACTATCGACGAAATCCTCATAGCGATTCCATCCGCTCGATCTCGAGAGATCCGGCAAATCTTAGAGCTTATTCGAGACTCGAATCCTGAGCAGAAAATTAAAATCTTACCGAGCATTCTCGATATGATGGATGGTAATGCGGCCTTGAAAGACATCCAGGAGATTAAAGTCGAGGACTTGCTGGGAAGGGAACAGGTCCAGATTGACTACGCGATAATTCGGTCTTTCATCAAAGGAAAAAGAATTCTAATCACAGGCGCGGGTGGATCGATCGGCTCGGAAATCGTACGAACCGTTCACCAGTTTGGTCCGGCAAAGATCGGCGCGCTCGAAATTGATGAAACCGAACTTTATTATGTGACAAATCTCATTAAGAGGGCTGGAGGAAGCATACTTCCCATTGTCGGTGACATACGTGATACCGTAAAGATGGAAGCGGTCTTCGAAAAATTCCGTCCGGAGATAGTCGTCCATACCGCGGCCTATAAGCATGTTCCTATTCTCGAGCATTTTCCCGAGGAAGCCGTTAAAACAAATATATTGGGGACCCGGATCCTCGGCGAACTAGCGGATAAATTCGGTGTATATAAATTCATTAATATCTCGACAGATAAGGCGATAAATCCGACAAGCATTATGGGGACGTCGAAGCGCGTCGGGGAGGAAATCCTCCAAGTCTTGAATAAGAAGAACGGAACTCGATATATCTCCGTTCGATTTGGCAATGTTCTGGGAAGCCGGGGGAGCGTCATTCCTCTGTTCAAGGAACAGATCCAAAGAGGCGGACCGGTGACGGTCACTCACCCGGATATGAAAAGATATTTTATGGCCACATCCGAGGCGGTTCTCTTAGTCTTGGAAGCGGCGGCCGCCGGCGACGGCGGAGAGGTCTTCATCCTGGATATGGGAGAACCGGTCAAGATTGCCGATTTGGCCAGGGAAATGATCCGACTGAGCGGCCATGAACCGGATGTCGATATTGCGATCATTTATTCCGGTCTCCGGCTGGGGGAGAAGCTATTCGAGGAGCTGCTCGGAGCGCAAGAGGGAAGCGAGGCGACGGAGTATCCGAAAATCTTTAAAGCCAAGACATCCCGCGATTGGATAGAAGGAGATTTCTGGGGAGCGGTGGAGAAGTTGAAATCGGCTTGCGAGAAAAGCCGCGGAAAAGAAGAAATCATCGAAATTTTAAAAGAAATTGTCCCGACCTATCGACCGGATTATGGGAGCGGCTCGATCATACACTGGTGAGATGAGAAAATACTTCGATCTGATTTCGGTCGGGATGCTGGGATTTCTTGGGCCTTTTTTTATCTTTCCCAGGGAGAAGTGGAATTGGGTTTTGATAGCCGGGATTGCGGCGATTTTTACGGGGCGTTGGTTTATTGATCGAAAGCTTCTACCGCATACACCAATCGATGCCGCGATAGCACTTCTTGTTATATGGATGATCTTTGGAATGTTGGGTGGAAACGATATAGTCGTGGGTGCGTCGAAAATCGCCGGGCTGGCGTATGGGGTCGTTCTTTTTTATATCCTAATAGGAGCGTTGCGGAGGGTGATACGAATCAAGATTGCGACCATAATATTCATTTCGATGAGTTTGGTCGTTTCGATCGTGGGGACATTGAGCCGGCTTGATAGTTTTAGTATTCCACAAATCGATGAAACTCAAATATCCAAGATAATTCCTAAAGTTATAATTAAATTTGAAAGGGCCGAGACTGGAATCAATCCCAACCCATTGGGAGGAACGTTATTGTTGTTTATCCCTCCTGGATTGATGGCCTTGGCTTTTCTTTTGAAAAAGGAAAACGATTTATCTAAACAGATCCCGCGATATCTATTAATCGTAGGAATGACGATAATCCTTGGTGCGGAAGTCTTTGCAATTATTTATTCAAGATCTTTTGGGGCGTGGTTGGCTTTCGGATTTATTCTCCTTATGATGGGGGAAAAGAGGCGCACTATCAAAGTCTTTCTTGGCTTGGCAGCAGTATTCGCTTTCTTCTTCATCCTGAAATCTCCCGATTTTAATAAGAACGCTGTTATCAAGAATATCCGAGAATCTCTTAATTCAAGTGCATCGAGTCGGCTTCCTTTTTGGAAAGGAGGTCTTGAAGCCGCTCGAGCACATCCAATCGTTGGGCTTGGACTGGATCGGCTACGAACAACACCGCCGCTTACGTACATAAACGCGCATGCCCATAACCAATTCATCCACATAGCCGCTGAGATAGGAATTCCGGCGTTAGTCGCGTATTTAGCGATTCTCATTGGAGTCGGATGGATGACTATCGATGTTGTCCGATCAAAGATGCCGGAGTGGATGATCCTGATCATGAGAGGTTTGGCCTGGGGACAAATCGGGTTTGGCATATTTGGAATCGCGGACGCCATTCCTCTTGGGTCTAAACCAGGGCTTTTTTTCTGGATCTCTCTCGCCATAATGACTTCGATATACCTTTTCGGCAGAGAAAATCAGTTGATGGGGAATGATTCCAAACCGATGAAGGCAATCGGCTGATATGAGAGAGGCGATTTTTTTCCTTATAAAATATTTTGTGAATTACGGGATCTGGATTTTCGGAGCATCCTGGCTTCTTGCAGTAGGGAGCCAAATTATTTTTATCCGGAGCGGCGAAGCAAGAAATGCCAATCGAGAGAATATGCCCGCCATTATAAAAAAGCGAATATATATCGGAATCGTAGTTTTGATTGTTGGAACGATATTTGCGCTGATTCCGATAAAATAGTCCGGTTTCTCTCGGGGGGGACATGCGATTTCTTATCAAATTACTAAGGGTCTGTCTTTTAGCCTGTGGAACTATATTTATTATTGGAACGATTTGGATGGCGGCTGGAGGACCTCTCCTTTTGGATCGTTTTCTAATTAAAAATGAACTACCGCAAAAAGCAAATTATATCGTTTGCGTGTCCGGGGGATTGACGGGCGATTTTCTCCCTACGGAAGACGGCTGGCGGAGAATTTATACTTCGGTTCAGCTTTATCTTGACGGATATGCGCCCAAAATCATATTCTCGGGAGGAGGAGCCGGAAAAATGACGGAAGCGGAGATATACGCGGAGGCGGCCGGTTGGCTGGGCTGTCCGCCCGGAGATGTCATTTGCGAACCGGGCGCGGGATCCACGGCGGATCACCCCAAGTTTCTCTTGCAATGCGGCCGGGTCGACTTGACGAGGAAATCCAGATTGAACATTGTGACCACGCCGCTGCATTCCTGCCGTACGGCGGGCGTTTTTCGAAAGGCTGGATTTAATCAAGTTCGGATTGTATCGGTTTATACGGCCCAAAAAGTTATTGATCCGATGGTCGTCAGATCTCTGCGTACATCCCGGTACCCGGAGCATATCCCAAATGGGAAGCGATATGATGATGTGTTCAACCGTCTGAAATGGGGAACGGATAAGTTGTTCACAAGTTTGCGGGAAGTCGCGGCCCTAATCTCCTATAAAATCAGGGGAGAGATTTGACCTCTGATCGAAAATTGCTTGTTTCCGTCGTCATGCCTTGTCTCAACGAGGAGCGGCGGATTATCGGCGCGCTGGAGAGCCTCGTCGACGATTGGGTTTTGGCCGAGGGGGAAGTCCTCGTCATGGACGGCGGAAGCGTCGACGGAACCCGGCGCTTGGTCGCGGAGTTCGCCAAAAGACGCGGCATAGCCGGTGAGGCGGCCTCGATCCGCGTCCTCGACAATCCGGGCCGTCTTCAAGCCTTCGGTCTCAATGACGGGATCCGGGCGGCCTGCGGCGAATTCATCGTCCGGGCGGATGCCCATTGTCTCTTTCCGCCCGGTTATGTCCGGATTTGCGTAGATCTTCTTCGAGCGAAGGAATCCGAGGGTGCGGCCAACGTCGGCGGCGTGATGGAGCCGGTCGGAACGGGATTCCGTCAGAGAGCAATTGCCTTGGTCATGATGCATCCCATGGGCGTCGGTGACGCCCGCTTCCATCTTGGGACGAAAAGTGGTTTTACAGACACTGTTTATCTTGGCGCATTCCGAAAAAGTGTTTTAGAGGATATCGGATTATTCGATGTCGGCCAACGGACGAATCAAGATGCGGAATTGAACCTGCGTTTCCTCCGATCCGGCCGCAAGATCTACCTGGACCACACTCTCCGGGTCCGCTATTTCCCCCGGGAGACGTTTTCCGCCCTGGCCCGGCAGTATTTCGCCTATGGGCGCGGTCGGGCGCGGACGACCAGGAAACACCGCCGCGTGACGAGTTGGCGCCAGGTTCTTCCTCCGCTCTTCGTCCCCGCGGCGGTGGCCGCCGTCGTCGTCGGATTCTTCCAACCTCTGGCTTGGCTGCTTCCCGCGTCTTATCTCGTGGCCGTACTTCTCGGGGCGATTCTCATCCCCGTCGCCGGTGCGGAGCGGCAGGCCGCCCTCCCGGAAAAGATTGCCGCGGCCTGGGCGATGATTGTCATGCATTTCAGTTGGGGAGTTGGTTTCGATTGGAGCTTTATTCGATCGATCTTCGGGCGGGCGGAATGAAACGAATCCTCCGGATCGTTGCGGCTCTTATTCTGACGGTCGGAGCCGTCTGGTTGAGCTTCCGGAATATCGATCTGGCCGAACTCGGTAAAGCGTTCGGCCGAGTCCGTTGGCTTTGGGCGCTGACAGCGGCGGCCAATACCTTGTTTTCCGTCTATATCCTGAGCCGGCGCTGGGAGATTCTACTCCGGCCCCAAATCCGGATCCCATTGGGAAAACTATTCCGTTTCAATATCATTTCCCAAACGGTCAATATAGCCGTTCCCGCTAGAATGGGCGAATTCGTCCGGGCCTATCTCGTGTCCAAGGAAGGCGGCGCTTCGGTCTCGTTTACACTGGGAACTATTCTGATCGAACACCTGCTGGATTTCTTTATCTTTGCCGCCGTTTGGATCGTCACCCCGGCGCTCATGGCCGTGAGCGGACCGTTCGCCCCCCGCTCGGCCCTGCGGGCCTTGTTCTTCCTTCCGGCCTTGATCCTGATTTCCTTCGCCGTTTGGCCCAAATTTTTTCAGCGGGCCGCCGCTTTCGGCGTCCGCCTTTTTCCGTCGAAAATCCGGGAGCGAATCCTGCGGATCGTCCAGCAGGCATTGGCGGCCTTTGCGACCCTCCGGGGGACGAGGACGTCGACGGTTCTTGTCGCCTGGACGCTCGGCCTGATCTTCAGCCAGCTCTTGACGATTGTTCTGGTCTTTCGGGCAGTCGGCCTGACTCTCGGTTTCGGCCCGGCCCTGATCGTTCTGTTGGCCATTCAAGTCGTCAGTCTTCCTCCTTCGGCCCCGGGGAAAATCGGAGTTTACGAATACGCCGTCATTCTGGCGCTGGCCGCTTTTGGTATCGCTCGGAGCGAGGCCTTGGCTTACGGGCTGATACTTCATCTGACCGCTTCCCTTCCCAAAATCATTCTGGGTTTGGTATATTTAAGCGGGTCAAAGATCGGCCTTCGTACGATTCGCGCCGCCGAAGCCGGGGATAAGCAAGCCTCAATGGAACCAACTTGGATAGAGAACTAAGACTCTCATTGGCGATGGGCGTCGGGGACGCCTTCCTCGTTCCCCTCGCTTATGCCGGAGCGTATTTTATTCGTTTTGGGGCCATTTCTCTTTTCAAAGTCCATTTTTCTCCGGTCTTTCTTCTGATGATGACGGCGGGATATCTGGCGGTATTTTACTTTTTTGATCTTTATGCCCTTTATCGAAAAACCAGGGCTCGGACCTTGGCGGCTCGTATCGCCTTGGCGGTCGTCGCGTCGGCGTTTATAGCCTCCATCCTGAAATATATCTTCTTTCTTTATCCGATCGGCCGCGGCGTCCTGGTTATTGCCAACACCATGCTGGTCGTTTTGATCTTTATTTGGCGGAAGGCCGGAATTGCGGTTTTCCGATTGATAGGAAAACCAAGTCCGGTCCTCATCGTGGGGAAAGGAAAAGGAGCGGACGAGATTGCGGACATTATCCGGACTGATCCGGGGGATTATCAAATAATAGGAATTTCGGCGGGGGAGCGGCTCGCGGATGTGCTGGAATCCGGAGACATCAAGATCATCGTGATGACGGATTCGGTCGGCGCAGGATCCCTTTCGGCGGAGGAGATTTTACTGGCTCATCACCGGGCGGTTGAAGTCATTGATGTTTCGGAAATATATCAGCGGCTGAAATTCCGGATTCCGATCGACTACATCAAAGACGAAAGCTGCTTTCTTAAAACTAAGGGATTCTCTCTGGCCAATAATAATCTGGTTGGAAAGATCAAGCGCGCTTTCGATGTCGCCTTGGCGGGTATTCTGTTCGTGGTCGGGCTGCCTCTGTGGCCGATAATCGCCCTGCTGATTAAAATTGAATCCCGAGGTCCGGTTTTCTACAGACAGCGGAGAGTCGGGAAGAACGGGGTCGGATTTCTTCTTCACAAATTCCGGTCCATGGTCGAAAACGCCGAGGACGAAAAGGCTGTATGGGCGCGGGAGGATGATCAGCGGGTGACACGCATAGGACGGATTCTGCGGGCGCTCCATCTTGACGAATTGCCCCAGCTCTGGAACGTGCTTAGGGGGGAGATGAGCCTGGTCGGTCCGAGGCCGGAACGGCCCGAATTTGTGGCCGGTCTCCAGAGGGATATCCCCTTTTATACTCTCCGGCATTTCGTCAAGCCGGGGCTGACCGGTTGGGCTCAAATCAATTATCCTTATGCCGCCTCGACGAAGGACTCCAAAGAAAAACTTGAATTTGATCTTTATTATATCTCCCGGATGAGCCTCATCTTCGATCTCAAAATTTTGATCGAAACATTGGCCGGCGTTTTTTCCAGCCGCCGCCGGGAGAACTGACCGCCGGAACCTATCCGGGTTTCCGGTCCCGCCCTTTTGCCGCTTGGTCCATTCAGGTCCGGCGCTCCTTCCCCAAATTCCTTATCGGCCGGAGGTTTGGATTTTTCCTATGGCCAGGCCGAGATCGCGGGTATCGGCGGAAACGCCTGACTTCCGTGGATTCCAAGTCCGGTCCGTTTCGAAGAGAAGAAGGGCGGGGCCGCGGATGGAGGCTGGTACCGTCAGGACGATTTTCTGCCAACGGCTATCCTTCAAGAGGAGATCCTGGAGCACAATCGGTTTTGTTGCGAGATCGGGCGTGATGAGGATTTTCACCCGGACCGGCAGGATTTGGATATCGGGATGGCAAGCTTGAAGAGATAGGGTGATATCCGGGGCGTCGATGCGGCAGGATGTTCCGGCAAATCGGCCGCTCCAGCGGAATTCGTTTCCCTCGGCGTTTTTTTCTACTGGGCCGAGACCAAACTCCTGCCGGAGATCGTATTTCCGGGTCCGTTCCCGAAGGGAGAGCGAATGGGTCGAACTCCAGAGCAGGGAGACTCCAGCGAGGACGACCAGGACAAGGCCGGCGGTCTGAAGGATAGGACGATGCCGGGCGGGAGTTTTGTCGGGGGGGAGGGGAGCGGTAGTGGCGGCGAAGAGAACGGCAGCCAGGAACCAGAATATGTACTGAATCTCGTAGCTTCCGATGTAGGAGTGAGTTTGGGCGTTCATGAAAAAAGCCAGAAGACCGGCCCCTGCCGCGGGGACGAGAGCCCGTTTGAGGGAGTATCGGGGCGCATGGCGGTAAGATTTGAATCCCCGCCGGATGATTTCCCAAAGGATCCAGAGGAAGAGCAGAACTCCCGGAATACCCAACTCCGCTCCGATCTGAAGGGGGAGGTTTTCGGCCGATTGGGGGACTCCGATGTCCATGGCGAAGGACTTGGCGTCGTTGGCGGACTCGATGATGAACGATCCGACTCCGAGACCGGTCAGCGGATAGTCTCCGATCATTCTCCAAGCGATGGTCCAAGCCGTGGAAGTCCGCGTTTTCAGCCGGATCCCGAAATCGCCCATGCGGACGAGGGTGGCCGATTTGCGGAGGGCCTCGATCGGCGCCTTTTTTGAGACGAGGACGAAGACGAAGACGGTCGCGAGAAGGAGGCCGACCAGACCGATGGGGACGAGTTTTTTGGACGGAAGACGGCGGTGCTTGACGACCACGGCCAGGGCGAACAGCCCCAAGGCGGACAAGGCGATGGCCAGGGAAAGGAGCGCGCTTTTCGAACCGGCATAGAACAATAGAAAGACGGCCGGGAAGATTGACAGCGCCGGGATCACCCGGGACCGGCCTTTGAGGGCGGGGAGAATGCCCAGGAACAGGGGGATGATCATCGAGATGTACGCCCCTAAGGACAAGGCGTCTTTAAAGGTCGCGTTAATGAGCCCGGCTTCGATGCTGATGGGGTTATTCCCGAGGGTGGGGGCTTTGAAGTGCTGGAACAAGCCGAAGGCGAGGGAGAGAAGCGTGCTCGCGCCCAAAGCGGTGATCGCCTTGCGGATGAACGCCTCGGAACGGACGGCCCGGACGAGAAGCGCGAAAAAAGCGATTCCGGTGAGATAGGTCAAGGAATAGAACACGACGCTCATGATCGCTCCGCCGGCGCTCGTTCCGAAGGCGTTGGTTATGAGTTCATATACCCGCGGCCGCCAGAACGGGAAGAAATTCGTATAGCGCCATAAGGTGATCAGGGCGGATACGGCGACGAGCGCGGCGAATAGTCGGAGAGGGGTGAACACGGGCTCGTTCAACTTCTCCATGGTGCGGGCAGGATCGGGGGAGCGGAATGTCCGATGGAGGAGCCATCCAAGAAAGAAAAAGAGAAATAAGATGAGCGCGGACGGCGCCATCGGAAGAGGCTCGTAGAGTTTAAAGAAATAGGGCAGATTGTTGATCAGGGGAAAGAGAAAAATAAACGCGATCAGCCCCCGGCGGATGTCGATCGCCGTCCAGATCGTTACGAGAAGAAGAATCGGGAGAAGGGCGATCTGGTAGCCGGCGACGAGGGGGACGTATTTCCAATAAAATATGCCCAGTAATAGAACGTATAAGGTTGTTGCGGCGGCAAAAAAGATTCGATTGTTACTCGGACGTTGCATGTTAGCCCCAACCCCGAATTTTGACATATTCTAATTTAAGATTTTTGCGTACTTCTGTCAATCTATGATATATTTTCTCGGGAACTCCGATGGCGGCCCGGGCTCCGGGCTTTGCAGTCCTTATTCGCGAGGCGAATGAGGGCGGGTTATGCCCGGGGGTTCATTTCTGCCGCGAAGGCTCGTCCCTTGACGAAAGGATCTTCACATGAGGGGAATTATCCTGGCCGGGGGCAAGGGTACCCGCCTTAACCCGCTGACGCTCTCGGTCAGTAAACAACTTCTCCCCGTCTATGACAAGCCGATGATCTATTACCCTTTATCCATGCTGATGCTGGCGGGGATCCGGGAAATTCTGGTGATCACCACACCGGAAACTCTGGGCGACTTCCGCGATCTTCTCGGTGACGGCCGGCAATGGGGCCTATCGTTCGTTTATCGGGCCCAGGACAAGCCGCGCGGCTTGGCCGACGCTTTTATCGTCGGCTGCGATTTTGTCGGCGGAAAACCCGTCTGTCTGATTTTGGGGGACAATATCTTCTTTGGGCATGGCCTGGCGGGGCAGTTGAAAAAATGCGCCAAGCTTCGCTCCGGGGCGGTTGTATTCGCCTATCCGGTGAAAGACCCGGAACGATACGGCGTGGTCGAATTCGACGACCAGGGCCGGGCCGTCAGTATCGAGGAAAAACCGGCCAAGCCGCGATCCCATTTCGCCGTGCCAGGATTGTACTTTTACGACGGCCGGGTGTCTGAATGCGCGGCCGCCCTCAAGCCGTCCCCGCGGGGCGAAATCGAGATCACTGACCTCAACCTCGATTATCTGAGGCGGGGGGAGCTGAAAGTCGAGGAGATGGGACGCGGCGTGGCCTGGCTTGACGCCGGAACCCACGAATCGCTCCTTCAGGCGGCCAATTTCGTTCAGGCGGTTGAGGACAGGCAAGGATTGATGATCGCCTGCCCGGAGGAAATAGCTTATCACCAAGGTTATATCGAGGCGAAGGATCTCCGCCGGTTGGCCGAGCTCATCCCGAACGCCTATGGCGAATATCTCATACGGCTGTCGCACGACCGTTCCGGAGATGGAAAAAAATAGTCGATGATGCGAAGGCTAGGGTGCTGGGGTGATTTTGGCGGACGGTGAGGAGGATTTTCCATGGAAAAGCCGAGCGGGTTCGCGCTGAATTTCGCCCTCATCGGGGCGGCCGGTTATGTGGCTCCGCGGCACCTTAAAGCGATCAAAGCCACCGGGAACCGTCTTGTCGCGGCGGTGGATAAATCCGATTCCGTCGGCATCCTCGATTCTTTTTTTCCCGAGGCCGATTTTTTTACCGAATTCGAACGCTTCGACCGCCATCTGGAAAAGCTTCGTCGGTCCGATCCGGCCCGGGCCGTGGATTGCATCAGCATCACTTCGCCAAACTATCTCCACGATGCCCATATCCGCTTCGCCCTCCGGGTCGGGGCCTGCGCGGTCTGCGAGAAACCGGTCGTTCTCAACCCCTGGAACATCGAGGCCTTGAAAGCCGTCGAGCGCGAATATGATAAAAAAGTCTATACGGTTCTTCAACTCCGGCTTCATCCGGAGATCCAAGCCCTCAAGGCCCGGATTGACGCTGATTCTTCCGGACGGATATACGACGTCGATCTAACGAATATCGCCGCTCGCGGGCGCTGGTATTATTATTCCTGGAAAGGGGATGAGGCCAAATCCGGAGGGATCGTTACCAATATCGGCGTCCATTTCTTCGACATGCTGGCTTGGATCTTCGGGGAAGCCGTCCCCGGGGAAAACTTCGTCCATCTGAAAACGATCGATCGGGCGTCCGGTTTTCTAAGACTTGCCCGGGCCCGAGTCCGCTGGTTCGTCTCCCTGAACGAGACCGACCTCCCCGAAGAAAGCCGAGGGGAGGAGCGGAGGACGTTCCGCCTGATCACGATCGACGGAACGCCCTTCGATTTCACCGACGGATTCGCCGATCTCCATACGCTCGTTTATGAAGAAATCATCGCCGGGCGGGGTTTCGGCCTCGAGGAAAACCGCCGGGCGATCCAAATCGTGCATGATATCCGGGGGGCTGCGGTCGAGCCCGGGCGAGGCGAGCGCCATCCGCTTCTAGAAATATAGCGAAATATCTTGACATCGTGACATTGGCGACTTAGATTAAATTTGCGGCAATGGCGCGCGGAGGGTGGTGAAATGAAGAAAAAAATCGGTACCGTAATGGAAGACAGCCTCCTCTACGGCGTCAAGAAAGCCGCCCTTGAAGACGACGAGCCGATGAGCCGCGTCCTGGAGCGGGCCGTCAGCGACTTCCTGGAGAAGCGCAAACGTGCCGACGGCGGCGTCGGAATCGTCAAGGGAACTTTCGGGTTGATCAAGCTGGGGGCCGGCGAAGTCGATGAGGTCATGGATGAGCCCGGATTTTTTGAGGCTTGAGGCTGTGCCGGCCGGCGCGGCGATCTTTGTCGACGCCAACATCTTCATCTATCATTTTCTGGGCGCTTCGCCGGAGTGCGCGGCTTTTCTCGAGCGGTGCGCCGCCGGGGACGTGCGGGCCGTAACCGGGACGCATATCGTCGCGGAAGTCCTTCATCGCTTGCTTGTCGCGGAGGCCAAGGCCAAGGCCAAGGCAATAAACGCGGGGAGCTTGAAGAGGCGAGTTCGTCGGGACAGCGCCGGAGAGCGCGGGAGCGAGGGAGTCGGGGTTCGTCATCTCGCGAGCCACCCGGAGGATGTAAGGCGCCTCACCGATCATCACGCAGCGGCCGCGGCGATCGAGCAGATCGCCGGGACGATCCTGCCGTTGACGATGGACGTCGTCCGTGCGTCCCAATGGGCCAGGAGCCGGGACGGTTTCTTGGTCAATGATTCATTAACCGCGGCCATGCTGAAGGCCGAAGGCTCGGCCCATCTGGCGTCAAACGACGCTGCTTTCCTCAGGGTGGAAGGGCTCGCGGTCTATCGGCCGGGCGACCTGCCTCGCAATTGAAGTCGGGGTCAGGCATCGAGGTTCGCAAGCCACTCCGCGGCGCGGACGATATCGATCCCGTCTTGATGGGTTTCGTGACGGAGATTCTGGACGAGTTGGATGGCCTTGGCGGAGTCGAAACGGTCCCTGAAATAGACCAGGGCTTTGGCCGGATGATCGTCGCTCCGTTTGACTTCGATCAGCCAGGTTGGCCGGCCTTCCTCCGCGACGACGAAATCGACTTCCCGTCCCTCCTTGGTCCGCAGGTAGTGGAGCTCGACCTCCCGTCCTTTCGCGTCCTGCAGGAAATGGACGTGCTTCAGGAGGGCGTGGGCGCAGGCGTTTTCGAGGCGTACGTCCTTGTCCCCTTTGACGAATCCCGAATCGTAGAAATAAACCTTCGGTTCCTTGAGAATAGAGCGGGCCAGTCGCTGATGGTAAGGCCGGAGCAGGAAGATGACATAGAGGCCTTCCAGAATGGCGACGTATTTTTTGACCGTGTTTGGCGCGATTTGGAGGTCTTGGGCGAGAGCGGAGTAGGAAAGCGGCGACCCGACCTTCGTCCTCAACATCTCCAGCAGCATTCGCATACTCCGGACCTCGTGGATCCGGGCCAAGTCAAAAACGTCTTCCCGGACGAGGTCGGTATAATATTGATTACGCCACCGAGCCGCTTCTTCCTCCGAGCCGGAGAGGAACGGTTCGGGGAAGCCGCCGAGACGAAGGAGGCGATCGAGGGCGTCGGAGGGCGAGAGGCTGCCGGTGTTGCCCGGCGCGACTTCTCTGACCGAGAGGGGATGGAGGCGGAAAAGGAAGTAGCGGCCGGCGAGCGATTCCCCGCTTTGCCGGGATGTGTCGAGCCGGGCGCTTCCGGTGACGAGGATGGCCTGCCCGGCGGGACGGCCGTCGAAAACTCCTTTTAAGAAAGATTTCCAGTCCTTGTGTTTATGGATTTCGTCGAAAATCAGAAGATCGGCGTCGAGAGGCCAGCTTCGGGCGATGATGATGGATCGATCCTCCGGAGTATCGAAATTCAGGTATTGGGGTTTTTGGTATTCCGCCAAGAGTTGTTTGGCCAGGAACGTCTTGCCGATCTGACGCGGCCCCGTGATCATGACCATTTTCTTGGACAGATCATGGAGAACTTGGGATTTGATATAGCGTTCCATGGCGTAGAAATAGCACGATAATGCTGAATAGTCAAGACTAAAATGCATTAGCGTGCATTATAGACGGATAATCCTAAAAGCTAAGACCTGACACCGTTCGGAGGTCCGAACGGTGTTAGGCCTAAAGGCCTTGCCCCTGACATATCAGCAGACGGTGACGGTCAGGCCTTGCGCGCTGATTTCGTAATCGAAAAATCGGGCGCGCGGAGTGGGGGGGGAGGCTTCGAGGGCGCGGCGAACGGCCCGGGCGTCTCGGGGCGACTTGGCCACGACGAGTAAAAATCCACCGCCGCCCGCGCCCAGCAGTTTGGCGCCGAGAATCCGCGGCTTGATCCGCTTCAAAATGGCCTCAATGGCCGGGGTGGTCGAATCGGGATCGATGCGTTTGTTGAGCTTCCAGGCGACGTCGATCAGACGGCCGAAAGCCAGCCGGTCCTTGGCGGCCATAGCTTCGCGCATTTCGATGGGGTAGGCGTGAAGGTCGCGAAGTGTCGCCAGCGCGGCCGCGTCGCGGTCGAGATAATGGCCGACCACGAAGCGCAGGATATTCTTGGCCAGGCGCCGGATGCCGGTGTAATAGAGCAGAGTCGCGCCGCCGTTTGTCTTCGGGTCGAGAAGATCGGGCAGGACGTAGTGGATCCAGGGATCGGGCATGAGGCCGGGCCCCGTCGTGATCACTTTGACGCCGGGCATGACGCCGCCGATCTGGTCCTGCCAGCCGCCGCCCGTTGTTAGCTCCTGCTCCAGCTTGAGAACGGCATGAAAAAGCTCCCGCTCCGACAGACGATCGCCGATCATCCGGTGGATGACGGCCACGAGTACGGCGCCCATGATGCTGGAGGTGCCCAAACCCGAACCGCTGGGGATGGCCGCCAGCGTGTCGAGCTCGATACCGCCGCCGAATAGCTCGAGCATGACAGTAAGGGAGCGACGGGCGCGCGGAGGCCAGGGGGCCGTGCCGGGGGCGAATCCGGACAGGGCCAGGGCGGCTTTAGCCAAGCCGAACTGGCTGGTCGCTTGACGATAGTCGAGAAGCTCGTCCAGGGATCGGATGATCAGGCGCGAGCCGTGGTCGATGGAGTTGATGCGGATCTCGGGTTCATCGATGACCCGGGCGAAAACTTGGATCGGCGGCTGGCCGTTGAGGTCGACCGCGGCGTTGATGACGCACCCGCCGTGTTCGAGGGAGTAGGGGGGCGTATCCGACCATCCGCCGCCCAGGTCGAGGCGGGCGGGAGCCCGGCCCCAGATGATTTCGTCGGTGCGGAGGGCGTTGCGGGGATGGGAGGCGCGGCCGGTCTGGGTCAGGACGATGGTCCGTCCGATGGTGTCGAAAGCGGTGTTTTGGGCGGCGCGGGCCCAGTCAAGGGAAGAAGCGCGGGCGGTCGAAGCGGAATCCGGCAGGCCGAGTGAGTGAAGCCAGCGGCGTTCGGACGCGGATAGCGCGGCATAAACGGAATCGATCAGAGTCGTGCCTTCGTCGGCATCGACGCTTTTCGCGATCAGCGCATTTTTTTTTCGAGGCGGGAAGGCGGTTTTTGCGGCGGGCGTTCCGGCGCGGCGATCAGAGGTTAAGGTTTTTATTGAGGACGATGCCCCGGCAGGTTCGTCGGTGGCTCCCCTCGAGCCGAGAGCGAGGACCGCCGACCCGAGCGTGTGAAGAAGGCGCGAGACCTGGAGGCTCTCGAGACGGGTTTTTTGCGGTTCGCGACCATAAAGACGGAATGCGGTTTTCAGGATACCGCAGACGATCTCGGCGCGCCCTTCGGCGGGAGCTTTTTTCAAAGCAGCGGCCAAGTCGGCCGCGGAAAATTCACCCTTTAGGTCGAACATCGCGTCTAAATCGCGGGACAACTTACTCATTTACCCGATTAAGCCTTTCGCCCGGGTCATCAAATAAGGGGACAGCTTATTTGTCTCCCTTTTTCCCCGCATTTTCAGGCCGACGAAAAAACCCGTGGGGCGTCTCCCTCAAGGCGCTCCCGCACTTTGAGAACCTCGTTTCCCGTTTCGACCCAAGGCTTCCGCTTTTTTGCATTTTTTCTTTATCATTGACCGCCGTTTGAGTCCGACTTTATTTCTTCCGCGCGGCCTCGACCTGAGCGGCGATCCAGGGGTATGTTCGCGCCATGCCCTCGCGCAAAGAAAATTTGGATTCCCAGCCGGTGGAGCGGATGCGGTCGTTGGTGAAATTGCGGGCTTTCACGCCGACCGGTCCGGCGATGTGCTTCATGTGAATGGTCTTTCCGGCCGCGGCGGCAACCGTTTCCACGAGCTGATCGACCGAGACGTACTCGGGGCGGCCGATGTTGACCCCGTTTTCCAAGTCCGAGGCCATGAGGCGGACGATGCCGTCGACGAGGTCATCTATGTAGGTATAGGCGCGCATGGCCGAACCGTCGCCCCAGACTTCGATCGTGCCGCCGTCGGGCGCTTCGGCGATCTTGCGGCAGAGAGCGGCGGGGGCTTTCTCGCGACCGCCGTGCCAGGTTCCCTCGGGGCCATAGGTGTTTTGGAAACGGGCCAGCCGGACGATCATCCCGAACCGGCGACCGTAGGCCATGGCGAATCGTTCGGCGTAGAGCTTTTCCCAGCCGTATTCGTTATCGGGGAGGGCAGGGTAGGCGTCATCCTCGGTCAGCTCGGCTTCAGTCGCGGTCATGTCGCGGTAAACGCAAGCCGAGGAGGAAAAGAAATAGCGCTTGACGCCGAGCGAAGCGGCCGTGTGGGACATGTGGATGTTGATGAGGGCGCTGTTGCGCATGATCTCGCATTCGGCGGAGTGGATGAACCCCATGCCGCCCATGTCAGCGGCCAGCTGGAAGACTTCATCGAAGGGGACGGCCGGGGGGGCTAACGGTTCAGGCGGGGGGGCCGATAGTCCGGGCGCGGCGTAGGCCGGGGGGAGCGCCAGGGCGACGCGGCAGTTGGCTTCCTCGCGCAAGTCGAGGAGAAGAAATTCGTCGGCGGTCGTGGCCTTGTACTCGGGGTATTTGATGTCCACGCCGCGGACCCAATAGCCGTCTTTTTTGAGGCGTTTGACGAGGTGGCCGGCGATGAATCCACCGGCGCCGCAGACGAGGGCTTTCTTCATGAAATTATCCTTCTTTCCGGATTGGCATCTCGTTGGAGATTCTCATTCTAGCGAAAACAGCCGCGCTCGGCAACGGGGTCAGGTCTTAACATATAACATTTCTCCGGATTTTCATTGATTGGCGGACTTTTTTCCGGATAATCCAAGAGTTGGACCGATGATGTCGAATCAGAGCGCTCCTTGGCTCTTGACCTCGGGCGGCTTTCGGCTTAAATTCACGTTTGTGGATTACCGCAAACTGGCCGATATGAGTTCGCTGGCCATGACGCTTCCCGTTTCCATCGCGGCCGGTCTTTTCTTCGGCTATTGGCTCGACAAATGGCTGGGGACGAAACCATGGATGCTGTGCATCTGGACCCTGTTGGGGGTGGCGGCGGGTCTTATTTCACTCGTCCGCGGCATCCGGAAATACGAAAAAGACCCGGACATTTGAAAATAGAGTAAACAAGTAAACCGTCCCCCTATTGAGTGTGGTAGAATAACTGTTCGCTTAAAGATCGCGATATGTCTGAATCGACGAACAACTCTCCAACCCCGGGCGGTGCCGCGCCTTCTCCCCGGACGTTCGCCGACCCTATCGAAGAGAAAATCCTCCGACGCATTCCTTTTGAGATCGCCGCAGTATCCGCCATCCTTGGCCTGGCCGCCGCTTTTGTTTTTTCTCTCCTGATGGGCTTGTTTTTTTTCTGCGGCGGACTCCTTTCCGCCCTATCTTTCATCTGGATGAAGAACGCCCTGGCCCGTGTCCTTAATCGCGCCAAAGTCCGGGCCCTGTGGGCCGGCGTCGCACTGTACGCCGTCCGTTTTCTGTTGATATTCGGAATTTTTTTCCTTATAATCCTCCTCTATCCGAAGACGATCATCGCGTTCGCCGCGGGCTTTTCGACGGTCATCCCCGTATTCGCGGGTGAGACGGCCGTGGCCCTGTCCCGCGCGAAGTCCACGAAGCCATGGAACAACTAGAGCACAGCCTCGCCATTGTCGAGCTCTTCAACCGGGTTTTCGGCCGCCCGACAGCCGTGCTCCTGGGGATTTTCGGCATCCATGTCCAAGACCCGCTCCACTGCATCCCCGACTATGTCGTCATGGTCCTCTTGGTGGCGGTTTTTCTGATGCTCTTTTTCGGGCTTGCCGGGCGCAAGCGCGCCCTCATTCCCGGCAAGCTCCAGAACGTCCTCGAACTCATCATCGAATTTTTCGAAGGCCAACTGACCGAAATCATCGGCCCCCAGGGCAAAAAATTTCTTCCCGTCGTGGGCACGGTCGGCCTGTTCATATTCTTCTCCAACCTAATCGGTCTCATCCCCGGTCTCATGTCCCCGACGGCCAAACTCAATGTCACTATCGGCTGCGCCCTGACCGTGTTCGTCTATTATCATTACCAGGGCATAAAGGCCCAAGGCGTACTCAAATACCTCAAGCACTTCATGGGCCCGATTCCGGCCTTGGCCCCGCTTATGGTGCCGATCGAACTTATCAGCCATTTTTCGCGGCCGGTGTCCCTGTCCATCCGGTTGTTCAGCAACATCTTCGCCGAGGAAGTCCTGATCGTGGTCATCGCCTCGATCCTCCCCATACTGCTCCCGCTCCCGTTCATGGCCCTGTCGATTATCACCGCGTTCCTCCAGGCGTTTGTTTTTATCCTGCTGTCGTGCATATATATCTCCGGCGCCGTTGAGCACCAGGAGGAATACCATTGATGGTTTCCAGGGGATTGCGGTCAAGGGACAAGCCTGGGGCCCGCCACTTGCCCGCGGCTTGTATCCACGGGACAGTACGGCGGAAGTGGACCCTCGGGCAAAGCCCGGGGCTCCGGCCGCCGCGGCGGAGAGGGCGACGGCCCGTTGATCGATTTTCGTGGAACGAGAGGCCATCGCCGGTTATTATGGCGGGTGGACTCTCAGACCGGCCGGCGGGCCATTATCACATCGCTAATAAAAGGAGTCATCCCATGACGTCAAAAATGAAAGCGCTCGGTTTTCTGCTGTTCTTCGTCTTCCTGGCCGGAGCTCCGCTCCTAGCCCAGGAAGCCGCGTTGAGCGAATCCAGGGTCTCCCTTTTCAAGCTGTCGCTCATCCTGGCCGCCGGCATTATCATACTGGCCGTCATCGCCGGTGCGTTCTGCCAAGCCAAGGCCATCAGCGCCGCTTGCGAGGGTATTTCGCGCAATCCGGGCGGCGCCCCGACCATCCGCTTCATCCTCCTGCTCGGCCTGATCCTGATCGAAACGCTGGTCATCTATGCGTTGCTCGTCACGTTCATCATCCTGATGGTGAAATGGGGCAACTACGCCTGAGCCTGAGACGGGGTCAGGTCTTAACATATAACTTTTGAACGAAAATGCAGCCGCGTGCTGTATATTCGAATGTTAATTGCGGTTTCGAACGGGGCGGCGGTATCGTTTTACCATTTTTTCTTTGGGGAGAGAGCTCCGCCGGGCTGTTTTTTCCCTGGATTGACTCCGGCTATTCCCGGGGATGCCGAAGAAAACCTCCGCCAGCGGCGATTTTTGGGCACGGACGGCTTTTTTTCCGGTTGACCGCGGCTTATAAACGGAGTAGCGTAAGAAAATAATCCATGGCGGCTCAATTTTTTCGACTTCTCGGAACGACGCTCAAGCGTTTTAATGACGACCGCTGTTTCGGCTATTCCATCATCATCTCCTACTTCGCCCTGATGTGCGCCGTCCCGCTTCTGGCCCTCTTCGCTTGGGTCACGTCCAAGTTTCTGGGCAGTCCCGAAATCGCCTTCCGCAGCCTCAACATCTTTACCGAAGACTTCTTCGCCAAGTTCGACCCGTCGTTCTTCAAGGCCCTTGGCGATGTGGCGAAAAACACAAGCAGCCTCGGCCTGTTCGGCATCATCGGGTCGATCATCGCCGGGTCTTTTATGTTCGGCAATCTCATCAACGCCATCAACATCGTCTTCAGGACCAAATACACCCGCTCGTTCTTCTACAACCGGCTGATGGAGAACATCATCATGTTCATCATCGCCGTGATTCTGCTGTTCTCGTTATCGATCACGGCCGTATGGGCGGCCCTCCATCGGGCCATCAAGACGAGCGCTCTCATCAACGACTACCTCAATCCCAAGGTCCTGCCGTTCATCGACAATTTTCTGGTCCAGTATCTGATTCCCTTCATGCTCGGATTCCTGGTCCTGTTCGTTCTCTTCAAGTTCATTCCGGAGACCAAGGTCTACACCCGGTCGGCGGTGCTGGCCGCAGTGGTCGGGTCCGTCCTGTGGGAGATTTTCAAACGGATCTTTGTTTTTTATGTGGCCCACTTCTCGGCCGTGGGGATGGTCATGTCGAAGCTCCTGCAGGGGACGCTGACGTCCATCATATTTTTCCTGCTGTGGATCTCGTCTTCGCTGGCCATTCTGCTCTGGTGCGCCGAATTAGCCGCCGTGGTCAACGAGCGCATCAAGGCCGGGAAGGCGGCGAGGGATGCGGGAATTGCTCCGGTCGCGCCCGCCTTGTAGCTTTCTCAGTTAACTTGCTCTGACATAAAAAGGGGGACAGTTTACCAATTCATTCAATATTTCGGTAAAAAAATCGGATAACGCACGACCTACCCCTCGTTTCCCGTACTCAAAAAAAGCGAAAAGAAACATTTATTATTCAATGCTAATATGACAATAATATAGAAATGTTATATGTTAAGACCTGACCCCCAGCTTGTCGCGCGGGCGCGAGCGGGCCTATAATAAGCGTGATAACATCGCTCTCACATCTATCCGGAGAACGGCATGAAACTTAAGGACCTGGCGGAACGGCTCGCGTGCCCCTATGAAGGCGGCGGCGACGTGGAGATAACGGGCGCGGCCGGCCTCGAACCGGCCGGGCCGGGCGATCTCGTCTTTGTCGCCCAGGCCAAGTTTCGCCCCCTCCTCGAGACAACCCGCGCTTCGGCCGCCGTTCTCCCCCCGGGCATCCCCTTCGATCGGCTTCCCGTCCTTCGATCGGCCGACCCGCACCGGACGTTTGTTCTCGCCGCGACGATTTTCCATAAGCCTTACCGTCCCGCATCCGGCATCCACCCGACGGCGGTCGTATCGCCATCCGCCGATATCGGCGAGAACGTCTCGATCGGAGCCTATTGCGTCGTCGGCGAGGGAGTGGAAATCGGCGCCGGCACGGTCCTTTTCCCCCACGTAACCATCTATCCGGATGTCCGGATCGGCGCCGGCACGGTTGTCCATTCGGGCGTCCATCTGCGCGAGGGCGTCCGGATCGGCAACCGCGTCATTATCCACAACGGCGTCGTCATCGGCGCCGATGGATTCGGCTATGTGCGAAACGAAGACGGGTCGCATTTGAAAATTCCGCAGACGGGCACGGTCGTCATTGAGGACGACGTGGAAATCGGCGCTAATTCGACGATCGACCGGGCCACCCTGGGCGTAACCATCGTCCGGCGTGGAGCCAAGATCGATGACTTGGTCATTGTCGCCCACAACGTCGAAGTCGGAGAGAACGCCATCCTGGTGGCCCAAGTCGGCGTCGCCGGCAGCTCCAAGATAGGGAAGGGCGCTATTCTCAGCGGTCAGGTCGGGATTGCCGATCATGTCGAGGTCGGAGAGGGCGCGATTATCGCCGCCAAGTCGGGCGTGACCGGTAATGTCCCGGCCGGGGCTTTCATCAGCGGAAGTCCTCATCTCGATATCCGCGTCTGGCGGAAATTCTGGGCCGTTGCGCCCCGGCTTTATGATATGCTCAAGGAACTCAAACGGCTTCAGGCGCGGGTGGAGAAGCTGGAAACCAAGCCGAAGCCCTAGGGATTCCGGAAGGGGGTCAGGGGCCGCACGACCCCCATTTCTACTTATATCCGGATAAGTATTCGCCGACGCGCATGGCGGCGTGAACGCCCGTTCCAACGGCGGTCGCCACCTGATGCGGCGTTGAGTCGATGACGTCGCCGGCGGCGTAGATCCCGGTTTTGGACGTCATCATTTTGGCGTCGACGACGATCTCGCCCCACTTGTTGATCTCGACCAACCCCCGGGCCACTTCGTTGTTGGGGTCCATGCCGATGGACACGAACAGCCCCTCAAGCGGCACGCTCGTCCGCGACTCGTCCTTAACGTTGCGCAGGACGATGCCCTCGACATTTTCCCCGCCCACTATCTCATCGACGACCGAGTCCCAGTGGACCTGGACCTTGTCGCTTTCGAAAACCCGCTCCTGCAGGATTTTGGCGCCGCGGAACCGGTCGCGTCGATGGACGATGTGGACGGCGGAGGCGAACTTGGTCAAATAATGCGCCTCCATAAGGGCCGTGTCGCCGCCGCCGACGACGGCGATGGCGCGGTCGCGGAAGAAGGCCCCGTCGCACGTGGCGCAATAGGAAACGCCCCGGCCGATGAGCCGTCCCTCATTCTTGAGGCCGAGCCGCCGGTACTGCGTTCCCGTGGCCATGATGACGGCGCGGGTTCTATATTCGGCCTTGCCGCAGACCACAACCCAACCCGCGGCTTCGCCGTCGGATTTGATTTCCTTGGCCGCGTCGGAAACAAACACGGCCCCGAACTTGACGGCTTGCTTGCGGAAGCTCTCCATCAGCTCGAACGGGGCAATGCCGTCCGGAAAACCGGGGTAGTTTTCGACCCAGTCGGTGATTAGAATCTGTCCGCCGGGAAGCCCTTTTTCGAGGACGACCGTATCCAAGCGGGCGCGGCCCGTGTAAATGGCGGCGGACAGGCCGGCCGGCCCGGCGCCGATGATAACGACATCACGAAGTCGGTCTTCAGACTGGATCATGGCGAAATACTCTCGTCCTGATAACGACATCACGAAGTCGGTCTTCAAATCGGGTCATAGCGAAATCCTCTCGTCCTCAGGGGTGTCAAATTTGCCGAGTCCCTATGAAAACGGAATCTCCTTTTTCTCCCTACAAAATGGAAGAGAACCAGAAAACGAAATTACAGGTGTTTTTTGACGGCTTCGACGATCTTGTCCTTGGGCAAGGCGCCGACCAGCTGTTCCTTGAGCTCGCCGCCCTTGAAGAGAAGGAGGGTGGGAATGCCGCGTACGCCATAGCGGGCGGGCACGCTGCGGCTGGAGTCGACGTCCATCTTGCAGACTTTGAGCTGGTCCTTCATTTCCGTCGCGATCGCGTCCACGGAGGGGGCGATCATCTTGCAGGGAACGCACCAGACGGCCCAGAAGTCGATGAGCACGGGGAGCTCGGATTTGAGGACTTCTTCTTCGAAAGTGGCGTCAGTGACGGTGACGATATTATCGGCCATGGAGGCCTCCTTTCCTTATGTTCAGAGCTTTTTCGTAAAGTAGCAGATATTCTCCGGCCGCGTCCGCGTCGGCGGCGCGGCCCGGACCCGCGGCCAGCGGAAAATAGGTATCCCGGCGTCCGGCCAGGACTTCGGCGAATCCAGCCTCGGAATCGGCGGGGGGAAGGCGGGATGAGGACGAAGCCGGAGATCCTGCGGCGTCGACCGCCCTTCCGACGGTTCCCGCCGCCGTGACGGCAGCGGCAACGGAAGGGGCGCCGACCGAAGCCGGAGGCGCGACCCGGCTGTAATCGTATCGATGTGTGCCCGACAGGACATCCGCGGACAAGACCCCCGCTTTAAGGAAATTGAATTTTCCGTTATGGGCCAGCCGGCCGGGGGTGAAGAAATCCCAGTTCAGGCCGGTGAAGGCCAGCGATTCGGGCGGGAAGCGCCCCTGCGAGGCGGGATCGTAAACGGAATCGGGCAGCGACAGGACCGTGGCCGTGTCCTTGAAGTGGGACCGTTGGGCGTAATGGGTGCGCAGAAAGAGCGGCACCAGGGCCGAGGGCCAATTCCGGCAATGGATGACGTCCACCGCCAATTTCGCCTTGAGAATGAATTCGAGCACGGCTCGGTTGAAAAAAACGAAGCGCTCGTCGTTGTCAAGGTAATCGCCGTGTTCGGTCCCGAAAACGTGGTCGCGCAGGAAATATTTCGGACTGTCGATGAAATAGGCTTCGCCGTCCGCGAGAATGGCGCGCGAAACGACGGCTTTGACTTTGTCTTCACCCAGGGGGACCCAGAGCTCGGGGAGGATGATTTCGAGGGGGAGGGCGTCGATCTCGGGGCGGCGGTAGCGGGGCAGGACCATCGAGACGCTGGCGCCCCGGGCGGCTACTGCGGCGGCCAGGGCGCGCGTGGATTCGGCCAAACCGGCGGGCGAACCGGGCCTTATGGACGGTGTGAAAGGCGCCATCTCGGGCGAAACGAAGAGGATGCGGAGCTTGCGTTTCATGGGTTGAAAATTAATCATATACCAATCGCGGAGGGGCGGCAAGAAGCGGAAGTTATTTTATATCAAATATATAGACGCTGGTTTACCGCATCACCCGCCCCACGACAACTTCTCTTTGAGCAGGTCGAAGTAATTGCGTTTCGGTGATCGGACGAGCATGAGTTCGCATGAGGCGCGGGAAACCTCGACCGTATCATTTCCCGAGAGTGAGGTGCCGCGTTGGCCGTCGATGGTCAGAAAAGCTTCTTCCGAGGCCTGGACCTGGAGCGAAATCCGATCCTGGGCCGGGATGACCATGGGCCGGAAAGTCAGGGTATGGGGGCAGATGGGCGTCAGCAGAATGGCCGGAAGCTGGGGATGGAGAATCGGTCCGCCGGCGCTCAGCGAATAGGCCGTCGAACCGGTCGGCGTCGAAACGATCATCCCGTCGGACCGGACGCCGGCGATTTCCCGGCCGTCGATACGGATGGAGATGTGAAGCATGCGGGCCAGGGCGCCCTTGTTAATTACAATGTCGTTCAGGCACAGCCAGTGCTCGCCGCCGCGGGAGGCCGCCAGCAGCATGCGCGGGCTGATGAGACTCTCGTTGCCGGCTAGAAGCTCGTCCAGGGTCAAGCCCATTTCAGCCTGGGGAACCTCGGCCAGAAAACCCAAATAGCCCAGATTGACGCCCATGACGGGGATGCCCAGGCGGGCGGCGACGTGGGCGACGCTGAGGAGGGTGCCGTCTCCGCCCAGAACGACGACGAGATCGGATTGGCCGGGGATGTTTTCCCGGGGGATTCCATTGCGGCGGCCCGTGCGTTCGGCGGCGGCATCCTCGAGGATGCAGGCGATTCCCCGATGTTCGAGGCGGGACAAGAGGTCGGCGAGGAGGCCTTCGATCCCCGGAGCATGGGCTTTGACGACGATTCCAACGCGTTCAATCGGTTTCATGGATGGTCACCGTTCGGATCCATTGTATCACGGCTTCAGCGGGCGGTTCCACGCCCCCGGGGACCCACTGGGCGAAGAATTCCTGGTTGCCTTTCTGCCCGCGTGTCGAACAACGGACCAGGCCGCGCAGGGCCAACCCGGACCCGGCCGCCTCTTCGGCGACGCGGGCCAGCACTTCGGCGTGGAGGGCGGGGTCGTGGACGATTCCTTTTTTTCCGACCCGGCCTTTCTCGGCTTCGAACTGCGGTTTGATGAGGGTCAGAAGGAGCGGGGCTGCCGCCGGGAGCACGGCAACCTCGCTTAGGCCGGGAATCGGCGGCGGCAGGGACTCCGAGCGTTGCTCGGTGAACCACTTCCGCCGCCCGGGCTTGTCCTTTGACCCCAGAATCAGCCGGAGAGCGGGCAGGATTTTAAGGATCGAAATGAACGACACGTCCATCACGGCCAGAGACGGACGTTCGGGAAAATCGGCGGGAACGAGATTGCGGGCGTTTTTTTCGAGCGGGATGACGCGCGGGTCACGCCGCAAGCGGGCGTCGAGCTGGCGGATATCGACGTCCACGGCGAAGACGCGCGCCGCGCCGCGCTGCAGGAGGCAATCGGTGAAGCCGCCCGTGGACGAGCCGATGTCGGCGCAGACGCGGCCGCGGACGTCGACGGCGAAGGCGTCCAGGGCTTGCTCGAGCTTCAGGCCGCCGCGGCCGACGTAGGGGAGCGGCTTTTCAACCTCCAGCGCGGCTTGGGGGTCGATCGGGAGGCCGGGCTTTTCCACCCGCTTGCCGCCGAGCGAGACAAGCCCGGCCATGATGAAGGCCTGGGCTTTAGGAAGGGTTTCGGCCAGTCCGCGCTCGACCAGAACCTTGTCCGCCCGTTCTTTTTTCATTGAGGGATGCCCGTATTGTCTCTTTATTCGCGGTCGCTGTTCAAGCGTTCGGCGGAGGGGCAAGCCGCCTCAAGTCCGCATGAATTCGCGGAATTGCTCGATGAGGCCGGGAACATCCAGGCGGAACTGGCTTTTGATCTGGTCGGTTTTGCCGACCGGATAGATTTCGAGGGGAAGACCGATGGCCCGGAGACGGACGTCGAACCGGCCGCGGGCATCGAGGAGTTCGCGCACGGCGCTGCCGAACCCGCCTGCCGTCACCCCCTCCTCGACGGTGAGGAGTGAGCTTCCGGCCCCGGCGTATCGCAGGATCAATTCTTCGTCGAGAGGTTTAGCGAATTTCGCGTCGGCCACGGCCAGGCTGATCCCTTCGGACTCGAGCGCCTGCGCGGCGGCCAGGGCGGGGAGGACGAGCGTTCCGTAGGCCAGCACTAAATTCCGGCCGTCTTTAAGGAGCTCTCCTTTGCCGATGGGCATGGGTTTCGGGGTTTTGTCCAGGGGGACGCCGACCGCCGTTCCGCGGGGATAGCGGATGGCGACGGGACGGCCGTATCCCAGCGCCGCCCGGAGCATGCGGCGAAGCTCATTCTCGTCGCGCGGAGCCAGGAGGGCGATATTCGGCATGTGCCGCAGGTAGGCGATGTCGTTGATGCCCTGGTGAGTGGGTCCGTCGTCGGGCACGATGCCGGCCCGGTCGAGGGCGAAGATGACGGGCAGATTCTGCAGGCAGACGTCGTGGTAGACCTGGTCGTAGGCCCGCTGGAGAAACGTCGAGTAGATGGCGCAGACGGGTTTGTAGCCGCACAGGGCCAGCCCGGCGGCGAAGTTCACGGCGTGCTGTTCGGCGATGCCGACGTCGAAAAACTGGCCGGGGAGGGCGGCGGCGAAGGATGTCAGGCCCGTGCCTTCGGGCATGGCCGCGGTGATGGCCAGGATCTTGGGGTCCGCCTTGGCCAGCTCAAACATGGTCCGGCCGAAGACCTCCGAGTAGGAGGGGATCTCCGTCACGGCCACAGTTTGGCCCGACTGGACGTTGAACGGCGAGGCGCCGTGAAAGTGTTCCGGGTCTTCCTGGGCGGGCAGGTAGCCGCGGCCCTTGCGGGTGATGCAGTGGATGAGGATCGGGCCGTCGTTGTATTTGCGTGCGCTTTCGAAGACTTCGAGGAGTGAACCGAGGCTATGGCCTTGGACCGGGCCGATGTAGCGAAGCCCGAGTTCCTCGAAAACGAGGCCGGGGAAAAAGGCCTTTTTGACCAGCTCTTCCACGGCCCGTCCGGCCCGGATGATCGGCCAGCCCAATATGGGAATGGCTTTGAACATGGTCTTGGCCAGATCCTTGGCCCGCAGATAATGCTGGCCCGAGGCCAAGTAGCCGAGATACTTGGAGATCGCGCCGACGCTCTGCGAAATCGACATCTCGTTGTCGTTGAGGACGATGATGAGCTTGGTCCGGAGATGGCCGATCTGGTTGAGCGCTTCCCACGAAACGCCCCCGGTCAGACCGCCGTCGCCGACGACGGCGATGACCCGGTGGGTCTGGCCCATTTTGTCGCGGGCCACGGCCATGCCCAAGGCGGCGGAGAGGGCGGTCGAGGCGTGGCCGGTGTTGTAGGCGTCGTACTCGCTCTCCTCGCGCGAGGGGAAGCCGAGGATGCCGCCGCGCTGGCGCAGTCCGCGGAATCGGTCGCGGCGTCCGGTAACGATCTTGTGGGCGTAGGTCTGGTGGCCGATGTCCCAGACGATCTTGTCGCTGGGCGTATCGAAGACGCGGTGGAGAGCCAGGGTGATCTCGACGACACCCAGATTGGAGGCGAGGTGGCCGCCGTTTTTGGAGACGACGTCCAGGATCGAGGCGCGGATTTCCGTCGCCAGCCGGCCCAGTTCCTCGATGGTGAGCTTCTTGAGGTCCCGGGGGTTCTCGATGCGGTTAAGTATCTTGTTCATTGGCGTTATGTCTTCGCGAGACCCGATATTATACTACTTTAGCGGGGGGATGACTTACTTATTGCCGGATGACGACAAACCAGGGATTGATCAGGTCGGGTTTGTTGTATTCGAGAGGCGAGTGATCGTCGGCGCTAACGATCGCGGCCCCGGCCGCCTCGACGATGGCCTGCCCGGCCGCCGTATCCCATTCCATGGTCGGGGCGAAACGGGGGTAGACGTCGGCCGCCCCCTCGGCCACCCGGCAAATCTTCAACGAACTCCCGCTCGAGACGATTTCCAGGTCGCCGTGTTCCCGGCGCAAAGCCTCGATATAGGACTCGGTTTCCGGGCTCCCGTGGCTGCGGCTGGCCGCGACGGTGAACTTGCGCGGCACGGACGCCGGAGCCAAGGGAAGACGGTCGGCCTTCTTCGCCCACAGAACGGAGAGTTCATCCCCGGTTTTGGCATCCGCCGGAAAATTGCGGATTCCCTCAAGCTTGAAGGCTCCGATCCCCCGGCCGCCGAAGTAAATCGTGTCCGGGACGGGAGCGTAAATGACGCCGAGAACGGAGCGGCGGCCCTCGACGAGGGCGATATTGACGGTGAATTCCCCGTTTCGTTTGATGAATTCCTTGGTTCCGTCAAGCGGGTCCACCAGCCAGAAAGACGGCCAGTCGCGCCGTTCGTCAAACGGGACCGCCATTCCCTCTTCGCTCAGCACGGGGAGCTTCGAGGGGCCGAGGATGTCGGCGATACAGCGATGGGCGCGCCGGTCGGCTTCGGTGAGAGGGGAACGGTCGTCTTTCCGTTCGACTTCGAATTCCCGTCCATAAACAGCCAGAATCTCTTCCCCGGCTGCAACGGCCGCCTTCAGGGCCAAAGAGAGTAGAGCGTCGCGATTTTCCATGGGTGACGCGCTCATTGTGCCCCAAGTGCCGACCCGGGGACAAGCGGGAATAATGTGAATTCGATTTTGTATCAATGCACGAATCTTCACAAAGGAAGTGGATCTCCATTCGCCGAACGTAAGATCGGGGTCATGGTCGAAGCGACCCATCGAGGGTTTAGCCGTTCCAAGCCTTTTTCGAGGGGAGCCCTATGCTTTAGCATAGGACCGGCGAGGATGTTCGACACCGTTTTTCCTACAGGAAAAACGGTGCGAAAAAACGGCGTGGGAACGGCGTGAAAAACCCGAGCGGGTCGCTAGACCGTTGCCCCGATCTAAGTTTCGCGATACAAAACGGAAGAGCACCTTTTTTCTCAATTCTTGTATAATAACGTCACCATGACCGATGAAAAAGCGGCTTCGCCCGGCCGCGACCTCGTTCGGCCCGGATCCCTCGTTTTCAAGGACAAGGTCTACACCGTTTCCGAGCTGACTTCCGTCATCAAAGCCGCCCTGGAAACCGCCTTCCCCCAAGTCTGGGTCGAGGGCGAAGTGTCCAACGCCCGCCGCTATCCGTCGGGCCATATTTACCTGACGCTGAAGGACGCCGGGAGCTCGCTCTCCGCGGTCATCTGGCGGAGCGACGCCGCACGCCTCAAGTTCGAGGTCAAGGACGGCCAACAGTTTGTCGTCAGGGGCAAGGTCGACGTCTATGCGCCGCGAGGAGCTTACCAGCTTATCATCGACCGGGTCGAGCCCAAGGGCAAAGGCGCCCTCCAGCTGGCCTTCGAGCAGTTGAAGGAAAAGCTCAAGGCCGAAGGGCTGTTCGACCCGGCCCGCAAACGCAAGCTCCCTCTCCTGCCCAAGCGGATCGGCATCGTCACCTCGCCGCGCGGAGCGGCCCTCATCGATATCCTGCGCACCCTCGAGCGCCGGGGCGCCCGACTGCACATCCTGATCTATCCCGCCCGGGTCCAGGGCGAAGGCGCGGCCGACGACATCGTGGCCGGCATCGAACGCCTGGGTGCCGACCCGGGGATCGACGTTCTCATCGTCGGCCGGGGCGGCGGGTCGATTGAGGACCTGTGGGCGTTCAACGAGGAAAAAGTGGCCCGCGCCATCGCCCGCTCGCCCATCCCGGTCATTTCGGCCGTCGGCCATGAAATCGATTTCACCATCGCCGATTTCGTCGCCGACATCCGCGCCTCAACGCCGACGGCGGCGGCCGAGATGGTCGTCGAGAAAGAGCAGGCCTTCGCCGATAAAATCGACAACCTCGTCCGGCGGGCCCGGCAGAGCTTCAAGTTCGATGTCCAGGAGCGGCGTCAGACCGTTACGGCCCTGGCCCAGCACCGCATCTTCCAGAACTTCCGCCTGCACCTGATGGGACTGGAACAGCGGGTGGACGATCTCGAGTCGCGAGCCTGGGAAGCCGTCCGGGGACGCCAGAGACAGATCGCCGACGCCCGAGCCCGGGCCGCGCTGGGGGAAGAGCGCCTGGCCGGGATCCTAAGAGCCCGCCTTCGAGAAAACATCTCCCGGACCGCCCAGCTCGAGACCAAGATGACGGCCGATACCCGGGCTTTTCTGCGGGACCGGCGGGCGGATTGGGAACGGCTGGCCGCGTCTCTGCACGGCAACAGCCCGCTCAACGTCCTGAACAAGGGCTTCGCCGTAGTGCGGACGGGGGACGGAGCAGCCGTCATATCGATCGACGGCGTTCGGATCGACGACAGACTTCTGGTGTCGTTTCGCCGAGGTGAGTTCGCCGCTCTCGTTACGGACGTGGACCGCAAAAAACAGATCGTCGAAGAGAATCTCGGTGATCAATAGAGGGACGGCTCGCCATTGGTAAGGAGAGAATATGAAAGACAAGGACCTCAACTTCGAAAAAGCGTTGGCCGATTTGGAAGGGATCGTCGAGAAACTGGAGAAAGGCGGTCTGAGCCTCAACGAGTCGCTCGGTCTTTTCGAGAAGGGTGTCCATCTGGCCCGTTTTCTCCGTGACGAGCTGGGGAAGGCGGAGCAGAAAGTCGAAATTCTCCTCAAGGACGAGAAGGGCGATATCAAGGCTCAGCCCTTCGGTTTGGACGACGAGGAGGGCGAGAAAGAAACGGAAAAAGACGATGATGACGGCGATGACGAGGAAGATGATGAAGACGCCGATGCCGGAAAAGAGTCGGCTCCCAAGCCCAAAGCCAAGCCCTCCCGCGCGGCGAAAAAAAAGGACGATGACGGAGCGCTTCCGTTCTAAGCCGTCCCCCTATTAGTTATGCTCGCCGAGGACGATCTCCCGGACGATGGACAGCGCTTTTCCGGTGGCCGAATCGATCTCGATGTACACGGCGCAGAGATAATTCCCGTCCTTGGCCGGCTCGAACCGCATCGGGCGGGCCGTCAGGAACTTCTCGATGGCCTGCTCTCTCCGGATGCCGATGACGGAGTCGCGGCTTCCGGCCATTCCTGCGTCGGTGATGAAGGCCGTCCCTCCGGGTAAAATCCGTTCGTCGGCGGTCGGCACATGGGTGTGCGTTCCCACGACGGCGGATACTCTTCCGGCCAGATACCAGCCCAAGGCCTGCTTTTCCGACGTGGCTTCGGCGTGGAGATCGATGAGGATGCACGGCGTGCGCATCCGCAATTCCTCGACCGCGGCGTCGGCCGTCCGGAACGGGCAGTCCAGCGCTTCCATGAAAACGCGGCCTTGGAGACTCAGCACACCAAGCTTCCGGCCGTCCTCGCCTTCGGCCACGATCATCCCCCGGCCCGGGTTGCCTTTCGGATAGTTGGCCGGCCGCAGAAGCCGCGGCTCCTTTTCCATATAGGGAATGCCTTCCTTCTTGTCCCAAATGTGGTTGCCCGAGGTCAGGACGTCGACCATGGCGAAAAGATCCCGGCCGATCTCCTCGGTGATGCCGGAGCCGCCGGCCGCGTTTTCGCCGTTGGCCACGACAAAGTGGGGCCGGTATTTGGCCCGCAATCCCGGCAGGGAAGCCCGCAGGGCGTTGCGGCCCGACTTCCCGATGATGTCCCCGATAAAGAGGACCCCGGTTTTAGCGGGCATATTCCACGGCTCTCATCTCGCGGATGACGGTGACCTTGATCTGTCCGGGATAATCGAGTTCGTTCTTGATCTTCGTGGCGATGTCTTTGGCGATGAGGGCGGCCCGGTCGTCGGCGATTTTTCCGGCGTCGACCATGATGCGGATCTCGCGGCCCGCCTGCAGGGCGAAAGCCTTGGCCACGCCGTCGAAGGACTTGGCCAGAGCCTCAAGCTTTTCCAGCCGCTTGATGTAAGTCTCCAGCAGTTCACGCCGGGCCCCGGGCCGGGCGGCCGAGAGCGTGTCGGCGGATTGCACCAGCACGGCTTCGATCGAGGGGAAATCAACGTCGCGGTGATGCGAGGCGATAGCCGCGACGACGGCCTCGACCTCGCCGTACTTGCGGCAGAGCTCGACCGAAAGCTCGGTGTGCGTGCCCTCGACGTCCTTGTCCACAGCCTTGCCGACGTCGTGGAGCAAGCCGGCCCGCAGAGCCGTCTGCGTGTTGAGACCCAGCTCCTGGGCCATGGCTGCGCTGAGGAAGGCCACTTCCTTGCTGTGCTGGAGGACGTTCTGGCCGAAGCTGGTGCGGTAGCGGAGCTTGCCCAGCAGCTTGATGAGCTCGGGATTGAGATTCTGGACGCGCAGCTCATAGGCGGCCGATTCGCCTTCCTGGCGCATCGATTCCTCGAGCTCAGCCTTGACGTTCTCCACGACCTCCTCGATCCTGGCCGGGTGGATGCGGCCGTCCAGGACGAGCCGCTGGATGGCCAGCCGGGCCGCCTCGCGCCGCACCGGGTCGAAACTCGACAGGATGACGGCCTCGGGCGTGTCGTCGACGATGATGTCCACTCCGGTGGCCATTTCCAGGGCCCGGATGTTACGGCCCTCGCGGCCGATGATGCGGCCTTTCATGTCGTCGCTGGGGAGATCGACCACGGATACCGTCGATTCCACGACGTGTTCGGCCGCTGAGCGCTGGATGGCACTCCCGATGATCTCGGCGGCCAGGATGCGGCTCCGGGAGCGCGTATCTTCTTCGATTCTTTTAACGACCTGGACGGCCTCCAACCGGGCTTCATCCTCGATCTTCCGGATGATTTGGGTCTTGGCCTCTTCCTGGGTCAGGCCGGAAATGCGCTCGAGCTCGGTCATCTGCTCCTTGACCAGTTCGGCCACCCTGGCTTCGTCGGTCTCGACTTCCTTTTCCTTCTGCAGGATGCGCTTCTCCTTGCCTGACAGCTCCCGGTCGCGGCGGTCCACTCCCTGGTACTTGCGGTCGAGGGTCTCTTCCTTGTGAATCAGCCGCCGTTCCATCTCGTTCAGCTTGCGCTTCTTATCCTGGTTCAGCCGCTCGAACTCGGCGTCGGCCGTGGCCAGCTTCTGGTGGGCTTTGTCCTGGGCCTCCTTGATCGTCCTCTCGGCCTCGGACCGGGATTTTTCGTTGATGGATTTGGCTTCATGGTTCGCTTTGAACACGGACCGATTGCCGGAATTTTTCTTCAGTAAGATGAACAGAATAGCGGCTGCCAGGACGATGAATACGGCCAGGCCGCCGATTAGAATCGGGTTCATGGTTCCTTTCCTCCTCTGGAGGCAAAGGCGTCGAGGCGATCGAACGCGGGCGCTAGGCGGTTTGACCGGCGGGTCGGATGGGTCCGGCCTCGGTCCGGCCGCGGCTACAAAGCCGCTTTTTGCAATCCACCGGCGGCGCCGTCATGGTCAATGCGTTTCTCCACACGTTCGATTTCGGATTCCATCTGGCCGATGGTGGCGTCCAGTTGATCGAGCTCTTTCCGACCGGCGAAATACTCGTCGGCGATATTCATCAGAGCTAAAACGGCGATCTTCATCGGATCGGAGGAGCGGCTCTTCACGGCGATTTCATGCATTTTCTGATCAACATAAGACGTCAGTCGGCCGACGTATTCTTCATCCTCTTCGCCTTTGACTCGAATTTTGTACATTCGGCCAAAGATGTCAATGTCCAATACCTTGTCCATCACAGTCCAAGTTTGTCGATTTGGGCGATGATCGTGTCGATGCGTCCCTTCAACGCTTCCCTCTCATTCTCGTATCTTTTGACGTCTTCGTCAAGCTTTGTTGCGCGCCGGGCCAGTTCGCCCAGGTCTTTCTTTTCGACGAGGAGCTCTTTGACCTGGACCTTGAGCTTGTCGTTTTCGGCGCTGAGCTTGTTGATGAAGTCGATGACATGCCCGATCTTGCTTTCCAGGATCTTGAGGCGTTCGATTTCGGTTGTCATAGGGATCCTCCTTCGCGGAGCTGAATGCCGACGGCCGTCCGCAGCTGCTTGATGATCTTCCGTTCGGACTTGTCCGCATCCTCGGTGGTGAGGGTAGCTTTGGGGTTCCGGTAAACGAACCGCAGCGATAATCCGACCTTCCCTTCCGGCGCGCCGGGACCGGCATACCGGTCGATGACGTCGAAGCGCTCCAGGGTGGCCACGTCCGCTTTGGCCGCGGCGGCCCTGATGTCGGAGAAGGGGACCTCGCGACCGACCCAAAAAGACAGATCCCGGACGATCGCCGGGAATTTGGGAAGGGCGGCGAATTCGAACGGCCGCGGCTTGATTTCGAACAGGCGGCCGAGGTCGATCTCAGCGGAGTAAAGCGTGCCTTTAAGCTCATAGAGGTCGAGGACGGCCTGGCGGACGCGTCCGAGCCGGCCGATCGTCTCGCCTTTGTACCGGACAGCCAGGGCTTGTCCGTCTTCCAGGGCCGGATGGGCTTCGAGAGCGAAGATCAGGGGCTCATACCGCAAAGACTCGAGGGCCGATTCCACCGCCCCCTTGAGATGGTAAAAATCGGTCTCTGTGGGCGCGTCCTTCCAATGGATAGGGGCGAGCGGTCCGGTCGTGGCCAGTCCGAGGGTCAGGTCTTCGGCGGTCTCGTCCTCGCCGGCCCAGCGGTACGTCCGGCCGATCTCGAAAATATGAACGCCGTCCAGGCCGCGGTTTTTGTTCCAGGCCGCGTTCTCCAGCAGACTCCCCAGCAGGGTCGTCCGCAGGCCGGCGGCCCGGGTCGAGATGGGATTGCGGATGACGACGGCTTTTTTCCCCGCCACGAGCATGGCTTCGCGTTCGGGGTCGGCGAAGCTTTGATTGACGACTTCGTTGAACCCGAAATGGAAAAGCCGGTCGGCGACCCGAAGGAGCTTGCTTTCGGCTGACGGGCTGGGATCGAGAACCTTCAAGGGGGGCACCACGACAGGGATCTTATCGTAGCCGTAGAATCGGGCGATTTCCTCGATAAGGTCGGCTTCGCGCTCGATATCGAAGCGGTGCGACGGCACTTGGACCATCCAGGCGCCGGATTGGCGGGTCTTGAGGACGAATCCGAGGTCGGTCAAGAGTTTCTCGATGAATTCCGGAGCGATCTCAACGCCCAGAAGGTCGGCCACGCGGCGGACGCGCAAGGTGATCTCGCGCGGTTTACGCGGACGCGGATAGATGTCGATCGGTTCCTTGGCCGACTTGCCGCCGAATTTAGTCAGGAGCGAGGCGGCCATAAGAGCTGCCTGCGGGGCGAATCCGAGATCGGCCCCCCGCTCAAAACGGTAGGACGCGTCGGTCGAGAACTCGAGCGTTTTGCGCGTCCGATGGACGGTGCTGGGGTCGAAGACGGCGCTTTCGATGAAGACATCGACGGTCGAATCGGAGACCGCCGAGTCGAGGCCGCCGATGATTCCGGCCACGGCGACCGGACGCTTTTCATCGGCGATGACAAGCATTTCCGATGACAGGGCGATGTCACGGCCGTCCAAGGCCACAATCCTCTCGCCTTTCTTGGCCCGGCGGATGAGGACGCGCGGCCCGGCCAGCTTGGCCAGGTCGAAGGCATGGATGGGGTGGCCCGTGGCGTAAAGAACGTAATTGGTCGTATCGACGACGGCGTTGATGGAATGAAGCCCCATGGCTTCCACCCGCCGGCGCAAGTCGTCGGGCGACGGGCCGACCTTCAGTCCGCGGACGATGAGGCCGCAATACCGGGGGCAGAGCTCCTCGTCGAGAATCTGCACGTCAATAAGCTCGGTGGTGCGGGCGGGAAGCTCCGTCTGCGGCCAGGTGAGTTCTTTGAGGCGTTGGCCCAACAGAGCGGCGATTTCCCGGGCTAGGCCCAGGTGGCCGAGGGTGTCGGGCCGGTTGGAGTAGGTCTCCACGTCCAGGACGACATCGCCGCCGCGCTCTTCCGTTTTCTCGACGATGAGGCCGGCCATGGTCAACTTGTCCAACAGCGCGGGCAGGGGGAGGCCGATGTCGACGTAATCCTTGAGCCAATCCAGACTGATCTTCATTTGAGTTGGAACTGCCTGTTGAAGCGAAGGTCGTTTTCGTAGAAGTACCGGATGTCGGGGATGCCGAAGGCGAACATGGCGATCCGCTCCACACCCATGCCGAAAGCCCATCCGGTGTATTTTTCGGGGTCGATGTTGACGTTCTTGAAAACCTGGGGATCGACCATGCCCGATCCCAGGATTTCTTTCCAGCCCGTGCCGCCGCAAACCCGGCAGGCCGGGTCCTTCTGCCCGCACTGGAGGCATTCGATGTCGACTTCGGCCGAGGGCTCGGTGAAGGGGAAAAAGCTGGGCCGGAAACGGACTTTGAGCTTCTCGCCGAACAAACGGCGCAGGAAGTGCTCCAGCGTGCCTTTCAAATGGGCGAAGGTGACGCCCTCGTCCACGACCAGACCTTCGACTTGCATGAACATCGGAGCATGCGTCGGGTCGGCGGTTTCTTTGCGGTAAACCTTCCCCGGTATGATGATCCGGATCGGCGGCTTGCGCTTTTCCATGACCCGGATCTGGACGGGCGAGGTATGCGTCCGCAGAAGGAGTTTGTCCGTAATATACAGCGTGTCCCAGTCATCCCGGGCCGGGTGGTTGGCCGGGAAATTAAGGGCCTCGAAATTGAAAAAATCAGTCTCGATCTCGGGCCCGTCCTCGATCCCGAAGCCCATCTCCCGGAAGATCGACTCGATCTCGCGCTGAAAGATGCGGAGCGGATGGGCGGCGCCGTAGGGCCTCCGTTCTCCGGGCAGGGTGAGGTCGGTTTCGCCGGCCGCGGCCTGGGGGGCCTGGAGCTTTGCTTCCAGAGTGGAGAAAGCCTCCTGGGCCTCGGTTTTGAGGGCATTGACGAGGCGGCCGGCCTCGCGCTTGTCCTTGGGGGCGGCCGCTTTCAGCTCCTCGAAGAGGAGGGTGACGATACCGCGCTTCCGGCTGAGAAACTCGTTGCGCACGTCGTCGAGCGACTTGGCATCCTGGACGCGGGCGGACCGCTCCGCCAGCGTCCGGCGATGTTCCTCGATCCGGAGCGTCAGTTCGTCAAGGCTGGGCGACGGCATCTTTGGCTTTCGCGGCGACGCGGCCGAAGGCCTCGGGCGCGTTGACAGCCAGCTCGGCCAGGACTTTGCGGTCCAGTTCGATGTTGAGCTTCTTCAGGCCGTTGATGAAACGGCTGTAAGACAGCCCGTTGATCAGGGCCGCCGCTTTGACCCGGATGATCCACAGGCGGCGGAAATCGCGCTTGCGGACCCGCCGGTCGCGGTAGGCGTACTGCAGGGCGTGCTCGACGGCTTCCTTGGCCGTGCGGTAGTTGGTGCTTCGCGTGCCCCAAAAACCCTTGGCCAGTGTAAGCGTTTTGATGCGCTTATTTTTCCTCTTAGGTCCTCGTTTGACTCTGGGCATGACAATCTCCTTTAAACGACACCGGGGGGAAGGCCCACTCAGAACTCGTAAGGCAGCATTTTCTTGACGGTGGCCCGGTCGGCGCGGCTGACTTCGGCTTTTTTACCGAGGGTGCGCTTCCGGCCGGCCGCCTTCTTGGTCAGGATGTGGCTTTTATTCGCCTTTTTGTGGAGTATTTTCTTCTTGGCGGTCACTTGGAACCGTTTGCGGGCTCCCTTGTGGGTTTTTAGCTTTGGCATCTTTTCCTCCTGTTTTGGTCGGGACGAGCAAGGCCGAAACGGCCCAGTCCATTCTCCGCATATCTCCGTCCAGCTTGCCGATCCCGGCCGCGTCCTGGGCGACCTTGTCCAGGACCTTGTGTCCGAGTTCGGGGCGGGATTTCTCCCGTCCCCGGAGCATGACCGTTATTTTGACCTTGTTGCCTTCCTCGAGGAACCGTTTGACGTGATTCATCTTGAAGGTGTAGTCGTGGACCGAGATCTTGGGCCGGAATTTGATCTCTTTGATCTGGACCAGCTTCTGGTGCTTCTTGGCGTCGTGTTCCTTTTTATGGAGCTCGTACAGGAACTTGCCGTAGTCCATGATCCGGCATACCGGCGGCTGCGCCTGGGGCGCGATCTCGACAAGGTCCAACCCCATCTGGCGCGCCATCGTCAGAGCGTCGGCGCCGGACATGACGCCCAGCGGCTTCTTCTCGTCGTCGATGACGCGGATCTCGGGGTTGCGGATCATGTCGTTGATCCGATGGGGTCGTTGTTTGCTCGGGGGCGGGAACGGGTGTCGTCTGAAAATGGGCATCCTCCTTTAGAGATTCACGGGAATGGATCTATTGTCGTCCAAGGCTTTGACTTTTTCAAGAAAGGCGCCGATTTCGACCGAGCCCTTGTCGCCCTGGCCGTGGATGCGCAGGGAGGCCGTCCCGGCGGCGACTTCCTTGTCGCCGACGATGAGCAGGAGCGGTACCTTGTGGGTCTCGGCATCGCGGATTTTGTAATTGAGCTTTTCGCGGCGCAGGTCGGCGTGGGGCCGCAGGCCTTTGGCCCGGCACCGGCCGGCCAGTTTTTCGGCGTACTCGGAGTGCCGCTCGGCGATGGGGATGATCTCCATCTGGACGGGGGCCAGCCAGAGGGGGAAGTTGCCGTTGTAATGCTCGATGAGGATGCCGAAGAACCGTTCCAGCGAACCCATCAGGGCCCGGTGGACCATGTAGGGCTGGTGTTCCTTGCCGTCCTCGCCGATGTAAGCCATCTGGAAACGGGCCGACATGTTGAAATCGAACTGGATGGTCGTGCACTGCCAGAAGCGGCCCAGGGCGTCCTTGACCTTGATGTCGATTTTGGGGCCGTAGAAGACCGCCTCGCCCTCCATGCGTTCGTAGGGCAGGCCGCGGGTCTCGAGGGCCTTGACCAGCGAGGCCTCGGCCTGACACCAGCGGTCGTCCGCGCCGCAGTACTTGCCCAGGTTGTGAGGGTCGCGCACGGACAGCTCGATCTTGTTGTCCCGGAAACCGAAGTCGGCCAGCATGCTGAGCGAGAAATCCAGGACCCGCAGGATCTCGGCTTCGATCTGATCGGGCGTGCAGAAGATGTGGGCGTCGTCCTGGGTGAATCCGCGGACCCGGAGCAGGCCGTGCAGGGTGCCGCTCCGCTCGTACCGGTACACGGTGCCGAGTTCGGCCCAGCGCAGGGGCAGGTCGCGGTAGGACCGCATCCTGGCCTTGTAGATCTGGATATGGAAGGGGCAGTTCATCGGTTTCATGTAGTAGTTCTGCCCGTCGATGTCCATGGGCGAATACATGCCGTCCTTGTAGAAATCGAGGTGGCCGCTTGTTTGAAATAAAACTTCGCGGCCGATATGGGGAGTGTAGAGGATGTCGTAGCCGCCTTCCCAGTGGCGCTCGCGCCAGTATTGCTCGATGATGGCCCGGATGCGCGCGCCCTTGGGGTGCCACAGGATGAGGCCGCCGCCGAGGTCTTCGTTGGTGCTGTACAGGTCCAGCTCGGGACCCACCCGCCGGTGGTCGCGTTTGCGGGCCTCTTCGAGGAGGGTCAGGTAATCGTCGAGCTCTTTCCGGGTGGGGAAGACGATGCCGTAGATGCGCTGCATCTGGGCATTCCGCTCGTCGCCCTTCCAATAGGCGCCCGAAACGCTGGAAAGCTTGAAGTGCTTGAGAAACCCGGTTGCGGGAACGTGGGGGCCGAGGCAGAAGTCGACGAACCCTTCCTGGCCGTAGGTGGAGACTTCGTCTCCGCCCTTTTCCCGGATGAGCTCGACCTTGAGGGTCTGGCCCTTGCCGGTGAACAGCCGGATGGCGTCGTCCTTGGCCATCATGGTCCGGACAATGGGGAGATTTTTATCGGCCAGCTCTCGCATGCGGGTTTCGATGGCGGCCAGGTCGTCGGAAGAGAACGTCTCGGCGCGGAGAAAGTCGTAGTAGAAACCGTTTTCGACGGCCGGGCCGATGCCGGCCTGGGTGCCGGGAAAAAGGTCGAGCACGGCATGGGCCAGGAGGTGGGCGGCGCTGTGGCGCAGCATATCGAGAGCTTGCGCGGCGATCTGCTCCTCGTCGGCGGGAGCGTTCATTTCGTCGTTCATGATCCTGTCCGTTTTCCGTTCGCTTTCCAAAGAAAAAAGAAGACCCTCGGATGAATGCCGGTTACCAGACCCCTTTTTCTTGCCCACGCCTCCGGTCTGGCCATCAAAGGAACGCAGCCGGCGCGTGGGTAAATGCGAAACGAGCCATTGTCTTCAAACCGTTTTTTGCCTCGGGGGCGCTAATGGTAGGCGCGGAGGGGATTGAACCCACGACCTCTTCCGTGTCAGGGAAGCGCTCTCCCACTGAGCTACGCGCCTAATTTCAACGCTTTAAAGCGCGTATAGTGTAGTGAAAACAGCCCTTCAGGTCAAGAAAAAAGCAAGTGGGAAAAGCAAGTGGGGTCAGGTCTTAACATATAACATTTCTCCAATTCTTCATATAGGAAAACATTTTTAATAAGTTCGAGGCGCTAAATTCCGATTAATAGATCGGGGTATAAAGAGCCGCTCAGTATTAACCCTGAGCATGCCCCTGGCTTGGCGGGCAAGTCACTGGTATTTCCTGGACATGCCTCCCGGGCTTTGCCCGGGGGTCCACTTCCGCCGTGCTGGCCCATGGATACAAGCCACGGGCCAGGGGCTGTTTCCAGGCCTGTCCCTTACCACGACCCCGATCTCACTAATACAAAATGGAAGAGATCCCTTCTTATTAAAAACGGTGCCGGTGGGTTCCCTCGAAGAGGGGCGCAGGAAGGCTAAACCCGCGCGGCTTCGCCGTTGGCCGGTCATCGTGACGCATTACCATCCCCGGAGATGGGAGAAGATTCATAAAGAAAGATGGGGCGGATCCCCTCCCATCGCCACCGGCGCGGAAGGCAAGGAGCGGCTTAGTGTCCGGAAACGGACGGTTTTTGCCCGTTTTTGAACGGCGATAAACTAAAAAAGGCGTTTTTGTCAATAGTTCCCGGATCTCCACATAATCAGGGGGAGTGCGCGATTCTCCCTTTACAATTCGTAATGGAAGTTTCCTCGGCCCTATGAATCAACCGGGGTGGGATTTTTTGGCACATTTTTCGCATAGATAATTGATCTACATATGTAATTCAAGGAGCCCAGGAGCATGACCACGCGAGCTTTAGTCGCCGCTTCGGCCAAACCCATCGTCCTCTCCCTTCTTATCACCGGGGAGAGCTACGGATACCAGATCCTGCAGCGCGTCCGCCTCGTCTCGGGCGGAACCTTGAAATGGTCCAGCGCGATGCTTTACCCGGTCCTCCATCGTCTGGAGAAAGACGGCCTGATCCGATCGGAATGGAAAACGTCCGAGGAGGGCCGGATGCGCAAGTATTACATGCTGACCGAACTCGGCCAAAGGGAGTTTTTCGCCGAAAAAGAGCGCTGGTTCGGCGTTCACGACGCCCTGAAGAAGTTCTGGGCCCGGGTCGAAGCCGTCGATACGGCCAAATAGGAGAGCGACGATGTTCGATCTGGAAACCGCCATTACAAAGTGGAAAAAATCCCTGGCCGCGAATCCCGGACTGGAAGAAGGCCAGAGGGCCGAGCTGGAAACCTGCCTGCGCGACGAGGTTGCCGACCTCGTTCGCCGCGGCCGGAACCCGGAAGAGGCGTTTCGGCAAGTCTCGACCGAAATGGGAAGCCCTGACGAGATGGGCATCGAATTTTTCAAGGTCTACGCCAAGCGCCCTTTCGGCTCTCCTTCCTGGAAGCGGACGGGCTTCGCCCCGGCTCTGTTGTGGAATTACGTCAAGATCGCCCTGCGCAAGATCAAGCGGCAGAAAGGCTATTCCGTCATCAACATCGCCGGGCTGGCCGTCGGGCTGGCCGGCTGCGCCCTGATGATGCTGTGGGTAAGCAATGAAAAAAGTTTCGACATATTCCACGCCAACCGCGATTCGATCTATCGCGTGATCAAAGAGACTTCCACCAACGGCAAAGCGATGCTCGACGCCCGGACTCCCTATCCCCTAGGCCCGGCGATTCTCGGAAAGGTGCCCGAGCTCCTCAATTACTGCCGCTACCAAGGCTTTGAAAAGCAGGACCTGAAATTCGGCGACAAGAAAATAACCCTCTCCAACAACTTCGGAACGGCCGATCCCTCCTTTTTCGAGATGTTCTCGTTCCCCTTCGTTCAGGGCGATTCCAAAACCGCCCTGGCTGAGACCCATTCGATCGTTCTCACCGAGAGCACGGCCCGCAAGATTTTTGGCGAGGAACCGCCTTTGGGGAAGATTCTGACTTATCTGGGCGGCTGGGGCGATTTCAAGGTCACCGGAGTGATCAGGGACATTCCAGAAAATTCCCATATCCGCTTCGATGTCATGGTTCCGATCAAGGACATCGCCCCCGGGAAGGAAGTCGGAGACAACGATTGGGAACCGTTGTTTTTCTATTCCTACGTGCAGCTCGCTCCGAACAGTTCGGCCGCCTCGGCGGGGCTCAAAATCGCCGCCGTCCTGAACGAAAACATTCCGAATTTGAAGGCCGACATCCTGCTCCAGCCTTTGAGGGAGGTCCATCTGAAATCGAATTTTCAATGGGATCTGGACAACTACGCCCAGGGAAGTCAATCGACTTTGAACCTTTTCACCCTGGCCGCTCTCGGTGTTCTTCTTCTGGCCATGATCAACTTCATGAACCTGTCGACCGCCCGGTCGGCCAACCGGGCCAAAGAGGTCGGATTGCGGAAGGTCAGCGGCGCGAGGCGGACCGAAATCATGGGGCAGTTTCTCGGCGAATCCGTCCTATTGGCGTTTCTCGGCCTGAGCCTGGCTTTGATTCTCGTCTCCCTCGGACTTCCGATGTTCAATAAACTGGCCGGAAAGGCAATCATCTTTTCGGGTCTTTTCGATCCCCGGCTTATTCTCGGCCTCGTCGGCATGGCCCTCTTGACCGGGCTGCTGTCCGGCAGCTATCCGTCGTTTTTCTTGTCGGCGTTTCAGCCGTCCCGGGTGCTTAAAGGCGGGGTTGTCTCCGGCGGACGGGGTCAAGCCGCTTTGCGCAAGATCCTTGTCGTCCTCCAATTCGCCCTAACCCTGTTTTTCGTGATGGGGACGGCGGTCGTCGGCCGGCAGTTGAAATTCGTCCGGGAGAAAGACCTCGGAATCGATGTCCATAATGTCGTCTCTTCGTTCGCCGGTTTTCGGGACATCCGGGCGGCGAAAAACGCGTACCTGTCCAATCCCAACGTGTTGAGCATCACCCTGTCCGAGCCCCCCCAGAAGGAACAGCGCGGTCTTTCAGGCGTAACTTGGGAAGGCAAAAATCCCGGGGATGAATCCCAATTCTTTCCCGTCACCGTGGACCCCGACTATCTGGAAACCTTCCGCGTCGGTTTGGCCGAAGGAAGATTCTTTTCCCGCGAATTCCCCACCGACGCGACCGAGGCGGTCGTTCTCAACCAGACGGCCGTCCGGGCCATGGGGATGACCTCGCCCTTGGGAAAAAAAGTCACGATCGGGAGACGGACGTACAACGTTATCGGCGTCGTCAAGGACTTCCATCAAAGCTCCCTTCACCGACCCATCGAGCCGATGATCCTCCGTGCGCCCCAGGACCATTGGGCCCTGTGCATCCGGATTCGTCCGACAAATGTCCGGGAGACGATCGCTTTTCTGGAAGCGACGGCGAAGAAGCTTTCCTCCAACCCGAACCTCTCCGGCGTCGATTACCGATTTGAATTTTTGGACGACCGGATCGACGGGTTCTACGCCGCAGAACGGAAGGTCGAAGCGGTCCTCGGCCTCTTCACCGCCATCGCCCTGTTCACGGCCTGCCTGGGCTTATTGGGGTTGGCCTCGTTCCTGGCCGAAAAACGGACCAAGGAAATCGGCATCCGCAAGATCCTGGGAGCTCCGGTTTCGGGATTGGTTATTCTACAGACCCGGGAGTTTTCCAAATGGATCCTGATGTCCGGGCTCGTCGCCGGCCCGGCGGCCTACTATGCGGCTGGGCGTTGGCTGCGCGGTTTCGCCTACCATGTCAACCCCAGCGTGGGAGTCTTTGTCTCGGCCATCTTCGCGACGCTGGTGATCGCGCTCCTTGCCGTAGGCTTTCAATCCGTCCGGGCGGCCCGGGCCAATCCGGTCGAATCGCTGAGGCATGAATGAAAGGAATTTTCAGCGATCTGAAGGAAGCGGGTTCTTCGGTCCGGAGGTAAAGTTCCCGACGCGGAAATATGCGCTATAATGCGCCCATGATCGGGATCATGTCCGACTCGCACGACAACCTGAACGCCGTCCGGGACGCGGTGCGGATTTTCCGGGCCGCCGGTTGCGACTTGATCATCCATGCCGGGGACTTTGTGGCCCCGTTCGCGGCCAAGGAGATGGAGGACGCGGGTTGTCTGATCAGGGCCGTTTTCGGCAATTGTGACGGCGAAAAGCCCGGCTTGCGGAAAGCGCTTAAGCCGTTCGGGTCGATTCAGGAAGCGCCTCTAGTCCTGGAGGAAAAAGGCCGGAAGTTGATGGTCGTCCATCTGAATGTATCCGTTGAAATTCCGGCCGCTTCGGGCGAGTACGATGTGGTTGTTTACGGGCATACCCATCGCCCCGAAATCCGCAAGGTCGGCCGGACCTTGGTCATCAATCCCGGTGAGAACGGCGGGTGGGTGACGAAAAAAAGCTCGATCGCCCTTTACGACCCGGCAAACGAGACGGCCGAGATCGTTTTTCTCTGATCTCTATTTACTTTTCGTACCTGCTCAAGGCGTCCAGCAACTCCTCGGTCGAACACGTCGCCGTGCCGATCTTGCCCACCACAACGCCGGCGGCTGCATTGGCGATGACGGCCGCCTCCAGAATCGTCGCGCCGGACAGGATGGCCAGGGCGGCGGCGGCGACGACCGTGTCTCCCGCGCCCGTGACGTCGAATACTTCGCGGGCGATGGTCGGGATATGAATGGGGGGATGGTCCCGCTCGAACAGCGACATGCCCTGTTCACCCCGCTTGATGATCACGTAGACGGTTTCGATCAAGGCCATGATTTCGCGGCCGGCCCTTTCCACTTCGGCGTTCGTCAGGCAGGCGTGCCGGACGACTTTGGCCGCTTCGTGGTGGTTGGGGGAGATGAAGGTGATGGGCGAATAGATGGCGAAATTTTCGACTTTGGGGTCGACGAACACCTTTATTTTTTTGCTTCGGGTGAGGGGCAGAACCTTGTCCAGGAGCGACTTGGTGAGAAGGCCTTTATTGTAGTCCGAGACGACGATTCCCTCGTAACCGCCTTTCTCAACGAAGGCCAGAATTTTGGCTTTGATCTCGACGGGAACGGGCATCTTTTTTTCCTGATCCACGCGGACAACCTGCTGATGGTGGGCGATGATGCGGGTCTTGACCGTCGTGGGCCGCTTATCATCGATGAAGATGCCCCGCGTTTCGGCGGCGTTGCGCTTGATCCAGGAGCCCTCGGGGTCGTCCCCGACGAGCCCGACCAGGACCGGCGATGCGCCCAGCCCGGCCAAATTGCGCTCGACGTTGCCCGCGCCGCCCAGGGCCGAAGTGCTTTTGCGGACTTCGACGATGGGAACCGGGGCTTCCGGCGAGATGCGCGAAACGTTTCCCCAGATGTACTTGTCGAGCATCAGGTCGCCCAGGACGAGCACGCGGCGGCCGGGGAATTTTTTTATCAGGCGCCGCATTTTCGGGATGTCGAAGTTGATCATGGCTTTTCCTTCTGGATGACGATGGGGTTGGAAGCGATCCAGGGAACGTCGGGACCGAGAGGGCTCCGTTCGCGCAGGAAGACTTCAACCCGGTAAACGCCGGGTTCCGCGGAATCGAAAGCAAGAGAGCCGCTCGCGGACCGGGCGACGACTTGGCCGTCCCGGACGAGACGGGCCTCGTGGTTGAATTCAAACGGCGCTCGAACCTTGAATCGAACCGCGCCGGCCCCCGTCCCGCCGGTTTCGACGGCGGCCGGGGCCCCGGGCTCTGCAGTCCTCATTCGCGAAGCGATGAGGGCGGGCTTTGCCCGGGGGTCCACTTCCGCCGTACTCGCCCGTGGATACAAGCCACGGGCGAGTGGCTGGCCGCAGGCCTGTCCCTTGATCGAGCTTCCCATGGGCAGGATTATACCGGAACGCTCGGCCCAAAAGCGAAACCCGTCGGCTTCGGCGGCCGCTTCAACGGCGGAGTAAAAAAGACCGGCCCGCAAAGCGGCGAAGACCTGGCCGCGCGCGGCGGCGAAATCGGCTTCCGGCGGGGTGTCGAGGAGGGCATGGATGTGAAAAAAGCGGAAGAGGGGGCCGTAGCCGAAATGCGCGTCGGCCGCATAATATCCGGAAACGTGATGAGTCGGGTTGGACGCGGCCATGCGGTCCCAAGCACGGAGTTCTCTTTCCGGCGGACCGAGAAGAGAGAGCAGCGCGGCCTCGGGCCGGAGGAGCAGAAGCGGCGCCGAGACGATGGTCAGGGCGAGGTTGCGTTTGACCTCGGTGTCGCCGTTCAGAATCTCGAGCCCGGAATAGCCGGCCCATTTTCCCCACGACCAGCGGGTTTTGGAATAGGGGTGGGCGATGACGGTGAAGCCGCCGCGCGCTTCGACTTCGCGGGCGGCCATTTCCGCGTCGCGGTCGAAGGCCGGGCCGATGGGATCGAAACCCAGGGCGATGAGATGTCCGCGGCTGGAAGAAATCTCGGTTCCCGCCAGCACGAGGACGCCGTCTATCCGGCCTTGCGCGCCCAGGGCTTCGGCGTTGGGGTTGCCGTGATCGGTGAGGACAAGGAAATCCAGGCCTTGGGCGGCCGCGATGCCCGCGATCGAGTCGATCGAACGCCGTCCGTCCGAAAAAAGGCTGTGCAGATGATAAACGCCTTCCATCTCGAAAACGCGCGGGGAGTCGGTGTCGGCCGACGACGGTCCGGAGGCGATTTTCCCTTTCCGGTCCGGTTCGCCGTAGCGCTTGAAGGTCAGGGCCCGGAAGCCGATCCAGACGATATAAGCGAACAGGGCGAAACCAAAAATGCGACGGAGAACCCTGCGGATTTTCATATCAGGATTCGTCCGCGCCGCCGGCGAAAGGCAGGGAGATCAGAAGGAGGGCGAACAAGGCGATTTCGGAATCTCCGAAGTTGTACTCGAAAAAGCCGGCCGTGATCAGGGCGGCCAGGGCGGCCATCCCGCCCGCCGCGAGGGGGCGGATCGCGGCCCCTCCGGTTTTGAAGCGGCGGAAGAGCGCCAGGAAAGCCCAGACGAAAAAGACGAGCCAGGCGGCCAGCGTGGGCAGACCGCGCTCGGCCGCGATCTGGAGGAAATTGTTGTGGAGATGGACGTTGCCGCGGGCGTAGCCGCTCAAGCCGTATTTGGGATCCTGGAAGACGCGGTCGACGGTGTCCGGCCCGGTCCCGAAAAAGGGCTTCTCACCGATGATTTTAAGCCCCGCCCGGGCGTATTCGAGGCGGGCCATATTGGAAGGATCATGGCGGTCGAAAATGCTTTGGACACGGGATTTGACGGCGGGAGGACCGGCCAGATAAAACAGCCCGGCGGCCAGCGGAGCGATAAGAAGAGCTTTCGGTTTCCATAGGAAGAGGACGAGACAACCGGCGGCGGCGACTCCCAGCCAGGCGTTGCGAGTCAGAGTCATGATCAGGGCCGCCCCGGCCGGCGCCAGCACCGCCGCCCAGGCCAGCCGTGTCTTGCCGCGCCCGAAAACAATCATAGCCAGCCCGAAGGCGATGAAAAGCCCGAGCAAGCCCGCCTGGGTCATATAGTGGCCCATGAACCCCTTGATCCGCTGGCCGGGGTAAGCGCGGGTGAGAAAATAAATAATCGCCCAGGCTGAGGCGAGGGCCCCGGAAGCGAAGATCGCCCAGACGGGAAACCGGAGGCCTCTCTTGCGGGGAAATGCCGCCAGGACGATTGGAATAACCAAAAAGCCGAGGAGCTCCCGCGAATCTTTGAAACTTTGGCCGGGATCGATGGAAGCGGCCGAGGAGACGAGCGTCCAAACGGAGTAGGCGAGAAGCGGCCAGAAAAAGCCGGGGACGGCGAAAGCCCGCTTTTTTTGGAGGAGAAGAACGGCCCAGGCGACCAGCGCCAGACTCCAGAATCCCTGGAGCAGGCTGATGGAAATCAGGGAGAAAAGAGGCGCCATAGCGGCCAGGACAAGGAGCGCCGTCTCCAGGGGTGGGCGCTCCCGGCCGTTTGTTCGCAAGTCGATCGCTTTCATGGGTTTCCGACCGGTTCATTATAGCATACGGAGGGATTGGGGGGCGTGAAGTTCTCTTCCATTTTGTGTGGCCTGCGGCGCGGGGATCGGCCCGGCGGCTTCGGGTTTTTCACGCCGTTCCCGTATACTCCTTCTCGGCGCCTGCGGAACTCCGTGCATTCGATTCTTCGATCATTCATGCCCACCCACTCCATCTCTTTTCCTTTCATTTATCACGTACTCAAACATCCCTCGGCGCCAGACAAGAGCCTGGTTCCCTCGAAAGACGATACGGGAAGGCTAAACCCTCGCGATTTCGCCGTGGCCGGTACCCCGCGCCGCACTGCTTAGCCACACAAAACGGAAGAAATCCGAATTTTGGAATATCCGGGATGCCCCTTAATTAAGGAAGGGGAGGCAGGATGATTCGACATCGGCCGGCGTGATCGATTTCAAGCACCGGAAATCGTGCGTCAGGCATTCCCGCTGTTTACAGGGGCGACAATCCATCTCCCGCTGCAGGATGACCGTCCGTTTGCCGGCCCGCCAGGGTGCGAAATGGGCCGGCAGGGTCGGCCCGAAGACAGCCACGATCGGTGTCGGCGTCGAAGCGGCGATGTGCATCGGGCCGCTGTCCGGTCCGATAAAGAGACCGGCTCGGGCCATGAGTTCTTTCGTTTCGATCAGATTCAGGCGGCCGGCCAGTCCGATGATTCGATCGAGGGCGATTCCGTCCGGCGAAGCGACCGCACCGGCGATGACCTCGGCCTGCCGCGTCAGGTCGGCGGAACCTCCGATGAGGGCGATCGGGAAGCCGGTCCGCCGGATCAAGCGCCGGGCGGTCTCGGCGTGGTTAGCCGCGCCCCAATCCCGGAACGCGTTTCCCGCCCCGATATGGAGGACGATGAAATGACCGCCCGCCAACCCGGACTCGCCCATCATGGCGTCAAGGCGGAGTTTCTCGTCCGGGGTCGCTTCGGGCAAGCGGAGCGGCGGGATGGCGCCGTCATTAAAATCGAATCCAAGCGCGCGGACCAGCGCCGCATGCGTTTGGACGCTGTGCAGGGTTCCTTCCTCGGGCCGGCGAGGGACGCGAATATCGTAAAGAAAACCCTTGCTCCGGATGGCATATCCGACTTTGCAGGCGGCGCCGGAGAACGCCGTTATCCAAGATGCGCGCGGGCCGCCGTGAAAATCCAGAAGGACGTCGAACCGCTCCCGCCTCACCATGCGCAGAAAACTGAAGAATCCGCGGCGGTCTTGTTTTTCCGGAACGGACAGGACCTGATTCACGAACGGATGGCCTTCGACCAGGCGGCGGTAGGGCTCCTCGATGAGGTAGGTCAACGAGGCATCCGGGAGGAAAGATTTCAGAAGTTCGACGGCCGGCAACGTCATGACCACGTCGCCGACGCGCCGCAGGCGGAGAATAAGGATCTTGCGCGCGCTCGAGAGGTCAGCTCTGGATCGGCCGGTCGGGCTCAATCGTGGCCTCGTCGATGATCATGACGGGGATATCGTCCTCGATGCGATAGACGCGCGCGCACTTCACGCACTTCAAGCCTTTCCCGTCGACCGTGAGCTTGACGTCGGTCTTGCATTTGGGGCAGGCGAGGATTTCGAGTAGTTCAGGGGATATGGCCATGGGGCGTCTCCTTCCGCGGGTTAGGATACCGCAACCCCTCCCTCCCTGCAATAGCCGCAAAAATTGACTTCACGGCGGGGCTGAATTAAGTTACCCCCGAGCCATGGCCACTCCTCCGCGCGCGAGCTTTGTTTTTTTCGGGGCCTACGACCCCGCCTATCCCCGGAACGCGGTCATCCGGCGCGGGCTCCGCGGGAACGGGGCCTTGGCCCGCGATTGCCCCGAGTCGTTTCACCGGAAGTTCTGGCTGAGATATCCGCTCCTCCTGCTGAAATTTCGGCACCTAGTTTCGGTCGAGCGCGCCTCGGATGGGTTGGCTGCGCGCCGCTTTATTTTCGTTCCCGAATTCTGCCCCAAGGATGTACCCCTAGCCAAATTCCTGAGTTTGCTCACGGCCCGGAAAGTCGTTTTCGACCCTCTGGCAGCCCGCTACGAAACCAAGATCCTGGACTGGCGGCGCCGTCCCCCTTCTTCGCTGACGGCCTGGTGGAACTTCCAAATCGATGCGGCCGCTTTCCGGCTGGCCGACATCATTCTCGCCGATACCGCGGCCCACAAAGAATATTTTTGCCGGGCGTACAAGATCGATCCGGGCAGGGTTTTTGTCCTGCCCGTGGGATTTGACGACGCGTTCTTCCGGCCCGCCGAGTCGAGGCCCGTCGAGCCGGGCGTCTTCGATGTCCTGTTTTTCGGGTCGTTTCTTCCCCTCCATGGCGTGGAGATCATCGCCGAGGCGGCTCGATTTCTGGTCAAGGAAACGGATGTGCGCTTCCGGTTCATCGGCGATGGGCAGACGTTTCCCGGCGTCCGCGCCTATGCCGAAGCCCACGGTTTGAGGAATATCGAATTTCTCGGTCGCGTCCCGCTGTCCCGTCTGCCCGCCGAGGTCGAACGGGCGAGCGTGTGTCTGGGCGTTTTCGGGCGCACCGAGAAGGCCCGGCGCGTCGTTCCGCATAAGATCTTCCAGGCCCTGGCCTCGGGCCGGGCGGTGATAACGGCCCGCACTCCCGCGGTGGAGGAATTCTTCGCCCATCGCCGCGATATTTTTCTATGCGACGAGCCTTTGGCGGGGTCTTTGGCCCTGGCCATACTTGAACTCAAAAGAGACGACGCCCTTCGCCGTTCCCTGGCCGATAACGGCCGCCGCCTTGTCGAGGAGCGGTATTCGCCGCCGGCCATCGGCCGGCGACTGCTCGATATCCTGGATATTCCCTGACCCCTCCCGTTCCGGCCGAGGTTGCGCTATGATGTTAGCGAGATGTGGATTTTCGATGTCCCGGGGAAATGTTATATGTTAAGACCTGACCCCGTTCGGGGCCGCCGCTCAGGGCCCCGAACGGGGCTTGGCCAAAAGGCCTGCCCCTGAGATTCATCATGCGTCGCGTGGCTGCCGTCTACGACGTTCCCGAAGTCCGCGCTTTTCTTGAGACGATCGAAGAATCGCTCCGCAAGCCGGATGTGGAGGTTCTTCACTCCGGCAGGAACACCATCACCGCCGTCCGCCTGCCGCTCTCCGGCGGCCGGACGATCGATCTTGTCATCAAGGAGTTCCGCCCGCGCGGGCTCCAGCGCTTCCGGACGCTTTTCGGCGCGTCCAAGGCCGGCCGGGCTTGGCGCGGCGCGGCCTATCTGGCCGAGGCCGGCCTGCCGACCGCCACTCCCGTCGCCTTCATCGAGCGACGGCGGCGGGGCTCGGTCGAGCGCGCTTATTTTATCGCCGAGCGGATCATCGGGGCCGTCGAGATCAGGGCGTTTTTCGGCGGCCTCGCCGAGGCGGATTTGCGGCCGCTTCTAGCCGCGTTGGCCCGGACCGTCCGCGACGGTCACGACCGGGGGATTCTGCATGGCGACCTCTCGGACGGGAATGTTCTGGCCGCGCGGGAGGCGGACGGAACGATAAAACTCTTCTTTCTGGACACCAATCGCGTCCGCCGGCGGAAAAAAATCGGGGACTCTGCCAGAGCCAAGAACCTCATCCGCTTGGGCGTTCCGCCCGCCCTGCGGACCGAGTTTCTGACGATTTATGCCGGGGAACGGGGCTTGCGGCCGTCCTTCGCCCGGCGCTACGCCAGGGCCAAGTCCGCCTTCGAAGGCTGGCTGCGCTTCAAGAAAAAAACGCGCCTGCGCCGGTGGGCCCGAAAGCTCAAGCTCCAATGATATTCAAGTTCGAATGGAATCCCTTGGCCGATCAGCCGCACAACGTAGCGCCGCGAAGCGAGCGTATGCGCCATCATTTCCGCCGCTGGCGTACTTACTTCGCCTTGGCCGGATCCAACCTGGTCCATGGGCCGTCCGCCTTCCTGCGCTATCGCCGCTTCCGGCGGATCATGTATAAAGAACCCGTCGCCATCCGGCCGGATATGTTCGCCGTCTCCGTCTCGCCGGCGGACGGCCGCGAAGACGAGATTCTGGACCTTCTGCAAGAAACAGGCGTCCGTCGCACACTTTTCCGGGCGGCGTCCTGGGAACGGGAGCGCCTCGCCGCGAAGGAGGATTTCGCCCGGCGTTTACGGGCCCGGGGATTCGAGATCGTCACGGCCCTTCTTCAGCGCCGCGAGGACGTCTTTCGGCTCGAAGCCTGGTCCTCGTTCCTGGACGAAGCCTTCATCCGACTCGGGCCGCATGTTTCCGGGTTCGAGATCGGCCACGCTTGGAACCGGACCAAGTGGGGAGTTTGGGATCAGGCCGAATATATCGGACTGGCCCGCGAGGCCGTCCGCCTTCGGTCCCGCCGGGGCGTCCGTCTCATCGGTCCCGCCGTGATCGATTTCGAATTCCATCTCTATCCGCCCGTCCTGCGAGCGGTTGATTTCGATGTCGCGAGCTCGCTCCTCTACGTCGACCGGGTGGGCGCTCCGGAGAACGAGCAGTCCGGATGGAACGCGGAAATGAAATTCGCCGCCTTCAAAGCCCTGGCCGAAAGCGGAGCGGGCCGGGCGCTGGAGTGTTGGATCACCGAGGTCAACTGGCCGCTGGAGGGAACGGGCCGATACTCCCCGGCTTCGGGCAAACCCAACGTTTCGGAAGAAGAGCAGGCCGATTATCTGGTGCGTTATTACATCCTCAGCTTGGCCTCCGGGCTCATCGGACGGGTTTACTGGTGGCAGCTCGTCGCTCCGGGGTACGGGCTTGTCGACAGCCGCGAATCGCCGTGGCGCCGCCGGCCGTCGTTTTTCGCCTTCAAGACGATGGTCCGGCACTTGACCGGAAGCGTTTTCATCAAACGGGAACAGCAGCAGGGCGGAAACGTTTTCCGATTCCGCAAGGATGGCCGCGAATTCGCCGTCGCCTGGACGAACGGGGTTTCCTTCGATCTCGATTTCTCTCCGGCTCCGACGAGGATCATCGACCGGGACGGGAACGATCTGGTCGTCTCGGCGCGCCTGCGCCTCGACGCGCATCCGAAATATATATTTTAGACCGGCCTAAAACTTGATCTTGATTCCCGCCCTCAGGGCCATCCCCAGAAGGTCGAGCTCGGCTTGGCGGGCGTTGGCCACGCCGCCTTCCGTTGGCATTTTGCTCCGGATGTAGACGAGCGGAAAAACGTTTAGGGCGGTCGGTTTTCCGTCGTAAGCATAGAGCTGGCCCGCTTCGACGACGGGTTCGGCGAGCGTGGAGTCCCGGAGCGTGCCCGTTCCTTCAAATCCCTTGATGGCTGCATATTGGCCGGAAACTTCCAGGAGGAACGCCAGAGATGAGCCCAGCGGCAGTTCGACTCCGACGCCCCCGAAGATTCCCAGCCCCAGGGCCGTCGCCTGGCCCGACCATTCCTGCCAGAATTCGTCGTGTTCGAAACGATAGGAGTAGGATGCTTTAGCGAACGCGAGCATGGCTCCAAGCCGGCAATACAGGAATGACGCCGGATAGTAGACAAGCCCGATTTTGACGGGAATGACCCGGAATTCAGGTGCTACGGTAAACTTGTCCTTCTGGCCGTAAGCGACGATGCTTTGTCTGGATGCGCCGTAATACTCCATACCCGCGCTCAAAGCGAGCCGAGCGGAAAGAGGGATGATGAGCTCGGCTCCGACCGGCAGGGTCCAGTGGAGCGGGGGGACTTCCCGGTCGCCGGCCGCGTTCAATTGGAACGCATAGAGATCGGCCAGACCCTGGGCGCCGTGGTTGAGGTCTCCCACCTTGGCGAAGAGACCCGTGCCGCCGAGAACGAGGGCCGGGCGGAGAGGGGGGGCGTTTGTGGTTTTCACGGTTTCGGGCTCGCCGGCCGGAGGCTCTTCGACCGGCTTCTTGGCCGGCGGCTCCCGGCGGTTGGTCTCGATGGTTTCGGCGGGTTTGGGTTTTTGGGGAGCGACCCGTTCGATGATCCGTTCTTTTTTTTCGGGAACGGCCGCCGCGTCCAGGGGGAGGACCAGGCTCTCGTGGACATAGCCGGAAGTCGTTCCGGCGTCGTCGGGTTCCAGCGACACGAGATACCATTCGCCGGATTTGCTGGCGGCTTCGATGATCGCGCCTTCGGGGATCTGGCGGATGATGGTGCTCGAGATCGACGGTTTCTGGCGGATGTTGGCCAGTTCGGCGGTGACCTTGAGCCGGATGGCCGCGTTCGAAAAGGCGGCCGCGGCCAGGACGAAGAGAATCAGGCAACCGGCTGTCCGGATCGGTCGGCGAAGAGTCATGATCGGCCATCTCCAGTTTTTTTTATTATAACACGGGGCCGGTTCAGGCGGAACCGAGCCGGAACTTGAAGCCGATCGAAGCCTGGAAAAACGAGGGGTCGAGAGGGAGGGGAGAGGTCGCTGTTTCCGCCTTCCGGGCCGCGGCCTCGTCAAACGGCGCGGAAGCCGAGGGGATATCGATTCCGGGAGCCGTCCCCGAGCGATAGATCCAGGCGAACTGTTTGCGCGGCGTGTAGAAATACCGGACATCGAACGAAAGAAAGGAGGATTTTCCGATCCGCAGGTCGATTTCCGCGCCCGCGTTTGCGCCCAGGGCGATCCAGGTCTGGTCCTTGACCGCGGCCGAAACGCGATATGCGGCCGGCCAGCCGCTCGGGGCGGAAAGCGTGCCCGCCGCGGCCTCCACGATGATCGAATGGAGGATGACTGCCGGCCCCGCCGAAAGGACCAGAACGGACCGGCGGCCGTCCCAGCGCGCGGCGATATTCACGAAAAACGGCACGGCGGTGATCTCGCCGGGGTCCGGAATGACGGACAGACGGTGCGAGGGAAAGGCCGATCCCGCGGTCCAACGGAATGTCGTTCGGGCGTTCAGGGGGGACTTGAGATAGCCGAATCCGGCCCGGAGGCCGAGAGAGCCCAGAAAAAAACGGGAATAAGCCCCGCCAACGAAAAGCGCGGGACTGGGTAAGACGGTGAAAACATTCTCGACGGACATCCCGGCCTGCGGGCCGGTTGTCCAGGAGGCCCGGTGGAGCGATTCTCCGGCGGCCGGAGAGAATCCGGCTCCCAGCGACAGAACGAATTCGCCCGAGTGGCGCGGAGGCGTTTGGGCGAATGAGGGCTGGGCGCCGGCGGCCAGAATCAGACCGGCGGCGGCGATTATTCGACGGGTGGATGCGAGTAGGTTAATAAGGCTGGTTCTCTTCCCTTCTGTGTTTTCTGCGGCGCGGAGACCGGCCCGGCGGCTTCGGGTTTTTAACGGCTTCACCGCATCATCCTTTTCGGCGCCTGGGGAACTCCGCGAGTTCGATCTTTCGATCATTCTTGCCCACCCACTCCATATCTTTTTCCTTCACCTGTCGCGTGCTCAAACATCCCTCGGCGCCCGTTGGGTTCCCTCGAAGGACGACGCGGGAAGGCTGAACCCTCGCGATTTCGCCGTGGCCGGTACCCCGCGCCGTCTTACTGACCCTCGCAGAACGGAAGAGATCCATAAGGCTAAACTTATAGCGCATCGTCGGCCCCATTTCAAGAACAGAGAGCGGAACGGGGGGCGGGACAGTTATTTTTTCAAGCCCTTAGACAGTGTCGCCGGGAAAACTGTACGACGGTCAGGGGCGGGTCCTCTTGTAAAGCAGGATTGATATGGAGTACATTTCCAGCCGTAAGGGAGGCCATCATGAGGTTTTCGCCATCATTAAAACTTCGAATTTCCGCGGTCGTCGTCTTTGTTCTTGTTTTCGCTTTGGGGGCCGTCGGAGCGAAGGGCCCCAAGATCGTCTTCAAGGAGGAGGCTTGGAATTTCGGGAAGGTTAAGGCCGGTCAGGAACTCGTCCACGAGTTCGTCTTCAAAAACGAGGGCGACGCCGCCTTGAGCGTCAAGGGTGTGGAAACGTCCTGCGGCTGTACGGCGGCGGTCGTTTCCGATAAAAAGGTCGAGCCCGGAAAAACGGGAAAAATCAAGGTGAGTTTCAATACCCAGGGCTATGCGGGCGAAGTCGCTAAATATATCTATGTCGAGACGGACGATCCCATTCAACCCCGATTTCAAATCAAGATCGCCGCGGCGGTCGACGTTCCCCCTCAACCGCGCATCGACCTCGATCGATACTCTTACGACGGCGGACTGCTCGTCGAAGGCGAGGATCTGATCGCCCCGCTCACGGTCTTCAATAAGGGCGAACTCGAACTGAAGTTCGAATGTTCCCTGCCCGGAGCGACTTTCCTTTTCAGCGGAAAGACGGCGGCCTTTCCCCTCAAGATCGCCTCCGGCAAAAGCATCGACATCGCCGTCAAGCTTCCTCTGGACAATCGGATGGGACCGATCCGCGAGTTTGCGCTGTTCAAATCCAACGATCCGCTGAGGTCGACCATCTCGGTAAATCTGTCCGGCTATATCGTGACCAAAGAACAATTGAAGCAAATCTTCCAGAAATACAAAGACATCATCAAGTGAACCTTGGCCCGAATGGGGGGCAGGTCTTAACTTCTTGAAGAGGCCTGACCCTTTGGTTGCCCATGAAACCCGGTGCTCCGATCTCCTTTTTTCCCACAAAAGGAAGAAATCCTTCAATTTATAATTGAATAAAATGAGAAATGTTATATGTTAAGACCTGACCCCTAATACTTCAGGTTGATAAAAAAGACGGGGCGGGGCGTCCATATAGGATGTGACCGATACGCGTCCGGACGCACTCCGTTTTATCGCCTTAAGCCTGGCCTTGTCCGAATGTCCCCGCCTGGTCAAGGCCGTTCGTGAGCGGTTCGCTTCGCCGGCCGAAGCCTTCGCCTCCTCGCCCGCCGAACTCCGTTCCTTGGGGTTCGATGAGGACCGTATTCGGGAGTTCTTCTCAGAGGACCTTCGGGGCCGGGCGGAAAAAGAATTTGACAGGCTGGCCAAGAATGGATATTCTCTCCTAACCTTTGAGGACGTCGACTACCCGGTCGAGTTAAGGGAAATCTTTGACCCTCCTTTTGTGCTCTATTGCGCGGGTCGAACCGAAGCCCTTCGCGGTCCGGCCGTGGCCATTGTCGGAGCCAGACGGCCATCGCCGTATGGCCGGGCGGTTGCCGGCCGGCTGGCCGAGGACCTGTCCTCCCGCGGGCTGATCATCGTCTCCGGAATGGCCCGGGGCATCGATGCCTTCGCCCATGAGGGCGCCCTCAAAGGCGGTCGGACCGTGGCCGTGCTGGGTTCGGGCCTGGGCAGGATTTATCCGCCTGAAAACCGCCGGCTTTTCGATCGGATCATCGGCGGCGGCGGGACCGTGGTCACGGAATACCCGCTCGACGGAGAGCCGCTGGGATTTCATTTTCCCCAGCGCAACCGGATCATCAGCGGATTGTCGCTCGGCCTCATCGTCATCGAGGCGACGCGGCGGAGCGGCTCGCTGATTTCGGCCATGCTGGCGCTCGAACAGGGCCGTGAGGTCATGGCCGTGCCCGGCAACGTCACGTCCGCGCTGAGCGGGGGGACGAACGGGCTGATCAAGATCGGGGCCAAGCTCGTGGAGAGCTGGGAAGACGCGGCCGAGGAACTGCCTTCTCCGGTCCGTGAAGTCGTGCTGGCGCGCCGCGAAGGGGAGACCCGCCCCTTACCGCTCCTTACGGACGAAGAGGCGGCCGTCCTGGCTCTGCTCAAGCCCGATGAAGCGGCGACCGTGGACGAGTTGTTGGAATCCTGCGGGCGTCCGGTGCCCGAGATCCTGGTCTCTCTGTTGAATCTGGAGATCAAGGGGTTCGTCGTGCCGGGTCCGGGCCGAAGCTATATGAGGAGATTGTGATGGCAAAGTCATTGGTCATCGTCGAGTCGCCGGCCAAGGCGAAAACGATCAACAAATATCTGGGGCCGGAGTTTATCGTCAAGGCCTCCATGGGCCATGTGCGCGACCTGCCCAAGAGCAAACTCGGTGTGGACGTCGAAAAAAACTTTGAGCCCGAGTATGTCGTCATTCCCGAGCGGCAAAAGATCGTTTCGGATTTGAAGGCGGCGGCCGCCGGCGCCTCGGCCCTCATCCTGGCCGCTGATCCCGACCGCGAGGGCGAGGCCATCTGCTGGCATCTGCTGGCCCTGCTGGGGGAGGAAGGGAAGCCCGTCCATCGGCTGACCCTCCATGAAATCACCAAACCCGCCGTCGAGGAAGCGGTCAAGCACATGACCGTGCTCAACCGCAACATGTTCGACGCCCAGCAGGCGCGCCGCATCCTGGACCGCCTGGTGGGTTATAAAATCAGCCCTCTGCTGTGGAAGAAGGTCGCCCGGGGCCTCAGCGCCGGCCGCGTCCAGAGCATCGCCCTGCGCATCATTTGCGAGAGGGAAAAAGAAATCCGGGCCTTCGTTCCCGAGGAATACTGGACTATTTTCGCACATCTGGCGGGCGAAAATCCGCCGCCGTTCCGGGCCGCCCTGTTCAAGATCGACGGCAAGAAGGCCAAGGTCGGGGACGGACAATCGGCCGAGTCGATCGTCGCTGAACTCCGGGACGCCGATTTCATCCTGGATAAAATCAAGGTCCGGGCCAAGAAAAAAACACCGCCGCCTCCTTATATCACCAGCACTCTTCAACAGGACGCCTATCAGCGTCTCCACTACCCGGTCAAGCGGACGATGTCCATCGCCCAGAAGCTCTATGAAGGCATGGCCATCGGAGATCGCGGGCCCGTCGGTTTGATCACTTATATGCGCACCGATTCGGTCCGCGTCTCAAACGAAGCCCTGACCTGGGCCCGGGAATATATCGAGCGGACCTACTCGACCCGGCATCTGCCGTCCAAGCCGAATGTCTTCAAGAACAAGAATCAGGCCCAGGACGCCCACGAGGCCGTCCGCCCGACCTCGCCCGAACTCTCTCCGGAAGTCGTCAAGCCCTTCCTCAGGAAAGAGGAATTTTCCCTCTATGTGCTCATCTGGAACCGCTTCCTGGCCTCCCAGATGAGCCCGGCCGAAATCGAAGAGACCGAATTCGAGATCACCGCCCGCCGCTATCTGTTTTCGGTCAAGGGCGAGGTGTTGAAATTCGCCGGGTTCCTGGCTTTGTATCCCAAGGGCGAAACCGAGGAGAAAGAAACGCTCCCGCCGGCCCGGGAAGGGGAGAAGCTGACCCTCCGGACGATCGAGCCCAAGCAGAGCTTCACCCAGCCCCCGGCGCGATTCACCGAGGGAACGCTGGTCAAGGAACTCGAGGCCAAGGGCATCGGGCGGCCGTCGACGTATGCGCCGATCATTTCCACGCTCCAGAACCGTGTTTACGTGGTCAAGACCGACGGCAAGTTCGTCCCCACCGAACTGGGAATGTTCGTCACCGAGTTCCTGATCAAGATCTTCCCCGATCTCATCGAGGTCCGGTTCACCGCCGGGATGGAAGAGGAACTGGACAAGATCGAGGAAGGCCGGCTGGGATGGACGGACTTGCTGCGGAATTTCTACGAAAAGCTGGAGAAGGACCTCAAGCAGGGGATGACCGTGGACAGCGTCAAGGCTTCCGGCATCCCGCTCGAGGAGATCTGCCCCAAGTGCGGCAAACCGCTGGTCATCAAAAGCGGCAAATTCGGACAGTTTAAAGCCTGCTCCACCTATCCCGAGTGCGAATACAAAGACAACATGGTCAAGAAAGAGATTGTCGTCCTCGAGGAAAAATGCCCCGAATGCGATGCGAACCTCGTCCAGCGCCGGGGCCGGTTCGGCCTGTTCACGGCCTGTTCGACCTACCCGACCTGCAAATACATCAAGAAAAAGGTGTCCGTGGACACCGGGATCGCTTGCCCCAACGTCGCCGTCTGCGGCGGAACGATCCTCAAGCGCGAGACCAAGCGCGGCAAGTTTTTCTACGGGTGCGGAAAATTCCCCAAGTGCCGGTTCGCAACCTGGGACGAGCCGCTTTCCCGGCCCTGCCCGAAATGCGGCCAACCGTTCATCCTGCTCAGGAGCAACAAGAAAGAGGGCACTTTTCTCCATTGCCAGGCCGAAACCTGCGACTGGAAGGAAGTCGTGGACAGCGCTACAATAGCGCCGAAGGACAAGGAGGCGGCCCCCCAGGATGCGCAAGGCGGTTGAGGAATTTCTGGATCATTTAAGGCACAGCCGGAATGCTTCGCCCCATACGATCTCGGGCTACCGGATCGACCTCGAACAACTGACGGTTTATCTCGAGAGCCGCAAAGTCGGATTCCGGCAGGTCGATAATGTCGTCCTGCGAGGGTTCCTGCATGAGCTGGCCAAGACGCATCTGGCCAAATCCTCCGTCGCCCGCAAGCTGGCCGCTATTCGCTCGTTTTATAAATACGGCCTCCGGCAAGGCTGGGTCGACGACAACCCGGCCTTGGTCATTTCCACACCCCGGCTGGACAAGCCCGTACCCGCGTTCCTGTCCGAGGACGAGATGGAGCGTTTTCTGGAGAATCCCGAAAAAGACGATGCGCTCGGCTTGCGCGACCGGGCCATTCTGGAGCTCTTTTACGCCTCCGGCATCCGGTTGAGCGAACTCGTCGGCATCAACCTCGAGGATATGGGTCTCGAGGATCGACTGTTGCGCGTCCGGGGCAAAGGCAAGAAAGAGAGGCTGGTCCCGTTCGGACGCCGGGCCATGAACGCCCTGGACGCCTATCTGAGGATCCGACCGACGCTTCTGCGGGAAAATTTCGGTGATGCGGCGGTTTTCCTCAATTACCGGGGCGGGCGGATTTCGCCCCGCTCGGTCGAGCGGATGGTCGACAAATATATCCGCCGGTCCCTTCTCCGGCGCGGCATCAGCCCCCATGCCCTGCGCCACTCTTTTGCCTCGCATCTGCTCGGCCGCGGCGCGGATCTGCGCGTCATCCAGGAACTGCTGGGTCACGAAAGCCTGGCCACGACGCAGAAATACACCCACCTCAACGTCCGGCAGTTGATGGACGTCTATCGCAAGAGCCACCCCCGGGCCAAGTAGGTCTGTTTTTTTAATCCCGCCCTAAGCCGACGCCTCGGTCCGTCAACGCGCGTTCACGCGTTTTCCGATACAGCGTCCACCGGCGTTGGCGGCGGGATCGGTCGGGTTGATGAACCTGCCTGAAAAACGGCCTGCCGGATCGACGCCGAGTTGGCACTCTCCTTGCACTAAAGAACAGTGAAAGGAGGTTATCATGAAACCCAACAACATCATGAGAACGGTAGCGGTGGTGGTCGCCCTGGGCTTCTTCCTCGCTCCGCTCGCCGCTTTGCAGGGACAGGCCGCCAAGGCGCCGGAGAAGATCAACATCAACTCCGGGACGTCGGACGACCTGCAAAAGCTCCCCCAGGTAGGACCGAAGATCGCCCTTCGGATCATCGACTTCCGCAAATTGAACGGGCCGTTCAAGAAAGCCGAAGATCTGATGAAGGTCCAGGGCATCGGCGAAAAAATCTTCGCCAAGCTCAAGGACCTGATCACGGTCTGATCCCTCCGCAATGGCCCCACAAGGGTGAGCCCTCCACCCTGCCCCTCCCCCCTTTTGCGGGGGGAGGGTTTTTCAGCCTACTGAAAAAACCCTCAGGAAATCCGCCATCATCCGTACGGCGCGGCCGCGATGGCTGATGCCGTTCTTGATTTCCGGTTCGAGCTCGCCGAACGTCCGGTGAAGCGGCCGGTAATAAAAAACCGGGTCGTATCCGAAGCCGAGGTCCCCGCGCCCGGCCGTGAGAATCCGGCCCTGCACGCGGCCCGTGACCTGCTTGATCACCCGGCCCCGGCGGGCCAGGACCATACAGCAGACGAACCGGGCGTCTCGGCCGTTCTCCGGAATATTCTTCAAGAGACGGAGAAGTTTGCGGATATTTCTCCCGTCCGTCGCTCCCGCGCCGGAAAAGCGGGCGGAGTAGATTCCGGGCGCCCCGCCCAAGGCGTCCACGACAAGTCCCGAGTCGTCGGCCAGCGTCATCAAATCAGTTCCGGAACTATAGAAAACGGCTTTTCCCCGGGCGTTGGCGGCGAACGTCGTTCCTCGTTCCGGATAATCGGCGCTGGTGTCGGCCTCATCGAGGGTCAGGATCCGGACGGGTAAATCCCCGAGCGCAACTGCGATTTCCCGGGCTTTTCCGGTGTTTCGAGTGGCGATGACGATGGGGACAGGGACGGCACGCACGGAGGCCTAGCGTCCGATGGGGTCAAGGAAAAAGGAAGCCACAAAGAGAGCCAGCAGAAATAAGGTATAAATGGCGAATTTCGGACTGGCCAGCATCTTTTCGGGCTCTTCCATGATTTCCGCTTCACGGAGCGTTTTGCGGAAAATGAGAAAGAAGAACAGGCCCAGGAACGGGGCGATCAGGAAGAACGTCTGGAGCTTGAAGCGGGCGGCGAACCAGAGAAAGGCCCCCAGGCAGACCAGGCCGCTGGCGATCATGCCCAGGAGAAGCTTGTTGCGCGTATAGCGCTTGTGCGAGGTCCGGTAATGGCCGGCTTTCTCCTTGAGAAAGCGGAACTCGGACAATCGCTTGGCCACCATGAGAAAATTGCCGAAGGCCCACCAGCTGATCAGGAGGGCGACCGGCGGGAAAAGCGTGCGCGGAGCGAAGGCGTACCATCCGATGAGAAACCGGATGGGGTTGTTCGCCGATTCCGAGATCGAATCGAGGAAGGGGATGTCCTTGGTTCGGATGGGTTTGACGTTATAGACGACCCCGGCCAGCAGGAGCCCGGCCAGCGAAATGAGAAATGATGCCGCGAAAACGACCTGGGCCAGGCTGAGGCAGACGATGATGAACAGGACGCCGATCAGGGCGAACGGCCCGGCGCGGATTTCGCCCTGGACGAGGGGCCGGAAGCGCTTGGTCGGATGATGGACGTCGAAGGGTCGATCGGCGATTTCGTTGATGACGTAGTTGGCCGTCGAAATGCCCCAAGTCAGAAGAAAAGCCAGCGCCGAGCGCGCGGCCAAGGAGGGAAGTTCGGGAAGGCTGAGGATTTTTCGGTAGAGGAAGACATAAACGGCGCAGCCGGTGAATATGGCCAGGCTCCGCGGCCAACGCTCGAGCCGCATGGCGCGCAGATAAGCGATCAAACGGTTTTGTCCTTCATGGCATAGATTTCGAAAGAATCGCCGAGGGCTAATTTTATCGGAATTCGTTTTAAAAATGAAGCCACCCGGGAGGCACTTAATCCCCCCAGCATCCGGAATCGACTGACCAGGTAAAGGGCGCTGAAGGTCCAGGCATAGCGCCGGCGGGAGACGATACGGAAGCCCGCCGAGCCGAGGAGAGCGGATAGTGATCCGCGGGAAAAATAGGCCAGATGGCCGGGACGCAAATGCCACCATCGCGGGCCGGCCAGGCGGGCCGCGAGGCTGTGGATGTCGGGCGTCACCAGGCATAGGATTCCGCCCGGAGCCAGGACTCGGGCGGCTTGGGCGATGGCCTTTTGCGGAGAAGGCGTGTGTTCGATGAAATCGATCATGGTTACGGCTTCGAAGCCGGACGCGGGAAGCGCGGCTTCCTCGAAGATTCCCTGCCGGAGCGGGATGCGGTAGTGTTCGGCCGCCCGGCGCGCCGCCCAGCCGCTGGCATCGATGCCGTCCACCCGCCATCCGCGCCGTCGGGCTAGATCGAGAAGGATTCCGGTCGCGGCACCGACATCGAATAAGCGCCCCTTCCGCGGACGCATCCGTTCGAGATGGTCGAGGATGCCGCGAAAGTTCTGCGATCGGCCTTCGGCCTCCGCGTCGTAGAGCGGGTCTTCGACCTGCCGGTATAAAGAAAAGATGAATTCGGACCGCGGTGAAGGGTCGGCGAAAAGATGGCTGCAGTCCAGGCACAAGGCCAGATCCCAAACCTTGCCGTATTGGCTGTCTGTAATTTTAATGCGCTCGGCGTTGAGGAGGGTGTCATCGAACGTGCCTTTGCGAAAGGCCCGGAAACGGCCGCTCCCGCAGGCCGGGCACCGCCGGACACGTTCGAAACGGCTTGGGTCCGGGTTTATCAAAGGCGGATCTTCCTTTTTTCTCCATATAAAATGGAAGAGAACCTCAAATGTTTCCGCTCCCGGCTGGCGTTTCGGTCATCGGGTTCTCCTGGCGTTCGGATATTTTTTCCGCGGTCGACTCAACAGCGGAATTCTAGCTTAAAAATCGATCCCCGGCCAGCCTGGGCTTCCGCCGCGATCGCGGATCGGCCCGCCGAGCGTCCTGGATGGACTTACGCCGTAACGGGCGATCCAGTACGGGATGCAATATAGCCGCCATTGAAGAGAATATGGATTTTTTCCAATTTGTGTACCATGCGCTTAGCCTGTATTATTCATGAATTTTAGATGCCGCTATATCCTTGCCAAATCCGTTCGCCCTGAGCCGTTCGCCCTGAGCCTGTCGAAGGGTCGAAGGGTTGCCTTGCTAGTCCTCATGGCATTTCATGAGGGCCGCCGTTCACGGTTCGACGAGCTCACCACGAACGGGAACTTGTCGAAGGGCCTGTCCTGAGCGAAGTCGAAGGGCTCACCACGAACGGGGAAGGGCAGCTCCTGGGCCGCGATCGAGACCAGGCTATGGCCCCGATCTTTTTCCCCCTCCCCATACAAATTGAAGAGAATAAAAAAGTGTTGACAAACTGGTTTCCGCCGTGATACATGAGATAGTCTATTGACTAAGTCGACAAAGGATCAAGCTAGAGATGCGACTCTCGACTAAAGGCGAGTATGCCAGCCGGGCCATGCTCGAGCTGTCTCTTCGTCATTCCGGGGAGCCGATGCATATCAAGGATATTTCGTCCGCCCAGGGTATCCCCGAGCGATTCCTTGAACAGATCCTCCTCCTGCTTAAACGGGCGGGGTATTTGCGGAGCCGGAAGGGTCCCCATGGCGGCTACACCCTGTCCAAACCGCCCGAAAAAATCTCCGTCGCCGAAATCATCCGAGTCATGGACGGGCCCCTGGCGCCGATCGATTGCGTCAGCGTGACCGCTCATGAAATCTGTCCCCGGGAAGACCACTGCGGATTGAAGTGGCTATGGAAAGAGACGCGGGATGCCATCGCCGCCATCCTGGAGCGGACGACGTTCGCCGACCTGGCCGCCCGGACCGAAGCCGCCCGAAAATGCTCGGCCGAAGGCGCGGAGCAGGGGATTCGGCCGGCACCCGATTCGTCGCGGGAGTAAACTCATGAAGGATGAGAATTTGATCGAGTTTTCAATAATAGTCGACTATGACAATAGACTATCTAGACAAAAGCAATAATATACAATTTATGAATGACAAAAAATTATGGCTCTCTTCCATTATGACGCTTTGGCGCAGGCAATTTCCCTTGATACATTTGCGGCGCCAAACCCCGATTTTTAAATCGGGGTCAAAAGCGCCGCTCAGTATTAACCCTGAATATACCCCCGGGCCTTGCCTGGCAAGTCCTATGGTTTTAATAGGGTTCAGCCCGGGGAGTCGAATGGGTTTAATTTTTGCTGGTTTATCGTTGATCGCGAGCGGTGGTTTCTCCGCTCAGGAAAAAAGTCCCAATGTCGCGATTTCGGCCGCCGAAACCTTGAAATTTTCCGGATTTGCCCATTTCCTTTCCACGACCCAGAGCGCCGGAATGGACGGTGCCACTCTCCGGCGAGCCCGTTTCACGCTGTCTGGCGAAATCCTGAAAAATGTAAAATTTAAGGCTCAGATCGACGCCGTTAAAAGCCCGATCCTTGTCGACGCCCAGATCGATTGGACACCCTCGGCTGCCGTCGGCGTCAGACTCGGCCAATTCCGTGTTCCATTCAGCCAGGAGAGCATCACCTCCGGTGCCGATCTGGATCTCGTCAACAGATCCCAGGTCGTGAACAAAATCGCCCCCGGCCAGGACATCGGCGCCTCGGGACGCGACATCGGTTTCGCGGTCGTCGGAAAAGTCGGAATTCTCGAATATATCGCCGGGTTGTTCAACGGAGCGGGAATAAATAAAACCGACACCAATAACCAAAAGGATGTGGTGGTTCGGGCCGTTCTTCGGCCCGTCCCGGCCTTGGCCTTGGGCGCGTCCGTCTACCGGGGCCGATACTCGGCGGCGGCCGGTTCTCCGGTCTCGGTGCGCGACAGGATGGGGATCGAATCCGCCCTGTCGCTTTCCGCCTTGGCCGTTAAAGCCGAATACATCCTGGCCGAGGATGCGGCGATTTCCAAATCCGGATGGTATATCCAAGGGGGATGGATGTTCATCCCCCAGCGTATGCAAGGTGTGCTTAAATTCGACTCTTACGATAAAGACCGCGGTTTCGCCGGTGACCGGAGCGATGTCTTTACTGCCGGGATCAATTGGTTTTTCGCCGAAAAGACGAAATTGCAGGTCAATGCCGAAATATATCGGGCTGAGGACGGACACACGGTGAACAGGGTTTTCCTGATCCAGTTCCAGCTTGGATACTGAAAGAGGAGGATGACGATGAAAAAGCGAACGATAGCCCTTCTAGCCGCCTTTCTGATCGCGGCCCCTATTTATTCGCCGGGCGCCGTTCCGGCCGTGGCGGGCAAAGTCAGCATCTCGGGCGCCTGGGCTCTTTACCCGATGGTTTTGAAATGGGCGGAAGAATTCCAGAAACTCCAACCCCGGGTCAAGATCGACGTGCAGGCCGGGGGAGCGGGCAAGGGAATCGCCGATACCCTGGCCGGCATGGTCGATATCGGTATGGTTTCCCGCGACATCCAACCGATCGAGGTGGAGAAGGGCGCCTTTCCTTTCGCCGTCACCAAGGACGGCGTCGTGGTCACCATCAGCGCCCGGAATCCCTTCCTCGATCAGATCCGGAAAAAAGGCGTTTCCAAGGCCCGTTTCATTGACCTTTGGATATCCGGCAAACCCGTCACTTGGGGGCAGGTCCTGGGGACGGACGAAAAGTCGCCGGTTCATATCTTTACCCGGTCCGACGCCTGCGGCGCCGCCGAGACCTGGGCGGCGTTCCTGGGCAAGCGTCAGGAGGATCTGAGCGGAGTTGGGGTTTTCGGCGATCCCGGGCTGGCCGACGCGGCGCGCCGGGACCCCCTGGCCGTCGGTTTCAACAACATCAATTTCGCCTACGACGCCAAAACGCTCCGGCCCGTGGCCGGGCTGGCCATTCTGCCCATCGATCTCGACGCCAACGGGAAAATCGAGGCCGGAGAGGATTTTTATGCTACGCGCGACGAAATCACCAAGGCCATCGCCGAGGGCAAATATCCTTCCCCTCCGGCTCGCGACCTCTACTTCGTGACCAAGGGTCGGCCGTCCAAGCCCGCCGTCGTCGAATTTCTGAAATGGGTTCTAACCGAAGGGCAGAAATACGTTCCCGAGACGGGGTATATCCAATTATCCACGGATAAACTGCGGGTCGGGCTAGACAAGCTGGCCGGGAAGTGAACGGACGATGAGACTTCGCCGGGACAAAGTCGCGCGGCGGTCGATGCTTTTGCTTACCGCTTTGCCCGGCCTTGTCGTCGGCCTGATCCTGCTGGGGCTTTTGCTGAAGTCCCGGGGGATCCTGGCCATGAAACCGCTGTCCGCCCTTTTGTTCGGCTCGGACTGGCACCCGCTCAAGGGCGGGTTCGGGCTTTTTCCGTTTCTCGTCGGAACGCTGTGGGTGACACTGGCGGCCATGATCCTGGCCGTACCGATCTCGCTGCTGACGGCCGTCTATCTTTCCGAATACGCGCCCCGGATCGTCCGCAGCGCGGCCAAACCTCTCATTGATCTTTTGTCCGGCATCCCCTCCGTCGTTTTCGGCGTGTGGGGTGTCCTCCTGGTCGTACCGTTTGTGGGCCGGGTCGTGGCTCCGCTCTTCGGCGTCTATTCGTCGGGTTACTCGATCCTGGCCGGCGCCGTCGTTCTAGCCATCATGATCTTCCCCACGATCATTCTTGTCTGCATGGAGGTGTTCGCCTCCGTGTCCCAGGACCTGCGCGATACGTCGCTGGCCCTGGGGGCGACGAAATGGGAGACCGTCAAACATGTCGTCCTCCGGAAAGGGGCGGGCGGGATCATAGCCGCCGTCGTCCTGGGGTTCTCCAGGGCCTTCGGAGAGACGATGGCCGTTCTCATGGTCGTGGGCAACGTGGCCAAGGTCCCGCACTCCCTCTTCGACAGCGCTTATCCCTTGCCGGCCCTCATCGCCAACAATTACGGGGAGATGATGTCCATCCCCCTTTACGATTCGGCGATCATGCTGTCCGCCCTGGTCCTGTTTCTCATCGTCCTCGTTTTCAACCTGGCCGCGCGGGTGTTCCTGACCCGGGTGGAAAAGAAGGTGGAATGATGGGCTTTCGGAGGCGGAAATACGAGGAACGGATTTTCCGGGTCCTCATGCTGGGGGCAACGGCCGTCGTCGTCGGCAGTCTGCTCCTCATCCTCGGGACGGTCGTCATCAAGGCCTGGCCCGCCCTAAAGCTGGACATGATCCTTAAAACCCCGCGGGGGGGGTATTACATGGGCAAGGAAGGCGGCATCCTCAACGCCATCCTGGGCTCTCTTTACCTCGCCTCGGGAGCGACATTCCTGGCCCTCCTGCTGAGCCTGCCGATCGTTCTTTACCTCAATGTCTATACCCGCCGGAAATCGGCCTGGGCCGTCCAGGTCCGTTTCGCCCTGGATGTGCTGTGGGGTGTTCCGTCGATCGTTTACGGCGCCTTCGGATTCATCGTCATGGTGCTTATCGGTCTGCGGGCCTCGCTTCTGGCCGGCATCATCACCGTGGCCCTGCTCGAATTGCCGATTATGGCCCGGGCCATGGACGAAGTCATCCGCCTCGTGCCCCAGGCGCTGAAGGACGCCTCCGCCTCCCTGGGGGCGACGCGGCTGGAAACCGCGTTTAAAGTCGTTCTCCGGCAGTGCCTGCCCGGCCTCCTGACCGCCGTGCTCATCGCCTTCGGGCGCGGCGTCGGCGATGCCGCTTCCGTGCTCTTCACGGCCGGGTTCACCGACAGCGTCCCGACTTCCCTGTTCCAGCCGGCGGCCACCCTGCCGCTGGCCATTTTCTTCCAACTCGGCACACCCTTCCCCGAGGTTCAGCAAAGGGCTTATGCTTCGGCGGCCCTGCTGACATTTCTGATTCTGATCATCAGCCTTGCCGCGCGTGCGCTTAGCCGCAAGCTCCGCAAACACACCCTCAAGTGAGAACCCCATGACTCCCGAGCCCCATTTACGCATCCGGGACCTGAGCGTCGCCTTCGGCGCCCAGTCCGTCCTCAAGAACGTCAGCCTCGATGTTCCCGACCGGAAGATCACGGTCATCATCGGTCCATCGGGTTGCGGCAAGACGACGCTCCTCAAATCGCTGAACCGGCTTCTCGATTCCGTGGACGACGTCACCATCACCGGCTGGATTTTCGTCGACGATGAGGATATTTACGCTCCCGGCGTCGATGTCACCCGCATCCGGAAAAAAATGGGGCTCTTGTCCCAGAAACCGCAGGTCCTGCCGATGTCCATCTTCGACAACATCGCCTACGGGCCGAGGATTCACGGTTTGCGCGACGGGAAGGCCGTGGCCGCCATCGTCGAGCGGGAGCTGCGCTCGGCCGGGCTTTGGGACGAGGTCAAGGACCGGCTCCACGCTCCGGCCTCGCGTCTGTCCGTCGGCCAGCAGCAGCGTTTGTGCCTGGCCCGCGGGCTGGCCGTCGAGCCCGAGATCATCCTGGGCGACGAGCCGACCTCCGCTCTCGACCCTCAGTCCAGCCGCATCGTCGAGCAGAGGCTCATCGAGCTCAACGCCGACTATACCGTGATCGTCGTCACCCACATCCTGCGCCAGGCGCGCCGGATTGCCGATTACATCGCCTTCCTCTACCTGGGCGAGCTTGTGGAGCACGGCCCGGCCGCCGAAGTTTTTGCCCGTCCCCGGGATCCCCGCACCCGCGCCTACCTGACCGGAGAGATCTCTTAAATAAATGCGGCTCTCTTCCATTCTTCTTTTTCTCCGCACAAAATGGAAGAGAACCGAACGTGTGTCCCGTCAGAAGGATTGGAGAAACTCGTAAAAGGCGATCTCAGTGGCATCCAGGCCGAAGCGGTAAACGAAGGCGTTGGCGATTCGGGCCGCGAAGAGGGCTTTGAGGTACGATTCGGGCACGCGCTCGAGGAGCTTGTCGATCCCGATTTTCTCCACCAGGACGGCCGGAACACCGCCGGCGATGACCGTCTTCACCAGGGCTCGGTCGGAAAACAATTCCGAAGCGGCGATGGAATCCTTGAGGGTGTTGATTTTTTCGCTGATGAGGTCGGTCAGCACGGCCCGCGGGATTCCCTTGGCCTGGTTTTCCTTCCAGATGACCTCGAATTCCTTGGCCGCGGCGTCGCGGACGTAAGCCAGGATGGCCTTGACGTATTTCTTCCGGAAGTCACTCGTTTTTCCGGACTTGACGGGCATGGTTTCGTCGAACTCCGCGTCGGTCAGGGCCAGGCTGGCCAGGACCTCGAGAGACGAGGAAGTCACGCCGCCCTTGTTGGCCGAGGCGTCCTTGTACAGGATGACGCCCTTTTCCTCCAGACGGAGGCGGGCCGGCTGGGTGATGAACAGGTTGGCGCCCTCGACGATGACTTTGAAACGGGGTTCACCGTCGGCGTTTAAATAGGCCGTCCAATTAGCGATCGTGATCGAGGACGGCCGACCGCCGCAGGGAACGAAAATATCGGCCTTGAACAGCGGATGGAGGTGGAAGGCGTTGCGGAACTCCAGCCCGTTTTCGACTTTTTCGCCGTGCGGAAGAACGGTGTCGCGGTCTTTGACGCTGACGAAAAATCCGTCCGCAGACAGTTTTTCCCGGGGGAAGACTTCAACCATCCGGCGGGCTTTGGCCAGTTGGACCAGCTCCTTGTGGTTGATGCCACGGGGATCATAAAGAACGCCCGAGCCGTCGACGATGGCCAGGAGCCGTTCCTTGGACATCAGGATTTCGTTCGATCCGAGGTCCCCGTCGGGGCCTCCGGTCATGACCTTGGTGACGGATTCTTCCTTGAGGCCGAGCTTGGCCAGGGTTTCGACGACGTACTGGCGGACCGAGGTGGTGGTCATGCCGTAGAGGTCATGGGGGATGCCGCCCATGCCGACCGGTTTGCCCGTGGAGAAAGCCTTCCAGAAAGCATACCCGCGCGCCTTGGCTCGTAAGGCGGCCCACTCCATGAGATCGGCCGTCCACTCATCGGGGCCGAGAAAGAGGAGAATCGGGCGTCCGCAGTGATCGACGATCGAGGCGTGGGGGAGCATGAGATCGAGCAGGGCGTCTACGTATTTCTTGAAACACGCCGACCCTTTGTCCATGAATCCCCAGTTCAGAAGGATTGTCCCTTTGGACCCGCCCTCGGCCAGGTCTTTGTTTTTCCTCTGCTGGGTCCAGGCCAGGTTGTAGTTCTCGTCGAAGATGAAGTCCGAGTTGTTCATGTAGGTCTGAAGGTTGGGGGACTTGACGATGCGGATGCCGCCCCGGGCGATGTCGCGGAAGCGGACGTGAAAACCCCGAAACTCCGCCCCGACGATGTGGAAGAGGCCGAACGGCGTTTCGGGGAAATCGACTGCGTTCAGGAATTTCGGGTCGTACATGAAGGACAGGGACGTTTTTTCGCGGAGATAAAAATTGGTCTTTTGCGCGGACCCGATGAAAAGCCCGACCGCCCCGAGGATTTTGCGGTCGATCTCCAGGTCGATGCCGCGGGCGATGTCCCGCCGGAATTCGGCCATTTCGGGCTCGACGTGATGGTCCTTGCGGGCCGGGTTGAATTTTTTGTCGAAGATTTTGAAGGCCTTACGGAGGAACTCGGGGTTCTCGGCCAAGGCCTCCCAGACGCGGCTTTCCTGGTAGGTGTCCTTGGACAACCGGGTTTTGAGCGTCCTCAGGATGCCCAGGCGCTCGGGTGAATCCTTGAGGGCTTCGGCCAGCTTGAGATACTCCTCGTTGTAGCCGGTCAGGAACTGGTGGGCGAAGCTCCAAGCCGACACGCCGAAGACGGTCTCCTGGGCGTTCAGCCGACCGGTGCGGAAAAGCGCTGAGAGGGGGCTGTCGGGAATGGCGTAGACCAGGCTGATGTCTTCGACCAGCGCGGCGACGAGCTTCTCGTCGGCGACGTCCTTGAGATAAATGGAGAAAATCGACTTGCCGTTGGCGAAGCGTTCGACGAACTTGCGACTGGAGAACAGGCCGTGGCTTCGGAGGACGTCCGAGATGTTGGAGAAAAACCGTGAGCAGGCGTCGCTGTGGACGACGATCTGAATGCGCAGTTCGCCCTGTTTCCGGTCGTGGGAGACGTCGATGAGGGGGCTTTCCCAACCTTCGTGGGCGCACAGGAGCTTTTCGAACCGGGATAGGGTTTCCTCCGGAACAGAGGCCATAAAGCTCCGGTCGGCCGACTTGCGGATATCGCAGCCTTTGATCCCTTCCGCCGGGTCGCCGAATTCGGGCCTGGAAACGAGGTACATCCTCAGGTATTCCAGGCCGGCCGCCTTGCGCGAGGTGCGATAGGCCTGCCAGCGGTGGGCGGGATACTTATCCTCGATGCGGCGTTCGATCTCCAGGGCCCGGACGTGGAAGTCGTCCACGAGGTAGATGGCCTCGTTCTCGAGCTCGGTGCCGAAGTCGATTTTGACCACCTTCTCTTTCTTGACCGTGGCCATGATCTCGGCCGCCATAAGGGCTTCGATATGATTGGCGATTGTCTCGACCGGCGTCGTCTTGAAATAATCCGGGCTCATGACCAGCCCGGCGCAGAACCAGTCCAGCTCCTCCCGGACGGCGGCCTGGGTGAATCGGCCGTGCTTGAGGATAAGTTCTTCGATCCGGCGGATTTGGGCTTCATTGAGGATGGATTTACAGGTTATTTCCTGGAGGGTTTTCATAGCGGCTCCTTGGTGCGTTTTTAAACGAAAGAGGGGAATTATTATAACACAGGAGCCGGTCCGGATGAATGACGGGCAAGGGGGGATGTCAGCGAATGACCGTCTCTTCCGGGTCCGCGGGGCCGTCGGTTTCCAATTCGATCCGCTCCAGGACGAGGTCCGTCCCTTCGACGATGTGGAGGTCGGAGGAACTGCAGGCGGGGCAAGCCAGGATGAAATCAGTCCCTGCCGTTTCGGTCCGGCAGGTCCGGCATTGGATGGTCAGCGGGGGGCGCTTGATGGTCAGGTTCGCCCCTGCGGCGATCGTCCCTTGCTTAAAAATATCGAAGGCCGACTCGAGAAGCTCGGGAACCACTCCGGAGAGCGCCCCGGCCTTGATCCAGACGCCCGTCACGGCTTTGGCCCCGTTTTCTCCGGCCAGGGTTTCGATCGTCTCAAACAGGGAGGCGATGACGGACAGCTCATGCATGGGCGGCCCGCAATTCCCGCCGCGCGGCGAGAAGGAATTCGACGAATTCATCCAACCCTTCGCCGGTCAAAGCCGAAAGGATGAAAATACGAAGTTTCGGGTTGAGTTCGAGGGCTTCGGCTTTGGCCCGTTCGACGTCGAAGGGGAGATGCGGCAGGAGGTCGGATTTGGTCAACAGGAGGACGTGGGCGGAGGTGAAAGCCAGGGGATATTTCTTGGGTTTGTCATCGCCTTCGGGGGATGACAAGAGGACGATGCGGAGGCGTTCGCCCAAGTCGTAGGAAGCGGGGCAGACGAGGTTGCCGACGTTTTCAATGAACAGAAAATCGATGTCCGGGGACACCTCGGGCAGGACCCTGGCGATCATCTTGGCTTCGAGATGGCAGGCGCCTCCCGTTGTGATCTGCCAGGCCGGCACACCCTTGGCCCGGATCCGTTCGGCGTCCCGCTCGGTTTCGATGTCGCCTTCGATGACGGCCAGCCGATGACTGTCTTTCAGACTGTCGGCTAGATTTTCGAGCAGGGTTGTTTTCCCCGCGCCGGGAGAACTCATGAGATTGAGGAGGAGAATCCCGCGCTCTTCGCAGGCCGCCCGGATCTCGGCGGCGACTTTCTTGTTGGTTCCGAGGATATCCTGGAGGACATAAATCTGTTTTTTCATGGTGAGGACCGCAGACGATTATACCACGATGAGAGGCCCGCCCTGCTCCGGCATTACAAGCGTTCGAGATGATCCCGCAGGAGGTCGACGGCCCGGTCGAGGTTCCGGCGGGCGCCGTCGGACAAGCCTTCGGCCAGATCCCAGGAGAATCCCGGTATGGACAGGAGGAAAGCGCTTGGAGCGCGGTCGTAAAGCTCCTCGGACAGGGCCAGGACCGCGGCGGGGGACAGTTCGTGCGTCGTGAAGGCGATCGAGGCCGCCGGGGTTATTTCCTTGAGCGTGGCGGGCTCGTTTTCTTCCATTGAAGCGTCGGCGAAGACGACGCGATCGAAATCCCTGATCAGGCCGGCGTCCTCGATGTTGAGCTGGTATTTCCAGAGGGCCGAAATCCCCTCCGGCGGTTCGATGATCGATCCTTCGGGCCAAGTCCCGGCCGCCGCCCCGGCCAGCCGTTCGACGAGGGCCGGACCCAGGCCGTCATCCCCGCGGCCGGGATTGCCGATGCCGATGACCAGGATTTTCAAGGGAGCCTTCTTGGACGGACCTTGCTCGCCCTATGTAACTGGTTAGGGTTGACGACCGAGCGGGCTGACATCCGGAAAGGGAAGAAGGGGCGAAGGGATTTCGGGGTGAGCGACATGGAGGGTTTAGCCTTCCTGATCCGCGCTTCGAGGGTACCAGGCTCTTGCCTGGCGCCGAGGGATGTTTGAGCATGAGATAAGCTTGGGGATGTGAGAAGAAGTGGGAAATGCCCATTGCGAGAAAACGGCAATCGTGCGGAGTTCCGCAGGCGCCGAGAAGAGCGGTGAAGGAACGGCGTGAAAAACCCGACGCGAGCGAACCCCGAATCCCTGAGCCCTCTCATCGCCGGCGGGAATCGATGACCCGGCCTCCGGCATCCACCATTTCGACTTCGAGCGGCATGCAGCCCACGGCGTGGGTGGCGCAGCTCAAGCACGGGTCGTAGGCGCGGATGGCGATTTCGACCCGGTTGAGCATGCCCTCGGTGATTTCGGATTGACCGTCGATGACGTTCATGGCCACCCAGTTCACGGCCCTGTTCATGGACTCGTTGTTGTTCGTCGTGGAGACGATGAGATTGGCCATGGCGATCCTGTCGTCGGCGTCGACGCGGTAATGGTGGAAGAGCGTGCCGCGCGGCGCTTCGACCAAGCCGACACCCTCGGCCGCTTTTTTGCCCTTGCGGACGAGGTCGTCTTTCTGCAGGTCGGAGTCGAGGAGGAGCTCCTTCATGACCTCGGCGGCGTGGAGGAGTTCGATGAGCCGGGCCCAGTGCATATGGAGGGACATTCCGTTGGGCTTGCCGTTCGTATAGGCTCGGAATATCTCGAATTCCTTCTGGGCCAGCGGCGAAGGGATGAAATCGCAGACGCTGAGGCGGGCCAGCGGTCCGACCCGGTACCAGCCGGCCTCCTTGCCCAGGGCCAGGAGGTAGGGGAACTTCATGTAGGTCCAAGAGCGGACCTCTTCGCCGATATGGCGCAGATAGTCGCGGTAGTCGATATCGTCCAGGATCTTTTTCCCGTCGGTGTCCACGACCCGCAGAGCGCCATGGTAGAAGTCGAGGGCTCCGTCCTTACGGACGAGGCCCATGTGGTTCGACGGGAAAGCGGCGAATCCGTCGACGAGGCCGCGGTTCTTGCCGTGGTAATCCTTGAAAAACTCGACGGCCTCGCGGGCCCAAACGATCATGGTATCGATGTTGAGCGGCGCCGGGCCTTTGAGGAAGGAATCCCGCTCCTCGACGGATAAATTTTTGTTGATGCCGCCGGGGATGGCCCCCGTGCCGTGGATCTTCTTGCCGGCCGTGGCCAGGATGATTTCCTGGCCGAACTTCCGCAGGAGGACGGCCCGGACGGCCAATTCCTTGTGGTGGAGGGCCACTCCGATGACGTTGCGGATGGCCGGGTCGGCGTCGGCGCCGAACAGCAGGTCGGGCGACGCTAAATGGAAGAAATGCAGGGCATGGGATTGGAACATCTGCCCGTAGTGCATCAGGCGCCGCATTTTTTCCGCCGTCGGCGAGAGCCCCTCGGGGCCGACGCCGACGACCGCGTCCATGGCCTTGGCCGCGGCCAGGTGATGGCTCACGGGACAGATGCCGCACAACCGCTGGACCAGAACCGGGGCTTCCCAATAGGGACGGCCCTGGACAAAGCGCTCGAAACCGCGGAACTCGACGATGTGAAGCCGGCTCCGCTCGACACGATTTTTGTCGTTGAGGAGGATGGTGACCTTGCCGTGGCCTTCCACCCGGGTGACGGGTTCAATGACGATCTTTCGAGCCATGGGATACCGCCTTTAGTCGAACTTGAGGATATCGTAAGTGAGGTTCAGGGGCCGCCCTTCGACGAGCGCCGTTAGCGCTTCCCAGATCAGATCGGCGGAGGGGGGGCATCCCGGAAGGAAATAATCCACCGGGACGATCTCGTGGAGCGGGTAGACCCGGTCCAGGATGATGGGCAGGTCCTCGTCGCCCGGCAGAATCCGTTCCTCCGGATCGGCCGTGGGCGCTCGGAGGTAGGCCTCCTCGAGGCATTCGCGGATGGGGATGCCGTTGCGCATGGCCGGCAGGCCGCCCATGATGGCGCACTCGCCCACCGACACCAGGATCTTGCAGTGTTTGCGGAAAGCCCGAAGGTTTTCGACGTTTTCGCTGTTGCAGCATCCGCCCTCGATCAGTCCGATATCGCAGGGCTTGGTGAACGTTTTGATGTCGTCGATGGGCGATTTGTGGAATTCGACGAGGTCGATGAGCTTGAGGATGCGGTCGTCGATATCGAGAAACGACATGTGACAGCCGAAACAGCCGGCCAGGGACGCGGTGGCGATGACGGGTTTGCTCATGGCGGACTCTCCTCAGCTACGGCTCTTCTCGATCTCGCTGCCGATGGGCTTTTTGTCGAACTTGCGCCGTCCGATGGGCACGGCGAAGCCGACCTCCTTCTTCAGGATGCAGCCGACGGGACAACGGTCCATGGCCTTTCGGGCCCAGGCTTCGGACAGCCCCGAGGCCAAGGCGGGATCGACGGAAATTTGCTTGCTCCGGGACCGGCGCAGGGGGCCGAAGACGGATTTATTGTCCTTCGTCCGGATGCCGCGCACGCAGCGCAGGCATTTTATGCAGCGGTTTTGTTCCATGAGGATCTTCGTCCCTGCCGGCTCGACTTCTTTTTTGGGGAACAGAAAGGGGAATCGCGGGACGAGCATCTGGAAGCGGTAGGCCAGCGCCTGGAGCTCGCAGTTGCCGCTCTTTTCGCAGGTCGGGCACATATGATTGCCTTCGACGAAGAGCATCTCGATAAGCGCTTGGCGCATATCCTGGAGGTCGGGGGCCTCGTTTTCCACGATCATGCCCTCGCTGACGGGGAAGGTGCAAGCCGCCTGGTGCCGGCCGCCGACGCGTACGGTGCAGACGCGGCAGCTGCCGGCGGGCTTCAGCCCTTCGACGGCGCACAGGGACGGAATATAGATGCCGTTGGCCTTGGCCGCTTCCAGGATGGTCTGGCCGGGTTTGGCCGTGCATTCCCGGCCGTCGATGCTGAACTTGATGACGGGGATGGACTTGGTTTTACTCATGGTCGGCCTCCGCCGCGTGCTCGATGAACGTCTGCCCGGTCACTGCGGCCGCCGCCCGGACGGACTCCTTCAGGTCGAATTCGGGAAGGAAGGCCCTATCGGCGCGGATTTTGGCCTGGTACATCTCGCGGAAGTTTTGGAGTGTGCTCAGGATGGGATTCGGGGAGGTCTGGCCCAGGCCGCAGCGGCTCGTGGATTTGACGATCTTGCCCCAGGCTTCGATCTCGGTCAGGTCCCGGGAGGTGCCCCTGCCGCCGATGATTTTTTCCAGTTTGCGTTTCAAAAGGACGTTGCCCGCGCGGCAGGGAGTGCACCAGCCGCAGGATTCCTCGACGAAGAACTCCATGAAATTATGGACGACTTCGAAAAGGTCCCGCTCCGGCCCGAAGACGATGATCGAGCCTCCCGTGGGCAGGTCCTCGAAGGCGATCCGGCGGTCGAACTGGGAGCGCGGGATGCAGGCTCCGGAAGGGCCGCCGACCTGGACGGCTTGGGCATCCGCGGCGCCGGCCATTCCCAGAAGATCGGCCACGGAAAGGCCGAATTCCACTTCGTAAACGCCGGGCTTCTTGCAGTCACCCGAGACGCTGAGGAGCTTGGTTCCCGTCGAACGGGCCGTCCCGATCGTTTTAAACCAATCCGCTCCTTTTTCCATGATGCGCGCCGCCGCGCAAAGGGTCTCCACGTTGTTGACCGTCGTCGGCAGTCCGAGATAGCCGTACTGGACGGGGAAGGGAGGCCGGTCACGCGGTTCCCCGCGGTTGCCCTGGGCCGACTCGAGGAGGGCGGATTCCTCGCCGCAGATGTAGGCGCCGGCGCCCAGTTTGACGATGATGTCGAAGGCGAATCCTTTTTTGCCCGCCACCGAACGGCCGAGGAGCTTTTTCTTGCGCAGAGAGGCCAGGACGGCCTCGAGCTGGGGTTTGAGGTAAGCGTATTCGGCCCGGAGATAGAGAACCCCCTCTGCGGCTCCCACAGCGTAACCGGCCAAGGCCATACCCTCGAACAAAAGATGGGGCATCTCGGTCAGGATGACCCGGTCCTTGAAAGTGCCGGGTTCGCCCTCGTCGGCGTTGCCGACGACAAAATGGCGGTCGCCCTTCTCCCGACGGCAGAACTCCCATTTCAATCCCGTGGGGAAGCCCGCTCCGCCGCGGCCCAGGAGGACGGCCCGTTTGATTTCCGCGATGACATCCTGGGGGGTTCGGGCGACGGCTTTTTTCAGGGCCGCTCCCGACCGAAAGGGGGCGAAGAGGACCGGCCCCTTGCGGCGAAGATTATTCCGGACCATGGCTCTGACCAGGCGGGATTGGTTGGCTCCATCGCCGTATTCTCGGACCATTTTGCCGATGTCCGTTCCGGCGCGCATGGCGGCGACGAGCGCCTTGGCCAGGGCCGGGGTCAATTTCGTGAAAATGACTCCGTTGATGACTGCCGCCGGCTCCTGGTCGTTCATTCCGATGCAGGAAGTGTCGTGCAAGCCGATCCGCCCATCGGAGGTGATGCCGCCGAAGGAGACTCCGGCCGCTTTTTCGAACGCGGCGGCTACGTCGGCCCGCCCTTTCATCACCGAGACGATGTTGGAGTTCAGATAGACGGCGTACGTTCCGGCGGGCGTGCCGCTGAAGAAATGGTAGAAGGACACGACGCCTTCGACCTCGACGGTGGACACGCCGAGAAGCTCGGCGATCCGGGCCGCGGCGGCCGGAGGGACGGCCTTGAGTTCGGCCTGGACATCCCGGACGATGTCCAGCAGCCGGGCGCGGTCCTTTCGATGCCGGGCGATAACGGTTTCTATGATTCCCTTCGGCATATGAAACCTCGTCTTCGTATTATGAAGTTGATGCGAAAGAACTAGACTTATAACACAAGAAGAGGAGGCGACTCAATCGCCGATCCGGGTTGCTTTATTGCAGCCGGCTCCTTTATAATGGCCGCGGAGTGGAGTTTCCGTCTCCCGGGGTATGTCTTTCGGCTTGCAAATCAAGCCGAATTCCGTAATAATGATCCCATAATCGAACTGGAAGGAGGCACAATGAGGAAAAAAAGCTTGATCGTGCTGGGGGCTTTGCTTGTATTGTTCACTTGGACGAGTTGCAAATCGAGCCCGGAAAAAGGCTTGCTCTCCCGGTATTTCAACGCCGTCTCCCTGAACGACATCACCACCCTTTCGAGCATGGCTCTCGAACCGTTGACCCTGGAGTTTGCCGGCTGGAAGATCACGCGGGTCAGCGAAGAGAAGATCGAACCGGCTAAGCTTTCCGACTTGAACGCCCAGGAGCTTGATTTCAAAAAGAAGCAGGAACAGCATATTGAGCCGGTCATGGCCGCCAAGGATGCCTTGGACGCGGCCAAGGATGAATTCGACACGGCCCGCACGGGAGGCGCCCGCGCCGCCGCCAAGGTCAAGGTCGACGCCGCTCAGAAAAAATACGATGAGGAATACGGTCTCCATAACGACCTGAAAAAGGGCTATAACGAAGCCAAGGCCGCCGCTCAGAAGGAAGAGGACATCACCTCCTTCTCCCTCGGCGCCGGTCAGCTGCCGGCCATCCGCGACTTGAAGGGCAATATCCATACCAAGGACATCGACATCGCCGTTACTCTCAAGGATGGGACGGTCAAGAGCTATAAAGTCGACATGAAGATGTATAAACTCAAGGATGAAACGCTGAACCTGGCCCACAACGGCCGCTGGATCATCGTCCATTTCGTCGCGATCTAACCTCGACGGCGGCCGGGGAGGCGGATGGGTTTATACATTCGCGGCGCAAAACGCCGATTTGCAGTTCTTTGCCAATCGGTGTTAAAGCGCCGCTCCGTATTAACCCTGGACATGCCCCGGGCTTGGCGGGCGAGTCCTCTGGTTTTTATAGAGCAAGTCCTACGGTTTTTGTAGGATATGCCTCGGACTTCAGCCCGCCCTCATCCGTTTCGCGAATGAGGACTGCAAAGCCCGGGGAGGCGGATGGGTTTATTCATCTTGACTCCGACGGGGCAATCCGCTATAAATAATCGCTCTTTAGCCGGGCCGTTAGCTCAGTGGTAGAGCACCGGCCTTTTAAGCCGGGTGTCGCTGGTTCGAGCCCAGCACGGCTCATTTTTTTCTTTGCGCCCCTGTCGTCTAGAGGCCCAGGACACCGCCCTTTCACGGCAGCAACACGGGTTCGAATCCCGTCGGGGGCGCTATTATTCTTCCGCCGCTTCCTTCTCTTCCCGACCTTCGCCTGGGGAGCGTCTTCGCTTCCAGAAGAAATAAACCGCCGCGGCCGGAATCTGATAAACGGCGAAAATGAGGGGAGACAGGATGAACCAATAGACGTTCATCCGGCGAATGAAAAGGACCACGAAGGCGGCCAGCCCGCCGAGGGAGAGTAATCCGGCCAAAGCCGGCGGGAAATAGGTCGCGGCGCGGCGCATGGTCAATCGAAGGCGAAGCCTTCGTTGCGGAAGAGTTCCATACAGGCATCGACGGCCCCGGTGTCGTAGAGACGGCCGCGATTGGCCATGATTTCAGCCAGGGCTTTTTCCACCCCGTGCGAAGGCCGATACGGACGGTGGGAGGACATGGCCTCGACCACGTCGGCGACGCAAAGGATGCGCGCTTCGAGAAGAATATCCTCGTTCCGGAGTTTGTTGGGATACCCGGACCCGTCGATCCGTTCATGATGCTGATAGACGATGGTCGCCAGCGGCCAGGGAAACTCGATCGATTTGAGGATGTCGTACCCGACCTGAGCGTGCGCGCGGATGATGGAAAATTCGGTCTCGGAAAGCCGGCCGGGCTTGCTCAGGATTTCGGCCGGGACGGAGATCTTTCCCAGGTCGTGGATGTCGCCGGCCATGTGAAGACCTTCGATGCGATCGGTGGATAAGCCCATCTTGGCGGCGATCGCGCACGACAGCGTGCTGACCCGGCGCTGATGGCCCGCCGTATACGGATCGCGTATTTCAATCGTCAAAGCCATGGCCTTGATCGTTCCGGCCAAGGCTTTCTGTAAGCGGACCCAGCTTTGTTTAAGTTCGGCCTCGGTGCGTTTGCGCTGGGTGATGTCCCGGAAAATCAGGACGTGGCCGGGCCTCTCTTTCCGCGGGCCGGCGATGGAGGAAACGGTTTGTTCGATCGGAATCGTCTCGCCGTTTTTGGCCGTCAGCAGGCCTTCATTGGCGGGGGGGCTCACTCCCGAAAGCCGGCCGCCGTCCACTTCCGGAAGGGGGAGGATTTCGGTCAGGGGGCGATGGAGGAGCTCGCTCTGACTCCAGCCGGAAAGGCGTTCGGCGAGCGGGTTCATGAACGACACATTTCCCTGGTCGTCGGTGGCGATGACGCCGTCGCCGATCGATTTGAGAACGGTCGTCAGCCATTCCTCGCGTTCCCGCAGTTTCTTGTCCATCTTGGCCTTGTAAAAGGCCATTTCGATGGTCGTTTGAAGCTCCCGTTCATCGAACGGTTTAAGGATATAGCCGAACGGCTCGGTGACTTTGGCCCGGAGAAGCGTCGCCTCGTCGGCATAGGCGGTCAGATAGATGACCGGGATGGCCTGGGTTTCCCAGATCTTTTCCGCGGCGTAGATCCCGTCGATCTCTCCCTTGAGAACGATGTCCATAAGGATCAGGTCGGGGGCCAAATCGGCAACGACTTCCAGGGCCTCTTCCCCGGTCGAGAGGATGTTTAAAACCTCATAACCAAGGCCGCGGAGCATGTTTTGGATGTCTTTGGCCACCAGGCTTTCATCCTCGACGATCAGGATCCTGATTTTGGTCATGGCGGCGTTCATGGTTTATTCAATCTCCTCGGAACCCGGCTTGGGCAGGCCGTTGGGGCGGAGAAGAGTTTCCTCGAACTCGATTCGGAACCGGGTCCCGCCTTCGGAGACGAGATCGATTCGCCCGTCGAGTTGTTCGGCCAGGAGGGTGACGATCTGGAGCCCCAGCGTTTCGGTTTTCCGGAAATCCAGTCCCGCGGGGATGCCGACGCCGTCGTCGGCCACGGCCAAAACGATGCCCCCGTCCGGCGGCCGGGACAGGGAGACGCGGATCTTTCCCGGACGGCCGTCGGGAAAGGCGTGTTGGATCGCGTTGGTCAGCAGCTCGTTGACCAGAAGCCCCAAGGGAACGGCTTTGCCGAGGGGCAGTTCGACCTCCTCCAGATCCCATTCGATGACCACCCGGCTTCCTTTTTCTCCGAACGAGGAAGCGATGTTGGAGATCAGGCTTTGCAGGTAACGGTAGAGCCCGACCCGGCCTCGGTTTTCGGTCCGGTACAGTTGTTCGTGGATGAGCGATATGGTGCGAACGCGCTGGCGGCTTTCTTTCAGGGCGGTGCGGGCCGCGGGATCGGTCAAAAGTCCGGCTTGGAGGTTGAGCAGGCTGACGACGAGTTGAAGGTTGTTTTTGATTCGATGGTGGATCTCCCGGAGGAGGCCGTCTTTTTCGCGGATGAGATGCTGGAGCGATTGCTCCTTTTCTCGAAGCGCGCTTTCGGTTTTTTTTCGTTCTATGGCATAACGGATACAGCGGTCCAGGGCGGAGCCGTTGATGGCGCTCTTGATCAGGTAATCCTGAGCGCCGGCCTTGACGGCGTCCAGGGCTTGATGTTCGTCCTCGTTCCCGCTCAGGACGAGGATGGGGACGGAGCCGGCCGCCTTGGAGATACGGTAGAACGTCTCTATCCCGTTCGTATCCGGCAATCCCAAGTCGAGCAGGACGATGTCGAATTCGTTATTCTTGAGATGCGCTGCGCCATCCGCCGCTGTCCCGGCCGTCTCCAAATCGACGGAGAACCCGGCCTCGGACAACATGAGACGAAGAAGCGCGGCATCGCTGGGATCGTCTTCGATCAGCAAAAGCCGAATCTTTTCTCTTCCATTTTTTTGCGGATCATTCATGAGCGGGGCCTCTCGCGCCGGACGGCGTCCGGTCGTTTCGATGGAATCAAGAGAGGGAAACGGCGGGCGCATCTTTCTCTCATGGGCGGTCCTTCTTCTCCCCCAACGCCGTCCCGAGGCCGGCCGTCCCTCGGGAAACCAGCTCTTTCAGCAGACCGGGCAGCCTCTCGAATTCCTGGGATTTATCGAGAAAATGATCGGCCCCGGCCCGCAAGGCTTTGCGGCGGTGAAAAACCGAGGGAAAATTGGTCAGGATGATGACGGTCGGGGGAAAGGGATTTTTTTTCAGGGCCACGAGAGCGTCCCATCCCGTTCCTCCTTGAAGACGGATGTCCAGAATGACGACCTCGGGTTTAAAGGACTCGTACAGGCCCAAGGCCTTCTGCGGGCCGCTTGCTGTTCCCACGATTTCGATATCGGGAATTTCGGACAGAATCGCTTTCAGACGGTCGACGAGCAGTTTGGAATCTTCGACGATCAGAAGTTTCATGGACAATAATCCGCTTTGAGCATAATCCCCCGGCCGGCGGCGGCGGTATCGGCGGAAAGCGCTTTTTTTTGTCCGTATTCGTCCGACAAGGATTTTCTAGTTCTTTTCCATTTTGTACAGAAAATAGGAGATCGGGGCCATGGTCGCTGCGAACATGACCCCGATCTCACCACAACAAAATGGAAGAGATCGGATTTTAATATCTTAAGGAAAAAAAACGAAGGTCAGTCGCACAGGCCGTTTTTCACGGCGTATTGAATCAACTGGGCCGTCGTCCGCAGATTCAGCTTGGTCAGGATGCGGAGCCGGTAGGTACTGATCGTTTTCGGGCTGAGGAACAGTCCGGCCGCGATTTCGCCGGTTGTCTTGCCCTCGGCGACCAGGCCGAGCACCTGGAATTCCCGGTCGGACAGCGTCTCGTGGCGGGCCTTTTCCGGCGGGTGGTCGAGCGCGTCGGCGAGCCGTTCGGCCAAAGCCGTACCCACGTAGCGCCGACCCTCGCCGATGCGAACCAGGGCCGCGACGAGCTCGGCCGGGGCGCTGTCCTTGGTCAGGTACCCGGACGCTCCCGCTTTGATGGACCGGACCGCGTATTGCTCCTCGGGATGGATGCTCAGGATCAGGACGGGCGTTTGGGGCCGGAGGCGTTTGATGCCCTTGAGGGCGTCCAGGCCGCTGCCGTCGGGGAGGGAGATGTCCAGGATGACGGCGTCATAGGCGACGGCCGCCGTTTTTGCCAGGGCCTCGCGCATGCTTCCGGCTTCATCCACCGCGGGTGGAGCGGGGGATTCGGCCAGGATTCGAAGAAGACCCTGACGGACGACGGCATGATCGTCGACGACGAGATACCGTTTTTTCATGATCGGCCTACGCCGGGGGCGGGGATGACGATTTGGACCTTGGTGCCGCGCCCCGTCCGCCCTTCGATTGTGAATCGACCTCCGGCGGCCAGGGCCCGTTCGCGCATGCCGACAAGCCCGAGCGACTTGCGGCCGGAGATCTCGTCCGATGTAATACCCCGCCCGTTGTCGGTGATGCGAAGAACGACCGCCCGGCGGAGCGCTTTCAAGACAATCCGGACGCTTCCGGCGCGGGCATGGCGCGAAACGTTGGTCAGGGCTTCCTGGACGATCCGAAACAGGGCCGTGATCTGTCCTTTGGAGAGAAGGCTCTCATCGAGAGCCGCGGAAACCCGGCTGGGGATGCCCGTCCGCTCGGAAAAGTCTCCGGCCAGCCATTCCACAGCGGGTCCTATTCCGAGATCATCCAGGACGCCGGGACGCATTTCCTGGGACAGTTGGCGGACGTTTTTCAGAGTGAAATCGGCCAGGGCGGCCAGGTCGGCGGTGCGTTTGCGCAGGCGGGGATCGTCGGGCAGCTTGTCCACGAGCCAGACGATGTCCATTTTCATCGCCGTCAGCGCCTGACCCAGTTCGTCATGCAGTTCGTGGGCGATCCGCGTCCGTTCGTTTTCCCTGGCGGTTTGAAGGTGATCGGCCAGCCGTTGCAGTTCGTCGGCGGTCCGGCGGAGCTCCTCCTCGGCCCGTCGTTTTTCGCTGACATCATCATATACGGCAACAATCTCGCCTGAGGGGAGCTTGTAGATCGTGGTATCACGCCAGCCCTCGATCCGATCGTCCCGGTAGAAAGCGGGGGGAAGCAGGAGCGGCAGACCCGTTCGCCAGACCCGGCGCAAGGCCTCGATCAGGCCCATCGCTCCGGCGCCCGGGAATACCTCGGACAATCGGCGGCCGACGACACGGCGCCTATCCACTCGCTCGATGCGCTCGGCGGCCTCGTTGAAATCTAGTAAAATAAAATCCTTTCCGCCGTCGACGGCTTCGCAGACGGCCACCCCGCTTTTCATACCCTCGAAAAGCCGGCGGTAGCGCTCCTCGCTCTCCCGCAGGGCCGCCTCCATGCGGTGTTTGACCAGGGCCGTTTCGACGGCGGCGTAAAGATCCCTCTGCTCAAACGGCTTGTACAAGTAGGCAAACGGTTCGCTGCCTTGGGCCCGCTGGAGCGTCCCGGGGTCGCTCATGGCGGTGATGAAGATAACCGGCTTATTGTGCCGGCGGCGGATTTCGGCCGCGGTTTCCACACCGTCGAGAACGCCTTGGAGGGAAATATCGATGAGGATGAGATCGGGACATAGGGCGGCCGCCAATTCCAGAGCCCCTTCTCCCGTCGTCGCGGTCCCGGCGGCTTTGTATCCCATCGCTTCGATCATCAGGCGGATATCCTGGGCGACGATGGTTTCATCCTCGACGATGAGGATGCGGATGGGGGACGTTTTTTCGGGCATTCAGATAATGAAAAAAAACTTGCGCCGTGCGGTCATGGGCACCTCGTGGTGGGCGGTACAGGGTTCGAACCTGCGACCACCGGTGTGTAAGACCGATGCTCTACCGCTGAGCTAACCGCCCATCCCGATTTGAATTATAGGAGAATCCGTCGAAAATACAAAACTTTTCGCAGAAACACCCCCGGGACGATATCCGGCGCTATCGGCTGAATTCCGCCCGATATCCGCCACAAACACGTCACAAAAGTCGATCCTCGATACGTTCGCCGGCGCTAAACCCCGATTTATAAATCGGGGGCAAGGGACAGGCCTGGGCGGCAGAAGTTGCCCCCTGACAGATCAGGCTTCCTCCGGGGCTTGCCCGGATGGAAAGCCGGAATCTTAAAGCGAATTCACGGCTTGAACGACCGGACTCCCCAGGCTCTTCAACTCGTTAAGCCGGCCGTTAAGCGACGTTTTCAAGGATGTCCGGACGACTGCCGGCCCGCCGGCCTTGTTCGATAGCCCGATGCTCAACACTCGTACGCACCAGGCCGCGGCCGAGGCTTCCGCCGCCGCGGTCCACCTCCGCATCGCTTGGGGATCGCCCGGATCGGGAGTCGGAAGGCCGGGCGGCCTGAGAAAGGCCGGGACATCGGTGGGCGACTTGGCGTTTCGGACCGCGGCGAGCAGGGCATCTTGGAAGGAAATAAACGAAGCCGGGTTTATCCCCATGGCCTTAAGCTGGTCCTGGAGCTCGGCGGCCGACTTCAAGACTTGGGGCAGGCCGGGGAGCGCCGCTTCGCCTTTTTTAACTTGGGGGGCGGGTGTGCATTGGACACCTATGTTAGGCCTGTTCGTGCAGTACCAGGACTCCTTTTTCTGCTGGATCCCCAGAAGCCCCCCCGGCGCATGGGCGACGGGCGGTATGACCGGGCCGTTGATGAAATGGAATTTGTCCGCCTTCCGCGATTCGAGATCCTTGAGCGGAACACCGTCGAGAATCCCTTGGAGAATCGACTCCGCCACCGTCACATGTCCCCATCCATAATACTCCACGGGGAGAAAAAGGCTTTCCGTGTATAAATAGCGCCGCAGCGGCTCAATTTCCCGAGGATCAATTTTGTCCTCCATTGCTTTTTTCGGATAATGGACCATGCAGCCGCAGATGACGATGTTGGAGAGCTTGGGCGGTTTTTCACCGGGCCGGAAATAGTTCCAGAATTCCTTCCAGGGAACGAGCTTGTCGCCGTCCATGAATCCCTTGGGATTGGAGTGGACGCCGAAGACCAGGACGTCTCCGTCCTTGAGCGTTTTGATGGCCTTCCGGGCCTCATCGATCCCCAAATGTAGCTCGCCGTTTTTTTTGATGATATCCCGGGGGATCCTGACCTGGGAGATGGGGATCAACGGGTGCTCCTTGTCCGACATTTTGATCTCGACCCCGACGATCCTCGGTTTCTTCGCCGCCGCCGGGGGCTGTGGCTTGGTCTGAACCCAGGCCGGCTCCGCCAGAAATCCGAAGGCCAGAGCAAAAAACGAAGCGTATTTCCATGGCCTGGTGGTCATGAGCGTTCTCCTCGAGACGAAGCATCTTTACGCGGCGGACCGCCGGGCGGCGCCGCGGGCATGGAAATGGGCAGGATTTGAGACGGCGGACCAAACATGTTCACGAGGCCGAACCCTTCGATCCTGACCCAGCCTTCTTCGGCTCCTTCCGCCTCTGCCGCCGCGGCATCCTGAGCCTCGGGCTGTTTGACGCATTGGACGCGCACGGCGGCCAAGCCCATCGCGCCCCGCGAATCCACGGCGGCCGCTTCAATGACCGCCGGGCCGAACGACAGTGGGATGGTCGCCGCGGCCGCGCCATCCTGGGCTTCCAGCCGCTTCCAGGGACCGCCGTTTACTCGAACCGCCAAGAGGACCGTTCCCGGGCCGGACTTGATCTTCACTTCGGCCTGCCGGACATTAAAAGACGTCCCTTCGGCCGGCGTCAGAATCCGCACCTCCGGCGGCCGGGCTTCCACCGTCACCTTGACCGTCTGCTCCACCTGGTTGCCGCTCCCATCCGTGGCCCGGACGGAGATCCCATGCGGGCCAGGTTGCAGAAGCGCCGTCCCTTCATAGGTCTTGGCTCCAGGCAGCCTTGTCCAGAGGCCGTTGTCCACCCTGGCTTCGACCAGCGCAATCCCGCTGTCGTCCTCGGCCTCGGCCAGGACGGCGACCGCCGTCTCTTTCAGCACGGCTCCGTCGGCCGGCCCCAGGACGCGGACCGAGGGCTTGGCGTCGTCCCCGGGAACCGTCACGAACAGGATGGCTTCGTTGTTGCTCCGGTCGACGTCGCCGCAGAGGTTCTCCGGGTCGACGACGACGCGCAGAGCATGCGTTCCCGCCGCCGCCTTCCAAGGCAGCCGGACGAGCTGCGACCCCAGAAGCGGCATATCCTGGATTTCCTGGCGGGCGATCACGACCCCCGGGGCGCCGGGGGCCGCCGCCATCAAGGCCAGGGGAACGTTTCGGTCGCGGGTGGCGCCCATGTTTCGGACCAGGACGCTGATCCCGACGTCCGAGCCCTTGGCCGGCGGAGTAGGGCCGTCCAACCGTATCTCGGCAGAGGAAAGGCTATAATCCGGGCCGTCCATGACCAGGCCCGGAGAAGCCAGGGCCGTTCGGTTGGCTTCCTCGCGCGTGCCGGCGGCGATCCACAGCCGGGTTCCGGTCAAGCGATAACGGATGTTGAAGTTGCTGGTGACGACATAATGGCCGCCCCGCAAATGGCGGGACTGGATCTCGATTTGATTGGCCTCCAGCTCCCCCGCGGCGTTGAATTTGAGCACGGAGGACGGCATGCGGAAGGCGTAATTTCCCTCCGGGACCGCTTCCCGCAGTTTTCCGATCACGACGCCGTTGACGACGATGTCGACATCATGTTTCTCGTAGGCATTTCGGGCCCAAGGAAGGGAGAATCCCATCTCCAGCCAGGCCTCGACGAGGTTGGTCGGCTCCCACCCGGCCTTCGATCGGAGGGCCGAGTAGTCGAAAACGCCGTCGCGGCCGATATCGGCGTGGACGAAGTCGATCTCACCGTCGCCGTCGGTATCGTCGCCGACCCACAGGGTGTCCTCCTGTCCGTCTTCGACGAACCAGCGGTCCATCCGCCCGTCACCGTCCGCATCCTCGGGACGACTCTTGAGGGTCCAGTCCGCGTTGGCGGCGTTGAGATAGGCTCCCGCGGCCGCCCGGGCGGCGAGGAGCTGGGAATCGGCGCCGGGCTCCGCGGAAGGGTCCAGCCCGGGAACAAGGGGGACGCTGAACAGACTCTGGCCTTCCTTCAGGGCGATCCGGACGTCGGTGGAAAAGCGTTTATCCGCGGCGCGGGCGGTGAGTTTTCCCTCCGCCGCACTGAACCCCTCGTAAAGCCGGGCGTCGGCCGTGATTTCGATCGTCCCGCCGGGCGGGAAGAGGGCGTGCTGGACGGAGGGCGAGAGGATGATGTCGGACGTGCTGCTTTCGATATAAAGATCGGTCAGGCCGTCGCCCTTGTTCCTCAGCCGGAAAACTTTCCCGGTGCCGGAGGGCTTGTCGCCGGCGGGCTCCCATTCCAGCTTGACGTCGGGCATGACGACGCGGAGATCGACCTCGGCCTCATCGCTGAAACCGCTGTCCGAGGTGATCCGGATCGGGAAGCGGTTCTCCGCCCGAACCGAGTCCTGGGCGCTGATGCCCAGCAGGAAATCCCGTTCTTCGCCCGGCTGCAGGATCAAGGGTGCGCCCTCTGAGCCCTCACCGACGAATCCGGCCAGAAGACGGCTTTCCTCAGGAACAAGTCCGCATTCCAGGCGGACGGTCAGAGGTTTGTCGGCGTGATTGCGCACCGAAACGCCCACGCGCTGGTCATAGTCGCGCCTGATGGTCGCGCCGTAACGGGAACGGCCGAAGGCCAGTCCCTTGACCCTGGTGACGGCCCGGACGGGGCCCGGCTCGCCGCCGCCCTCGGGCCGGAATTCATAGGCCGTTCCCGGTTCGAGGCCGGCCAGATCGACCAGGCGAAAGCGGCCATTTTGCCCGACGGCCGTCCTCCATTCGGTTTCGCCCTTGGGCCGATACCGCACGGACGCCTGGCCGAAATTCCGCCCCGTCCAGCTCACCCGGACGTTCGAGCCGGAAAGGACGGCGTTATCGGCGGGCCTCAAATCGAAATAATCCGAGATTCGGACCGTCCTTTTAACGACGGCTTTTTCTCCCGCGTCGTCCACGGCCGTAAGGGTCAGGACGCGTTCGCCGCCTCCGACCGTCCGCCAGGGGACTTCGAATTCATATGGCAGGCTGTAGACGCGGCCGATCTCCGCGCCGTTCACGGCTAAGGAGACGGATTGAATCCGCTTTCCGCTGAAGCTCAGCGCTCGGGCCCGGCAAGGCAAATCGCGCTCCACGGTCTGGCCTTCATAAGGATAGTCGACGACCAGAAAGACGCCTCGGCGTTCCGTCTGCCCGACGGCCTCGACCCAGAACGAATGCTGAGCCGTCCCGCCGGGCGCCGCTTCCATGACCGCCGTCGCCTTGTAGAGTCCTTCGGCGGGAAAGCGCCACGCAGCGCCCTGGGGGCCGGCCGGGACGTCGAAGTCGCCGCGGCCGTCGGCCGTCACGTCGACCGACAACTTAACCGGAGAAGTCCACCCCTCGACTGCCGACCTCGTAAACCGAACCAGCGTCGGGTCAAAGGGATCGACGACCCAGGAGAGGCGATCGGCGCCGGGAAGAAGGCCCTTCTCATCGGCCAAAACGTACCCTTCGGCGAGCGAAGCGTTGTTGTTTCCCCACTCCATGAGATCGAGCCTATACCGGGTCGGACCCTTGGTCTCCAATTCCAAGATGGGATTAGCGCGTAAATAATCCGCTTTTTCCGCGACAAGCGCCCCGGTCTGATCGTCATAAACCCGGACATGGAGCTCCAGGGGATTGAGAAATTTCAGGCTGAATTTTCCCGCCCGCGGCACGTTGAGGATGAAACGATCCACGTCGCCGATGTGATCGATAGCGAAGCTTTGGGCCTGGCCGAGCGTCAAGGCGCGGGCCGGGTCCTGGTTGAGGGGGACGATCTCGTCGGGTTCGGCCCGCTCCAGGGCGGTGCGGATTGCATAACCACCGGAATGCCGCCCGTTGTTCCCCCACTCGTATACTTCCACGCGGTATTCGCCGGGAAGAACGGCGGAGCGGATGTCGATCGGTTGCCGGGCGTAGTTGGCCTGCTCGGCGACCAAACGGTTGGCGCCGTCCCTCAAGCGGACGTGAAGCTCCGTCGGACCGTTGCCTCCAAGCCGAAGGTAGCCGGGATGATCAACGGTCAGACTGTACATATCGGCGTCGCCCACGGGATTAAGGCTTCCGCGGAGAGTTTCGCCGAGAACGGCCGGGATGGCCGTTTCCGGCGCATCGTTTCGACCGGTCCATTCGAGCTCGTCGCAGGGCTCGAACCAGGCGAAAACCCGGTAAGACGAAGCTCCCCAATTATTGGAGCCCCATTCCAAGACCCGGATAAAAACCGCGGCCGGCTCTTGGAAGCTGCAGGCGAAATGGACGGGTTGGTTGGCGTAGACGGCCTGTTCGCCCAGGATCCGGCCCGCGCCGGAAAGAAGACGGATATGCGACTCGCCGGAAAAACGTCCCTGGATATGCAGGACGCCGGCGGTGGGAACGGCCAAGGCGAAGGTGTCAAAGTCGCCGATCGGGTTGATCGTTGCGGCCGCCGATTGATTCAAATTCAAGAAGCGAACGGCCGCCGGCCGGCCGTCGCGGTCGGCGGGATCGTCCACCCCGTCATCCTCGCAGGCTTCCACCCGCAAGCTGTAAGGATCCAAGGAGGAATTGTTGTCCCCCCACTCCCTGACGGCGATCCGGTAAGTTCCGGGCGCGAGCTCGGCCGTGAAGTCCAGCATTAGGTTGGTGTAGACCGCCTGTTCGGCGAGTTTTTTACCGGACCCGTCAAAGACCGCCAGATGCCGCTCCAGGGCGCACGGCGGCATGGTGAAACGATGTCTGCCCGGCCGGGAGACTTCATAGCGGAAATAATCCGCGTCGCCGTTCGGCCAGATTCTTCCCCGGACTTCTTGGTTCCGAGAGATGAGTTTCGCCGCTTCCGGAGTGTCGTTGGGCTCGTGCGGATCGGCCGCAAATTCGACCCCGACGGTTAACGTGACCGGCTGCGGCGAAGCGCCGTTGTTTCCCCACTCCATGACCTGGACATAATATTCGCCGGCGCCCAGACGGAGGGTGATGACGTTGTCCTGGTTCAAATAGGACGCGTTCTCAGCTAAGAGTTTGCCGTCGGAGGCCAGAACCCGCTGGTGGATTTCGATGGGATTGGCCGGACCGACGGCGACCTTCACCTCGGCCGGATAGGGAAAGCGAAAGCGGAAAAAGCGCTGGTCGCCGGGTTTGGGAATCGTGAGCTCGACCGGGCAGCCGGTCCGGATAACCATGGCCTGCTGAAGGGAGGCATTGGAGCCGTCCGAAGGCATCCTCAGGCGCGAGTTCAAGCGGATTGTCACGGCCGCCCCGAGGGCCAGCGTCGCCGGGACGATCATCGGCTCGAAGCCTTCGGCCTCGGCCCTGACGGTCACTTGGGGCCGCGCAATGGACAAGAGGCCTTTCTCGTCGGGCCAGTTCAAATCGCCCAGCCGAAGATCGCGGAACCGAACCGTGCCCGACGCATCCGCCGGAGCTTCGGCGATCATCCCCTTGGGCCAATCCTCGGCTAGGGCGACTTTGGCTCCGGCGACGGGTTTCAGACCCTGGACGTCGACCACGGTCACGTCGAGCGAGGCCGGGGACCGCCGGCGGTCCAAAGAGAATTTCAAATCGGCCATACCGCCGGCCACAGCGAATTCGAAGGATTTCTCCTGACAACCCGGACAGGAGATTTCGGCCCGGTATTTTCCGGAGGGGACGTCGATGGCCAGAATGCCGCCGTCCCAGCCCGAGATGAACTCGAAGACGCCTTGGACCGACGACGGGACATCGAGAGGCGAAAACTTGATCGCAGCACCGGCCAAGGGCTGTCCTCCGTCCTCCATCACCCGTCCCTTGACGTCGACAAGAGTTTCTGGAGTCAGGACGACGTCCAGGGGATCGCGCTTGCCTTCCGGGAGGACGAGGTCGGAGACGAAGCGGAGAAAACCGGGATGCTCGACGGTCAGCCTATACGAGCCGGCCGGAACGCCGTCGAACATAGCCGAGCCGTCTTCCGCCGTCGCCGCGTAGCGGCCGCCGATGCGGATGACCGCCGCTTCCACAGGAGCGATACTGCCGTCGGCACGGCGATATTTCAAGGTGACCGCCAACGGGCCGGGAGCGATCCGGAGGCTGGGGGCTAGTCGGCCGGGGACCGGATCTCCGGCTGCCCCGGCGAATAAGAGACAGATGCTTAGGGCGGCGATTTTTGTTCGAATATTTTTCATCCGCGGGCTCCTTGGAAGCCTTTCGACAGAATCCAGCCAGGGAAATGATTTTTGTATTTTCGATGATAAAACACGAACCCCGGCTTGTCAAAGCCGAATCATAACCTATCATCGGTCCGAAAACGGTTTCGGTTCCCCGTTTCATGGGCCTCGGCCTTGGCCCGGTTTCCGGGTCCGCGCTGTCCCAGGAAATGGTCATCTCCGGGAAATCGGTCAGACAGTTGGTCAACAGAATCTGCCCGGGCAGGAGGGGCAGGAAAAGCCAAGCCCCGGCCATGCTGAACATAGTGCCGAAATCGGCGCCGAGGTTGACATAAGCGAAGCCCTATGTTAGATTTAGGGCCCTATTTTTGCATGGCGAACTTCAAACAAAGGTAGATAATCATGCTGGCTGTGATCAAAACGGGCGGAAAACAGTATGTCGTAAAGGCCGGCGATGTTCTTCAGGTCGAAAAACTCGCCGCCGCGGCGGGGCAGAAAGTCCTGTTTGACCAGGTTCTGCTCATCGACGATGGGACCTCAACGGAGATCGGAACCCCGGTCCTCGAGAAGGCCGTGGTCAAGGCTGAAGTCGTGAAGATTTTCAGGGACGAGAAAGTTCTTGTCTTCAAGAAAAAGCGGCGGAAACAGTATCGGCGGACCCGCGGTCATCGCCAGACGCTGACCGAGGTCAAGATTCTAGCCGTCTATCCTGACAAAACCGTCGTTCCCGCCGAAGAGCTTCAGGTCGAGGCACCTCCCGCCGTCCGGCCGGTGCCCGAGCCGAAGGCGAAACCGGCGGCCAAACCAAAAACGGATAAGTCCAAACCGAAAACCAAACAACCCGCTCCGCTCGAAGAGGCCAAAGTCAAGGCCAAACCCAAGACCAAAGCCAAAGCGGAGAAGGCCTCCATCAAGAAACCGGCCGCCGAAAAAGCGAAACCCCGCGCCAAGAAGGCGGGGAAGTAAAGGAGATCGAGCATGGCTAAAAAGAAAGCAGGCGGAAGCGGAAGAAACGGCCGGGACAGCCAGTCCAAAAGACTGGGCGTGAAAAACTACGGTGGGGAGACGGTGAAAGGCGGATCGATTTTGGTCCGGCAGCGTGGAACACCTTTCAAACCGGGCCAAAATGTCGGCCGCGGTCAGGACGATACTCTCTTTGCCAAGATCGCCGGAGTGGTCCGTTTCGAGGACAAGGGAAAAAGGGGCAAATTTGTATCGGTGCTGCCGGCCTGACGTTTTAACGTCCGCCGTTTTTCTTTTCCGTAATTAGCGATGTTCATCGACCAGGTCCAGGTCTCTCTCCATGCCGGCCGCGGGGGGAACGGCGCCGTCAGTTTCCGGCGCGAATACGCCGTCCCGCGAGGCGGTCCGGACGGAGGGCACGGCGGCCGCGGCGGAAGCGTGATTCTATTCGCCGAGGCAGGATTGAACTCTCTTTCATTTTTCCGATTCCATCCCATCAATAAAGCTAAAAACGGAAAACCGGGCGAAGGCGGCAACCGGACCGGAAAGCAAGGCGCCGACCTGATCCTTCGTGTTCCCCTGGGCACGGTTGTCAAGGATATGGCCACCGGCAAGGTCCTCTTCGATTTTCTAAAGCCCGAAGAAAAATTCATCGTCGCCCCCGGCGGGAAAGGCGGCCGGGGCAACGCTTCGTACGCCACATCGACGCATCAGGTCCCCCGCGAACACGAGCCGGGACGCCCCGGCGTGGATCAGGAACTCATCCTCGAGCTCAAATTGATCGCCGATGCGGGGCTGATCGGTTTTCCCAATGTCGGCAAGTCGACGCTTTTGTCGCGGATCTCCGCGGCGCGGCCTCAGATCGCCGATTACCCCTTCACGACCCTCATTCCCCACCTGGGTGTGGTTTATGCCGGCACCGACGAGAGTTTCGTCGCGGCCGATATTCCCGGCCTCATCGAAGGGGCTCACCTCGGCCACGGGTTGGGAATTCAATTTCTGAAGCACGTCGAACGGACCCAAGTCCTGGTTCATTTAATCGACGTGTCGCCGTATTCGGGCCGCGATCCGGGCGATGATTTTCGGGTGGTATTGAAGGAGCTGGCGGCCTTCAGCCCCGAGTTGGCCCGCCGTCCCCAGATTCTGGTGGCCAACAAAGTCGACCTTCTCGGCCAGGACCGGACCCGCCTGGCGGCGGTCAGGAAACTGGCGACCCGGCGTAAAATCCCGTTTTTCGCCGTTTCGGCGCTCAAGGACGACGGCCTCAAGTCTCTGGTCTCGGCCCTGTCCGATATGATACATTCGCGGCGCCAAACCCAGATTGTTAAATCGGGGTACAAAGCGCCGCTCAGTATTAACCCTGGATCTACCCCGGGCTTCAGCCCGGGGAGTCGAATGGGTTCAATTATCCGGATGAAAAAAGAAAAGCCGGAATCAGCGAAGTCATGAAACAGGGCCAACGCATCGGCATTTTCGGCGGAACGTTCGACCCTATCCATTGCGGCCATTTGCGGGCCGCGCGGCTCATCGAGAGGATGTTCCACCTGGATAAAATCCTTTTTGTCCCGGCCTCCGTCCCGCCGCACAAAGCCCGGCCCGATATGGCTCCGGCCGCGGACCGAATGAAAATGGTCCGCTTGGCCCTGGGGCGCCGCGTCCGGTGGACGGCCTGTTCCATCGAGATTCGGGCGGCGGGGCCTTCCTTTTCGATCCTGACCATTGACAAACTCCGCCGCCGGTTTCCCCGGGCCCGGTTTTTTTTCATCACCGGGGCCGATGCTTTTCTCGAAATCAGGACGTGGCGGGAGTGGAAACGCGTCCTGGCGAACTGTCCCTTCATCGTCATGGCCCGGCCCGGTTTCGACCCTGAGTCGGCCGCCCGGGCGCTCGGCCCGGCCTATCGAAAGGGGATCCGCAGGATCAAGGGACAGGCCTGGGCGGCGGAAGTGGATCACCGGGCAACGCTCGGAGTCCCGGCCGCCGTCAAGGGACGATCCTTCGCGGCGGCCCAGGCTGAGAATGAGATGGAGACGGGTCGGATTTTCCTGGCCTCCATCGACGCCCTTCCCATTTCGTCGACCGGGATCAGGAAACTGGCCGGAGATGGACAATCCCTGGCCGGCTTTGTACCGCCCGCGGTCGCCGCCCACATTCGAACTCAAGGCCTCTACCAGAACCGGCCGGTGATTCAAAAGGGGCGCCAGACCCGCCCCAAGCCCGAATGCGCTCAAAGGAGGACTCGAACCGACCCATGACTACCGCGAATTCCAGCTTGAAAAAGATTGATAAGCGAAACCTTCCGGCCGCTTTGAAAGCGGCGGTTAAAACCGCCCTGGACAAGCAGGCCGAAGACATCCGCGTTCTTGACCTTAGGGCGGTCTCTTCCTTCACCGATTACTTCATCATCCTCCATGGAAATTCGGGGCGGCAAAACGCCGCCATTGCCGAGGCCATCGAGTTTGAGCTTAAACAAGCCCGCCACCGCCCCCTGGGTGTGGAGGGGAAGTCCCATGGAGAATGGATTTTGATCGATTACGGTTTCTTCATCATCCATGTCTTTTCCCGGGCCGCCCGGGATTACTATGCTCTCGAAAAGCTGTGGGCCGACGCGCCCCAGGCCTTCTACTGAGCGGCGCCGCCACCGGTCCGAATCCTCCGCCATGCAGGTGAAACTTCTTTGGCCCGGGAAGGCCAAGCTTCCCGGAGTTTCCGCCCTCCAGGAGCATTATCTCAAGCGGATCGGGGAGCTTTTACCCGTTCGCTTGATCGAGACACCCTCCGCCCGGGGCTGGGATGAACGGTGGACCGAAAAAATTCTCGATCGGGAAGCGGAAGGGCTTGAAAAACAATTGAAAGATGATTATATTGTCACCCTCTTTGACCGAGGCCAAGAGATGAGTTCAGCAGAGTTCGCCCGTTTTTTTGAGCGCCGGGCTGCCGCCGGAAGCCGATCGATCGCTTTTCTCGTCGGCGGATTTCTGGGATTGGCCCCCCGGCTTCTCCAGCGGGCCGATTTACAGCTGTCCTTGTCTCGGATGACATATTCGCATGAATTATGCCGCCTCGCGCTTATGGAGCAAATTTACCGAGCCTTATCGCTCATGAAAGGACGTTCTTATGCCAAATAAAGGGGGCTCCGTGATTAAAAAAGAGCTCGACGCTTACCGCCTAAGGATTATCGACCGCCGTAACGAACTCGTTCAAAAATTGAGCGCGTTTCGCAACGAGAGCAAAACCATCGAAACCGATATTGCCCAGGACTTGGCCGACAAGGCCGAGAGCTCCTACACCAAGGAGTTTCTTTTGAGCCTGTCCGACGCCGAACGAGACGAGCTGTTCCTGATCGATGCCGCGCTGGATAGAATCAAGAAGCGGGAGTTCGGGAACTGCCAGATGTGTCAGAAGGAGATCAGCCGGAAACGGATTAACGCCCTGCCCTGGACGCCCTACTGTATCGAATGCCAGGAAAAAGTCGAGACCGAATCGGTTTGATACATTCGCGGCGCCCAATCCTAATTTATAAACTAGGACAAAAAGCGCCGCTCCGTATTAACCCAGAACAGGCCCCGGGCCTTGCTTGGCAAGTCCTATGGTTTTTATGCATTCGCGACGCAAAACCCCGATTTTTAAATCGGAGTACAAAGCGCCGCTCAGTATTAACCCGGAACAGGCCCCGGGCCTTGCCTGGCAAGTCCTATGGTTTTTATAGGGTTTAGCCCGGGGAGTCGATGGTTTGTTCCTTCCCTCCGGAGGACCCTGACCGTTGCCGCCAGGCTGGCCGAACTCCTGGTCTTTCCTTCCCTCTGCCGACGCTGCGGGGACTTGCTCGATCGGCCGGGGGAGCGAGTACTGTGCGGAAAATGTCTGGCCGCCCTGGTACCCTGCCAAGCACAGTTTTGCTCCGGGTGCGGGCGTTTTTTCGCCGGAGCGGGGGAGCCTCATGCCTGCGGCGATTGCCTCCGATCGAAACCGTCGTTCTCCACCCATCGATCGGCGGCCCGTTATGAAGGCGTGCTCAAGGACGCTTTACTCCTCTTCAAGTACCGCGGGTATCGGCCTCTAGGACGGCCCTTGGCGTGCTTCGCTTATTCCGCTTTCGAAGGGAAAGCCACGGTCTGGGCCGGCGCGGACATCCTGGTGCCCGTTCCCCTGCACAAGAAAAGACGCCGGAAGCGCGGCTTCAACCAGGCGGAAGTCCTGGCCCGCGAGTTCTCCCGATTGATCGGCATTCCCGTCGAAGCGGGATCCCTTCGCCGCATCGTCTCCGTCCCGCCTCAGACCACTTTGCGGCGCGAGGCCCGGCGGGCGAACGTCCGCGACGCTTTCGAAATCCGGCGGCCGGGCCGAGTTGAGGGGAAGGTGATCGTCCTGGTCGACGACGTGTTTACCACGGGTTCAACGATCGGCGAGTGCGCTCGCATGCTGAGAAAAGCCGGCGCGGCGGAGGTGCGGGCGGTCACCATCGCCCAAGCCTGAAGAGCCCGGCGGTTGTTGACATCATCACGCGGGGGGGGATATATTCCCGGCGTGATGAAGGGCCGAGATTCATCCCCCTGGCGGATTAATAATGATCCTGAAAATGCCGAAGTTTTTCCGCGCCGGGCTAAAAATCCGTTGAAGGAGAGGAGACGCAGGATGGTCATGAAAACGATGCGGGTAGGCCGGCTTCTCGCCGGTTTTTCGATGGTTCTGCTCCTGACCGGCTCTTATTCCGCCGGCGTCCAGGTCGGCGCGGTCGGCGATAGCCGCAACATCCTTCCGGAACGGGAGCGCGCCGGGATCATGGACGAGTGGCTGAAATGGAGGCTGGATAATATTCTGCCCGATTTGATGAGGAGGGAGGGGATCGACCTCTGGCTCGTTATGAGCAACGAACCGGACCCGGGTCCCGTTTACTTCACCCTGCTTCCCGCGACAAGCCTGTATGTCGTCCGGACCTCCATCCTGATGTTCCACGACCGGGGGAAGGAGCTCGGCGTTGAGAGGCTGTCCGGAGGGAGTTCTGGCCTCGGGGGGTGGTATAAACCCACTTGGCTGGACAAAAAGAAAAAAACTCAGTTTGAGAGCCTGGCCGAAACGATCAAAGCGATGAATCCCCGTAAAATCGGGATCGAAACATCACCGCTCTGGGGTTACGGTGATCATCTGACGTCCGGGTTGAAAGACAAGCTGGTCGGCGCGCTCGGCCCCGAGTACTCCCAAAGATTGGTTTCCGCCGATCGGCTATGCGTCGGCTGGCTGGAAACCCGGAGCCCGCAGGAGCTGAGCATTTACCGGCATATCTGCGGGATCAGCCACGACATCATCGCCGAGTTTTTCTCCAACAAGGTCATCGTCCCGGACGTCACGACCACGGAAGATGTCGAATGGTGGTTCCGGCAGAGGGTCAGGGATCTCGGCCTGGATCCCTGGTTCCATCCCTCGATCGATATCCAGAGGAGTCCAAAGGAAGAAGCCAAATATAAAGACAAAGAGGTCATCCGCAGAGGGGACCTCCTCCATTGCGACATCGGGATCAAGTATCTCGGGCTCCATACGGACATGCAATGGTCCGCCTACGTTCTGCAAACCGGGGAAACGGACGCGCCGCCGGGTTTGGGAGCGGCTTTGGACAACGCCAACCGGCTGGCCGACGTCCTCTTGGCGGAGTTCCGCGCCGGACGAACGGGAAACGAGGTCGTGGATGCCGCGATGAAGAAAGGCGAAGCGGAAGGATTGAGGCCGCTCATCTATACTCACCCCATCGGCGTTTACGGTCATGCCGCCGGCCCCCCGATCGATGCCCGGGCGCCCGAAAGCGCCCCGGAGGGGTCCCGCCGGCGGGGGGACTATCCTCTGTATCTGAATACGATTTATTCCATCGAATTCAGCGCCACCAAAAAAGTTCCCGAATGGGACAATCAGGACGTCCGCATTGGTTTCGAAGATGACGCGATTTTCTCCGCGAACGGCTGTCAATTCGCCGACGGGCGTGAACGGACGCTTCTGCTGATCAAGTAGGAGCTCGGGAGGCGGTCTCGATTTTCACCCCCGGCTTCGTTTCCGGAAAACGGGTTTTTGGTTTTTCGGATCTCTTCCATTTTGTGTGGCTTGCGGCGCGGCTTTTTCACGCCGTTCCCTCGCCGTTTTCTCGGCGGCTCAGAACTGCTACCGTTTTTTCCGCAGGAAAAAACGGCATCGGACATCTTCGCCGGTCCTACGCTAAAGCATAGGACTCTCCTCGAAAACGGCTAGGAACGGCTAAAATTTGAGTTGGCCGACCATACGCCGTTTTGATCGCACAAAGCCTATTTAAGACGGCCGTCTGGTCACGGCGTATGGCTCCGTTCCCCCGAACGGTGACACTGTGCCGCCTCACCTACCCACACAGAATGGAAGAGAACCGGTTTTGTTCACTTTTTCGGGACGTCGATTCGTTCGCGGCGCAAAACCCCGATTTTTAATCGGGGTAAAAAGCGCCGCTCAGTATTAACCCTGGACATTATACCCCGGGCCTTGCCTGGGTAGTCCTATGGTTTTTATAGGGCATGCTCTGGACTTTGGTGAGCAAGTCCTATGGTTTTAATAGGATTCAGCGCGGGGAGTTGAATGGGTTTATCGGCCGGACGATCTTCACCGTCCGCCGCTTGAGCTCCCGATGTTTCGGCATCGTCACCTTCAAAACTCCGTTCTCGTGCTCGGCGCGGATGTTTTCGGCGTCGACCGAATGAGGCAGGGTGAAAGCCCGGAAAAAGGAGCCGTAGGACCGCTCGAGGCGGTGGTAGTTCTCCTCTTTCTTCTCTTTCTGGAACTTTCGTTCGCCCCGCAGGGACAGCGTGTTGTCCTCGATCTTGATTTCGATGTCCTTCTCCTCGATGCCCGGCACTTCGGCGGTCAGGACGAGTTCATTCTCGGTCTCGTAGATATCGACCGAAGGGGCCCACGAGCTCGGGGCGGTTTCCTTGTCCTCGCCTGGCCTGGAAAAGACGTCGTCGAACATCCGGTTCATCTTTTCCCGAAGAGAAACCATATCCCGGAATGGATCCCAGCGAATGATCGCCATTGCCTATCTCCTCGCTCTATGGAGTTCTCGATTATTCTTTGCCGCCGACCAGAATGGTCAACTCCCCTTTGAAGTCGCGCGTTTTTGAAAGGGCGGCCATCTCGGAGGCGGGCCCTCGATGGAATTCCTCATAAATCTTGGTCAGCTCCCTGGCTATGACGCAGGGCCTGTCGCCCAGTGTTGCCAGGACCGCCTCCATGAACAACTCCGTTTTTCGACCGGGCAGATAGAAAACCAGAGTGGCATCCTGATCGGCCAGGGCGGATAACGCCTTCTTCAAGGCGCTCTCCTTGGGGGGAGGAAATCCTATGAAAAGGAACCGGTTCGTCGGAAGGCCTCCCGACGAAAGCGCGGCCGTGACGGCCGCCGGGCCCGGGATGGGCACAACCCGGAGGCCTTCCCGAATGGCTTCGCGAACAAGTTTGAATCCGGGGTCCGATATAGCCGGCGTCCCCGCGTCGGAAACCAAGGCCAGGTCTTGGCCCTCCTTGAGCATGTCGATGAGAAGGGGGATGCGCCGGATTTCCCTGGGCTGGTAATAGCTGATTAGACGGGACCGAATCCCGTATTTAGCCAGAAGCCGGGAGGTCCGCCGCGTATCCTCGCAGGCAATGGCGGCGACTTCCTTCAAAATGCGCAGGGCCCGAAGAGTGATGTCCTCGAGATTGCCGATGGGGGTGGCGACGACGAAAAGTGTTCCGGCCATGAGTCCGGTTCCTTTATCCTTCCCAATCGTAGGGATAAAGGAAGTCGTGGCCCACCGTCCGGGACGAGATCTTGGCGATGGGCGGAAGCTGGCGTTTGAACTCGGAACGGCGGATTTTGGCCAGGACGAGGTCGACTTTTTTGCGGTTGAAACCTTGGGCCACGACTTCGTCCCTCGTCTCGCGTTCGTCGACGAGGCGGAAAAGGATCTGGTCGAGTTCGGCATAGGGCATCCCTATTTCGTCCTCGTCGGTCTGTCCGGCCCACAGGCCGGCCGTGGGTTTCTTGGCTCGGATGCGTTCAGGCAGGTTCAAATGCTCGGCCAGAAGACGAACCTGGGTCTTGTAAAGGTCCCCCATCGGATTGATGGCGCAGGCCATGTCGCCGTGGATCGTGCCGTAGCCGATCAGAAGCTCGGTCTTGTTGCTCGTGCCGAGAATGAGGGCATGGTCGCGGGCGGATACGTCGTACAGGATGGACATCCGTTCGCGGGCCATTTTGTTGCCGCGGCGGACGCAATCGTTTACCGGGAACCGGTCGAAATAGGCATCGACCATGGGAGCGATGTTGATCGTCTCAGTCCGCAGCCCTAAAGCCTTCGCCAACGCCAGGGCGTCATCCCTGTCGGCGTTGAAAATATCTCCATAAGGCATGATCAGGCCGAGGACGTTGGGGGAGCCCAGCGCTTGGACGGCCAGCGCGGCGCAGACCGAGGAATCCAGCCCTCCGGAAAGCCCCAGCACACCCTTGTGAAAGCCAAATTTGGACAGTTCTCCGCGAATGAAAGCGGCCAGAATTTTGACGGCGAACGGGCAGTTAATCGTCATGGTGCAGGAGTGTTCTCTGGAGCGAGAGGAGCGTCATTTCGGGTTTATCGTCTCGCTTCCAGGGCCATGTCTTACGAGCTTTTCGGACGGCCGAGGGATCGATTTCGACAAGGAGCAGATGTTCATCGAAATAGGGAGCTTGCCCCAGGATTTTTCCCGACGGCGCGAACACAAACGAGCCGCCGGCGAAAGCCATGCCGTCTTCCATTCCGACCCGGTTGCAATAAACGATGGTCGATGTCGTGAACCGGGCCAGGGCTTCTCCCATGAGCTCCCACATCCGGCTCGAGGCGAAGCCTTGGTCCACGCCCAAACCGCGCCCGGGAGCGGCGCTGATCGTGATCAGAATTTCGGACCCGCCGGCGAACAGCAGATAGCCGGCGTTGAGATGGAGAAAATCCCGGCAAATCAACATTCCCGCCGGGCCGAAGGGTGAAGCGAACGTCCCGAAATGGTTGCCCGGGGCGAAGAAGCGGGCTTCTTCGAACATGCCGAAGGTGGGCAGGAAGACTTTGCGATGGATGTGGAGGATCCGGCCTTCGGCCAGGAACGCCGACGCATTGAAGAAGAGCGCCTTTTCGTTTTTCCGTTCTTCGACGAAACCGACGACGATGGCCAGCTCGCGGCTCAACGACCGGAGTTCCCGAAAATGGGGTGACCGGTCCGGGTCGACGGCGACCGTCTCCACGAGGTCCCGGAGCTTGTATCCCGTCAGGCTCAGCTCCGGGAAAACGAGAAGGTCGGCCTTTTCGCGGCGGGCTTTCTCGATCGTCTCGAGATGAAGGTCCCAATTCTTTTTGACGTTGCCCAGATGCGGGGCGATCTGCGCGAGTGCGATTCTCATGGGATTAAATTAGCACAGCCCGGGTCGATTCACAATGCGAGACATCGCTTTATTCGGGCCGGTCTTTGGATTACAATACCCCCGGACTCATGATTCAAATCGCGCTCTCCCTCAAGGACATCTACTCCGGACGAAAAAGCGGGTCTTTGGTCGTCGAACACCGGGGGGTGAAGAAAATCCTTTTCTTTCAGGAAGGGGGGCTGATCTTCGTTAAAACCGAAATCCCCGAAGAACGCCTGGGGGCCGTCCTTTTCGCCCAGGGCAAGATCGACCAGGCGACATTGGAGGCCATCCCGAGCATGGACACCTCGGGCCGGATGCTGGGAGAATCGCTCATCGCCGATCGCCGGATATCCAAAAAAGATCTCTACGAAGCTCTCCTGGCCCAGATGTCTCTCGTCACGCTGTCTCTTTTCGCCTCTTTTGAGGATAAAATCGATTTCCAGGAGCGAGAACGGTTCCGGGAGGGGGATTTCGAGACGAAATTGCATTTGCCCTCGCTGATCGAACGGGGGATCCGCGAAATGCCTTTTCATCCGACATTGGCGGAATTTCTGGGGCCAAAAATTCCCGTCGTCCGCGGCGGGGGTTCGCTCGACGCATTGGACGAGCGGGAAAGGGCTCTGCTCTCGACACTCAAGGGAGATAGGACTTCCGCGGTGGTCCTGGAGTCCCAGACTCTCGACCCGCGGGCGTTCTGGAAGGCGATTTATCTTTTTTATTGCCTCGAGCTTATCGATTTCCGACCCCTCGAAGCGGAGACAACGCCGTTCGAACCGGAATCGACCTTGTCCGCCAAAGCCGTTGTGCCGGCCACTCCGGATCCGCCCCCTTCCGCCGATCTCCAAGCCACGCTTGATGAAGCGTTGGAGCTCCACCGGCGTTTGCCGGAGCTTGATTATTATCAGCTTCTCGGCGTCGGGCGATCAGCCGGCGAGGAAGAAATTAAAAAGGCCTATTTCAAACTGGCCCGCAAATTCCATCCCGATCATTTCGGCCGCCACATCCCGTCTTCGATTGCGGGCCAGATCGATGCCGTTTTTGATGCCGTCACGAAAGCGTATCGGACGCTGACGAGCCGGGACCAGAAGATGGCCTACGCTTCCAAGCTCTCCAGCGTGGTTCCCAGCGAGGACGGTGATGCTTCCAAGAACGCCGAGACGCGTTTTCGGCAGGGCAAGACGCTGTTCAACCAAGGGCGGTACGAAGAAGCCGTTGTGCTCATCGAGGAAGCCGTTCGCCTCAAGGACGACAAAGGCGATTATTTTCTGCTCTTGGCCATGGCTCAAACCAAGGTTCCTTCTCTCAGCAAAAAAGCCGAGCGGAACTTCGTTCGGGCGATCGAAATCGAGCCGTGGAACCCCGAGGGATTTATCGGACTGGGATATCTTTACAAGCAGGTGGGGCTCCTCCTCCGGGCGCGCAAGCAGTTCGAGAAGGCGCTGGAAATCGATGCCGACCACGCCGCGGCCCGCCAAGCGATCGAGGAAATCGACGGCAAGTCGAACAACAAAAAAGGGCGGAAGGGGTTTTTCAACAAGGATCTGTTCGGATCCAAAAAGAAATAGCTCCCCCGGCCGCGCCCGCGTTCAAGTCTTGGCCAGGATTTTCCGGAATTCCTCTTCGTCGAGCGTTTTCACGCCGAGCTTTTGGGCTTTGGCCAATTTCGACCCGGCGTCTTCTCCGACCACGAGGTACCCGGTCTTTCCCGATACGGAGTCGGTCACCGTACCTCCGCGGCGCTCGATTTCCGCCTTGGCTTCCTCCCGGCTGAAGGCCGCCAGTTTGCCCGTGACGACAAAGGTCAAGCCGGCCAGTGGCAGCGGACCTCCCGCGGCGGCCGGAGACTCATCCCGAAATCGTATTTCCGCCGTCTTGAGCCGGTCGAGAAGCGCGCGGCTCTCGGGTTGGCGAAAGAAAAACACGAGACTTTCGGCGACCACGGGGCCGATATCCTCGACCTGAAGCAAATCGTCGGGCGCGGCCGCGGCCAGGGTTTCCATGTCGCCATAGCGCGCGGCCAGGGTCCGGGCCAGTTTCTCGCCCACGTGACGGATCCCCAGAGCGAAGATCAGGCGGGCGAGTTCGTTCTTTTTGGAGGCCTCGATCTCGTCCATCAGGTTTTTCGCGCTCTTGGGGCCCATCCGATCGAGCGCGGCTAAATCGTCGAGGCGAAGACCGTAGATATCAGGAATCGAAACGACAAGTTTTTTGTCCAGGAGCTGATCGACGAGGGCCTCCCCCAGGCCTTCGATGTTCATGGCCCTCCGGGCGGCGAAATGAAGGATGGATTCACGGAGTCGGACCGGACAGGACGGATTCGCGCAGCGGGAGGCGACCTCTCCCTCGGGGCGGAAAGCGGCCGAGCCGCAAGCCGGACATCGGACCGGCATGAAAAAGAATCGTTCGCTCCCCGTCCGGCGTTCCTTCATCGGAGCGACGATCTTGGGAATCACATCGCCGCTCCGTTCGACGAGAACCAGGTCTCCGATGCGGATGTCCTTCCTTTTAATTTCGTCCTCATTGTGCAGGGTGGCCCGGGAAACGGTGGTGCCGGACAGTTTGACCGGTCGGAGAACGGCCACGGGCGTCAAGGCTCCCGTTCGGCCGACCTGGATGATGATGTCGTCGAGCCTGGTCGTGGCCTGGCGGGCCGGGAATTTGAAGGAGACCGCCCAGCGGGGGAATTTGGCCGTGACGCCCAACGTCAGCCGGGACTCTCGTGAATCGACTTTGATCACGATACCGTCGGCATCATATTCCAGGGAATCGCGTTTGTCCGTCCATTCCCGCCAGTAGTCGACGACTTCACCCAGCGTCCGGCACAGCCGGGATTCGGGATTGGTTTTAAAACCCGATCGCCGCAGGCGGAGGAGAGTCTCCCTTTGGCTTTCGGGCTCGTCCCCGGCGAGAAACAGCGTATAAAGGAACGCATCCAGGTGCCGGACCGCCACTTCGCGGGGATCGAGGAGGCGGATCGATCCGGCCGCGGCGTTGCGGGGATTGGCAAAAAGCGGTTCCTCCCGCCCCTCCCGCTCGCGGTTAATGGCTCGGAAAGATTCGAACGGCAGGTAGATTTCGCCCCGGACCTCGACATCCCCGTCTTCGGGAATGACGAGCGGCATGCTTTTGATCGTCTTGACGTTGGACGTTACATCGTCGCCCTGGGCGCCGTCGCCGCGCGTCACGGCCTGGACGAGGCGTCCGTCCTTGTAGCGGATGGCGATGCCCAGCCCGTCGATCTTAAGCTCGGCCATATACTCCACCGTCCGGCCGGGCAGAAGTTTTTCCACGCGGCGTCCGAACTCCTCCAATTCTTCGACCGCAAAGACATTGTCCATGCTCAGCATGGGCCTGCGGTGGCGGACGGTCGAGAATCCCTCCGCGGGCTTTTCACCGACGCGCTGGGTAGGGGATTCCGGCGTGATCAAATCGGGGTAGAGGGCCTCCAGGCGCTGAAGATCCTTCATAAGCCCGTCGAATTCGGCGTCAGCGATTTGAGGATCGTTGTCGATGTAGTATTTTCTCTCGTGATACTCGATTTCCCGGCGCAGCTTCGCCGCGCGCGCCGCGGCCTTGTCGCGGGAGGGGATCATCTCGGCCATGGGGAGATTGTAATGGTTTCCGGCGGCAAATAAAATCCCCCGGACCCGCCTTTCGAGGGGCGAAGCCGGGGGCGGATGACGGATGGTGTGAAGAGGCCGGTCTTTTACTTGCCGTTTCTGGACTTGGCCTCGGCGACCAGCTTCTGGAAGCCGTCCATGGTTGCCTTGGACTTGGCTTGGATCCCCTCGACGATTTTTCTTTCCCGTTCGAGGTTTTCGTTTAAGCGGCGGAATTCGCGCTTCTCGTCCGACGTCAGCTCATCCTCGGCCTTGTCCTTGAACTTGGTGTTGAGGGTCTTGGTCCATTCTTCGATGAGCTTGTTGCTCTCCTGAATGGCCGCGACTCGGCTGTTCCATTCCTTGTCCTGACCGTAAAACAGGCCTTCGGCGATCTGCATGGCCTGTTGAGCCTGCTTGGCGTTTTTGGTGCCGAGAACGCTGGCGTCGAGCAGAAAACGAATAGCTTCGGCCGTCAGCCCCGGGTTGGTCTTGGCCTCGCCGGCCAGCGTGACTCCGATGTTGTAGGCCATCTCGCCCGTCTTCGACTTGGCGAAAGCTTCCTTGAACATGACCAGCGCTTCGGTCGTCTTCCCCTGTTTATAGAGGGAGCGGGATAAGAGCGACAAGCTGTCTCCGTCCTTGAGAGTGGCGTAGGTGACGCGGTAAACTTTCTCCGCCTCGGCGAAGTTGCCCCCGTCGTAAAGGGCCTTGCCGAGCTTTTTGATCTCGGCCAGGATCTTGGCGTCCTTGAGGATGCCGTAAGCGCTGAAATAAGCGTCGACCGCGCCTTTATAATCTTTGGCCTTGTCCAGCGCTTGGCCGATGATGAAATGAGAGGCGCCGATCATGTTGTTCCACATGGCGGCATTGGCGGCTTCCGCCTCCTTGCCCTTGGCCGCATTAGCATGCTGGAGCAGCTGGTTGGCGGTTGTTTTGGCCTTTTCCGCAGTCTGGGCCGAACGGGAATAAATCGTGGCCAGGGCGACCAGAGTCTGGGCTTTGAGGGAGTCGTCGAGTCCGGAGAAGGTCAGTGCTTTCTCCCCGAAGCCGAGCGTTTCCGCGTCGGTCTTACCCGATTGGATCAGGGCTTGGAATAGATAAGCATAGGCGAAGTTATCGTACTGGCCGCCTTTGCCCCCGAATTTCGCGATGTAATCCTTCAGCAGGGTGGCTTTCTCCTGGGGCGAGTTAGCCGACATCGCTTTGATATAGACCTGGTCCGCTTCGTTTTGGCCGAAGGAAACGCCGCTGAGAAGAAACGACAGGACGACGGCGGTCAAAATCGCTTTTTTCATCCTAAACCTCGCATCCGAATTTGAGCAGGAATATAGCCCAGCTCCTGTAAAATGTCAAACAAAGAACCTTTACAGGCGCCGAGGCCCCCTCCTGGAGCCGGCGCTCCATTGTAAATATGATGCAATTTTTATACCATCATCTCCAAATTGCCGATAGAAGCTTTCTTCTCTTCACGAATCATAAAGTTGGGTGATATTCGGAATTCCGATACAATACCAGCGATGAACGATTCCTTTGACGAAGCGGCCCGTTTTTTCGAACGTGAGACGGGGACATCCCTGCGCCGCGGAGAGCTTCTTAGCGGCCACTCCAATTTTCACATCGGCGGGCCGGCCGATTTCTTCTTCGAGGCGTCCACACTCGCCGAACTCAAGACCGCCGTCCTAGCCGCGAACGCCGTAAAATTCCGTTATCGAGTCATTGGCGGCGGATTCAACCTGCTTTTCGACGATGACGGGTTTCGCGGCCTGATCATCAAAAACCGGGCCCGGGGGACCTCCGTCCACCCGTCCGACGGAACCGTCGAAACGGCTTCCGGGACGACTCTCGATGAACTGACGATTTTCGCCGCCGGGCGAGGGCTTGGCGGCTTGGAATTCCTGGCTGGAATTCCAGGGACGGTCGGCGGGGCCGTGTTCGGCAACGCCGGCGCCTTTGGGCGGGCCGTCGCTGACGTGCTATCCGCCGCGCGCCTTCTCAATTCCGATGGAACGGAGACCCAGGCAGGTCGGGAGGCCCTCGAGTTCAGCTATCGTCATTCGAAGCTAAAAACGGACCCGCGCATCCTTCTTGGGGCATCGCTGCGTCTCAATCCGGCGCCCGCGGAAACGATCCGGTCGAAGATGGACGAGATCCTCGCCCTTCGCGCGGAGCGCCATCCGTCCCGGACGACCGCCTATCCCGGAAGCTACTTCAAGAACCCCGTCTTACCCGATGGCTGTCGGCAGGCCGCCGGACTGCTCCTGGACGGGGCCGGCGCGAGGGGGCTGCGGGTCGGGGCGGCGGCGGTTTACTCCGGGCACTGCAACTTCATCATCAACGAAGGAGGAGCGACCGCGCGCGAAGTGCGTTTGCTGGCCGCTGAGATGAAGAAGCGGGTGCTCGAAAAATTCGGGATCACTCTCGAAGAGGAAGTTATTTTCCTGCCAGCCGCCGTCTGAGCGAGGCGGCCTCGTTCGGCCCCAGACCGCTTTTTACAGCAATTTCCACGGCCCGCGCTCCCAGAAGACGATAGGCATCGCGTTGGGTTATATATTTGCGCAAAACGTTCATGTGCAGGCGCAGGGTCGCCATATCCCCCCGGACGATGGGGCCGGTCGACATCGAAAAGCGCGGCTATATTCCAGCCTTTTTCGGCCAGGGCGCGCGCCAGCACCGTGCCCATACGGCCGGTCCCGATTACCGAGATTTTCATCGGCGTCCTTTTTTTTCGTCCTGGAATACGTGCATCCAAAGCCCGACTTCGAGCGAGGACGGGCGGGCGGCGGGTTTATCCATCTCCCGGAGAGTCTTCCGCTCTCCCAGCGTCCGCTTGAGCTCGCCGGCGAATTCCTTGCAGGCCAGGGATTCGGCTCCGGCCTCGCGGGCGTAGTCCCGGATGGCGCGGTCGTTGCTGACGATCCGCAGACGGCTGCGGTCTTTCTGTTTGTCGATCAGGTCGACAATGACGGAGTCGGCGCTCTCGTCCTCGGCCGGATGAACGACTCGGAACTTGGGCTCGCCCCGGGTCAGGGTGAAGATTTCTTCCGCCACGCGTCCGTCGAAGACCAGGATGATCCTGGAGCGGGTGAAATGACAGTAGGCCAAAAGCTTGCGGACCAGGGTGAGACGGTTCTCGGGATCGCGGATTTGACCCGGGAAAGCGAACCCGAGGAAATTATTACCGTCGATGATCGTAGCCATGGCCGTCCGAGGCGGTCATCCCGGGGGCCAGGCCATCCGCCGGCCGCCCAGGACATGGAAGTGGAGGTGGAAGACCTCCTGCCCCGAGTCCCGGGCGGTGTTGAGGACGATGCGATAGCCCGACGCCCCGATGCCCTTGGCGGCGGCGATCTCCCGGGCCCGGAGCAGGATGCGGGCGAGAAGATCCGCCTGTTCCGCCGGAACTTCATTGAGCGAGGCGTAGTGGGTCTTGGGGATGATCAGGGTGTGCGTCGGCGCCTGCGGCCGGATGTCGTCGAAGGCCAAGATGGAATCATCCTCAAAGACGATCCTGGCCGGGATTTCCTTGGCGACGATCCGGCAAAAGAGGCAATCCGTCATGGCCGTCCTCCCGGCCTCGCGGCCTAGGTTCTGATCCGCTCGATCCGTGCGCCGAGCCCCCGGAGTTTCTCTTCGATGGCCTCGTAGCCGCGGTCGATATGCTCAACTTCGTTGACCGTGGTCGTTCCGTTGGCGATGAGTCCGGCCAGGATGAGAGAAGCCGAAGCCCTCAGGTCGGTGGCCGTGACTTCGGCGCCCGAGAGGGGCGTGCGCCCGCGGACGATCGCTTTATCCCCCGACACTTCGATCGTCGCCCCGAGGCGGAGAAGTTCGTTGACGTGCAGGAACCGGCGGTCGAAGATCGTTTCGGTGATGATCGAGGTCCCGGTGGCCTGGGTCATCAGGACCATGAACTGGGCCTGCATATCCGTGGGGAATCCCGGATAGGGCGAGGTCGTGATGTCTTGGGGACGGATCTCGTAGCGTCCGGTGATGCGAATGGAAAACGGGCCGAGCATCTCGATGTTGGCCCCGGAATAGCGCAGCTTCTCGATGATCGTCGGCATATGGGCGGGCTGGACGGCGTCCAGGACGATGTCGCCACGGGTCAGGGCAGCGGCGACCATATAGGTCCCGGCCTCGATGCGGTCGGGGATGATCTCGTGCGAAGCCCCGCCGAGGGCGTCCACGCCCTTGACCCGGATGACTTCCTCGCCGATACCGTCGATTTTGGCCCCCATTTTAACCAGCAGCTCGCACAGGCATTGGACCTCGGGTTCGCGGGCGCAATTGCGCAGGATGGTCTCGCCCTGGGCCAGGGTCGCGGCCATGACCAGATTTTCCGTCCCCGTCACCGTGTTCTTGCGGAACTGGAAGTCCGCGCCCTGCAGGCGGGCGGCGGTCGCAGTGATATAGCCATGTTCCTGGGATATCGAGGCGCCCAGCTTCTGCAGGCCCTCAAGATGAAGATCAATGGGGCGCGACCCGATGGCGCAGCCGCCCGGCTGGGCGACGATGGCCTTGCCGAAGCGGGCCACCAGGGGGCCGAGCACCAGAATCGACGCCCGCATGACCCGGACGAGGTCATAGGAGGCCTCTTCCGACAGAATTTTCGGGACGCGGATGGATAGGGAGTTGCCCTCGATCGTCGACTCCGAACCGAGGTCTTTCATCAGGGTCAGCATGGAGAAGACGTCGCGGACGAGGGGGATATTGTCCAGGCGGACATCCTCGCCCGTCAACAGGGCGGCCGAGATCGCCGGCAGGACGGCATTCTTCGAACCGCTGACCCGGACCCGCCCGCGCAAGGACAGTTCGGGATCGCCGTAGATGCGGATTTTTTCCATCGCTGGAATTTTAGACGAATCCCGGCTAAAACACAAATGGCCGCGATCGTCCCATATCGCCGATCGAAGCAGGCCAGTGATCCGCGCCGGGAAGAAAACCTCTATCGGTAATTTTTGGGGGTCAGACTTTGCGGAGGGCCTGCTCCAGGTCGGCGATGACGTCGGCCGGGTCCTCTCCACCCACGCATAGGCGGATGAGTTGGGGCGGCACATCGGCCATACGGCGGGCTTCCTCGCCCTGCTGCTGGTGCGTGGAAATGGCCGGGATGGTGGCCACGCTCTTGATCCGGCCCAGGTCGGTGGCCCGGTAGATCATCTTGAAGCCGTCGTACACTTTGCGGGCGTTGGCCGGCGGACCGTCTACGCGAAAACTCATCAGGTGGCCGTAGCGGTTCACGGGGTTTCCCGTCCCGTCGTTCGAATCGACCAGTTTCAGGTAGCGCTTGGCCAGCGGGTGGAGCCGATGCGATTCCAGGCCCAGGTAGTCAACCTGGTAGATCTTGGGGTGCGTCCCCAGCCACTCGGCCACCTTCTGGCAGCCGGAGCTGACGAGGTCCATCCGCGAGCGGAGCGTCCGCAGGTCGTTGAGGGCGATCATGGCATTGAATGGTGAGGCGGCCGGTCCGTTGTCGCGAAAGGGAAGGAATTTGACGTACTCGGCGAAGCTGTCCTTGAACAAGGGGTGGTCGTTGGCGATTTTCGTGGTGATCGGTTTGCGGCTGATGAGCGCGCCGCCGACGGCCATTCCTCCCGCGGTGATGGACTTGGTCAGCGAGTGGACGACAATGTCGGCGCCGAACTCGAGCGGCCTCAGCAGGGCGGGGGTGGCGCAGGTGGCGTCGAAGATGAAGGGAATGCCGTGGGCGTGGGCTAAATCGGACACGGCTTTGACGTCGCAGAAACCCTGCTGGGGGTTCGACGGCCCCTCCATATAGACAAACCGGGTGTTTTCGTCGATTTTAGACTTCCAGTCCTCGATGTCCTCGGGGTGAAGGACCCAACGGACCTCGATGCCCCGTTCCTGGCCCCGGCGGATGTTGAAGAGTTGGAACGTCCCGCCGTACACCTGAACGCAGGAGACGAAGTTGATTTTCTCGCCGTCCTTCTGTTTGACTAGAAAGGGGTCGACGGATTGGGCGATGGCGGCCATGCCCGAGGCCGTGATACAGCAGGAGGCATCCAGGCCCGCCCGGTAGCTTTCGAGCAGGGCCAAAGCCCACTCCAGGTAATAGGTCGTGGGGTTGGCGATGCGCGTATAGCACCATGTTGGAATGAGGTAGGCCAGGGCCGCTTCGAGCTCGTCCGCGTCGGCGTACGACTGGGACGCCGAGAGATACAGGGGCTCGATGAGGGCCCCCTGATTTCTCCGGTAGGATTCCTCGAGAGAGTACAGGCCGTGGACGGCGATGGTGTCGAATTTCCAGGCTTTGGCCATGGCCAGGTGGGCTTCGCGTTCGGCGATGAGATTTTTAGCCTGGTCGATGTACTTTTGAACTCCCGGTCCGTAGGTCTTGACGTCGGACATGGTACCTCTCTTTATGGCCGATTTATGGAAGGCAGATCATGATGGATGGCCGGCGGGTCCGGTACGACCTGAACCAGAATAATCCGGTATTTCATAAGAACAGACCCGGAGATTGCGTCGCTTTGCGCTTCAGCAGAGAACCCATGCACCGGTATCCTAACCCATCCCCCCGCGGCTTGTCAAAACGTTGCTCCGGGTCGGGATCTGCCCGCCGCCTTGGTTTTTCTCGAGCCTGCCGGCCCCGTTGAAACGGGGTCGGTTTCCCGACTCAAGAGCCGTCGTCGAACCCGGCGGCGGCGGACGCGGATATTCTTCCAAATGCGGCGAGCCGATCGATTCCGGGGCGCAACTTCCGAGAGTACGTCTTGGACGCCGGAATCTGATAAGATATTCAAGAACGTTTTCCGGGAGGATAGCCGATGAAAAAAAAACTCGTTTGCGTTTTGACAGTTCTGGCGTTCGTCGTCGCCGGTTTGGCGGCCGGGCAAACTCAGCCCGCTAAAGGGCTGAAGGTTTTCATTTCCGTCGATATGGAAGGCATCAGCGGTGTCATCAACTGGGACGATGTGACCGTCGGCGGGACGGATTACGGTCTCTTCCGGCGCTTTATGACCGAGGAGGCGAACGCGGCCATCGATGGCGCGCTGGCGGCCGGGGCGGCCGAAATCGTCGTCCGCGACGCCCACGACACCGGCCGCAACATCCTGCCCGATCTCCTCCATCCGGCGGCGCGTTTGCTTCGTGACTGGAGCTACGGCCCGCTCAGCATGATGGAAGGGATCGACAAGACATTCGACGCCGTCATCTTCATCGGCTACCACGCCCGGGCCTCGACGCCGAACGCCGTTCTCAAGCACACCATGACGACGAAACTTCTCGACGTCGTCATCAACGGGAAGAAGATGCCTGAGGCCGGGATCAACGGGCTTATGGCCGGGGTGTTCGATGTTCCGGTCATTCTCGTCACGGGCGATAAGGCCATCGGGGAACAGGCCCGGGAGCTTTTCGGCGATGTCGAAACCGTCGTCGTCAAGGAGGGGATCGGGACCGCCGAACTGGGGATCCATCCTCGGACGGCGCAGAATTTGATCCGCGAGAAAACGGCCGCGGCTTTGAAACGGGTGAAATCATTCAAACCGTTCAAGCTCGTCCCGCCCTATACGCTGGATGTGTCTTTTGCCGACGAGGCCGGAGCCCAGAAAGCTTCCTGGATCCCCGGCGCCGTGCGCCAGGACGAGCACACGGTGAGCTTTACCGCCGGGAGCGTCATGGATTTGATGAAGCTCTTCCGGCTGTCGAAACTTTGACGTCCATAAAAAAGGCGGCTCCCGGAGGAGCCGCCTTTTTCGGTTGGCTTCGTTAGGGGCCGGCGATGGCCGACCGCTTCACATCCCTTACTTGGGCTGCTGGGCGGCCTTGATCTGGGCCTCGACCCACTCGGTCGTGACGGACTTGGGGCGCTCCAGCGGCAGGCCGGTGGCGCGGCTCCAGATGAGCTGGGCCAGGATGCCGAGAGCGCGGCTGACGCCGAAGAAGACCGTGTAGAAGTCATATTCGGTGACGCCGTAGTAGTACAGCAGGACTCCGGAGTGCGCGTCGACGTTCGGCCAGGGGTTCTTGGCCTTGCCGTGCTTGAGCAGGATGTCGGGCGCGACCTCGTAGATCGAGGAGACGATCTTGAACAGGTCGTAGTCCGGCAGGTGCTTGAGGGCGAATTCGCGCTGGGCGACATAGCGGGGGTCGGTCTTGCGCAGGACGGCGTGGCCGTAGCCCGGGATGACCTTGCCGCTGTTCAGCGTATCCCACAGGTATTTGGTGAGTTGTTCCTTGTTGGGAACGCCGCCGAGATCCTTCATAACGTCCATAATCCAGCGAAGCACTTCCTGGTTGGCCAAGCCATGGAGAGGGCCGGCCAGGCCGTCCATGGCGGCGGACAGGGAGTAGTAGGCGTCGGACAGGGCCGAGCCGACGAGATGGCAGGTGTGGGCGGAGACGTTACCGCCCTCGTGGTCGCTGTGGATGTCGAGGTACATCCGCATCAGGTCGTAGAATTCGGGCTTGTCGATGCCAATTTGGTGGGCCAGGTTGGCCGCCCAGTCGAGGTTCGGATCGGGGGCGATGTACTGGGCGCCCTTGTAGCAGCGCATGTAGATGCGGGCGGCGATTTCGGGGAGCTTGGCGATGATGTCCATGACGTCTTCGTACATGGGATCCCAGTAATCGACCTTGGACATCCCGGTGCGGTAGCGGGAGGCGAACTTGGAGTCTTTCTGCAGGGCCAGGATGGCCAGCGAGAACTGGGTCATCGGATGAAGGTCGAGAGGGAGGGATTCCAGGACCTTGAGCAGATAGTCGGGGAGCTTGGCCCGTTTTTTCCATTCCTCGCCGACGGCCTTGGCCTCATCAAGGGTCGGAACATCGCCGGTCAGCAGAAGATAGAACAATCCTTCCGGGATGGGCTCTTCGGTGCCGTGGAGCTTGGGCAGCTTGGCTTGCAGCTCGGGGATGGTGAAACCGCGGAAGCGGATGCCTTCGTTGGGGTCGAGCGCCGACGTTTCCCAGAGCATGCACTTGATGGAGCGCATGCCGCCGTAGGTCTGGGCGATCGTCGAGTCGCCGATCTTCATGTCACCATGCTCTTTAAGAATCTTTTGATATCTCTCGCGCATGGGGCCCATTTTGGCCTGGAATTTCTCCTTCAATGTCATCATTCGTTGATCCTCCTTTGAGATGTTAGAGATCGCCCCTAATCCGATTTAGGGACCAGCATTATAGCCTTGTCCGAAAGGCGAAGTCAATGAAAATACGGTCCTTTTCCGCCGCCCGGCGAAGCGCCTCCCGAGGGGGGCGAGGGCGCCTCTTGCTTTTTTGCCCGGCGGCCGTTATCCTTTAAGGGATAGCTTTTGGCAAAGGAGAACCCCATGGGCGCTTTGATCATTTTCCTCATCGTCGTCGGCCTGCTCTTTCTGGCCGCCGTCGGCATCTACAACGGCTTGGTGGCCTTGCGCAATCGCTGCCAGAACGCCTGGTCCCAAGTGGATGTCCAACTCAAGCGGAGATACGACCTCATCCCCAACCTGGTCGAGACGGTCAAGGGCTACGCCAAGCACGAATCGTCCGTCTTCCAGAACGTGACCGAAGCCCGGACCAAGGCCATCGGGGCGGGCACGGTCAAGGACCAGGGTATCGCCGAGACCCAGCTCCAGGGCGCTCTGAAGACCCTGTTTGCCGTGGCTGAAGCTTATCCCGACCTCAAGGCCAACCAGAATTTCCTGATGCTGCAGGAGGAGCTCGCCGGGACGGAAGGCAAAATCGCTTATGCCCGGCAGTTCTACAATGACACGGTCATGAAATTCAACCAGAAACAGCAGGTCTTCCCCTCCAATATTCTGGCCAACATGTTCGGGTTCAAAGAGCGGGAATACTTCGAGATCACCGAGCCCGCCGCCAAGGAGCCGGTCAAGGTTCAGTTCTGACCCGAGCGGGTGCGGTATGTACGAACAAATCGCCGCGAACAAGCGTAAGTCCGCGGTCCTGATCCTGTTTTTCATCCTGGTCATCGTCGCCTTGGGGGTGGCCTTTGACTACCTGACCAACCTGGGGGCGCCCGGGGTGATCGTGGCCGTGGTGATCGCCTTCCTTTCGGCCTGGGGGAGCTACTACGCCAGCGGCAAGATCACCTTGGGTATCAGCAAAGCCCGTCCGGCGACTAAGGAAGAATTCCCTTACCTTTATAATGTCGTCGAGGGGCTGGCCATCGCGGCCGGCATCCCGGCCCCCCAATGCTACGTCATCGACGACACGGCGCCCAACGCCTTCGCCACGGGGCGCAACCCGCAGAACTCGGTCATCTGCGTCACTACAGGACTCCTGCAGAAGATGAACCGGGCCGAGCTCGAGGGGGTCGTGGCCCATGAGATGTCCCACATCCGCAATTACGATATCCGGCTGATGACGCTGGTCGTGGTCATGGTCGGCATCATGGCCCTGCTCAGCGATTGGATCCTGCGGAGTTTCCTATGGGGCGGACGCGTCCGGCGGACCGGAAAGGACAAGAGCGGCGTCGGAGCGGCGCTGATCGTCATCGGCCTCCTGCTGGCGATCCTGTCGCCGATCATCGCCTCCCTTATCCGGATGGCCATCTCGCGGAAGCGCGAGTTCCTGGCCGACGCCAGTTCGGCCGAGTTGACCCGCTATCCGGCCGGCCTGGCCTCGGCCCTGCGCAAAATCGCCGATGACAAGGAACCGCTGGAGGCGGCCAACAAGGCCACGGCCCATCTCTACATCGCCAACCCCCTGCTCGACCACAAGGGCAAGCTCAACCGGTTGTTCAGCACCCACCCGCCGATCGAGGAGCGCATCGCCGCCCTGGAGAAGATGTAGGGGAACCCCGACACTCCTCGCCTCGCAGAAAGGAAAGCCGATGCGGCTTGAATTTGCCGCCGTTCTTGCGGGGGGGGCCAGGGATCTCGATAGCGCTTGAAATCCGCTCCCGATCTATCTATAATAACAACCCCTCGGCGGGGCCGTAGTTCAGTTGGTTAGAACGCTGGCCTGTCACGTCAGAGGTCGCGAGTTCAAGTCTCGTCGGCCCCGCCACTCCTCTCCCAAAGCGTTGACGAGTCCCTCCCTATTCTAGGGAGGGTAGAGTGGGTAAGACATTAAAATGAGTTGGAAACGCTTTGGGCACGCCCTGCATAGGTTTAGGTCAATCATCATTCTTCATCCGTAGGGGGGATAAGCCAAGCTTCTTATCGGCCCGGCGGATCTCATCCACCGAGCGAATTCCTCCGTTTGACTTGCGATTTCCCCCAGATTATAATTTGGGCACATCAGGAATAAAGCCAAGGGAAGACGGTCTGTACGGTTGCTCCCCGCGCGGATGCCTTTCAGGGAGGAATCGAAGTGAAGAGAATCGCGTTGGCCATGGCAATCGTCTTGGGATTCGTCGCGTCCGGGTTGGCTCAAAACTTGCCGCGCTTCGAGCTGAGCTTCTACTATGGCGGCATGGCCAGGAATCTCGACGTTGCCGGCGGCTATAACTATGATTGGACGGGTTCCTTGTATGGTCTTGACCAGCTGGGAAGCTTCTCCCGCTTCCATATCACCTCCCATAGCGGGGCCGGGCTCGGGGGCGGGTTGAGCCTCTTCTTTACGCCCAGCCTCGGGATCGGCTTCAACGTCGGATACTTCCGGACCAGCGTCGTCGCGATGTCCGAGTCGGCCATGTGGTGGAGCTGGATCAATTTGGGGACCTATTTTGCTTATGACTACGTCCTCGATGGACCCCTCTGGATGGGAGCGGACGGGGATCTCCGGACCATCCCGCTCAGCCTCAACTTCATCGTCCGTTTCGGCGCCAAGCGCCTCCAGGGCTATTTCTCGGGGGGGCCGACCCTCTATATCAACAGATTCTTCATCGATTCGGAGATCGCCTATGCCCTGGTCTATACGACCTGGATCGGCTTTTATTACCAGGCGGTCGACGTCATCAGGGTTCCCATGAAGATCGACCAGCGCTGGACGTCGTTCGGCTTCAACATCGGGGGCGGCTTCACAGTCTGGGTAGTGCCGGCCTTCGGGCTCGTTTGCGATGTCCGCTTTTACTCCTGCGGCCAGAGGCGGTTCGATTGGGAGTTCGTCACCGGCGAATATGACGGGCTCTTCGGGAACCTCATCTACGACTTCGACCAGCATGACATCGATGCGATTTACGAGGATGGCCGGATCAAACCGCCCGTCTCGATCGACCCGTCGTTTTTGCAGATCGGCATCGGCGTCAAGCTCAGGTTTTGATGATGCCGGACGACTTACTATGCAAGCTCTTCACAGAAGGCGAACTTTCCGGACGAATTCCGCTGATATTAAGCCTCTCACGAGCACAGACCTTTTAGCTGGCGAAGCAGGGATCGGACTCCGGGCAGTGAAAAAATAGTACTAAAATAACTATAAAAGGCCCGCCATTCTTCCCCCGATAAATTCGATTTTCCTTTAAGCTCCGTTATCCCAAGTTAAGCGAGATATAGCGAATTCCATTACGCCGGTGTGAGATATGACCGCGTCTGGAGCGCGATTCGGAGGCCTTGACATTTCGCTAAGTTGTGATTTACGATTCGTGATAATAACAGGACGGGCAAATGGTGTAGTAAGGCTCACTTATTCCGTGCAGACGAAAAGGAATTTCTTTTCGATTCATTGCCGTGTAACTTACTGGCAATTCTGGGGGGAGAACTAGAATGAGTGCTTGTAAAAAACCTTGGTATTGTTTCTCGTCGGCTTTATTGGTCACCCTCTGCGTCGCTATTGCAATACTGCAGGCGGCTCAAAACGCCGCGCCTATTAATCCCGCGACGCAGTTGCAAGCGAAGTTCTTGTGGCTAGGGCAGGCCATACCCACCGATCCGCAAATAATGATCGGCATGCTTTCCAATGGACTCCGTTATTACATCCGTGCCAATAAAATGCCGGAGAAACGGGCGGAGCTACGCCTCGTTATCAACGCGGGCTCCATTCTCGAGGACGACGACCAGCTTGGCCTTGCCCACATGGTCGAACATATGGCCTTCAACGGCACGAAGCATTTCGAGAAGCAGCAGATCATCAAATTCATGGAGTCAATCGGGATGCGCTTCGGCCCGAGCCTGAACGCGTTCACGAGTTTCGATGAAACGGTCTATATGCTCACAATCCCCACCGACAAGCCGGATCTTATGGACAAGGCGTTTCTCGTTCTCGAAGACTGGGCGCAAAACCTATCTTTCGATCCGGCCGAGATCGACAAGGAGCGTGGTATTATAATCGAAGAATGGCGCTTGGGGCGCGGTGCCGACGCCAGGATGCGGGACAGGCAATTTCCGATCCTTTTCAAGGGGGCCCGTTACGCCGATCGCCTTCCCATCGGAAAAACGGAAACCATCGAAAAGTTCAAACACGATGCGCTCAAGCGGTTCTATGATGACTGGTACCGGCCCGACCTGATGGCCGTTATTGCCGTCGGAGACTTCGATAAGGCCGCCGTAGAGGGCCTAATCCGGCAGCATTTCGGCCCTATTCCGGCGGCGAAAGTCCCCAGATTGCGGACTATATACGATGTTCCCGACCAGCCACAGACGCTTTACGCGTTCGCTACAGACAAAGAAGCAACGATGGCGACTATCTCCGTTTACAACAAGCTGCCTTTGCGTGAGCGAGGCACCGTGGGAGTTTACCGGCAGACTATCCTGGACCGGCTCGCTGTCGGAATGCTGAGCCGCCGGCTGTTCGACCTGACGCAAAAGCCTGATGCCCCTTTTATCATGGCCGAAGCGGAACGTTCGATTCTCGTCCGCACGAAGGAAGCGGCGATTCTGAACGCGATTTCCAAGGAAGGTTGCCTCGAGCGCACGCTGGATATGCTCTTGACGGAGGCGGCCAGAGTCTCCCAATTCGGTTTTACGGCGACGGAATTCGAGCGAGAGAAATTGCAGGCCTTGCGGACATCCGAGCGGAACTATACCGAGAAGGACAAGAGCGAGTCCGCGGATCTGGCTGCCGAGTTCGTCCGGAATTTCACTCAGCACGAACCAATGCCCGGCCCCGCTCTGGAATATGCCCTCTACTTGCGGTTTCTGCCCGAGATCACAATCGAGCAGGTCAATAAAGCCGCCATGGACTGGATGGACAAATCGAGCCGGGTGGTGATCGTCAGCGCTCCCGAGAAAGACGGAGTGATCGTGCCGGACGAAGCGAAGCTTGCCGCCGAGGTCAAGAGAGTCGAAACAAGGAAGATTGGTCCATATGTCGATACCATCACAAGCCAGGCGCTCCTCGACAAGCTGCCGGAACCGGGGAAGATCACCAAAGCAACCGCTAAGGAAGCGTTCGGAATTACGGAATGGGATCTCTCGAACGGAGTAAAAGTCGTACTTAAACCGACTAAGATCAAGCAGGACGAGATTATTTTTCGTGCATTCAGTTTTGGCGGCTATCAACTTGCCGACGATCGCGATTTAATTTCCGCGAGAATCGCGGCCCCATTGATGTCCGTCATGGGGGTGGGCAAATTCAGCGCGATTGGACTTCAGAAGTTGCTTGCCGGAAAGATCGCTTCCGTGGGGGCACAGATATCGGAGACGGACGAAGGGTTGATCGGCAGCGGCTCGCCGAAAGATCTGGAGACTATGTTTCAGCTCATCTATTTGAATTTTACGCAACCGCGCGCGGATCGGGAGGTCTTCGCCGCCTTCCTCGCCCAGGTGAAAACGCTCCTGGCCAACCAGCAGAAGAGCCCAGAATGGTCGTTCAACGAAACCCTGCAGAGAGCTATAGCGCAGGATCATCCTCGGGCGCGCCCAATGACGGCCGAAATGGTCAACCAGATCGATCTCGACAAATCGCTCGCTTTCTACAAGGATCGGTTCGCCGATGCGAGCGACTTTACCTTCGTTTTCGTCGGCAGCTTCACGCTTGATATGATAAAACCATTCGTCGAACGGTATCTTGCCTCTTTGCCCGCGTTGCGCCGGAACGAAACGTGGAAGGACGTGGGGATCCGACCGCCGAAAGGAGTTGTCGAGAAGACCGTTTTAAAAGGCATCGAGCCCAAGAGTCAGGCCGCTATCATCTTCACCGGACCGTTCCAGTATGATCGGGAGCATCGCGTTGCCGTTCGAGCCTTGAGCTTGGTTTTGGAAACGAGGCTTCGGGAGGTATTGCGTGAAGATCTGAGCGGCACATACAGCATAAGCATCTCGTCGAATTATCTGAAGATTCCGACTGAAACCTACGTTTTCCCGATCCTTTTCGGCTGCAATCCGGAGCGCACAAACGAACTGGTCAAGGTTATCTTTCGGGAGATCGATAATCTGAAAAAACGCGGTCCAAGCGAGAAAGAAGTCGGTGATACAAAGACGAAGCTGATTCGGGATTTTGAAACGCAAATGCAGAAAAACATGTTTCTATTGGTCAATATCTACCTTAAATACGAGTTCAAAGAGGATCTGGGAAAATTTTTCGATTTATCCGAATATTACAAGACCTTGAATGTCAATATGATTTGGGATGCGGCCCGGATGTATCTCAACACGGAAAACTACGTGAAGGTATTGTTATTGCCGGAGGCAAAGTCTAAGGTCCCCGCCGAAAAGAGATAGGGATCCCGGCTCATGTTATTTTGGCGCCCTTGAACACGGGCCGAATTTGGGCATAAAACAGGCCGATGGGCGGGGCCGAAGTCACAAAAAATGGAACAATGCCCAGTACGTCTCCGTCGTCGGAAACCATAAGGTTTTTAAGGATTAAAAATATGGCGGCACATAGACTCTCTTTTCATTATGTTCCAGCCTCTTGTGACGCAGAGGCCAAAATCTTTGTCTTAGAGCGGACGACCAGTCCGCCTCGCTACCCCCCATTTAAAGGGAGGCAGGTCATTGGTCTGTTTTTTCTCATTACGCTTGGAGCGATTTTATAGGGCAGGTCGCAATCTTCCGGCTAATCAAAGAAAGCAGCGCCTTTCAAAAATGCAGGTTGACTCCCGCGAGCAGAAAAAAAGTCCGGGTCTTGAATGAGAATCGAAAGGGCATATATTCGTCCGATTGATCGCGCAATCCCCAGTTATAACGGCCTTCCACCAACAAGCCGACCTTTCCCCAACGCTTTTCAAGGGAGGCTCCGGCAATGATTCCAAAATCATATTGTTCAAAGTCCTGATCCATCTCGGTCAAGAAGCGGCTATAGACGCCGCCGCCTAAGATGGAAAGGGAGAGGGTGGAGGATCCATCGAGGAATAATCTCGCCTTGAGGAGTACGGGAAAGCTGATTTCGGCAAAGTCATGGTCCTTGGCTTCCGAGTTGAAGCGATATCCTTTGACGGTATAAATGGCATCAACTTCCAAGCCGATCAGTTTGAAAAACCAGACCTCAAATCCCCCTCCGAATCCAAGGCGGTTGATCCTTGAGATTCTGTCAGAATTGACTCCGGCCTGCGTCCAGCCGGCCAGGAATTTCAATCCAAAATCGGCCGGTTGGAGCGTAGAAACAACGAATAACAAGAGCACGGAGCAGAGAATTGCCGTTTTCACGGCGACCGGCTTTTTCCTAGCCCGGAGAAAGTTGGATTCATTCTTTCGCATTATTAGCCTCCCTCACTGCTGCCTCCGGATTTCTAAGAATCCCGCTTTTTATAATTAAACCCGGTTCGCGCTTTTTTGTCAATGCAGGGGCCCGATAGAGCTGCGCGGGCATCAAAGGGGGAAAATGGGTGCGCGCCTGGAGAGACTCGAACTGACGAATCCCCCCTTCTTGGAAGGGGGGTAGGGGGGATAAGTACACTAAGAAAATCTGTAAAAGTTTTGGGCCATAGCACTTCCCTGAATGCGGGGACTATCTTTCCAATAATCGAAGCGGGAGGTGTTCCGCGATCGCGGCGAAATGGCGATCGTTCTCGATTAAAACAAGACGATGCTCGATGCAGTGGGTCGCGATCAACAAATCGCTCAATGGAATCGTAACGCCGGCGCTTTTAAGAAGCCGGCCGTGTCGTCCCGCGGCTTCGAAGAATGCCCGGGACATTTCGAGAAGACGCAATCCCCCGAGCGCCGCGGCGAGATGATCGGATTCCTTCGGGCTCCTCGTTCCCGTCAAGAGTTCGGTTAGGACGATCCCATTGAGGACGACCCGATCATCCCGAATCAACGAATCAATTAAATCGCCCCTCGCGGAATTGGCATCGCGGAGGTAATCGATCCAGATACTCGTATCGACGAAGTATTCGTCACTCACAAAAGGTCCCTCCCGCGAAAATCGGAAAGGTCGACGTCCAAGGGAACCTTTCCCCGGAGTTTCAGGATCTGGTCCCTCTTGGCCCGTTTCAGTTTTTCTTCGAGGGCCGTTCGGATGAGCAAAGTCCTATTTGTTTCGCCGGTGGCGGCATGCAATTCCGCAAGCAATTTATCAGGTAAATTCATCGTTATTCTCATGCATACTCCTTAAGCATATTATCTATATGCATTAGGAGTATGTCAATTCAATAAATGTCCCTATAATCATTTCGTGACCTTGGCTATTCACGAAAATCTTCAACTCGGCGTCTTATTAATAGACGTTTATCGAGTGCGAAATACTCACACAGGGCCTGAACCACTCTTTTAAGGCCTTGACCGGTTTGGCCAATTGCCGGTGATCGTCAGGATAGACCCTCCCCCGAAATAATAGACACCAAGTTAAGGTCAGATTTTTTTGGGGGGGGGCGCACAAAAAGTAGAACTCCGGGTGCAATAGCCCCCTAACGGCACGGCTGACGGATTTACTGCAAATTTCCCGAATGCGAGGCCGAGATTTTCTCGGCCCGCGTCTCCACACCGCCTTTTTTGATCGTGAGAACCACGGCTCCGGAGGAATTCTTCAGGAAGACGATCGCGGCGCCGATGATCGGTTGGCCGAATTCGGTTTCCGAACGTGGTTCGAATTCGCGCTCCAAACCGTCCGATTCCCTGATATCCATTAACCGGCCGTTCTCCCTGTCCCATACGCAAGTGAAAAATTGAGCCCGTTTGGCGAAATCCGCCCGGGCGTAGGTCAGCAGGTTCCGCGGCCGGTCCACCGTCCCCAATACTTCGACGGCCTTGACCTCGCCGAAGCGATTCTTCTTCCCGCCCCAATAAACGGAAGCCCTAGCTTTGACCTCATCGAAAGGCTCGTCCCAGGCCGCGGCCAAGGCCGTGAACTCACCGGCCAAGGCGCCGCTCAGCATCGCCTTCGTTTTTTGATCGTATCGGGAGGTTACTTCATTCGACTCCCGGCCGGAAGCCGAAAACAACGGAACCAGTGCAGCCGCCGTGAAGGACGCTATCAATGTGTCGTTCTCGTCGAAATCAACCTTGAATTCCGCTCCCGCCGGCAAGCGGTAGGTTCCGGTGTAATCCCCTAGAAGCCGCTCGTCCAGCGCCCTGACTCGGCCGAGAACAAGCCCGCGGATCCGTTCCGCGTACCGGTCCGAAATTTTCCCGGCGATGTTGCTCGACACGACGATCATGAGGCCGGTTTCCGGTTCGAATCCCATGTAGGCGTTATAAATTCCGTTGCCGCCGTTGTGCCAAATCCAAGTCGTCCCGGCGTCCGTCTTCTCCGTCACCCAGCCGTAACCGTAATAAGTTGCGCCGTCCGGGTATTCTTTTACGTGCGGCGCAAAATATTTAGCCTTGGCCGATTCCGGGAGCACGGTGTTCTTTTTCAGGGCCAGGTACCAGCGATGCAGATCCCCGACCGTGGACAGTATCCCGCCGTTGGCCCGCAGGTTCCAGCCCGGTCCTTCCGGCCGCCACGGCCGATCCAGGGCGGTTCCCCAACGTTCGCCGTCCCGATATCCGACGGCCAATTCGCTTTTGGCGAATCCCGGCCGGAGGTATCCAGTCTTCTTCATTCCCGCCGTTTGGAAAAGCGCCTCCTGGAGAAAATCCTCATAATTCAGGCCCGACACCAGCTCGACGATGATCCCGAGCAAGCTGAATCCGACGTTGGAGTACTCGTAACGGGCCCCGGGCTTGAACAGGAGCTTCGAGCCCAAGGCTTGCTTGACGAATTCCTGGCGGCCGATCGGCGCATAGTCGTCGCCGAGGGCGTCCAAGAATCCGGCGGTATGGGTCAAGAGATGATGAAGGGTGATCTCCGCCTTGTCGGCCGGGACGCCTTCGAGATACTTGGACAGGAAATCCGTCACCTTCAGCTTTTCCTGCGCTTCCAGCTTGAGGATGGCCGCGCCGGTGAACTGTTTGGTGATCGAACCCACGGAAAATACGGTCTCCGCGGTTTGCCGGATCTTGTTTTCCCGGTCGGCCCAGCCGTAGCCTTTAGCCAGGATAATCATTTCGCCCCGGGCGACCAGGATTGACCCGGTGTAACCTTTGGCCGCGGCCTTTTCCATGTAACGGTCGACGGCTTGACCGATCTCTTCTCCGGACGTTTCGACCGCGCTCCTTCCGGAGGATACCGAAAGGAAGACGGACAAGATCAATAGTGCGGATAGGGGTCCGATTTTTTTCATGAGTATGCTCTATTCAAGGGGTTATAAAGTCTTCAGGAATTCCGCGATAGGCTTGCCCGCCGGAGTCATGAAAAGCGGATTTTTCCGGCTCAGTTCCTCCCAGAGTTTTCGTCCGGCTTCTTTTTTGCCCTGATCATAATATAAAACGATGCCCTTGTTGAACCAAGCCTGCTCGAGTCCCGGCTCTAAGGACAGGGCCTTGTCGAATGAGGCGACGATTTTCGACCCGGATTGGATGACGTCGTAGACGTTCCCGATCAGAAATCCGAGGATGAATCCGATTAATCCGATGATAAGGGCGGTATTCAACCGGACGTATTTCACTTCGACTTGTTCGATGGTTTTCATGGGGCCTCTCGATTCCGTCTTCATCCCGCGCCGAGATTATAGATTTAATACTCCCTTAAAAAAAGGGAGAGCAGCCTTTTTTCGTCCCGTCCGGTCTATAATAACCAAGACGGCGTCCCGCGCGAGGCGCCCCGTTTTTAGGTTTGAATCATTCGGGAGGGAATATGAATCGGAGTCAAAAGGCTTGGTCGAGGCGGTCTTTCGGGGCCGGGGCCGTTATTCTCGTTATTTCGGGACTCGTTGGGACTTCCGGCGGGACGTCCCCGGTCGCATCCGTCGCCGCGGAACTTCGGTCCGGCGTGCCGACGGATGGGGCCCGCTCATCCGCGGCACCCGATTTTGCCGGTGTGATCCAGGCTTATCGGGAATCCATCCCCAAGCTCATGGCGGAGAAAAAGGTTCCCGGTCTGTCCGTGGCCGTCGTCACCGATGGGGAGGTTTTATGGCAGGAAGGGTTCGGATACACGGACGATGACGGCCTCATCCCTGTATCGTCCGAAACCCTGTTCAGCATTCAGTCCATGTCCAAGAATTTCACGGCGGCGGCCGTCCTGGCGGCTGTTCGGGAAGGGCTCGTCGACCTCGATGCGCCGATCACGAAATACATTCCCGATTTTACGGTCGGCAGCCGTTTCGAGGAACATCCGGAGCGAAAAATGACCCTGCGGCTTTTGCTCGGCCACCGGGCCGGGTTTACGCATGAGGCGCCCGACGGAGGCAACTATGATCTCGGATCCGGTTCGTTTGAGAATCATATTCGGAGCATCTCGCGAACCTGGCTTCGTTCCCCCGTCGACGAAAGGTACTGTTACAGCAACCTGGGCATCGATCTGGCAGGGTATATCCTTCAAGTCCGTTCCGGAATGCCGTTTGCCGAGTTTGTGAGGCGCAAAATCCTCGATCCCATCGGCCTGACGGCCGGTACATTCGACATGGAGGCCATCAAGCGCAATCCGAAACGGGCTATCGGCCACAACGCGGACCGAGCTCCGATTCCCGTCGAAATCCCCATGGTTCCGGCCGGCGGAGTGTACGCCGGCGCCGCCGAATTGGCCCGCTACGTCCAATTCCACCTCAACGCGGGGCGCGTGGGGGGACGGTCCATTCTTCCGGAATCGTTGTTAAAAGAAATGTCTGTAATTCCCTCCCGTAATCCCCGTCAGACGACCGGATACGGGCTCGGCCTGGCCGTCGGCCGGAAGGACGGGGCCGTCCTTCTCAACCACGGCGGCGGCGGATTCGGTTTCCTGACCTATATGGGCTGGATTCCCGACCGGAAGATCGGGATCGTCCTTTTGACGAATGCAACCAACCATAATTTGATGCCGTCTTTGCCGCTCGAAATCCTGGACAAATTTATCGGCGCGGGGGCGGGGAAGAAGGTTTCCGAGGCCCCTCCGAAAACGGCCGAAACATCCTTGCCTTCTTCGATTGATGTCCCGGCCGCCGACCAGGAAAAGTTGGCCGGCCGGTATCTCTATGCTTCCGGCGGCATCATGATCCTGGAGTATGAAAACGGCCGGGTCGGGATCAAGCCGGGGACGGAGTTTCTTCCGGCTCAATTTACGAGCCCGGCCGAAGCCTATTTCTTAATGGGGGGAAGCCCGTTATATTGTCGTTTCGTACGGAATGCGGATGGATCCCCAAGGCGGCTGATTCGTTTGTCCGACGGCGAAACCCTTTATTTCAACGAAGGCCCGAGCCTGGCGCCCGGCCCGGATAAGCTGGAGTGGGAGTCCCTCATCGGCAGGTACGTCTATAAGGTCTTTGGCCGGCCCGGAGGATCGTTCACCGTCTCCCGGAAGAACGGATATCTCTACCTCGACTATATGCGGCTGTCGGAAGAGAAGCCCGGCCTCTTTTTTTCCGCCCATGGCGAGGTTTTGGATTTTTCCGGACCCATACCGACGTGGCGGAATATCAAGATGGAGAAGACCTGAAAAGCGGATCGCGCGTTCTAGCGCAATTCCGGGACGGTCTGCGGCCCCTGGGGGAGAACGGCGATGCGGGCGCCCGGCCCGGCGGCCGCGGCCAGTTCCCGGACCGTGGCCGTGATATCGCGGCAAGGCCGAAGATGAATCCGCCGGATCGCCTCGTCGTCCAGTCCGCCGGCGTAGAGGTAAATCGAGGCTCTTTTTTGGATCTGGGTCTGGATTTGGGCTTGCCATTGGTCCTGCACGGGCCTCTCGGCGGCCAGAATCGAGGCCAAGGCCGCGGCCGGATCGGGGTGATCGGCCAGGAGCGATTCGAACGCGCTTCCGGCCGGAATTCCCTCGCGACATTCGGCGGCGCAGATGATCGCTCCGCCGTCGCGGACGATGCGGGCGGCCGCGCTCATGCCCTTCACGGCCTGGTAGACGTTGAGGTCGAGCGGCCAGCCGGAATTGGTGGTGATGACGATATCGAACGGACCGCCGGCGGGGACGATGGCCGTGTCCCGGACGAATTCGCAGCCGCGGCGATGAGCTTCTTCCCAGGCGCCGGCGAAAACCCCGGTTACGCGCTTGTCCGCGTCCATGGCGATATTCAGGAGAAAAACAGTTTTCCCGCCGTCCCATCCTTCCAACCGGCGGAGCACTTCCGCCGCCTCTTCCCAAATCGGATTGCCGCGCGTCGTTCCCCATACGGCGGACGGATGGGCGATCATCCGGGCGTCGTGATTGCCCAGGACCGTGGCCTGGCCGGCCATCCCCGGCATGATCGACTTGGGGCCGCCGGAAAACCCGGCGAAGAGATGGGGTTCGATGAATCCCGTCAAAATGATCGTGCCGCAGGAGACGAGCTCGGCATTGAGGCGGATTTCATGACCGAAGCTCGACCGGCCCAGGGAGATCTGTGTGCTCGGATCAAAGGCGTCGTTTTGGACGATGCGGCGGCCGCGGGCGATGTCCGGGCCCAGCATGGCTTCGAGCTCGGCGGCGGGGCTCGGCCGGTGCGTGCCGAGGGCGTTGAAAAGAACGATATCTTGGGGGCGGGTTGACCGCAATCCCTCCAGGACGGCGCCGACAAGCAGACGGCGGGGGAGAGGCCGGGTCAGATCGCTGAATACGAGGCCTGTTTTCCGGCCGGGGCGGGCCAAGGTCTCCAGGGACGGACCGGCGATCGGGGCTCTCAAAGCCGCCCTTACCGCCGCGGCCGGATCGGCCAGAGGCGGACGCGACCCCGGTTCCAGGACGGAAACGTCGAGGCCGTCGGGCAGGTCCAGCTCGAGTCCTTCGGTACCGTAGGCGAGTCGAATGCGCATTTCCTTCTCCGCGGGCTATTATACCGGAGTCCCGATGTTTTAAAACTGCGGCCTTCTGACCGGCCGGCACTTTTCTCTTCGAACGAGAAAACGCATAAGGCGCGGCCGCCTCCGCTTGACAAGGCGTTTTTCTTTGACGTAATGTTTCAGGCAGGTTCTTATTCAAATTTTCGGGGAGGCACACGTATGCTCAAACCAAGACCTTTCCGGTTTTTGGCGGTTGTCGGCGCGGCGACTCTGGGACTCTTGGCCGGCTTTTTAAGCGCCGGAGTTCCCGCTATGGCCGGCGCGGAGAGGACGCTCCGGGTCTCCGTCACCGACGGTCCCGGCGGACCCCCCGTTCCCGGGGCATCCTTGGAATTGAGCCGATTGGACAGTTGGGGCAAAAACCCGGCCGTTGTCGCCACCCAAACGACGGATGACGCCGGATTGGGCGTCCTGACTCCCCCTAAAACCGGCAATTATATCCTGAAAACGATCCACGCCGATTTCGAACCCGGCGAAGTCCGCTTCAAGATCAACTCTAAAACCTCCCAAGACCATCCGATTTCCATTGTCTTGAAGAGAAAACCGGGCGGAGCGGCGGACAAGCCCGCCCCTCCCGTCCCGGCCGTTACGGCGCCCTCCATTTCGACACCTCCGGTCGTTTCGAAAACCGAAGCGTCTTCTTCCGTCGGGATCACCATCGAAATTCTTCAAGCGGACAACGAGCGCCCCATACCGGGAGCTTCCGTCCGCTTCGCGCCGAAAACCGGCGGACAATCCGGCGCCCGGTGGACCGCTTCGACCGACGCAGCCGGCCAGGCCGTCCTGACCGTTCCGGCCGTCTTTTTAGGGACCGGATTTTCTCTGACCATCACTCATCCCGATTTCGAGAACAAGAATAAGGATATTGCCGCGGAGAGCGCCGATAGCGCAGCCGGACCGAGGTTCTATAATGTTGTTTTGAAACCCAAGACCGCTCCCCCCGCGGAAGAGGTTGAACGGATGCTGACGATCTATGTCCTCGGTCAGGACGAACAGGGTAAAAAAAGCGCGCTTCGGCGGGCCCGTCTGATGGTCCAGGATCGTGAACTTTGGACGGACGAACAAGGCCGGACGGAATTCCCGGTCAAGGTCAAATCCGGTACACCCGAGATTTTCGATATTAAGGCGGAAGCCGACGGTTTCGAATCGAAGACTTCCCGGACGGCGCCGCTTTTCGAATCCCGCGAACGGGAGATCGTCGAAATCATCCTGCTCAAAGCCTCTGCGATCACCCTGATCCTGGAAGCTTTGGAGCGGTCCGAAGGCGGGGCGACTTTCACGGCCATTCCCTCCGTCCGGATGCGTGTTGCCGACCGAACCGACAGGGAGAAGACAATCGTGGAGGCGACGACCGGTCCCGACGGCAAAGCGATCGTCTTGATCAAGGCCGGATCTCCCGCCCCGGCCCTGGCGGTGGAGGCGGTTCATCCCGATTACGAAAAGAAATGGATCGACCTGCCGATCGATTATCTCCAAGCGGGTTCCGAACCGCGCGTTTTCGCCGTTTTTCTGACCCGGAAAGCCGGCGACGCATGAACTCGGAGTGAACTCGGAGCTGACCCGAAATCATCGAGGATGGGCGGGAATTGGAGCGAAAGGACTTCGGAAACGGCTCCTCAATCGGTCGCCCGTTCCCGGACTTAAAATTGCCGCCGGAGCGGAAAAGAAGGAGTGCTTCGGGCCGACAGGCTTGCTTGCCTGATGGGAGACGGGGGCCGGTTTGACATCCGGCCGGCTGGGCCTTATAATTAAAGGCGAATTCGAGCGTGGGGGCGAACGGATTCGACGGAGATAGTGAAGCGGAAGCCGCATGCCGAGATCCCACTTATCTCGTAAAAAAGTGGACCTAAGAAGTGCAGAAACTTTACCCCTCGCAGCCTAAGCTTTAGGCGGCCGTTCCTCGGGTCCTCTCCTGCGGGGCCCTTGGAGCGACGACCAGCAGGATAGCGATCCGGGCCCGCCCTGAGCCCGGGCAGCGAATTCTTTAGGGGCTGGCTTCGCGGCCCTTCCACGCCGGGTCCCGCGGAGTGAGAACAAAGACGGGGAAAAGCATGTAGACGCTTCTTGCGGAATTTCTTCGGACGCGGGTTCGATTCCCGCCGCCTCCACCAGAGTACAATCATGCTCAACATGAAACGGATAGGCAAAGCGGCCCGGGCCGCTCTCGGCGTCCTCCTGGTCGTCGGGTTTTTCACGGTCGCCATGGTCGCCATGGTCGCCGCGGACCAGCGGACGATCGTCATCGACCCCGGCCATGGCGGCCTGGACGTCGGGGCCAAGGGCAAATTCGGCAGCGTCGAAAAAGACGTGGACTTGGCCATCAGCCTCAAACTTAAAGCTCTCCTCGAGCAAAATCTTTCTTATCGCGTCGTCTTAACCCGAGACAAGGACGTCGATGCCTCCCTGGAAAACCGAGCTGCGGTGGCCAACAACAACGATGCCGCCCTGTTCATCAGCGTCCATGCCAACGGCTCGTTCCGCAAGAAAGCCCGGGGGTCGGAGACGTTCTTTCTCAGCCTCAACGCTACAGACGAGGAATCGCGCCGGCTGGCGTATCTGGAAAACGCCTCTCCAGACCTCGAAAAACGCATTGTTGAGGACGACAAAGACCTTATCAAGATGATCCTTTGGGACATGGCCCAGGCCGCCTATATCAAGCAGAGCGGCCGGCTGGCCGAGCTCATCCAGCAGGAACTCAACGCGCTTCTGGGCACCGAAAACCGCGGCATCAAACAAGCCGATTTCAAGGTTTTGCGGGGAGTCGCCTGCCCGGCCGTCCTTGTCGAAGCCGCCTTCATCTCCAATCCGGAGGAGGAACAGAGCCTGATCGACGAGGCTTTCCAGGCCAAGGTAGCTGAAGCGATTTACCGGGGGGTGGCCGCTTTCCTCAAGCTTTACAGGCAGGATTGAGCGCGGCCATGACCAAATCCCGCACGCCCGTTCTTATTGTCCTGGCCGTCGTTCTGGCCGCTTTGATTATCATCTTCATCCTGGGCTTGTCCCCGGAGCGGATCGCCAAGCCCGCCGACGCCATGGAGACGCCGGTCGCGGGCGGTCCGGCGCCGAATGAAACCAAGACCGTCACGCTCTTTTTCCTCCGTGAGGACGACGGGCTGTTCCTCCCCGAAGAACGGAAAATTCCGGTGGCCGGATCGATCGCCCGGGAAGCCGAATCCGTCCTTCTTGAATTGATCAAGGGTTCGACGAACGGTCTTCCCTCGGCGCTTCCGCCTGAAACCAAGATTCTTCAGGTTTTTCTGACCAAAGACGGCACGGCTTACGCTGATTTTTCCAAGGACCTGGCCGCGGCCCACCCGTCTGGGGCGGACGCAGAAACGTCCACCGTTTACGTCATCGTCGATTCCCTGGCCTATAATTTCAAGACGATAAAGAAAGTTGTCATCCTCATCGACGGCGAGGAACGAGAGACCCTAAACGGCCATATCACTTTGGACCGGGCCTTAGTCCCCAACTACACCCTGATCGCCAAAACTCCATGACTCCGCCACCCCGGATCGCCATCGTGGGCTTCCCCAATGTGGGAAAGTCGACCTTGTTCAATAAATTCGTCCGCCAAAAAAAGGCGCTGGTCCATTCCCGGCCCGGCATGACCCGTGATCGTGTCTCGGCGGTCGTCACCATGCAGGACCGTCGCGTGGAGATTTTCGATACCGGCGGGTTCATTGACGTGAACAGCGCGGTCGAACCGTTAGCCGTCAGGGTCCATGAAATGGCCTGGGAAGCGGCCCGTCAGGCCGATGTCCTGCTGTTCCTCGTGGACGGCCGGCGCGGCCTGATGCCCGTCGAAAAGGGACTGTACCAGTCCCTCCGGAAATTGGACAAACCGCTTGTCGTCGCCGTCAACAAGATCGATTCCGATCATCCTTCGCCCGACACGGCCGAATTCTACCGCTTGGGCGAGCCGAACCTCCATTTTATTTCCGCCGAGCATAAGCTCAACCTCGACGACCTGGAGAAACATCTGGTCTCTCTTCTCCCCGAAGAGGACCCCGGGAAAACCGTTTCCGCGGAAAAACCCCTGCGCATCGCCATTATCGGGCGGACCAATGTGGGCAAGTCCTCGCTCGGCAACCGCCTGTGCGGTGAGGAGCGGTTCATCGTATCCGAGATCCCCGGGACGACCCGGGACAGCATCGATGTCCTTATCCGGCGGGATGACAAATCTTATATCCTGGTCGATACCGCGGGTATCCGCAAGCTGGCCAAGACGAGCGATGAGCGGGAGTCGGCCGGGGTCATCAAAGCCAAGAAGAACATCGACCAGGCCGACGTCATTTGTCTTCTTCTGGACGCCACGGATTTCCCCACCCGCCAGGACGCGGCTGTCGCCCAGCTCGCCAAAGAGTCGGGCAAACCGCTCCTCATCGCCGTGAATAAGTGGGACCTCGTCCTCGAGGGCACCCTGACGGAAAAAGAGATTGAACGGATGGTTTTTCAGAGGCTGGAATTCATCCGTTATGCGCCCGTCCTGACCGTTTCCGCCCTGACCGGCAAGCGAACGGTCCGCATTCTCGACGTAGCCGAAAGGATCTGGGGAATGGGGCAAAAAAAAATCGGGACGCGGGCGCTGAACCAGTTCCTGGAGAAGTTCCAGCAGTCCAACCCGCCGCTGTCTGAATCGGGGCGCCGGTTTCGGATCAAGTACATGACTCAGGCGGGGGTTTTGCCCCCGACATTCAGGCTTTATACGGGGATGAGATCCGGATTCGCGACGGCCTCGGAGAAGCATTTCGAGGGGAAACTGCGGGAAGCGTTCGGGTTCGAGGGGAGCCCCATCCGGCTTTTCCTCATATCCCGCAAACCGGGTGCGCGGAAATGAGCGGGCTTGACAGACTGGGCGGGCACGGATCTATCAGGGCCCTGAGAGCGAGGGAGGAGTCGGAGAGGGTTTTCTGGCCGGGGAAACGCGCGTGTTTGGCCATTCATTTTTACAAAAGGGCGAGGGGTGGAGGGGACCAAACCCGTCGACGATTGAGCGGGCACGGATTTTCGCCGCAAGCGAAAAGAGCGAAGGAGGAGTCGGAGCGCGTTTCCTCGCCGGGGAAACGCGCGTGTTTGGCCCCCTCCACCCCGAGTCCCTCCGAGGTTGACTTTTGGGGCCGGTTCGTTTATAAATAAATTTCTATCATTCTGTGGACGGTCTGTCCAAGGAGGTCACGATGTCGGATAAACGGACTCCCCGTTTTCTCGTTTTGACGGCGGCTCTCCTTCTTGTCGTTGCCTTCGTCGGCTGCCAGAAGATGAGCCTCAGCAATCTCACTGCCAATTATCATTTCAACAAAGCCAACCAGCTCTTCATCGACAGCAAGTTCAGCAAAGCCATCGCCGAGTACAAGCTCACGCTGGAAAAAAATCCCGAGCTGAAGGAAGCGCACCGATTCCTGGGGGAGAGCTACAAGGCCCTTTATGTCCCGGCTAAGGACACTCCCGAAAACAAGGAGCGCGCCGCCGAAGCCCTCAAGTCTCTCCAAAAGGCCTACGAGATCGACCCCAACAACAAGGATATCATCTATTCGCTCGGCGATATGTTCGACAAATTGCGCGATTTCGGGAACGCCGAGAAGATGTACCTGCGGATCATCGACCTCGAGCCCGGCAACATGAACAACTATTACATCATCGCCGAGTTCTACAAGCGCTATGCCAGCGAAAACAAGGAACTCAAGCTGAAGGCCGAGCAGATGTACATGCGCCGGATCGAGACCGACCCGGAAAATGTTCAGGGTTATGCGTATATGGCCAATTATTTCGACCAGCTTTCGACGACCGATTTCAAGGATAAATTCGACAACGCCTTGGCCTTCCATATGATACGCAAAGAACTCGAACCGAACACCGCCGAGATCTTTTACACGATCGGGGTCAACCGGTTCAATAAGGCCTATCAGCTGCAGAATTACCTCTCCGACCCCGACAAGATCGCCACCGCTGCCGAGGCCGAGAAGAACCTGCTCAAGGCCATCGAAATCGACCCCAACTTCCCGGATGCTTACGCTTACATGAAGATTCTTTATGTCAACGTCCAGGCCAAGCTCTTCCCCGAGAAGGAAGGCCGCTACCAGGAAGAAGCCAACCGCTACGGCGACAAATACCAGGATGCCCGCAAGCGTCAGCTCGACCGCATGAAACTCGAGAAGGAACTCAAAAAGACGACCTGATCGCGGAATCTCTGCGTTTTAGACAGGCCGGGGGAAAGGCGGGGAGGCGCTCCCCGGTTCGGCCGTGGAAAAAAGAGAATCAGGCCAGTTGACAGCGAAGCCGCAATTTAGTATCTTATCGCATCATTTAACAATAAGACTTTACTGCGGATCGCAATAAATCTTTTTCTTTCGAAGGTGACGCGAATGAAGACTTTTGTCCCCAAAAAGGGCGAGATCGACAAGAAATGGTGGCTGGTTAATGCCGAGGGCAGAATTCTCGGCCGGCTGGCCACGGAAATAGCCGTAATCCTGCGGGGGAAGAACAAGCCCATTTTCGCCAGTTTCGTCGATACGGGTGATTATGTCGTGGTGATCAACGCCGAGAAGGTGGTCGTCACCGGCAAGAAAAAGGCCGATAAGGAATATTATTCCCACTCCGGGTACCCGGGGGGGTTGAAAACCGAAACTCTGGAAGAGCTCCTGGCCAAAAAGCCGGAAGAGGTCATCAAGCGTGCCGTGCGGGGAATGATTCCTCACAACAAACTCGGCCGCGCCGTCTACAAGAAACTCAAGGTCTACCGCGGCGCCGCCCATAAGCACGAAGCGCAGAATCTCCAGGAATACAGGTTCTAAGCAGGAGGCAGTCGAATTGAGTCTTATCCAGTACTACGGCACAGGTAAACGCAAGACGTCCGTGGCCCGGGTTTTCTTACGGACCGGCAAGGGAGATTTTACCCTTTTCGTCAATAAACGGGCGCGTCCGTTCGAAGATTACTTCCACACGGAATCCCACCGCCTGCAAATCAAGCAGCCGCTTCAGTTGACGGCCACCGAAGATAAGTTCGACATCTTCATGCGGGTCAACGGCGGCGGCGTGCATGGCCAGGCCGAGGCCATCCGTCTGGGGATCACCCGCGCCCTGATCGAGTTCAATCGGGAACTCAAGCCGCCCCTCAAGGCGGCCGGACTGGTCACCCGCGACTCGAGGATCAAAGAACGCAAGAAGTACGGATTGCTGGGCGCCCGCAAAGCTCCGCAGTACCACAAGCGCTAAAGGAGATGGCCGTGGTTTCAGTGACGATGAAAGAGCTTTTAGAGGCGGGAGTCCATTTCGGGCATCAAACCAAACGGTGGAACCCGAAGATGAAGGAATACATCTACGGGCAGCGTAACGGCATCTATATCATCGACCTGCAGAAGACGATCAAGATCTTCAAGGAAGCACTCCAATTCCTCAAGGGGTTGTCCGCTGAAGGCCGCGAGATCCTCTTCATCGGGACGAAAAAACAAGCCCAGGATATCGTTCGGGATGCCGCCATGAAGTGTGAATCGTCGTACGTCAACCAGCGCTGGCTGGGCGGCCTGCTGACGAACTTCAAGGTCATCCGCGGTTCGATCGACAAGCTCGTTGAGCTTGACGAGATGCGCGAGGATGGGCGCTGGGACCTGCTGTCCAAGAAAGAACAGTCCAAGATGGACAAGGTCTACCGCAAGCTGTCCAAAAACCTGGGCGGTATCAAGAACATGTTCGGGATGCCCGGAGCCATGTTCATCATCGATTCCTCCAAGGAGGATATCGCCCTATTCGAGGGCATGAAGATGAATATCCCCATCGTGGCCATCGTGGACACCAACGGCGACCCCGAGAATATCGCCTACCCCATCCCCGGCAACGATGATGCCGTCCGGGCTATCGAGCTGTTCGCCGGCAAGGTGGCCGAGGCGATTCTGGAGGGCAAGAAAGCCCGGATCGAACGGGGCATGCTCGAGGACAAGAAGGGCGGGGGTGCGGCGGACGAGGGCTTGGAGCCCGCGAAAGCCTGATTTCCGGCCCGTTTTTTTTGATCGATAAGGAGCGAACCATGGCGATTTCCGCCAATCTAGTCAAAGAGTTGCGCGAACGCACCGGCATCGGCATGATGGAATGCAAAAAGGCCCTGGAAGAGGCCGCCGGCGATACGGATAAGGCCATCGAAATCCTACGCAAGAAGGGCTACGCCCGGGCCAAGGACAAGGCCGAGCGCGCCGCCAACGAGGGACTCATCGGGACCTACGTCCACATGACGGGCAAGATCGGCGTCATGGTCGAGGTTAATTGCGAGACCGATTTCGTGGCTCGCAACGAAGAATTCAAGGATCTGGTCAAGGCTATCGCTTTGCATATCGCCGCGTCCAACCCCAAGTATGTGACGCCCGCCGATGTGCCGGCCGGGATTCTGGAGCAGGAGCGGATGATCGTCCGCGAGCAGTTCAAGGACTCCAAAAAGCCCGCCGAGATCATCGAAAAAATCGTCGAGGGCAAGTTAACCAAGTTCTATGAGGAAACATGCCTCCTGGAGCAGCCGTTCATCAAAGACGATAAAGTGAAGGTCAAGGACCTCGTCACCCAGTTCATCGCCAAGTTCAAGGAAAACACCAAGGTTGGCCGCTTCGTCCGCTACGAAATCAGGAAATGAGCCGACCATGGCATCGCCCCAACCGGCTTATGAACGCGTCCTGCTGAAGCTTTCGGGCGAATCCCTCCTGGGCAAACAAGCCTACGGTATCGACATCCATACGGCCGCCTCCGTCGCCCGCGAGATCAAGGATGTCCATGCCCTGGGCGTCCAGGTGGCCATTATGATCGGCGGCGGGAACATCTTCCGCGGCGTACGCGGCACGGCCAGCGGCATGGACCGCTCCTCGGCCGACCAAATGGGAATGTTGGCGACCATCATCAACGGCATCGCCCTTCTGGATGCCCTGGAAAAACAAGGCGTCCCTTCCCGCCATATTTCGGCCCTTGAGATCAGGGCCGTGGCCGAACCGTTCATTCGGCGAAGGGTCCTCCGGCACCTGGAAAAGGGCCGGGTCGTCATTTTTACGGCCGGACTGGGCAGCCCCTATTTTACGACCGATACCGCCGCGGCCCTGCGGGCGCTCGAAATCAAGGCTCAGGTCATCCTCAAGGCGACCAAGGTCGACGGCGTCTATACCGCCGATCCGATGATCGACAAGAAGGCCAAACGGTTTGACTCCATCCGCTACATGGACGTCCTTAAACGCGGGCTCAAGGTCATGGACGCCACGGCCATTTCGTTGTGCAAGGATAACGACCTGCCGATCATCGTCTTCAATCTGCGCAGGGCGGGAAACATCCAGCGGGTCATTCTGGGCGAAAAAGTCGGCACGAAAGTCTATTGAGAGGGATGCCATGGTCAAGGACGTTCTCAAAGACCTCGAAAAAAAGATGAAGACCTCGCTCGACCATTTCCGCAAGGAACTCGGCCGGGTCCGCACGGGGCGGGCCAACCTGGGCATTTTCGAGGATATCAAGGTCGATTATTATGGGGTCTCGACGCCGGTCAACCAGATGGCCAAGATCGGCATTCCCGACCCGACCCTGATCACGGTCCAGCCCTACGATCACACTCTGCTCGAACCCATCGATAAAGCCATCCGGGCCTCCGATCTGGGCCTCAACCCCATCAACGACGGCAAGGTCCTGAAGATCCCCGTTCCCCCCCTCGACGAGGAACGGCGCCGTGAAATCGTCAAGGGCATCAAGAAGATTCTCGAGGACGAGAAAACAACCCTGCGTAATTTGCGCCGCGAGACCAAGGATTTCATCGAAGAGCTGGAAAAGGAAAAAGAGATCGCCGAGGACGATAAGTTCAAGGGGCTCGAGGAACTTCAGAAGATCACCGACGACTTTACCAAAAAGACCGAGGAGACCGCGGCTCTCAAAGAAAAAGAGATCATGCAGGTTTGAGCGGCGGGGACATCCGTCGCCGACAAATCCCAGCGATTTCCGCCGCCGGGGCGCTTAGCCGCGGCCAGGCCTCATTCCCCCGAACTAGACGAATGGCGGCGTCCCCTGTGGCGGCGGGGCCTGCGCCGGATAGTCGGGCCTGGCCCGGCGATGGAACCAGTTGGCCGTCGTTCCGAACTTGGTCCGCAGGACGATCCCCCAACCGAGGATGTTCAGGACGGATGTGGCCAGAAATCCCAGGACCGGGACGAAACCGATCAGGCTCAGGATCAAGAGGCCGGCCATAGTCCCGCCCAGAGGGGAAACTTTTTGCCGGTTGAAAGCCCGGACAATGCTCTCGCCGAACAGGTAGAAGACGACAACCCGGCCGAAAATTTTGATCGCCAATCCGGCCAGGATGAGTGAAAGCAGGATGGGAATGCCGATGAGGACGAGGCAGAGCACGGCGGCGAAAAGGGTGAAGAATGTGAAGATGATGACGGCGGCAAGCCCCATGGCGAGTGCGGGCCAGAAGCTCCGCCTGGCCTCTTCCGCCGCGGTGACGACCTGGCGTGGGAACAGCGCGGCCACGACGAACGCCAGGAGCAGCCAGACGAAAATGCTGACCAGTTTGAAGACGAGGATGATCGGCCAAAAAGATACCGAGAAAATCCCCTTCAATCCTTCCGAGAATAGCTTGCCCGTAAGCTCGGATGCTTTGAAAAAAACGGTGTCGCCCTCGACGCTGAAACCGGGTTCCTTGAAGACCGAGCCGCCGAGCCCGACCAGGTCCCCTTTGATGACGGCCGTCGATTTCAAGGTGATGTCCGATCCGATGCCGACCACGGCTTCGCCGACTTCCCCGCTTATGGTGATGGAACCGCCCAGGGCAAAGACCGTCTTGCGGACTTTGCCTTCGACGATGATATCGCCTCCGAAGGACACGACATTGTCCCGGGTTTCCCCGGCGCCGACGATGATAGAGTCTTTGAAGCCGACGCGATCGCCACGGTCCTGGGCCAGGAGGAGGGGCAGGCCGCCCAAGCCGATCACGAGTACGGCCGCGACGGCGGATTTTTTATTTAGCATGGCGATTCTCCAAGGATGCAAATCGGCGTCGCCGGAGGGTGACGCCCGCGGCCAGAAGGAAGAGCGCGGCGATCAGGAAGGACGCCTGGGCCTCGGGGCCGATGAACGCCGTCACCTGTTTGAAGACGTTGAACAAGGCGGCGGCGAATTCCCGCGTGACCTTGAAGAAGAGGAATACATACTTCATCAGCTTGACGGCCGTCGTCGCCGCGTCCTGGAAATAACCCAAGCCCGCCTGCGATAAGCGGGCGAGATAGGCGCCCGGGTTCTGGCCGGACAGCAGGGCGATCGCGGCCAGGGTGCCGCTGAAGGCGACGATTCCGGCGGCCATGGACGCCGGCCAAGGCCGGATGCGGAAAGGGGGAGATTCCGGGGGGAGATTCCGCAGTATCCCGGCGGCGAATCCCTCCGGAACGTTCAGGGAGGGGAGGGATTCAGCGGCCGCCAGGAAGGCCCTCCTGTCCTCGATCGCCGCTCCGCAGCCCGCGCAGCCCGCGGCATGAGCTTCGAGTCGGCGGCCGTCCCTCTCGGACAGCTCCCCCTCGATGAAGGCGTAGATCTCTTCGTTCTTCAGACAGCTCATGCGGGTTCCTCAAGGAGCCGCCGCAGCGTTTCCTTAGCCTGAAACACCCGATTTTTGACCGTACCTAGGGGCAGGTTCTTGATCTCGGCCATTTCCTCGTAGCTCAATCCATTGATGTGCCGCCAAACGAAAAGTTCCCGCAGGGCCGGGGGCAAACGGTCCAGGGCGGTTTCAATCCGGACGCGGATCTCCTGGAGTTCATAGCTTCGGACGACGGAGACGGTGTCGTCGGCGACCTGGATCGGAAGGCCGTCCTCGTCCTCCCCGGGGGTCCAGTCGAGCGACAGCGTCGGCAGTTTTTTCTTGCGCCAGTAATCGATCAGGAAATTCGAGGCGATCTTGAACAGCCAGGTGCTGAACTTGTACTGAGGCCGAAAAGAATCCAGGGAGGCGTAGGCCTTGAGAAAAATCTCCTGGCTGAAATCCAGGGCCATTTCGCGTTCCCGCACCATGCGCCCGATGTAATTGACTATGGGTTGCTGGTAGCGCCGGATGATCATCTCGAAGGCCTCCCGGTCGCCGCGGAGGGTTCGTTTAACAAGCTTGTTATCGTCATCCATCGAGGACTCGAAATCCTCAAGGGCTTATACGCTTTCCTTGAGGAATAGTTCAGCGTTTTAGGGGGCCGGTATCGTCGATGATTTCGCAACCGGGAGGAACCTTGATCTCAAACAGCGAATCGGCCAGTTTTCCCCCCGATTTCAGGCGGGAAAAGGCGAATTCGGTCTTATTGCCCCCCCAATCGAAAAAAATCGCCCGGCGGATGAGGGCCGTTTTCCGGTCGATTTCCAGCAGAAGGTGGTCGTATTCCCCTTCTTCCCTGGGCGTCAGTTTGAGTTGAGCCGATCCCGGAGCGGCGTCCGGGAAGGGATTGTTCTCCACGATATATTTTTGAGCCAATCCGCCTCTCCCCGCCAGCAGGACCAGAATCTCCGTTTCATACTTTTCCTTGGGTATCCGTTGACGCCAGAGCTGATTGTCTTCGGGAAAATACGACAGAAGAAGCCCGTCCTTGAAGACATAGATGTTTTTTTCAGGGGCTGCGTATTCCCAGCGCATGGCGTCGGGCTTGCGGAAATAGAGCCGCCCTTTCTGACGGAGGGGCGTGGCGGCCATCATGGCATAGGAAGACTGCTCAAAATCGGTTTGAAAAGAAGCCATGGCGGCCAGGGTTCCCTCCATCCGGACGAGCACGCTTTCGGGTTTTTCCTGGGCGGCGGAAACGACAACCGCCGTCAGGACCACCGCTATCATCAGCAGAAGGACATGGAGGATCTTCATTCCGGCCGCGATTATAACACAGAGACCGATGGATTTTCCCCGGTCTCTTCTGCTATAAGAGTCCTCGTATGAAGCCGCATATCCCGATTTTTATGGGAGTCTATTTCGCCGCTGTTCTCTGTGTCGGAATAGTCTCCCGCCGGCGGATGAAAGGCCTGGACGATTTCTTTCTGGCCTTCCGGCGGCTGTCCGGTCCGCTGGTGGCTTTATCCTTAACCGCGTCCTGGTTCGGCGCCACTTCCATTCTGGTTTCGACGGACGAGGCTTTCCGGGCCGGACCCGCCGCGCTGTGGCTCGTCGGCATCCCCGCCGTGACCACTCTCCTTATCCTTTTGGGACTGGTCCGACCTCTCCGGCGCACAGCCTCGCTGACCCTGCCCGAGCTTGCCGAAATGCGCTACGGCGGAACCGTCCAGCGTTTGGCTTCGATCCTCATCGTCTGGTACATGGCCCTCCTGGCCGCTTCACAGATGGTCGCTCTGGGGATTTTTCTCCAGACGTTTGTGGGCCGGTCCTACCTCGAATGCCTGGTCTTGGCCACGGCGGTCGTCCTCATCTACAGCCTGGCGGGAGGATTGCGGTCCGTCGTGGCCACGGATATCATCCAGTGTCTTTTGCTGGCGGCGAGTTTGACCGCCCTCGTTGTCTTCCTGTCGGATGGAAGCGCCGTTGCGCCGGCGGCCGCGGGCGTCCCGCCGGTCGAGTCGGCCGGAGGGGGAGGGCTGTTCGTCGAGTTCGGAGAAAACGGGCTTATTTTCCTGTCTTTCGTCCTGGCCTGGACTATCTCGCCTATCGCCCTCCAGAGAATTCAGTCCGCCCGAGACGAACGAGCCGCCCGCTTCGGGCTCGGGGCGGCGGCGGTGATGCTCTCTTTGCTCTTCGGATTGGTGCTGGCGATCGGGATTCTCTCCCGCCCGCTTTTTTCCGGCCGAGCGCTCTCCGGACCGCTCCTTTCGACGCTGATATCCGATAGACTCGGCCCGTGGCTGGGGGGATTGCTTTTCGCCTCCGTCCTGGCCGCCGTGATGTCGACACTCGATACAGCCCTCAACGCCGGCGCCCTGGCCTTGACGAAGGATGTTTTCTGCCGGCTCAAACCCATCCCGCCCGAGCGTTTGATTGGCGTCAGCCGCCTTGCCACCGTCCTCATGGCCGCGGCCGCTTTGGCCGTTGCTTGGCGTTTTCAAAGCATCCTAAAAACGATCGGGCTGGCTTCGGAGATCATGGCCGCGGGTTTCTTCGTCCCCGGCCTGGCTATGTTTTTTGTTTCCCAAAAACGCCCTCTAGCCGGCCTCCTCGGTTTCGGCTTGGGCGGCGGATTCGCCGTTCTGAGCTTTCTCTCGGCCTCGGGTTTGCTTCCGCTTTCCCTTCCCGTCTGGCCCCATTCCGTTCCCTGCGGCTTGGCCTTGAGTGTGGCGGGGTATTTGTGCGGAAGCTTCCTGGACCGGAGCCGGCAAAAACCGGCGGCCGGGAATGCTTGACGAAACCGGACTCGAAGGTTTAGGGCTGGTAAAAAAATAGCTGTTCTAAAAGCCGTTCGCCCTAAGCTTGTCGAAGGGCGGGGTGCCCCGATCCTTTTTGACTCCCGCATTTTTTTATCGTAGCATGAATCCGCCCATGACTTTTCGTAAACGATTCGAACAAGCGGCCATCGACGGCCTCGGCCGTCCTCTGATGTCCGTGTGGATGAAATCCCTGCGCTTGCGCGTGGAGGGACGTGAAGGATATTTAAAATTGCGAAGCTCCGGGCGCCCCGTCGTCATTCTCGTCTGGCACGGCAGGATCTTCAGCGCGCCGTACATGTTCCGGCGCCGCGGCATTATGCCCTTGGTCAGCCCCTCCCAGGACGGCGAGCTCATCGCCCGCCTGATCGACAATTGGGGCTACAAGGTCATTCGCGGTTCGGGTTCGCATTCCATGAAGCGCTCCTGGGTTTTGATGAAACGGGAGCTTCTGGCGGGCGGCGAAGTCCTCATCGTCCCGGACGGCCCCCGCGGCCCCGACCGCGAACTCAAGCTCGGCGGCATCAAACTGGCGGCCGAAACCGGCGCCGTCCTCGTCCCTTACACGTTTGCGGCGTCGCAACGGAAGATTTTCCGGAGTTGGGACCGGTTCGAAGTCCCCCGCCCGTTCAGCCGGGCTGTCGCCTTGTTCGGCGAACCCATCGAAGTCCCCCGGGGGCTTGATGAGGAGGGGGCGGAACGGGAGCGGCGGCGCGTGGAAACGATCCTTCGCGATCTGGACCGGATCGTTGAAACCCGGCTGCAATCCCGGCCGGATTCCGCTTTTTGATGATGCTCAGGAGGTGACGCGGTACCAGTACTGGGTCCGGTGGAAGGCCAGGAGATATCCCCGGACGGTCAGTGTATCGCCCTTGACCCAGATCTTGCAGCGATAGGATTTGCCGTTCTCGGGATCCATGATCTTCCCGCCGGCGTATTCGTCCCCGAAATCCGCGTCCGTCTTGCCGGTTTTTTTCATATCCGACATGATGACCATGCCGATAAGCGGCTTGCCCTTCAGATCGCCTTTGCACTTCTCGCAGACTTTATCCTGGGGTTCGAGCAGAAGCTTGGCGATCCGGGCGAAATAAGCCCCATTTTGCTCGAATATTTCCAGATGGGATTTGGCCTTGCCCTTGTCGGGGCCTTCATCGGCGATGGTTTTATAGGTTCCGATCAGGTTGTCCTGGGCCCGCAAGTTGGTGCTGAGAAAAGAGAGAGCAAAGACCGTCACGAGGGCGATAAGGGCGATTTTTTTCATGTTTTTCCTCCGATCCTGCTAGTTTCGGCTTTTTCCATCTTATCGAAATGAAGAACAATGTCAAGCCGGCATTCACCGATAAAGAAGCGCCGCCGCGGCGTCAATGACACCCCAGCCGAAATCGTTGTTCGGCGCGGCCGCGTTGTTGGCTGTTTTCATCAGCGCGTTGCGGACGTCCTTCGGAGTCCAGCTTCGATGGGCTTCCAGAAGAAGGGCGACGACGCCGCCGATGAGGGGGGTGGCGTACGAGGTTCCATTGCCCCGGACATAAGTTCCGTCTCCGGTCGTCAGCCCGCTCGTGGCCACAAAATTATTGACGCCCATGGCGCAGACCTCGGGTTTGACCCGGCCGTCCGCGGTCGGACCGGGCGAGCTGAACGAGGCGATCCTCCCCGTCGCGTCCACCGCTCCGACGGCGATGACGTCATATCCGTCGGCCGGGGCGATGATATGTCCCCAGGCGTTGCGCCGCTCGTTCCCGGCCGCATTGACCACGACGACCCCCAGGGCCGCGGCCCGGGCGGCGGCTTTCGTCGTCACCGCCGTCTTTCCGTCCATGTCCTTGAACTGGTACCAATCCGTGTATCCGAGCGAAGAGGACACGACCTCGGCGCCGAGCGATTCGGCCCACTCGATCCCGGCTGCCCAGTAATCCTCTTCGACGGGCGTCTCGGATCGATCATCCTCGGTCCTGGCCAGGATGAAATCGGCCCCGAAGGCCGGCCCGACAAGAACGCCCGGCGCAAATCCGCCCAGGAGCGACCAGGTCGAGGTGCCGTGGGCGTCGGAATAGTCCCGTGAATCGGAGGGATTGCGTTGAACGTCGTTGTCGCCCATGACGAAATCCCTTTCGGCGATGATGCGGGCCGAGCGGAACGCTTGGTGGGTTTTACGAAACCCTACGTCCATCATGCAAACGATGACTCCCTGTCCCGTGAGGCCGGAGGCATGGAGGGAGGGGACATTGATCTGCCCCAGTTGGCGGTAGGAGCCGCCATAGAGCGGTTTGAAGGGAGGCAGGGGGTCGGGCGGGACGGCTGTTGACGACGTCAGTTCCCGGTTGGATATGGAGGGTTCGTCCCGGCGGAAACCGCGGACGACGTCCAGCGCCAGGACGAACTCGAGGTTCGATAGGACACTCACCTGCTCGGGGTCGGCCTCCACACTGACCGCGTTGAGCCAGCGTGAGACCGTCCTGACTTTTCCGACCAGGGATTGAACACGGTTCGAATACTCCGTCGAGACGGGCAGGTCTTCGTAATCGACCAGCCGTTCCATATCGCGCATTTTGGACCGCCGCCACACGCTGTGCGGGCGCAGGGCGGCCCGAGTTTCGGCCCAAGCCCGGCGAATCATCCCCCGATCCGACAGTCCTTTATCCCGGAAATAAACCCAGACATGAAGCGTTTTGCCGCCGTTTTCCGGCTCGGACAATACTTTTTCCAGAGCGGGCCGGATCTTGGCCCCGGGCTCGACGAGCGGCGGGAATTGCCCCTGGAGGATCAGGGCGGCGAGCAGGATGACCGGAAGAAGGGAAATTTTTCTCAAGCATTTTCTCCGGGCTCGGAAAATACCTGGGCCTCGAACACCTCGATCCGGGCGCCTGTTTTCCAGGCGTCGTCGGGGAGTCCGGCCTTGAGACAGCCGTGGCGGAGATAGGTCTCGCGGTCCCAGCCGTATTCAACCGGGACTTGGGGCAGAAGAAGTCCCTGCTGTCGGCCCCGGGAAATGATGATCCCGTGCCGGCCGACTTCGACGTCCTCGGGTGAATCGATCAGCCGGGGCAATGTCAATACCGAGATCTCGATCCGCAGGTGGTCGAGCTCGTCTCCGGAGATCGAGGCGAACCGATAGTCCTCTGAAGCCGCGGCGACGGCCATTTCGGAGACGGCTTGGGCCAGAGGTTTGACCGGCAGTGGATAGCCTATACAGCCGCGCAGTTCACCGTCCACATGAAGCGTCACGAAGGCGCCGCGCTTGCCGTTCAGGATGGGGTCGCCCGCCCGGACCGGGGCCGGCTCCTGCGGAAGAAGATGGGCGGCGATGGTTTCCCGTGCCAGGCGAAGGAGCGCGGATTGCCGGGTTTCGTCCAGGAAGTCGTTCATTTTTTCACTTTTCCTTCGCGGTTTACGGCGACAGGCAGAAAAACGAACCGGCCGTCGTAATCGATATGATAGCCTTTGAAGCCCAGTCCCCCGCTCCGGCCTTTTTTCACGGCCAGGAACAGCTTGCCGCAGGCGTGGGGTTTGGCGAAGGCGCGGCGGCCCGCAACGGTCGGGGAAAAAACAAAAAAGCCGATAACCCGGCCGGGGTCGAGATCATCCAGGCGGGCTTGGACTTCGAGCGAGGAGGCTTTCGCGTTTTCCCCCGCCACGATCGCTTCGATCAGATAGCGCCCGCCCCGGACATGGCCGAGGAGAACGCCGGCCGGGCCTGCGGAGCCCGAGAGGAGCGCGACGGCCTGAAGCGTCCGCAGAGCGTCTCTTGTCAGAAAGGCGTCCATCAGATCAACCCAGCGGGCCGACCGCCTTTTCCACTTCGTCCAGAATCTTGCCGGACTCGACCAGCGCCTTCATGGTGTTGTGGTCGCGGTGGAGCGGCCGGTCCACCGCGAGATGGGAGACATGCCTGCGGATGGCCGCGCGGGCCGTTTCGACTCCCCGGCCGAATGTAAATTCGCGAAAATCGAGGGCTTGGGCGGCGGCCATGAACTCGATGCCCAGGATGCCGTAGGCGTTGTCCATGATCTGAAGATTTTTCAAGGCCGTGTTCATGCCCATGGACACGAAATCCTCCTGGTCGGCGGCGGCCGGGATGGATTGGATGCAGGCGGGGGCGCAGAGGATGCGCTGTTCGACGATCAGGGTGTCGGCCGTATACTGGCTCAGCATCAGGCCCGAGAACATGCCGGCGCCCTTGGTCAGGAAGGCCGGCAGGCCGACGCTCAAGGCCGGATTGGTCAGACGGTTGAGCCGGCGTTCGGACAGAACGCAAACCATGGTCAGGGCGGCGCCGATCATGTCCATGGGCAAGGCGATGGGGGAGCCTTGGAAATTGGCCCCGGTCAGAGTGAGCTTGCTCTCGGTCAGGAAGATGGGATTGTCGGCCGTAGCGTTGAGTTCGATTTCGACCTGTTTTCGGGCATAAGCCACGGCGTCGTGGGCCGCGCCGATGACTTGGGGCGAGGACCGCATCGAGTAAGCGTCCTGGACCTTGGTCTTGATTTTCCCGCTGGCCAGGTCGCTGCCGGCGATGCACTTCATGATCGCCTTGGCCGAGCGGATGGCCCCGGCGAAGCCTCGTTCCTCGTGCAGACGGACGTCATAGGGCTTGAGGTTTCCGAGCAGCGCCTCGATGGTCATGGCCGCGGCGATTTCGGCTTGCTTCAGCCAGCGTTCGATATCGACCAGCGTGAGGGCCGAAATGGCGGTCAGCAGGTTGGAGCCGTTGATGGCGGCCAGACCGTCGCGGGCTTCCAGCCCGGGGATGGGAATGCCCGCCCGCTCCAGGGCGACCCGTCCCTCCAGCCGCTCGCCTTTAAAGAAAGCTTCGCCCTCGCCCATCAGCAAGAGAGCGATTTGGGCCATGGGAGCCAGATCGCCGCAGGCCCCGACCGAGCCTTTTTGGCAGACCACCGGTGTGACGCTCTTGTTAAGCATGGCCGCCAGGGTTTCGGTGATCACCGGCCGACAGCCCGAACGACCCCGGGCGTGGACGTTGATGCGGGCGGCCATGGCCCCCCGGATGTGTTCGACCGGGGCCGGGTCGCCGATGCCGGCGGCATGGTTGTAGACGAGGTAGCGCTGGAAGTCCCGGACCTGGTCGTCGGTCAGGACGACTTCGGAAAATTCCCCGATGCCCGTATTGACGCCGTACATGATTTCGCGGGCCCGGATCTTTTCCTCGATCACCGCCCGGCAGGCTTGGATCCGCTCCCGGGATTCCGGCGCGATCTCAACCGGCTCTCCGCCGCGCGCGATGGCGGCCAGCTTATCGATCGTCAAGCCTTTCCCGTCGAGAATAATGGCCATGCGATTCCTCCGTTAGAAAGGGTGACGCGGCGCGGCCTTGTCCGCCCGGATCATCAGGGCGTAGCCGCGCTGGAAGAACAACAGCGCGTCCAGCCGCGAGACGAGCCAGAGCGCCGGATAGATGACCTTGTAGATGCCAAACGCCTTTTTCTGGGAATCAAATTCGGCCGAAGTCGAGGGGCGGATATGGCCGTCGCGAAGATTCGACTCCGGTTTGGAGGCCAGGATGTTGACATACAGGGCGTTGAGGATGAGTTCGAGGAGCTCGGTGAAAAAGCGCGAATAGGTCGTCTGTCCGGCCGGGACGAGCCCGGCCTTGGTCAGCTTGGCCCGCAGGCCGGGCAGGCTGTAGCCTTCGCGCTTGTGGCCGTAGAATTCGAGCTTGAGGCCGATCATGGGCCGGATCTTCTGGAGCATGAAGAACCCGCCGGTGTGGGGAGTGATGAGGATGAGCCGTCCCCCGGGTTTGAGCACGCGGCGGATTTCGGCCAGCGTCCCGTCATCATCGTCGACGTGTTCCAGGTAGTCCAGGCAGACGACCTGGTCGAAAGCCCCGTCCCTGAAAGGCAGGGCGGGAACGCCCATCTGGACGAGGTTCGTCCCCAGGACGGCCTGACTGGATTTGAGGTTAGTGAAGTCGAGATCGGTGGAAATCCAGGTCCCGCCCTGGAGGCGGAGGAAGTAGCTCAGGATGCCCTGGGCGCAGCCGAGGTCCAGGATCCGATCGCCGGGACGGACGCGAACGTGCTTGCGGATGAGGTCGAGTTTTTCTTTTTTCTTGAGCGAGCGTTTGACGATCTGGAGTTGCCACGGCGCCGGATTCATGGGGCGATTATATCACGCTTGTTTCATCGCGGCGAGAGGAGTCGGAGCCCTATTCCCCGTCGGGGAATAGGACGTGTTTGGCCCTTTCCACCCCGAGCCCTCCTTGACAGGGACCCGTGCATGCATTACAACTGAATCCAGTCAAGGAAGAGAGACATGCGCTATAAAATAGTCATCGTCGGCGGGCTGGAGACGAACTGCTACCTGGTCTATTGCCCGGGGACTATGGAATGCGCCGTCGTCGATCCGGGCGCCGAACCGGAGAAGATCATTCCCTTCATCGCCGAGGAAGGCTTGCGTCCGATCGTCCTCATCAACACCCACGGCCACCTGGACCACATCGGCGCCAACCGCGACATCAAGGACAAGTACCATGTTCCCTTGCTCATCCACGATGCCGACAAGGACCTTCTGGGAAAGATGCAGAACCTCGAGCTGAGTCTTTTCCTGGGGGCTCAGGATTCGCCCCCGGCGGACCGTCTGATCAGGAGCGGCGAGGATATCGTCATCGGAAACGGCAGCCTGCGCGTTCTCCATACGCCCGGTCATACGCCCGGCAGCGTCGCCCTTCTCGGTGACGGGTTCGTCCTCTCGGGCGATACTTTGTTTTTCGAGGGTGTGGGCCGGACCGACCTCCCCGGCGGAAACCAGAAACAATTGGAGGCGTCCATTCGGGACAAATTCATGATCCTTCCCGACGACGTCGTCGTCCTGCCCGGTCACGGCCCCCTGACTACGATCGGTCAGGAGCGGCAGAACAACGCCTTCCTCCCATGACCCCCCTGCGAGGCCCGTCCGACGCAAAGTCGGTCCTGGCCGATTTCGGCTCCTTCCTCGATGTCGAGAAAGGATTGGCCGTCAACACCCAGCGCGCCTACGCCCGAGACTTGGGAAAGTTCCTGGCCTTTCTGGCCCGTAACGGCGGCACCTGGGAGCGGGCCGCCGAGGCCGACCTGGTCAAGTTCATCCACGGCGAAAGCCGGTCCGGACTCTCGCCCCGCTCGCTGGCCCGGCTGATCTCGGCTCTCAAAGCATTTTTTCGTTGGGGCGTGCTCGACGGTCGGGTGGAGAAAAACCCGGCCCGCCACCTGACTTCCCCCAAGTCCTGGCTCTCGCTCCCTCAATTCCTCACCCTCAAGGAAATTCAATCCCTCCTCGACCAGCCCGATATCGCGGAACTGCCGGGTCTTCGGAACAAGGCCATGCTGGAAGTCATGTATGCGGCCGGACTCCGCGTTTCGGAGCTGGTGGGCTTAAGGACCGGAGACGTGCGTCTGCGGGACGGTTTTCTTCTGTGCCGGGGCAAAGGGGGCAAGGAGCGTCTTGTCCCTCTTGGAAAAGCGGCCATCGACGCCGTCCGGCGTTACTTGGAGGAAGTCCGCCCGCATTTGCTCAAAGGCCCGGTCGAGGGACTTTTTCTTTCACGCCGAGGGACGACGTATACCCGGCAGGGTTACTGGAAAATGTTGAAAGTATACGCCCGGAAGGCCGGGCTGGAAGCCAAAGTCCACCCCCACATCCTGCGCCATACGTTCGCCACCCATCTGCTGGAACGCGGGGCCGATTTACGGTCGGTTCAGATGATGCTCGGCCACAGCCAGATCACGACGACGCAAATCTACACCCATGTCAGCCGGGAGCGCCTGCGCCGGGCTTACGATAAATTCCACCCTCGCGCCTAGCGGAAGGATCTTCCTCGTGGGGGGTGACGGCGACCGTGACGACGGCGTTGTGCGACTGGGTTATCAGCACGGTCTGGTCGGATTTCTGAATCCAGGTCCGATAGGTCCAGATCCACTCGAATTTCACCACGTCGGGGCCCTTGGCGATGGCCGCTTCCCTCAGGACGATCCGGTTGGAGCCCGAGGCGATGTAGAGATCATAACGGACGCCTGAGGTATTGGTGGAGTTTTCGGCGGCGGCGGGCAAGGCCAGCCGGAAATTGTCGGTCGGGGAAGCGCGCGGGACGTCGAATCCGGTGACCAGAAAATCGATGTGGAGTCCGTCTTTTTCCCTCAGGATATAATTGACCCGCAGTTCGGGCTTTTCGGCGAAGTCGTCGGTTTTCAGGAACACCAGCCGGCCTTCGGCCGAGCCGTGCTCTTCGGCTTCCCAAAGTTCAAGCTTGTTGTCCTTGTGCAGGAGGAGATAATCCTCGTCGTCTTTTTCCATCAGGCCGACCCAGAGGCCGGTAAAAGCGAAGCTCCCGGCGAAGCGCGAGTCGCGGCCTTCGAGGCCGTAACGCCCTTTGACTTCGACGGAAATCTGAATGTCCCATTTATTGGGAAGGGGGCGGCCCGGCAGGGCGGATGTCCCGGACATGAAGAGAACCACGATTCCGAAGCCGATCCGCGGCAGGACGTGAATCCTCATGTTTTTATTTTAAGCGATTTCGGGAGGGAAGCCAAATCCGTCCCCCCGCTTCCTCTTCGGCCCTCTTGACAAACCCGGCCAACCGCTTTATCATGGAAAAGATACTCATCAGTATTGTTAATATACTTATGAGTTCAGTTAATTAAACCCATTCGACTCCCCGGGCTGAAGCCCGGGGTAGATCCAGGGTTAATACTGAGCGGTGCTTTTTTCCCCGATTTAAAAATCGGGGTTTGGCGCCGCGAATGTATCAACGGCAAGGTTCACTCATGATTAAAACCGATCACCGCGATGTCCGTGAACGGCGTCGGAAGCAGGAGAATCGCGAAGCGATCCTGCATGCCGCCGAGGCCGTCATCCTGCGGAAAGGCCTGGCGGCCGCATCCATGGATGATGTGGCCGCCGAGGCGGACTTTTCCAAGGCGACACTCTATCGTTATTTCAAAAACAAGGCCGAGCTCCTGTTCGAGATCCTCCTCCATTTTCTGGAGGACATGGACGCCGGGCTGGCCGAGATCCGGGCCCGCGGCGGCAGTTGCCGCGACCGGCTCCGCGAGTCCATCCTTTTTACGTTCCGTTTCCAGGCCCACAAGGAAAACCTGTCCCGCGTGTTTATGATGGACCGGTCCTTTTTAAAACTCATGCAGGCGTTCATCACCGATGAATCGAGCCTGTCCCAGGATGCCGAGCGGAAGTTTGTCCGCAGGATTAGGGACAAGCGCCGCCGCATGATGGAAAACGTCGGCCTTCTGTTGAAGGAAGGCGAAGCCGCCGGCGAGTTCAAGAGCATGGACGTCCTCTCGACGGTCCTTTTTCTAAGCGCCGTCGTCCAAGGCTATTTTCACGAAAAATTCTGGTTGGGAATGAAACCGAACATCGATAAAGACGTATATCTTCTGGAGCGCTTGATCTGGCAGGGAATCGGAAATCCCAAGAATCGAATCAAGGAGTGATGCCATGAAGCGAAATATCAAAGCCTGCCTGGGCTTAATCCTCATCCTGGCCGCGGCCCGGCCCGTGCCGGCTCAGGACAAGCTTGTCCTGACTCTGGACGACAGCATCCGGATGGCCCTTCAGCAAAACCCCTTCTACCTGGCCGAGAAAGCCAAGGAGGACGGCGCCTCGGCCGCCGTGCGGTCGGCCGTCTCGGGCTTTTTCCCGACCCTCAATGCTCAGGGCCAGAACGTCCTGGATAAGAAGGTCTTCAGCGTCGAGTTCCCCTCGTTTATTCCCGGCCAGCCCGCTCAGCGCGTCAAGCTCGACTTCACCAAGAATTACCAGTTCAGCCTGAATTTCGCTCTGCCGCTGTTCGTCGGCGGGCGGCTTCTCGCCGGCTACAATCAGGCCAATTACAACCTGCAGTCCACCCGGGAAGGCATTCGCCAATCCCAGCAGGAGACCGTATTCAACGTCAAGAAAGGATTTTACGGCCTCCTCCTGGCGCGTCAATTCGTCGAGGTTTCCGCGGAGGCCGTGGGCCTGGCCGAAAAACACTGGAAGAACGTCCGGAACCTCTTTGACGTCGGCATGGCCTCCAAATTCGACCTCCTCCGTTCCGAGGTTCAGCTGGCCAATCTCAAGCCCCAGCTCATCCGGGCCAAAAACGGCCTGACGGCGGCCGAACTCGGCCTTAAAACCCTTCTCGGTCTCGACCTGACGACGGCCGTTGAGTTCAAGGGGGAACTGAGCTTCCGGGCCGTCGAAGTGAACCTGGACGAGAATATCGCTGGGGCGCTGGCCGACCGGCCCGAAGTCAATCAGCTCCGTCTTCAGCGTCAGATGGCCGGGGAAATGGTCAAGATGGCCCAAGGCGCTTATCTCCCCACTCTGGCCGTGGGCGGCGCCTACAATTATTGGGCCAACAACCTCAATTTTAACCGCCACAACTGGGAAAGCTTCTACCAGGTAAATCTCGTCCTGAGCTTCCCCATTTTCAACGGGTTCGTCAACAGCGCCAAGCTGGGCGAATCCCGGGCCGTCCTCAAACAGCTCGACTACAGCCGGAAAGGGCTGGCCGAGATGGTCAAGTTCGAAGTCCGGCAATCCATCCTGGCTCTCCAGCAGGCCCGGGAGTCGCTGGTGTCGCAGGAAAAGAACGTGGAGCAGGCCCGGGAAGCCGTCCGCATCGCTGAATTGAATTATAGCGAAGGGCTGGCCACGAACCTCGACGTCAGCTCCGTCCAGGTCGCCCTGAGCGAAGCCCGGACTAATTATACCCAAGCCCTGTACGACTATGCCGTGGCTTTGGCCGAGCTCGAAAAAGCCGTCGGCCGCAGCCAGGATGCCTATGAAAAGAAAAATTGATTACGAAACGAAACGGAGTATCAACATGAACAGCCAACGATCCGCCGTTCTTTTCCTTCTGGCCGGTCTTATCGTCGCGGTCCCGGCCTGCGGTCCGGGCAAGAAGGCCGCCGATCCCGCCGCGGCCGCGCTCGAAAGCGCGGGCGCGACGGTGGTTACCGTCGTCCCCGCGGCCCGCCGGACGATTTCCGAAAAACTGACCTACACCGGGGTCCTGGAGGCCTGGCGGAAGATCAACATCACCCCCGAGACGGGCGGCAAGCTGGCCCGCATCCATGTCGAAGAAGGCCAGCGCGTAGCCCAGGGCCAGCTCCTGGCCGAACTCGATTCCGAGTCCATCGGCCTCCAGCTCAAACAGGCCGAGGCCGGTTCGGCCGTCGCCGACGCCAACTTCAAGAATGCCGCCCGCAATAAAGACCGCATGGACCGGCTGGCGGCCGAGAAGGCCGTTTCCGACCAGCAGTACGAGCAGGTCAAGCTGGGTTATGATGCGGCCAAGGCTCAGCTTGAACAGGCTCAGGCGGGCGTCAATCTGGCCCGTCATGCCCGGGATACAGGAATCATGAAAGCTCCCTGGAGCGGAATCGTCGCTTCCAAGAACGCCCAGGTCGGGGATGTCCTCAACCCGATGATGGGCGGCGGATACGGCGCCCCCACGGGAGTCCTGACCCTGATGGACGATTCGCGGATCAAGGTCCTGGTCGAGGTTTCTCCCGGCGACATCGGCCGCCTCCAAAAAGGCCGGCCGGCCCTGCTCCGCGTGGTCAACGGCGAGACCAAGGATTATCCCGGCTCGATTTCCATTCTCAACCCCATGGCCGACCCGTCGTCCAAGAAATTCCGGGTTGAAGTCATCGTCGGCAATGCCGAACGGAAGCTCCGCCCCGGCACCTTCGCCAGCATCCTGTTTGAGGTTCAATCGCATGAAAATGCCCTGGCCGTCCCCCAAAAGTCCATCCTCAACGACAAGTACGTCTTCGTCGTCGAGAACGGCAAAGCGGTCCGCCGGGAGGTCGCTCTGGGCCTCCGGAACACGACCATGGTCGAGGTCCTGAGCGGCTTGAAGGAAGGCGAGTCCGTCATTGTCGAGGGCAGCTTCGGCCTGATCGATGGCTCGCCCGTCGAAGTCAAGAAGTGAGCCGGCCATGAAGCTCGCGGAATTCTCCGTCAACCGGCGCGTCACGACGGCCATGCTGGCCATGATCATCGTCGTCGTGGGCGCCATTTCCTTCACCCGGCTGGGGCTGGATTTCTTCCCCGACTTGGAGTACCCCACCGTCTCCGTCATCACCAGCTACCGGGGCGCCTCCCCGGAGGATATTGAAAAATCCATCACCCGGCCATTGGAGCAGGTCGTCTCCTCGGTCAACCGGGTCAAGAAGCTGACCTCCACGACCTCGGAGGGCACCTCGCTCCTGTCGGTCGAGTTCGAATGGGGCACCAGCCTGGACTTCGCCGCCCAGGACCTGCGCGACCAGATCGGGTTGTACAAGAACTACCTGCCGGCGGGGGTCGACGATCCCCTGGTCGTCAAGTTCAACATGGGCCAGATGCCGGTCGTCTTCTGGGGCGTCACCGGGAACCGTCCGACCGCGGAGCTGAAGAAGCTCATCGACGACGAGGTTGCCCGCCGGCTGGAGCGGATCGACGGCGTCGCCTCCGCCCAGTGCGTGTCGATGGACACGCGCGAGATCCTGATCGACGTCGACAAGCGGGCCCTGCAGACGCTGAACCTGTCCCTTAACCAGATCCTGGGCGCCCTGGCCTTGGACAACGCCAATATGCCCGCCGGCCACCTGGTCGAACGGCATACCGACTTCCTGGTCCGAACCTTGGGCGAGTTCGAGTCCCTGGATGATGTCCGGGCCACCGTCGTGGGCGCCACCGCCAAGGGCAGCCCCCTTTACATCCGGGATGTGGCCGACGTCCGCGATACGCTTAAGGAGACCCGCTACGTAGCCCGCATCGACGGCCAGAACGGCGTCTTCCTGTTCGTCTCCAAGCAGTCCGGGGCCAACACCGCCGTCATTGGGGCGGCCGTCAAGAAGACCCTGGCCTCGCTCGTCGCATCCCTTCCTCCCGACGTCCGGTTTCACACGATCATGGACCAGTCCGACATGATCAATAACGTGACCAAGAACACGGGCAGCACCGCCTGGCAGGGCGGCCTGCTGGCCGTCGTCCTGATCTTTCTCTTCCTCTGGAACTGGAAGCCGACCCTGATCATCGGCATCTCCATTCCGATGTCCATCATCGCCACCTTCATCGGGCTCTATTTCGCCGGCTTCACCCTGAACATGATGACCCTGGGCGGCCTGGCCTTGGGCATCGGCATGCTGGTGGACAACTCCATCGTGGTCATCGAGAACATGTTCCGCCACGTCCAGATGGGCAAGGACTCCAGGGAGGCGGCCAAGATCGGCGCCTCCGAGGTGGGCATGGCCATCACCGCCTCGACCCTGACCACCATCGTCGTCTTCCTGCCCCTGGCTTTCGCCCAGGGCATCACCGGCAAGCTGACCGCGGGACTGGCCCTGGCCGTCGTCTTCTCCCTGGTCTCCTCGCTGTTCATCGCCCTGACCATCGTGCCCATGCTGGGCTCGGTCCTGTTCCGGCACAAGGAGGACGATGCCAAGACCATCCGCAAGACGATCGGACGCGACTTCAGCCGGCCCCAGGCTGTCTATCGCAAGTGGCTGAGCTGGGCCCTCCACCACCGCAAGACGGTCGTCTTCGGGACCTTGGGCCTCTTTATCGCCTCTGCCGCCCTGATCCCGGTCCTGGGCACGGAGTTCATGCCCTCCATGGACATGGACATGCTGATGCTCAATCTTCGGGCTCCGGTCGGGACGGCTCTGGCGGAGACCGACCGTATCGGGGCCATGGTCGAGAGAATCGTCGCCGCCCAGCCCGAGGTCAAGACCATCAGCTTCCAGGCCGGCAGCACGACCGAGGACAACCCCGGGGACTCTGGCTTCGGCGGCGCTCCCTCGGGCCCGCACGAAGCCCAGTTCTTCATCGGGCTGCGTCCGATCGGAGAGCGGACGGCCGGCAACCTCGAAGTCCAGGAGCGCATCCGCGACCTTATGCCCAAGCTCGAGAACATCAAGATCGAGGCCGTGGATATGACCGGTACCTTCATGGGCGGGGCCGCGGCCCCCGTCGAGATCAAGATCTTCGGCAAAGAGCTGGCCGACTTGCGCCGCTATGCGAACGACGTCGTGGCCCGCATCAAGGACGTGCCCGGCATCCGGGACGTGACCCATTCCCTGGCCCAGGCCAAGCCCGAATACCACATCAAGATCGACCGCGACCGGGCGGCCCGCTTCGGCCTGACCGTCAACCAGGTCGAGACTGCCGTCCAGATGGCCACTCTGGGCCAGATCGCTTCCCGCTACCGCGAGGCGGGCGAGGAGATCGACATCCGGGTCCGGTTCAAGTCCCAGTACCGCGACACGATCGATGCCGTGGCCTCCATTCCCATCCTGGCCCCCACGGGGATGAGCGTGGCCCTCAACCAGGTCGCCGACGTCGAATCGGGCCAGGGGCCGATCCAGATCGCCCGCGAGAACCAGGCCCGCCGCGTCTCGATCACGGCCAATATCTCCGACCGCGACCTGGGCAGCGTCGTGCGGGACGTCAAGGCTCGCATCGCGCCCGTTGAAAAGGGCCTGCCCGCCGGCTACTTCCTCGAGATCGGCGGCTCCTACCAGCAGATGAGCGAGGCCTTCGTGACCCTAGCCGGGGTTTTCGCCCTGGCCGTCCTCCTCATTTACATGGTCATGGCTTCGCAGTTCGAATCCCTCAAGCATCCCTTCATCATCCTGTTCACCATCCCCATGTGCCTGATCGGGATCGTAATCGGGCTGCTCGTTTCCGGCCGACCGGTGAGCCTGCCGGTGCTGATCGGCTTGATCATCCTGGCGGGTGTCGCCGTCAACAACGCCATCGTCATGATCGATTACACCAACCAGCTTTGGCGGGGCGGTATGGACAAGAAGAAGGCCATCGTGGAAGGCTCCGTGACCCGCCTGCGGCCCGTCCTGCTGACGGCGCTGACGACGATTCTGGGGACGTTCCCCATGGCCATCACCAAGGCTTCGGGCTCGGGGATGCTCAACCCGCTGGGCATCACCCTGCTCGGCGGGCTGACCGCGACGACGCTGCTGACCCTCTTCGTCATCCCGGTCATCTACAGCCTGTTCGAGAAGGTCCGCTTCCGGGCTAAAAAGGCGGCGCTCTGAACCGGTCAGGCTTTATATCTCAACAAGGCGCCGATCTCTCCGTAGTGATTGAGCTTTGAGGGCGAGGTCACGTGCCGGACTTCGCCGTCCCTGGCCATGGCCGCCTCGATGGCTTCATCGACGACGTCGAGGACGACATCCGTCTTGCGCTCGCACGAGGGGCACTTGAGTTCGTCCTCGGCGTAGAGAAGCTTGCAGCGGGGGCAGGCCTTGCCC
>CAZLAM010000097.1:0-52493 GCA_964557435.1 uncultured Eubacteriales bacterium
CTCATGCCCAAGATCGTCGAACCGCCGGGTGAAGCGAAAAGCGACTACCGCATTTGCTCCGACATCGCCGGACGGCTCGGCCTGGGCGACGCCTACACCGAGGGCCGGGACGAACGCGCTTGGGTCGGCTGGTCGATCGAGGAATTCCGGAGAACGCGGTTTCCGGATATTCCCGCCCTGGATGAGTTCGAGCGGTCGAATATCGGCGTCTATACCAAACCCGTAACCAAGCCGGCCATCGCCCTGGCCGACTTTCGCAGCGATCCCGTCAAGCATCCGTTGGCCACACCGTCGGGAAAAATCGAAATCTTCTCCAAGGCCCTCCATGACCTCAACCGTCCGGACGAAATTCCGGCCCTGCCGAAATATATCCGGGAGTGGGAAAGCCCCTTCGGACCCGAGGCCAAGCGCTTCCCTCTCCAGGTCGTCGGCCACCATTCGCTGGCCACGGCCCATTCCACGCTCGACAACGTGAATTGGCTGAAAGAGGCGTTTCCCCGCCGCCTGTTCATCAACCCCGCCGACGCCGCGGCGCGCGGCCTCCGGGACGGCGACCGGGTCAAGGTGTTCAATGACCGGGGCGCCCTGACGATCGTCTGCCGCGTGACACGGCGGATCAGGCCCGGCGTCGTGGCCGTCCCTCAAGGAGCCTGGTGGATGCCGGACGCATCCGGCGTTGACAATAACGGCTCGATCAATGTCCTGACCTCGGGGCGGCCGACACCGTTCGCCTTCGCCAACACCCAGCACACCATCATGGCCCAAGCAGAGAAAGCCCCATGACCGCTCCGCTCGTCCGGCAATACGCGTTCTATTTCGATTCCAGCCTGTGCTCGGGATGCAAAGCCTGCCAGGGCGCCTGCAAGGACAAGAACGATTTGGAGGTCGGGATCCTATGGCGGCACGTTTACGAGATCGCCGGCGGGGGATGGAAAAAAGACGGCGACCTTTGGCGGCCCGATATTTTCGCCTATTTCCTGTCCATGGCTTGTCATCATTGCGAGACCCCGCCCTGCCTGCCGTCCTGCACGCCCCAACTCGTCTTCAAGCGCGGCGACGGGATCGTCCTCATCGACACACCGTCCTGCATCGGCTGCCGGGCTTGCGAATTCGCCTGCCCCTACGGCGCCATACAGTTCAACGAAGCCGCCAACAAGGTCACCAAATGCGATTTCTGCCTGGACCGCATCGGCGCGGGGTTGGCGCCGTCGTGCGTCGCCGCCTGCCCGATGAGGGCGCTCGATTTCGGGGATCTCGACGACCTTCGGAAAAAGTACGGCGGCACGGACCGGGTTTTTCCTTTGCCCGATGCCGCGGACGCCCGGCCCGCCCTGGTCGTCAAACCACACCCGGCCGCCGCCCGGGCCAACAAAGATAATGCCGAGGTGGCGAACTGGGAAGAGATCTAGAGGGGCGCGGAAATTCGAGAAAAGGCCTTAAATGCGGAAAAACGAACCGGAGAGAGGCGGGCCCGAAAGAGGAACAGACCCTCAGAAATCCAGCTTCCACTTCCTCAACAGGGCCAGATACCTGGGGTCTTTCCGGATCGGGCCTAAGGTAAAGATTTCGGAAAGGAGATCGGTGTAGACATGGAAAAAAGGCGCCAGTGGGTCCCGCTCCGCAAAGCCTTTGTCGAAACATTCAAAAGCCCGGTCAAGATCTCCCCGGCTTCCCCACAACCATCCTAATTGGATGAAAGAGACGAGGCTCGTTTTATCCGGGGTGATCAACCTTTCGAAACACTTATCGGCTTTATCTCTTTCGCCCTTGGCCGTATAGACCAAAACCAGATTCCCGTCGGTCCATTCGGGAGAAACTCCCAGCTCCGCGGCTTTTTGGAAAGCCGCGATCGCTTGGTCATAAAGCTTCTTCTGAGAATAAGCGAGTCCCGCATGGAGATAGGCCATTCCGAGCTTCGAATCGAGCTTGACGGCCTTCCGGAATTCCTCAATCGCCGCATCAGGCCGGCGAGCGACGACGTGGGCGGCTAGGGACCAGAAATTGAAGAGCGGCATCAGCGGATCCAGGTTCTGGGCGATTTTGATCTCACGCAGCATCTCATCGAATCGTTTCCGGTTCTGGCAGAAAAAGGCATATTGACCGTGGGCCATGGCGTTTCCGGGATTGAGGGCCAGGGTTTGCCGGAAGCTCGTCTCGGCCTTGTCCCAATCCAGGTCATACCAGAGCGCGCAATTCGCCGCGAGGGCATGCGCGTCGGCCAGATCGGGGTCCAATTCCAGGGCCTTCTGAAGCGCCGCCTTGGTTTTGGGCCACATCTCATGCGGCGGGGCGAAGTTCAGGTTGCTCGAGAAGGCGAAGACATTAGCCATCCCCGAATAGGCTAGGGCGAAGTCGGGATCCTTGTCCGCAGCCGCCCGGAAGAATTCCGTCGCCTTTTGAAAGCCCTCGACGTTGACCTTGGATAAAAAATGGACCCCTTTGAGATAGAGATTGTAGGCTTCCGGGTCGTCAGTATGACGCTTTCCGAGGGCGGTCTTTTCCCCGGCCAGAAGCTTGACTTTAAGGCCGTCGACGATGGCCAGGGAGATCTCGTCCTGGATGACGAAGATGTCGTCCATGTCCCGGTCGTATTTTTCCGACCAGACGTGGTAGCCGTTCTCGACATCGATCAGCTGGGCGGTGATTCGCAGGCGGTTGCCGGACTTCCGGAGACTGCCATCGAGGATGGCTTTGACATTCAGCATCCGGCCGATCTCGCGGACGTCCAGGTTCATGCCCTTGAGGGCGAAGGCCGAGGTGCGGGCGACGACGCGAAGCTCCTTGAGCCGGGTCAGGGCGTTGATCAGCTCGTCCGCGATCCCTTCACAGAAATAATCCTGGTCTTTTTGCGGACTCATATCCGCGAAAGGCAGGACGGCGATGGAAGGCATTGGATGTGGCGGAGGGGTGAGGGTCGACGAGGCCGCCCGTTCGCCGAGGTCGATCTCTTTCAGGGAAAGAATCAAACCGGCGGCGTCTTGAAACCGGTTCCGGGGGTCCTTTTGGAGGCACATCTGGAGGATCTTTTCCAGGCCGGCCGGGACATCCGGCCTGAGGTCGGCGATCGGCTGGGGTGTATCATGCAGGATGGAATAGAGAAACGCTTGATCATTCAGGCCTTTGAATGGACGCCGGCCGGAAAGCATTTCGAAAAGGACACAGCCCAGGGCCCAGATGTCGGTCCGGACGTCGACCTTCTCGCTCCGGGCCTGCTCGGGCGACATATACGCGACCGTCCCGATGAGGGAGGGCGTCTTCGTCACATCCGCCCCCCATTCCATCTTGACCAGGCCGAAATCCATGATCTTGACCAGGCCCCTCCCGGTCAGCATGATGTTGGCCGGCTTGATATCGCGGTGGATAATGCCTTTCTCGTGCGCCGCCCTCAATCCTTCGGCAACCTGGGCCGCGATATGGACGGCTTCCGCTATTTCGAGGGGCCCCTCCAAGATCCTCTCCCTGAGACTCTTCCCTTCGATAAAGGCCATGGCGATGAAGGTCTGGCCATCGGCTTCGTTGATCTCGTAGACCGTGCAGATATTGGGATGGTCCAAGGCGGCCGCGGCCTGGGCTTCCTGGACGAAGCGTTCCAGGGCTTGGCGGTCGGAAGTCAATTCGGGAGGCAGGAATTTGAGGGCGACGGTGCGCTTGAGCTTGGTATCCTCGGCCTTGAAGACGATCCCCATGCCGCCACGTCCCACCTCTCCGAGTATCTTGTATTTCCCGGAGAAGATCGCCCTTGGGGTCACGTGAGTTCGGGGCGTTTGGAAAGTGATCGTCGGAGAAGCGGGGATCTCAGATGAGGAGAGCGGGGCCGCGCATTCGGCGCAGAATTTCGAGATGGGCGGATTCTCGGTCCGACATGAAGGGCATTTCATAGCTCAACCCTCTCTCTATCGGCATGTTTTGAAATTCGCACTTAAGGACAGGAATTCGCTTTCCCCGGGCCGCGAAGAATTTTCCGTCTCCGACGATGCGTTTCCCCGCCTATCCATGCCGACAGTGTATAGCCGGCCGCCTGGCGGTGTCAATCGCCGTACGGCGCCGATGAATTTTTCGAAATCATCCAGGTTCGCCCGGGCATAGCTCAAGATTTTTTCATCCGTCGCGGCCCCATAACGATGGATAAGAATATTCCGAAAGCGGGCCATGGCCCTGGGCCGTTCGGCCAAGAAAGAACTTCCTTGCCCATCCAGGTATCTTGATTTCCTTACGCCGCATTTCCTTTCGTTCCGCTTCGCCTTCGAATTCAGGCCGTCCGGAGCCGCCGGGCTCGTCCACCAGAAGTCGCGCAGCAATTCGCGGCGGGAATTCATTCCGGTGCCGATATAAACCCGCGAACCGAGCACGAATCCCACGGCCGCCCCTCGCGCCGGTCCGGCAAAAGCGGGCTTTGGCGTCCAGGCGTTTGTCTGAGGATCATATTCCCAGACATCGTTGGATACAACTGCCGACGTCGGGCCCATTTCCTCGGTACCCATGGCGATATAGCCTTTTCCGTTGATTGAAAATCCGACGGCGCGGAACCGAACGGCTCCCGGAAATTCGGTTTTGCGCATCCACCTGTCCGCTTGGGGATCATATTCCCAAAAGTTTTTGACAATTGCCTGTTGGCGTTGTCCTCCCGCCCCGATATAGCCTTTGCCGTTCAGGACGAAGTACGCGGACCAGACAACGGCCTCCGGCATGTCGGATTTCCGCGTCCATCGGTCGGCCCGCGGATCGTACTCCCAAACCTCTTTCAGTCCGTGGCAATCGTCTCCTTTACAGGTCATCCCTCCGAAGATATATGCCTTGGAGCCGATGGCAAATACCCCGCAATGGTCCCTGACGGCGGAGGGAAGGGAGGCTTTTTGCGTCCAGTGATCCGCGGAGGGATCGTATTCCCAGAGATCGGAAAATCGGTTCTCGTCCCCATACCCCAATCCGAGGTAGCCTTTATCGCCGATCGAGAAAGCGACGGCGGCGCCGCGTATTTTCCCCGGATGATCCGCTTTGCGCGTCCAAGCATCGCGGCCCGGATCGTATTGCCAGAACTCGTTCTTAGCGTCGTATCCCGTGCCGACATAGGCCTTGTCGCCGATCGTGAACGCGGCCGAAAACCAAGTCGGCGGCCCCCCGAACGCGGCCGCCGGCCGCCATTCCCGGGATTGGGGGTTCTGGGGCGCGCCGCAATCCGGGCGCGCCGCGACGGAATAGCCGGCTGAAAGGATGATGATCGTCGCGGCCGTCAAAACAAAAATATTTTTCATCTTGCCTCCGCCTAAAAACCCGGATCGCTTTTATAAACACCCGCACGATTCCTGATTCTCCATATCTTTCTAACGATTCGAAGCGCAAAAACACAACAATTCGTCAAGAGACAGGCCTGGGCGGCGGAAGTTTACCCCCGGGGCGCTTCTGTCGCGTTCGTAGCCGCAGCCGGTCATCGCCGGAAACTCGATGGCCTCCTTTCTCCGTCGAACGGAGGCATAAAACAAGGGCTCAAACTCGCTTTTTTGAACCTTCTCCTGCAGGCGTTGGAATGGAGCCTCTCAAGGGAGGCTGGGGATTCAGAAAAAAGCCTTAAATACGGAGGAGGGATCCGGAGAGCGGGGGCACGATTTTAGCCAGCCGCGCCAGACGATCGCCGTATAGCGACTGCGGAGTGGGCCATTCCACGGCGGCCAGCGCGGCGGGAGTTCCGGGCGGCAACGGCCTGGCCCGGACGACCACCGGTTTGACGGGCGGGGCGGCTACGCCCTTGAGGGGAATCCGATAAGCCCGGCCGGCCTGGATCATGGTGGTGGCCAAGCCGTTGATTTGTTGAATGGCCCGGATGGACGATCCATAACGCACAGCCAGATGACCCAAAGTCTCCCCGGCCCGGACCAGATGGGAAAGGGTGAAGACGGGCGGTTTGATTTTTTTCAATTGGATTAAATAGGGATAGGCCCGGCGCCCCAGCTCCTGGGCCGTGCGATTGAAAAAACGGACATGATAATGGTTGCGGTGGCCGCTGACATGGCAGACGACGGCGTTCGCGGACCCTTTAGCGAACTGAAACACGCGGTCCAGCCAGGCTTTATCTTCGGAAATTTTCAGGGCGTAATCATAGAGCAGCCGTTGGACTCGGCTATCGAGGAGGATGGTTTCCACATCGGTGCATAGAAGCAGAGCCCGGAGGAGCGCCCAGTTGCGGGGAAGGTCCATGTTGGCCGCCGTGCCGGGGACGAACCAGTTGCTCGGTCCGGTTTTGTAATAAAACCCGAAGTCGACGTCGCGGCCGGCTTGGTGGGTGGTGTGAAGTTTCATCCGTCCGCCGTCCGGGACGCTGATGTCGCCGATGGTGAGGGGAAATGTCTCCGGGAACAACTCCTGGACTTTGCCGATCACCGTCCGAATGAAGGTCATGGTCTCCGAAGTGCCCCATAAACCGCCGGGATCGATGACTTCCCAGCCCGGCCCGGGGGGCAAAGAAACCCCGTTGATCAACGCGCCGCTGCCCGGCGTTCCGATGGACAGAGATCCCAGCGCAGTCGGATCGGATTCGACCTGTTTCCAAAGCTCCGCGTCGCTCCAATCCAAGTACGAATCAGGCGAAATTTTGGCGGGTCCCACGATGCCCGCCAGCCCGCCCTCCCCGCCGGCTGAAGAGCTTGCCGGGAGAACGGGAGTCACCGACCGGACGGCGGCCAGCAACAGTCCCGTCAACAGCCATAAGCGGATCATGTCGATATTTACCCGCCGTCATTGTAACCGATTGCGCCTTCAGGTCAAGGTAAAATCGGAGACACTCACTTGATCAGCTCTTTCATGACCTCGCCGACTTCGAGCCAGAAGTAGTCCCCTCCCTCGAAATAGATCCAGTATTTTCTGTCCGGGGTGAGGCTCGGGAAAAGGCCTATGCCGGCGATTCTCTTATCGATGCTGACGGGTTCCGACCAAGTATCGTCCGCATTCCGGGCGGCGAAGAAAAAATTCGGCTCCCTGAATCCCCGGGGTCCCATCGAACGGAAAAACATGAACCGCTCGTCAGAAGAGATGCAGGGATTGACCTGGTTGGTTTCGGAGTTGATGGGTGAAGACAGCTTTTCCTTGGGCAGGTACCCCCCATCGACAAGCTTCGATCGGTAAATGTCGGCCTTATGGGAAAAATAGACGGTACCGTCCCGGGTGACGGTGGGTTGGATTTCATCGCTGTCCGTATTGACGTTCGGCCCCAGATTGACGCGGTCGCCCCAGCCGGTTTCCGTCTTTTGGATGAAATAGATGTCGTTATCCCGGGCCTCCTTGCCATCGGACAGGATTCTCGGGGCGGTGAAGTAAATTCTGTTTCCGTCCGGAGCGATAAAGGGGTTGGTGGCCTGGAGTTGGACCGTTTGAGGCGCCTGCCAGAGGCCGTTCTTTTTTCCCATCACGAAGATCTTGGAAATCCCTTCTCTTTGCCAATCCGCCCAGCAAGCGGTTTTCATGTCCGTCGTAAAGCCGAACATACTGTGCTCGAAATGCTGGAATTGCGAGATGATCCCCAGGGCGAAGCGCTTGGGCTTTTCTCCCGGCAGGTCGGGGTCGATGTATTTGGCTTCGAGTTTAGGGAAGTGGGGCGGCGCGGCGTCGAATCCCTTTTCTTTGAGCTTGAGAAGGAAGTCCTTTGGGCCGAGTTCGTCCGCGATGTTATAGGCGGTTTTTCCGTCGTTCGTCCGGATGTTTTTGTCCACGCCGTTCTTGAGCAGGACATCGACCATGGTCTGATGCCCCCTGGAGGCGGCATAGTGAAGGGGCGTCCATCCGTAGGCATTCTTGGCGTTCGGATCCACGCCCTTCTCGATCAGAAGCGGGGCGAACGTCGTTTCTCCGCTCTGGGCGACAGCGTGGAGATAGGTGTCTCCCAGGCCGTTGGCCTGCTTATAATCGATCTCGTTTTCCTTGATCAATTGGTTCGTGATCCGATCTAACCCCCCGGACAAAGCGGCCCTCAGGAGGACGGGGACGCCCTTCCCTTGAATATTGAGGACGGCGCCCTTGTCCATCAGAAAATAAACGATCTCCTTGAAGCCTTCGAAGATGGCCCCGTCCAAAGGAGTGTTTCCCCATCTGTCTTTTGAATGGATATCGACGCCTTTTTCATAGATAAGTTTCGTGATTTCGAGGGAGCCCGACGAGATCGCCCGAAAGATCTCGTTCCCTCCAGTGTCCTCCCGTCCGTATTTGACATCGATCCCGCTCTCGATGAGGAATTTGGCCACGGCGAAATCTTTTTGCAGGAGAGCAAGGGTGAGCAGACTGTTTTGATATTGGTCCCTGGTCCGGATAAGCTCGGGATTTTGCTGGAGAAGCATTTTGACTTGTTCGAGATTGCCATTATTGACCGCGGTCAGGAGGTCCTGGGCGGCGAGCGGAAGGACGAATAGGCCGGCTAAAAGACAAACTAGTGATAATCTTTTCATTTCGGTCTCCTCGAAAGAATTCGGGACGGACCTCCCATATTCTCGTGAAAAATAGAGCAATATTCATGCCATAATCTCATTGGGGGACAGATCTAAGGGGTGGGGTAAAATGTTCGGTTTCGGACAGTTTCTGTCCGGTATTATACAAAGTGCACAATTCCCCGCGCTTTCAACTTCATGGGGAAGGCCCTCATCTCCGCGCGAATCTCCCCACGATTTTATTCCGGATTATTTTCGTCGGCGGGAGGACGACAAAGGTCGTCTTTCCGGCCCAGTATCCTATTCCAGCCTGGTATCTGAAACTCGGCCAGCCGATGAAAGCCCTGCTATTTGTTCGGGGAAAGAAAATTCAGCATTTCAGATTGAAGCCATTTTTCATCATCCCACATTAAAAAGTGCCGGCCTGCCTCGGAAATTAGTATTGTACAATGAGCGGCATTCTTAAATTGCTCTTGATATGATTTCAGGGATGATTCTTTGGTAACTCCATAAGATTTATACCCAATCCATGTCCCGAAAACTAAAATGGGTGACCTTATTTTTTTAATCTCATTCCTCAAATCAATTGTAAACATGTCATACATGGATTGATTGAGAATTCTCTGGTCGGACTTTTTTGTCCATTCCACAAGAACATCTATTCTGTCCGTCTGATTAGTCATACTAAGCAAATAGGGTCTAACCTGTTCATCCGTCTGCCCGTTGGGAGTTCCGAGGAGAATATCATCAAATTTGAAATATTGCTTGGCCGTCGGCAATTGTGATTCGACGTCGGCTTTCGGGTCAATGATTGCGGGAGTGAAAGCGAGACCGTCAATATCGATAATCGGACCGACGAGATGAGGATATTCACAGGCAAGGAGTAAGGATAAGAATCCCCCTAAGCTGTGCCCTGCAATTATCGGTTTATCAAGATTATTTTGTTGAATGTAGGCGGCAATTTTTTCTTTAACATCTTTCAAATAGCTGTCCGTTTGGAATCCTGGCAATCCCGCGAATCCAGGCAAATAAACGATGTGACATTGGAATTTATCGCTGAGTTGGCCGACCAAGCCATTCCATACATCGCCCGAGCACCCATATCCAGGGATAAAAACAATAGGCCTGCCCGTGCCGACAACTCTAACTACAAGTGAATTCTCCGGGCTTTGGGCATTGGCGCTTGAATAAGTCAGCAGGACGAACAACAACCAGAAATATGTTTTGAATTGTCTAAACATGTTTTCCTCCAAAGTCGAATTTGACGAATAATACGAGCTAAAAGAACGGGACATAAAGTCCCAGGAAGAGGGACCGGCCGAAGATGGACTCCTGGTCTTTGCGGGAGGCAAAATCCTCGTTATAATCGAAGCGCAGGACGTTCTTGGCGTCGAGGACGTTGGTGATCCCAAAATAAAGGATGACCGCCTTCCCCAGAAAACGAATATTCCAAGTCCCGTTCAAGTCCATTCGCTGGTAGGCCGGATACCGGCGGCTAAAGGGATCCCCCCAGACGGGAACGAAAAATCCCCCGGCCGGGTCCCAGTCCCGATCCAGAAGCGGCGTAAACGGCCGTCCCGAGGCGACGGAAAACCGGACGCCGAGCGATCCGTTCTTGAACTTCCGGGTGACGATGGCCGTCGCCGAATGGGCGATGGCATAGGGCGATGGGGCCAGGACGGCGACATCGTTTTCCCGCCGCTCGGAAAGGACGAAATTGTAAACGAGAAGCGCCTCGATCGCGGTGGACTTTTTCTTGACGAAAAATTCCGCTCCCCGGGCGTATCCCGATCCGCCGTTGTCCACATCTCCTCCGGCGTTCCGGAGAAAAAGATGGCGGTATTCCTTGTCATAAATCGCCGCCCGCAGGTCGAGGCCCTCGGAGATCCGGTCATAGCTCAAGGCATAATGAAAGGCCGTTTTCGGCCGCAAACCCGGATTGGCCGCCAGAACCGAATAATCCCCGAACTGGTGGTAGGCGCCGATAGAAAGTCGAAAGATGTCCCGCCGAGTGAGCAGGAACGCGGCCGAGAAGCGCGGGTCCAACGACCATCCCCGATCCAAAAGATCGAGGGCGGAAAGACGGCTGCCGAGGTTGAGATAGATTCGATCGGAAAGTCGGAACTTGTCCTGGATATAGAATCCCAGCCGCCTTCCGGCGGTGGAATATTCCCGGGTCTCGGCTTCCGCCAGGGACGTGGTCAGGCTCCGTCGCGAAAAATCGGCCCCGAATTCCAGAAAATGCCGGTCCAGGTCCCAAATGAAGTCCAGTCGTGACTGGGTTTCTCCGTCACGGCTTCGGACATGTATGGTTTCCGACTGATCGTAGGACAGGTCATAACGCAGGAAAGCCGCAAGCGCCTTGAACGCCAGGCGCCGGGACAGAGTCGAGGTCCAGGACACGGCCCCCATCGTATTGAGGGTCGATACGCCGAACTCCGGGTTAGCGTCCTGGGAAAAACGATACTCGTCGGCCATTCCGTAGATCCGGATCTCGTTGGAGCGGTTAAGCCGGAATTGGAGCTTGCCGAAGCCGTGCTCGGTCTGAAAATCGCGCCCGCCTCCGCGGCTGTTGAGCCGGGTCAGAAGGTCCGAGAAGCCCCGGTTATAGCTCCCCACGAAACTTCCGACGCCCTTCAAGGGAAAGGCGGCATAGCTATTCAACCCATAGACGGACAGGCCCAGTCCTCCTTCCGCCTTGGCTGGATGGTCCTTGGCCGTAATGTCCATGACGCCCGAGAGGGCGTCCCCGAACTTGGGATGGAACCCGGTCGTGGCCACGGAAAAACCATCCACGACCTGGTTGTCGAAAACGCTGAAATAACTCTCGTGCAGGGATTCGCTGAGGAACGGATGACGAAGCTCGATGCCGTCGAAAACATAGGCGACTTCATCGGGCGCCCCTCCCCGGATGAGCAGACTCGAGGCGTCGGGGGGCGAATTGACGCCCGGCAGGAGGTGCCCGGCGGTGACGGGATCGGCCGCCGTTCCAGGAAGCGTATAGACTTCCATCTTCGTCAGGGTGACGGTTTTGGGAGCCCTCTCGTCCGAAATGATACTGTCCGCCGTGACGGATATTTCGCGGGCCGGGGCGGGCTCGAGGTCGAGCTCCACGGTCAGAATTTTTCCGGGCTCGGCCGTCAGTTCCTTTTTCCGATAGCCAATCAACCACACGGACAGCTTGATCGTTCCGGAGGGCGGGCGCGAAACGGAAAGACGGAACCGTCCGGCCGCATCGGCCGAAATCCCCGGCCCTTCAAGAGTCGTCACGTAGGCCGGCAGGGGGTCCTTGGTCTCTCGGTCCAGGACCCGGCCTTCAATGAGGACGGTCTGGCCGGCGGCCAGACTGGCGCCCGTCAGAAAGAGCCAGAAAAAAAACCGCAAGGCAAGCCTCATGGCCGCGCGTTCATTCGGACTTGCCCAACCCGGCTAGTTCCGACTTGGCCCAGCCGAAGCCGGGATTGACCACCAGCGCTTTGGCCAGCATTTCCCGGGCTTTACCGAGGTCTTTTTTCTGTTTGAAGACGAGACCGAGATAGACATAGAGCTCGTCTTTCCCCCAATCCGGCTTCAGCGGATCGGCGACTGATTCCCGGGCGAACAGACCCTCGGCTTTCTCCAGGAACGGCAAGGCACGGTCCGGTCCTCCGCCGTAGGCCTCGGGCACATAGAGTGTGTAGGCTCCCCGGAGAAGATGGATTCGCGGGTCGGCCGGACTCTTTTCCTCCGCCTGGGCGAAATACTGATAGCTTTTCATGCCCAGGGTCATGGCCCGGTCGGGATGAGCGGCCGTTTCCAGGCCTAGAAAATAGCCATAGAGCGCAAACGCCCCCCCGAACGACGGATCCCGGCGCATCGCGCTCTCCAGGTAGCGCTGCCCTTCGACGATGCCGGGGTCTATTCCGGTTGTATCGCCGGAGCCGAGGGCTAGGACGATCAACCGGAAATCGGCCAGGGCGACAAAGTACTCCAGGACGGCGGGCGGTTCCGGGCTCTTCATCAGGGCGTTCAGGAACAGATCTCGAGCTTTCCCGATGGATTCGGTGTTTCCGGAGTCAAGTCCCGCTTTAAGCAGGACTTTGGCCTCGACGACGGATTGGACGACCGGGGAAGCAGCCTGAGGCCCCTGCCCCATCGGTTGGGCACCTATCGGCAAACCGGCTACGAGTCCGACCGCCCCGATGATGAAGATAAATAAACAAACAAAGGATAATTTACGCATCGGTTTCTCCTTGACTTGTCCCCCCCGTCATCGTCCCGGGGGGAGATAGCTTTCCAAAACTTTGATGTATCGGGCGAAGGCCGCCTTCCCTTTGGAAGTAATCGTACAGGTCGTAGCGGGCTTTTTCCCCCGAAACGATTTGATCACAGCGACGTAGCCGGCCTCCTCGAGCTTCGTCAAGTGCGTGCTCAGGTTGCCGTCCGTCGTCTCGGTCGCCTGCTTCAGATAATTGAAATCGGCATTTTCGACCGAGACAAGAATCGACAGCACGGCCAGACGGACTTGGGAATGGATCAGGGGATCGAGAGGCTCGAGTTTGCCGGCCGTCATGAAGGAATCCGTTCTCTCCGGAATTTCAGTTGCAGAACGACCGCGGGGAACAGAAAAAGAACCATGAAAAGGCCGGCAAAGACGAGAATTCGGATCTCCGCGGGAAAGAAGGACAACACGGCGGCCCCCGCCCACCAGCCCAGGCCGATTCCCTTCAGGAACGGCCAGGCAAAGATTCCGCCGAGGACGAAAAACAGAATCCCGGAAACGGCGGAAATCAGCACCGGGATGGCCTCGTAAGAGTAGACGCCGGAAGCAGGAAAAAGCAGGCCGACGAGAAGGAACCCGAATCCGCAGGCGAAGTACAGATGCCGGGCCGCAATCTGGGCATAGGTTTGCACCGTATCCCGTCTTCCCCTCCGAATGGAGTAGATAATCGTGACGATCCAGCCGATGACGGACATGCCCACCCAGTTAGCCCAGATCCAATGATACAATTTCAAAGCGTCGAGGATGTAATTCCCCAGCAAGGCCAGCGTGCATAAGACGCCCCAGAAGATAAAAAGAGCGCCTGATTCGGCCGTGGCCTGCCGGGTTTTCTCGACCATCGTCCTGATGAGCTGAATTTCCTCACGGGCCTGCCGTTCGTCCATTTCGACTTCGCGTTCGTCCATTTTGGCTCCTATTCTACAAAGCACTTTGTTTTACAAAGTAATAATACGGCTGTTTCTTATCATTGTCAAGAAATTTGTTGAACGGAGGCCGGATTTAGAAGTTGATGTTGATCAAGGGGAGAACTTTGCGGCCGCTCGGATTGTCGCGGACGATGTTGACCAGCCCGATCTGGACGCCTTTCAGACTCCAGGCATAGTTGACCAGGCCGATCGAAACGCCGGTCTGCTTCCCCTTGACCCAATTGACCGGGGCGACGGCCAGGCCGCGAAGTTCGCCCTCGTCCGGGATAAGGGTGAAGGCCCCGGCCACGGCGATGCCCTTGATCAATTTGCCTCCGGCGGCCACGCCGGCGATGACGACGCCGCGGATTTCGGGAGAGCCGGCGCCCACGCCGGCGATGGTTAATCCGCCCAGCCGTTCCCCGGCCCCGGCACCGATTCCTCCGATATTGATGCCGGACAGCCGCCGGCCCGCGCCGATGCCGATACCGCCGATATTCAAGCCGATCATGTCCTGACCGGCTCCGACCCCCAACCCGCCGATATTGATTCCCACGGCGTTTTTCGAAGCCCCCACGCCGAGTCCGCCGACGCTGATGCCGGTCAGATTGCCGCCCGCACCGACGCCCAACCCGCCGAAATTGAATCCGGCGATGTTCCCGCCGGCGCCCACTCCCAGGCCACCGAAATTGATGCCGATCATATTCCCGCCCGCGCCGACCCCCAGACCTCCCCAATTGACGCCGATCATCGATCCGCCCGTCCCTACTCCCAATCCCCCCCAGGTCAGACCGCGGATATCCTTGATCCCGACGACACCCAGTATCCCGTACTGTATACCGCGCAAAGTCCCGCCGCCGGGGACAAGGCCGAACGAAATTCCGTCCACGACGGAGTCGTCGTTCTCTTTATCGTAAGGCACCCACAGGGTCGCGTTGATGCCGCGGATATGCTCGACGCCGCGGTCGCGGTAATTGAACCGCAAACCGGTGAAAGTCTTGGAATTGCCGAAGCTGATCCCCCAGCGGGGCGAGGGGATGTCCACGCTCTGCGCGGACAGCGATCCCGCGATAACCAATCCGGCTAGGGCGAAAGAAACGATCGCGGCTTTTCTCATGGGCGAACTCCTGAACAGAATGGACGGTTGATCGAAATCCACGGACGGCTCCCTATGGAAACGTCCTTTCTGAGAGACGAAAAGCGGCCCGAAAAGGTTCCCTCCGTCCGCACCGCCTGATCCGAAGGGGTCGTCAGCGGCCCAGACCCTCCGTCAAACTGTCCAGGGCCTTTTGAGGCGACATGGCCCCGAAATGGAAAGACACCTCTTCCCCTGTTTTCAACCTGACGACCAGGCTCTTGTTCAAGAAGCCCTTTTTCACGATCTCCCCGCCGGCTATTTCGCCGAGCGGGATCGTGAGGTGTTCGTCTGAGATTTTGAACGCCCGGATACGGTTGCTTAAAAGGGCCGGAGCGTTCTTTTCCAGCGACAGGCCGGCCTCAAAATGAAGATTTCGGTCGGTGACATGCAGTTTCCCGGTTATCTTGGCGGCCATCGGGCCTTCGCCTCCGACGAATACTGCCCATGAACCCTTGGAATTTTCGTCTGCCTGCATCCAATTAGCGGCCATGTCATTCCCTCCTTAAAATTGATACCTCTCCGGATGATCCATGGATCAATCTACCGCGAAAGAAAAAGGGAAGTCAAACTTTCCGTTTCTCTTCCTTCCGCACGATGAAGATCGTATACATGGCCGGAACCACGACGAGGGTCAGAATCGTGGTGAAGGTCAGGCCGAAGATGATCGTCCAGGCCAGGGGGTTCCAGAACGCGGCATTGTCGCCTCCCCAATAGAGATGGGGGTTGAGGCTGGTGAACAGAGACCCGAAGTCGAAATTCATCCCGATGGCCAGCGGGAGCAGGCCGAGAATCGTCGACAACGCGGTCAGCAGGACCGGGGTCAACCGGGTCGCGGCCGCCTCGATGACGGCGGTGCGCTTGTTTTCAAAATCGGCGTAAACCCGGTCGGTGTAATCGATGATGATGATCGCGTTCTTGACCACGATCCCGGCCACGGCGATGATGCCCATGCCGGTCATCATCACCGAAAACTCCAGTTTGAAAATGGCGAAACCCAGCAGAACCCCGGTAAAACTGAAGAAGATCTGGGAAATGATGATCCCGGGTTTGACCAGGGAATTGAATTGCCCGACCAGGATGACGAAAATGAGGAAAATGGCCAGGACGAGGGCCTTGCCGAAGAAACTGCCCACTTCCTTCTGCATATCCTGTTCGCCGGTGAATTTCACGGTATATCCCGGTTTAAGCTCGAACCGGGGAAGCTGTCGCTGGATGGTCTGGATGATCTGGTTGGCATTGGCGCCGGTCAGGACGTTGGAAGAAAGGGTAACGACCCGCTTGTTGTCGAGCCGGGTGATCCCGCCGGTGCTGCTCAAGTTGGACACCCGGGCTACGGCCGAAATGGGGATCTCCTTGGCCTGGCCTCCGCCGCGCGCATTGACGGTCACGGTCTGACTCAACAGGGCGTCGAGATCGTTGCGATAGAGGCGGTCGAGGCGCAATTGAATCGGATATTCCTCTTCGCCTTCCTTGAACTTGGAAATTTCGCTGCCGTAGATCGCCGTCCTCAGCAGGGATCCGATTTGGGCGGTGGAAAAGCCCAGGCGATTAGCTTTCTCCCGGTCGATTTCGAGGATGATTTCAGGCTTGCTGACTTCCATGCTCGACTTGAAGCGTTCGATACCCGGCACACCCAGCCCGCCGATGAATTCCTCCAGCCGGCCGGAAATCGAGACGAGTTCGGCGATGTCCTCGCCGCTGATTTCAATATTGATCGGAGCGCCCGACGGAGGCCCCATGGCTTCCCGGTCGATGCGGATTTCAGCCCCGGGGACGCCTTTGAGTTCGCGGCGGAGCTCCTCCAGGAGCTGCGGAGTGGTCTTGGGACCCCGCCGGAATTTGAATTCGACGAAAGAGATGGCTACCTTGGCCAGCTTATCCTGGTTGGAGCGCTCGAAGAGACTGCTCCCGGCGTTGACGGCCACGTTGGAGACGACGGATTCCACGTCGGGATTGTCGGCCCCGATGATGGTCCGAACCCTGCTCTCCAAGTCCCGACAGACCCGGTCGGTGACTTCGATATGAGTGCCTTCCGGCATCGTCAGGTACACATAAAGAACGTTGGGATCTCCGGTGGGGAAGAAAACGACGCGGGGCGGGCTGATCCGCATGACCATGAAGGAGGACAGGAAAAGGAGAATGATCGCCGCCACCAACGCTTGCGGGCGCCGGCCTTTCAGGGTAAAAGCCAGGACCCGGCGGTACCCCCTCATGAAAGCCGGCATGACCGAGCATTGGAACTTGTCGATCAGACGGTCCAGGACGAATTTGACCAGGAAAAAGAGAATGACCCCGAAGGCCAGGACGTTGGCCACGACCATCGGTCCCGTGACGTAAAACACCGCGGCCAGTCCGGCGGTCAGGCCGGAACCGATCAGGGCCCGGCGGGACAGCCGGGGCTTGGCGGTCGAATGCTCCCGGGGCTGGTATTTCATGAACACCACGGCAAAGACGGGATTGATGAAGTAGGCGACCAAGACGGAGGCCGCCAGCGACAGGATGATGGTTATGGGCAGGAAGGAGATGAATTTTCCGGCGATGCCGGGAGTGAAAATCAGAGGGAAGAAGGGCGCCACCGTGGTCAGCGTCCCGGTGAACACGGGCAGGGCGACCTCGCCCACCCCCCTTTTGGCGGCCGGGATGATGGGCAGGTTTTCCGTGGTCATGAAGTGCCGGTAGATGTTCTCCACGACGACGATCGAGTTGTCCACGACGATCCCCAGCACGAGAATAAACGCCATCAAGACGACTTTATTCAGAGTGAACCCGATCAAGGGGAGGAGAATGAAAGACAACAGCATGGACACGGGGATGGCCACGCCCACGAAGAGGGCGTTGATCCGGCCCATGAAAAACATCAGCACGAAGACGACGACGACAAACCCGAGGATGATGGTGTTGAACAGGTCGCTGACGCCGTTGCGGGTTTTCTGACTGCTGTCGCCGGACAGTTCGATGATCAGGTTCTCGGGCGCGGTGGCGCGGAACTCGGCCAGGATGGCCTTGATCCGGTCCGAGGCCGTGATCAGGTTTTTCCCGCCCCGCTTGATCACATTGAGGGTGATGACCTCCCGGGAATTCCGCCGGGAGAAGCTCTCCCGATCCTTGAACCCGTCCCGGATTTGGGCGATATCGCCGAGGGTGATGCCGTCCTGGAGGACGATAGCCCCGATCTGGGCCACGCTCTTGAATTCTCCGACGATCCGGAGATTGCGGCGCATACCGTCGCTGTCGATCTGGCCGCCCGCGAGAGTCAGGTTCTCGGACGCCACGGCGTTGCGGAGGGTGTTGAAATTGAGCCCGGCCGCCTGCATCCTATAGAGATCGACGTCGATCTGAATCTCCCGGTTCAAGGCTCCGGAGATGTCCACCCGGGTGATTTCCTCAAGGCCCTCGATCCGGTCCTGCAGGTCCTCGGCCATCTGTTTGAGGCGCACCAGCCCCAGGTCTCCGGACAGGTTGATGTAGAGGACGGGGATTTCGGACAAGTCGATCCGCCGGATCTGGGGATCGCGCAGGAGATCGGACGGAAGCTGGGAACGGGCGTCATCGACGGCCTGCTTGACGTCCTGATAGGCCTTCATGTCGTCGGCGGTGATTTCAAATTCTACGAAAATCGAGGAATAATCCTGAATCGAATTACTGCTGATCTTTTTGATGCCGTTGATCCCCTTGAGATGCTTTTCGAGGGGACGGGTGATGAGGTTTTCCACGTCGGCCGGCGAGGTCCCCGGAAAAATCGTTCCGATCATGTAGTAGGGAAACACGATCTCGGGCATTTCTTCCTTGGGGATGGCCTGATATTGCATGACGCCGAAAACAACGACCAGGAACAAGAGGATGAGGACGGTCGTCCGGCCGTCGATGGCGAAACTGGAGGGTTTGAATTCCTTGAACTTCATCGGTCTTCTCCACCCGGAATCAACGGGAGGACTCCCTGACGGTCAGGGGCTGGCGGTCGGCCAGCTTTTGGAATCCGAAGGTCACCACGATTTCTCCGGCGGCCAGTCCCTCGAGAATTTCCACCCGGCCGGCGGCGTCCATGCCGGTCCGCACGGTCCGCTTGCGGGCGATCCACCCGCCGTCCTTGGGCTCGGCGACGAAGAGGAATTTATCGACCCCGGTCTCCTGGACGATGTTCGAGGGAACGGTCAGGGCGTCCTGTTTGCTGTAATCGGAGATGGTCAGCACGGCCAGCATGTTGGGTTTGATCCGGTCATCGCCGCCGGGGAGAAACACCTCGACCTGAAAGGTCCGATTCCGGGGGTCGATGATCTGGGATACGGCCTCGATCAGGCGATCGTACTCCCGGTCGACGACCGGGATCCGAACCCGGACGGGGTCCCCGCGGCGGACTCTGGTCATGAAATTTTCCGCCAGCGCGGCGCGGACCTTGAGGCGGGACATTTGAACCAACCGGAAGGCCCCGAACCCGGCGGGGGCCATTTCCCCCTCCTTGATGAGAATATCATCGATGGTGCCGGCCAAAGGGGCGGTGATTTTCGTCATGGCCAGCTGTTCGTTCAGGGTGGCCAGCCTTTTTTCCAGAGACTCCCGGCCGGTTTTAGCCTGCAGATATTCCAGCTCGCTGCCGATGTTTTTCTTCCACAATCGTTCGCGCTTCTCGAAAATCGTTCGGGCCAGGCTCAGGGACGTCTCCACCTCGGCGATGGAGCTCTGCAGGACCGAAGCGTCCAGCTCGGCCAGGAGTTGGCCCGCCGCGACACGGTCGCCGATCCGGACATGGATCTTTCTCACCGCGCCCGGAGAAAGCGGGGAAACCAGGATGTTCTTTTCCGATTCCAGCACGCCCTGGACATTGATGACATGACGGAAGGCGGCCGGGCGGATCGTTTCGATCTGGACGGCGGCCGGCGGTTCGACCGCGGCGGGGCGCGTCCCGGCGCGGGCCGAGGCGCCGGTCTTGAGAAGTTCGATCTTCGCGGTCAGGGCGTCCCTCTGTTTTTCCAAACGGGCCGCCTCGGCCGAAGGGTCGCTCGTCCGGCAGGACATCAGGGCGGACGCGCCGGCGGCGATGAGTACAAGTCGAAACATGGTTTTGGTCATGGGAGGATTCCTTCAAGATCGGGCGTAGGACGCGGTGATCCGATCGAGTTTATTCTTGGCGCTCAAAAATTCGGAAAGCGCCTGGATGTATCCGGTTTGGGACTGCAGGAATTTGTCGTTGACCTGGCTCAACTCCATGCTGGAGGCGACGCCTTCCCGGTACTTTTCCAGGGTGGCTCCGTAAATCTTCTCGGCCAGGCGCATATTATCCTTCATCGCGGCCAGGTTTTCGCGGGCGGAGGACAACCGGGCCCGGGTCTGATCGGCTTCCAGCCGGATTCCCCGGGCGGCCTGGAGAGCCGCTTGGCCGGCCTGCGAAGCGGCCAATCCGGCCTGTTCGACCCGGGCGCTTTGGGCCCCGCTCCGGAAAATCGGAATGGTGACATTGAGGCCGAAAATCTCGAACGGGAACCATCTCTCGCCGAAATTGAAAAAACTGAATTGACTCCGGTAGGCGTTCTGCTGATAGGTGAAGAAGGCCGAGATTGAAGGCCAGTACCGGGCTTTTTCATTCTTCAGGGCCATCTCCATCAAGCGGGCCTGCCCCTGGGTCAGTCTATAGTCCACGTTGGATTCGAGGTTCAAATCGGCCGGGCGCGCCGCTTCCGCATCGACTTCGGCCAGAATGCCGGTCAGGGAATCCGTCAGCCGGATCTCCTCGTCCAGGTCCAAACCCATCTGGAATTTTAAAAGCTTGGCGACGACGATCTTTTGCCGCTCCAGGGTGTGCAGCGCGTTCCGAATCTGGTTGACGGTCATCTGAAGAAGATCGGCGTCCGTTTCGGCCAGAAATCCTTCGCGGAACAGCTCCCGGACTTCGCCGGCGGTCTTCTCGATGCTGGTCAGGCTCGACTTCAGGATCCTCTCGTTTTCCTCGGCGACCAGGATTAGAAAGTAGGTTCCGGTCACGTTCTCCTGGACAGTCAGGCGCGTCCGTTCCAGCCCCATTTCGGCCACGTTTCGGTAGAGCTTCGAGGTCTGCAGGCCGACGAAGTAGCTTCCGTTGAAGATCATCTGCTGGACCTGGAGATTGGCCGAGGCGTTATGCTGGATGCCGAACTGAACGGGGATCTTCTCATCGAATTTCCCTTCGAAGAAATTCGGAATGAGGCTTGTCGGAAGCACCAGATTGTTGGTGTAGGATACGGCCGAAGTGATCTGGGGCAGGCCCGAGGCCACGGTTTCCTTGAGTTTGAACCGGGCCGTTTCGACGTCGATCTGCGACCGTTTGGCCTCGAAGCTGTTGGCCGCGGCGAATTCGCGGGCGGACACCAGGCTGAACGAGCGGACCTCTTTCTCCTGGGCGGAGGCGGACCAAGAGAGGCAGGCGGCCAGAATCAGGCAAAAAAATAAAACGATCCGGGCGCGCCGCGTCCGGGTTTTCCCCGAGGGACGGTTTACATTCATAGACCTATCCTTATGACGATATCGATCCCGGGATTATAAAAACGGGTATCAAAGCTCGGGAGCGCGGTCCTTATTCGATTCAGGGCTCCTTCTTGACCGCAAGATAATCGTATGTGTATTTAAAAAAACGAAAAGCTATTGTATCAGAAAATCGGCCCGAAAAAAAGCCCCAGCCCCGATCTGGGGAGTTCGCCTTGTTCTATTTCAGCCGCGCAATTTCGTTATGGCGGATGCAGAACGGCGAGCGGTCGTTGACCCGATCACTTGGCCATGTCACAGCGTTCGGAGGAATTAAACCCATTCGAATCCCCATAAAAACCATAGGACTCGCCCGCCAAGCCCGGGGCATGCCCTGTAAAATGCCCAGGACTTGCTCGGAAAAGCCCCGAGCATGTCCAGGGCTAATACTGAGCGGCGTTTTGCGCCGCGATTGTATAAGCGCCGGCCGTGAGCGGCCGGAGACGGCCAAACACTTCGATCCGCCGGGCGCACTAAAAAAAAGCCCGCCCCACCTTTCGGTGGGACGGGCCTGAACGACTGTGTTGAGCGGGTGAATCAGAACTGGAAGCGCGCGCCGAAGCGGGCGACCCTGGGGTTCAGGATCTCGTTCAGCCGGCGGTTGAGAGTATTGGGAACAAAGGTGTTCGTATCGACATAGTATTCGCCGAGGTAGGCCTCATAGGCGCGGTTGACAATGGCTGAGTTGAGCAAATTGAACACATCGGCCATGAAGTACAACCGTCCGTTGTCGCCGATCCGAATCATCTTCTCCAAGCGCAGGGAAACGGTGTAGAACAGAGGGAGAGCGTCCTTGTCGATGGTCTGGGTGTAGACATAGTTGCCGGTACCAAGGCCGGGAAGAGAGGCGTCCTCGATCCAGAAGTAGTGGGGGATCTTCCATCCTTCGCGGGCGTTGAAGGTGCCGGAAATATTGATGTCCCAGGGGAGCTGATAAAGGGCGCTGACCTTGGCCATCCATTTGGAGTACATGTTGATGTTGGTCTTGCCGCTGGCGCCGCCGTAGCCCGGAGCGTAGGCCGTACCGTCGGTCATCCACTTGTTGGTGGTGTCCAGGTAGGTGCCGCCAACGTATGTTTTCTGGTCCTGCACCGTGAACGAAGCATTCATGTACCACTTGTTGGACAATCTCTTGTTGACGACAAAATCGAGGCCCCAATAGGTGTTGTACCGGTCGCCGAGGGCGACATAGTTGTAATCCGCCGGGACATAGTCGGGTCGGATGACATACCAGGTCCTTCCGGCCGCATCGCCCGTGCTGATGCCGCCGACCGTGGCGGGGACTTTGCCGCCCGGGACGTACCAACTCGTGTTGTCGATCTTGACGCCCGTGCTGGGATAGTACGATTGCCACCACTGGAATTTGTCGTACTTTCTCGTCGAAAAGTTGATGGAGGCGGCCAGATCGGGCAGGACCTCTCTTTCCAGGGTGATCATCAGCTCACTGGTTCGGCTGGATCTCTTGGCGGCATCATCGTAAACGGAGGTGGATGAGTCATAGTTGAGCTTGGTGGGATTGGCGGGATCGAAGCCCGAGTACATCCCGGCGGCCCGTCCGTCCGTATAGTCGCCGAGGAAATTGCCGGCGGCGTCGAAGGCGTTGTAGACCTGGTATTTCAAAGCATTGTTGGCGGCATACATCCAATACAGTTCGGTAAACTGAGTCTTGTTGTCCTTGTTGACGTCGTTCCACCAGAAGTTCATGCTGCCGCCGGTCCCCAACGGCGTCGAGACGCCTTCGCCGACGCTCATGATGTCGCCGTACTGGGCGGCGGAAACTTTAGCGATCGTTTTGCCGTTGCCGAAGATGTCCCAGGTTAAGCCCAGGCGCGGCGACCAGGTTTTCCAGTTGTAGTCCGGGGTGATCTTTTCGACGCTGATCACGGGCAGCAGAGAGGTTAATTTGTCCTGGACTCCCGAGTCGACGGCCAGATTCCAGTACGGCTCACCCTTCTTGACCGAAATGATATCGTAGGGTTTGGAATAGCCCTGCTGGAAGTCGTATCTCAGCCCTAGGACGGCCGAGAAACGCCCCGAAGTGAGGGTGTCCTGGAGATAGCCGGCGATCTGGTAGGCGTTGACGATGCTGTTCCCGCCCCGGTAGAAGGAAAATCTCCTCCAACCCGTCGGAACTTCCCGGGTGCCGTCGGCGTTGAGGTCGAGCGTCGGTCCGGGATAATTGATATTGATGTCGAAATGATGGAAGTTGCCTTGGTCTGCCTGTTCCTTGTTGGAATACTCGGCGCCGAACTTGATCTCGTGGGACATGCCGAACAGGCCGTCGTTGAAATACGATGCGGAGGCCTGGTAGTTATTCCTCGGACGGGCGACATTGTACCAGCCCCACGAACGGGTGCCGTACAGCGCCCCTGAATAGATCTTGGCGGTCTGATCATAGACGGTCGGGTATTGGAGGGTTTCATCAACCATCGGCACCCAGCCGAATCCGGCGTCGTTGAAGGAATACTTCAGGGCCAGGAAGAAGTTGCTGCCGAACGATTGCTCGTCCTGGAGCTTTACAACCGGGCTTCCCCAATGGTACATGCCCGTCTGGTGGTCGCCTTCCGGTTTGGCGACGGAGTTGTTCCGGCCGAATTTCTCCTTGGCGCCGGAGGTAACCATGGCTTCGAACCGGTTGTTGGCGAAGAGCTGGGCATTGATCTTGAAGTTATAGTTGTTGAGCAGGGTCTTGTCCGGGGTGTTATACATCGTGTAGTTGAAGATGTCCTGGACGCCGTAGGCGCCCCACCACCAGACCTTGTCCTTGATGATCGCGCCGCCGGCGTTGAAGCCGTAGTCCTTGATCTGGTTGATCCTGTTGATGGCCAAGACGCCTTGGGCTTTCAAATCGTCGGTCAGGTTGTTGGCCTGGAAGTAACTGTCCGTCAAATAAAACCGCCCGGCCAGGTAAGTCTTGTTGCCGCCGCGGCGGGTGACCATGTTCAAAGCGACGCCGCCGGACTGGATGGACACGTCCGCGCCGCCGGTGGTGATGTTCAGCTCTTCGAACATATCGAAGTCGTAATACAGGGCCGAGCCGCCCATGGCCGCGGGGTCGGTGATGTCGATGCCGTCGACGGCCCAGATGTTGTTGGCGCCGACGTAACCGTTATTTCCCGCGTCCCCCTTGTTCATAAAGGACGCCTGCTGGCCCGATTCGTTGCCGCCGACGTTTTCCCGGTCGACCAGAATCCCGGGCGACATCTGCATGATGACCCAAGGGTCGCGGGCTGACGGCAGGGATTGCAAGGCCTCATGGTCGAAGTTGGTCGCGACGGTGGTCTTTTTACTGTCGACGACAGGGGTTTTAGCGATAACCGTGATCTGTTCCTGCAGCATTCCTTGTTCCATCTGCAGGTTGATTTCGGCGTTCACGCCGATGGACACGACGATGTCCGTCTTCGTCGAGCTCTTGAATCCCTGCAATTCCGCTTTCAAAGCGTAATTGCTGCCCGGCGAGAGGGACGGGAAGCGGAATATTCCCAGAACGTTGGTCGTGGTTGTGAGCGGGGCGAGATTGGAAGAAGTCAGGGTGACGTTCACCCCCGGCAGGGGATTTTCGCCGTCCGTGATTTTTCCGTAGATGTTGCCTGTTCGGAGCTGGGCCGACAGGGATACCGATATGGCCAATACAAACAATACAATTAGAGCTTTCTTCACTTTCCCTCCTGTGATTGTGAGATATGCATGATCCCTTCCTCCGAGTGAAAAGTCACTCTACCTCATGTCCTTTTTCCGTGTTTGGACCTCTACTGTCGGTCTCACCCCCTTTTTGTATGACATTTTGAATTTTCGACCTGGAGAATCCATTAATTAGGCCTACGAAACAATCGCCAATTATCTTTCAGCACTGATAATAGAGAATGCAATAAACATACCAAAGAGGAGGGGATTTTATATTATTTTATCTGCAATAAAATAAATCATTTAGAGGTTATTAATCTAAATTAATCTGGTTGGGGAATAGAAAGGCAATCCAATAAATTGGATGCTGTTCAATATATTGAATAGAACATCATTTATTGGAAAAGGTGGTGGCTGCGTCGGGGCCGAAAAAGCCTTGCCGATTGACTATCTTGTAGTCCTTGCCTTTGACCCGGACGCTCAACGGCCTGAAGGCCTCATCCCGGGCCGTCTTCGAAGAAAAATAATAAAGGAGGTAATACCGATCCGCCGTTTTCAAGGCGTGCTTGACCGCCGTGGCGGGGTTTTGCGACGTGTCCACGATTCCGCCCGTGGCGGCGGCGATGTCCGCCAGGACGCGGAAAATATCCTCGGACTGCTCCCGCATCACGATCCTGGCCATCCGCTCCGGGTTTTTATTCATGAAGAGGAGGTTGAAATTCGCCGCGGAATCGGCGAAGGCTTTTTGCATCCGGGGGATATCCGCGGCGAAATTCTGCTGGTGAGACAGAAAAAGCTCCTGCAAATCGCCGATGATGCTGAACTTGTCCTGGTTGGCGCTCAGCAGTTCGTTGAGGACGAGGGGACTGATCTCCGGACGGAATTCTCTCTGGTAAATGAAAAAAACCAGTTTTTGACCCGGCTGGGTCTTTAAGGCCCGGGCGAACCGGACGATCTTCTCGCCATCGATGCGGCGGAGGGCGTCGAGACTGATGAGGATCTCACGATAGCGGGGCAACAGCAGCTCCAGGCCGATATCCTCGGTCTCGGTATCGGTCTCCAGCCCGGCCATGGTATTGGCCCCCCCGATGGCGCGGATGAGCTTTTTCATGTCGCGCATGATGGTGTTGTAGGCCATGCTCCCGGAGCCGATGTCGGTCTTGACGATATCGATCATTCGTTCGGCCAGGACATCCTTCGAAACACTGGCGAAGGCCTGATCCGAAAGGATGTAGTTGCGGACCGGAGTTTGGATCTCCAGCGTATCGCCCGGGCGGAGTTCTTCATTGAATAAATAGCGGATGGCTTCGGCCAGCTTGGGATGATACTCGAACAGCTGAAACAGCAGGGTGAACCGCCGGGCGACGATCGGAGAGAACTCCTGTTCGCCTTCCCGGCGCTCGACGGCATTCTTGTTGACCAGGTAGAGCGCCTCGATTTTTTGGGGGACCCCCGTCTCTCCTAATTCGAAATCCGCAATGGTCAGGTCGTCGACGAAACGGCCCCCGTCGAAAACGCGGACGGGAACGCTGATGACCAGGGGTTTCACCTCCTGGCCGGAGACTCGCGCCGACGGAAGCGCCGGGCCGAGCATAAGCAGAGTCGAGAAAACGATGATTTTTCTGATGACCGCGCTCCTCTTTGTACGGGGTTCCGAAAGATTCAAAACCAGACTCTCCAATCACTATAGCCCCCCCGCAACTCCCCTGTCAATTTTCATTGTTTAATTTTCGGGAAAGCCATGATAAAATATTTTTCGGATACCACCATGAAACACTCAGGACTCCGCACCGTCTGCCTTCTGGTTGCCATCGGGATCGTTCTACCGCTTTGGCCGGCTCCGCAGAAGACTCCGGCCAAGAAATCGATCCTCCAGGCTCCGAAGTTGACGGAGAAGGACCTGCCCGCCCCCTACCGGGATTTTCTGACACGGGTGACCTACATCATCACGTCCAAGGAAAAAGAGGTGTTTCTCCAGCTGACCAGCGACCGGGACCGGGATATCTTCATCGGGAGCTTTTGGAAAATCCGAGATCCAACCCCCAGCACACCGGAGAACGAATACAAGATCGAGCAAATCAAACGTTTCGAATACGCCAATAAAACCTACGGCCGCGGCGCCGGGCGGCCGGGCTGGATGACGGACCGGGGCAAATACTACATCATTCTCGGTCCCCCGGCGAGCACGGAGCGTTTCGACTCGGTCCTCGGCCTTCGGCCCTGCGAGGTCTGGTATTACTATTCCGAAGGGCAGAAAAGCCTGCCGCTGCATTTCGGGCTGGTCTTTTTCCAGAAAGGCGGAGCAGGGGAATACCGGCTCTACGATCCTTTTGTCGACGGCCCCAAGTCCCTGATGAATCCGATGGTCAGCACGGCCAATATCGATCCGGAGGATTACGAAGCCCAGCACGAGGCCTTGATGGATATCGCACCGACCCTGGCCGACATGGCCATCTCCCTCATTCCCGGCGAGTACGGCTTCGGGTTTACGCCCACGTCCCGCAATACCGTCCTCATCGCCACCATCCTGGATTCTCCGAAAGCGGACATCAAACCGGCCTACGCCACGCATTTCCTGAACTACAAAGGCCTGGTCAGCACGGAATACATGTCGAATTTCGTGGAAAGCGATGCCGTCATCTCCATCCTTACGGACACGGTGATTCAGGCGCCGTTCGTTCATTTCTCGATCAAACCGGCGAGCGTATCCGTCGATTACTACGCGCCCAAGGACCAGTATTTCTGCGCCTTTTCCATCAGCGTCAGCCTGCGGCCGGCCGACCGGATAACGGGCGAACCGGTCTTCCAGTATTCCAGGGACTACCCCTTCTACTTCCCGGCCAACGAGGTGGAAAAGGTCCGGTCCAACGGGATTTCGATCGAAGACTCGTTTCCGATCGTCCCCGGGAAATACCGGTTGACCATTCTGCTTCAGAACGCGGTCGGCAAGGAATTCAGCCTTTCCGAAAAAGACATTGTGGTGGCCGCGCCCGGCTCCGAACCGCGCCTGGCCGGTCCGGCCTTCGGATACCGGATCCAGGCTTCTTCGCCCAATGTCTTCTCTCCGTTTCAATTCGGAGAGAAGAAAATCATGACCGATCCGAGGAACACCTTCGGACGGAAAGACACCATCGTCTGTGTCCTCCAGGTGGAGAACGCGGAGGAGGACTTGGGGAGCCGCGGCATCATCCGCCTCGATATCCGGGGTTCGTCCGGGAAGCCGGAGGACCGGAAATCGATGGAAATCCGGTTGAAGGATTTTCCCGCGACCCGGGATTTCCCGATCATTCGGACCTTGGAGGCCGGGGATCTCGTCCCCGATTATTACGAAGTCCGGGCGGTTTGGCTGGACGTCCAGGGAAAGACCCGGGCCTCGAGCCAAGGCCAATTCATCGTCTCCTCGGCGGACAAGCTGGGCCATCCGATACCCCGCATGCGAGCGGTCCCGGCAAATAGCCGGTACATGTTCTACGGGATGCTGGCCCAGCAATTCGCCGCCGCGAACGACAACGTCAAGGCCGATCTTTTTTATGAGAAGACCTTCGAATTGAAGCCGGATTTCACCCGGGGCATGGTCGAATTCGCCTCGTTTCTCTTGGCCTCGGGCCGGTCCGACAAATGTCTGGCCGTCGTCGAACGCTTCAAGAACGACGGCGCCCTTCGTTTCGAATACCTATCCATCCGAGGCAAAGCGCTGGCCGAAAAAGGGCTCTTCGCCGAAGCGGCCGACACCCTTCTTCAAGCGACCCGGGTTTACAACAGCGATACGAGCGTCTTGAACACCCTGGGCCTCTGTTTCTTCAAGCAGAAGAAAAAGACCGAGGCCCTCGATTCGCTCCGGGCGTCCCTCAGCCTCAACCCGAACCAGGAAGCAGCGAAAAAACTCATCGCCGAAATCGAGACAACCTTGAAGTGACCGCGCCGGCGGCGCGAAAAATTCAATGATCCGGCCGCTTGGAGGACCGGATCGATGGGAAGGACAAGATGATGAAAAAAGCGTTTCTTTTGATCGTTTGCCTATCTCTGGCGGCGGCCTTCCTGTCGGCCCAGGATTATAAAGGCAAAGGCCGTGTCGGCGGCCTGGTTGTGGACCAGGACGACAAACCCATCGAGGGCGTCAAGGTCAAGCTTTTTTTGGAAAAAGCCAACGGCGGATTCGAGGTCGTCACGAACAAGGACGGCAAATGGACGGCCCCCTGGATGGCCAGCGGCAGTTGGAACGTGGATTTCGAGAAGCTCGGCTACGGACCGAAAAAGATCCAAGTCGACATCGTCGAACAGCGCAAAAACCCCGAGGTCAAGATCACAATGAAAAAAGTGGAAGGCCTCATCGTTACCGACGACCTCAGGGCCCTGTTGGACAAAGCCAATCTACTCTATGATCAGAAGGACTACAAGGGCGCCATGGAAGCGTACCTGGCCATGCTGACGATTTTTCCGGACGCCTATTTCCTCTGGCGCAATATCGGAAACGTCCATTTCGTCCAGGAAAAATACGACCTGGCCGAAGAAGCCTATAAGAAGATCCTGGACAAGGATCCGGCCAACGTCGAGGCCGTATTGTCGATCGGAAACTGCTATGCCAACCGCGGCCGGACCGACCAGGCGCTCGAGTGGTACAACAAGATCCAGTTCGATAAAATCAATGACGCCACCGTGCTTTTCAATATCGGGACGAACTATTACAACCTGGCCAAATTCGAGGACGCCCTGAAGTATTATCAGCGCTCCATCGAAGTCAAAAAAGACTACCTCGACGGCCTCTATCAGCTCGGTTTGACCTACACCAATCTTCAGAAAACGACGGAGGCGGTCGCGGCTTTCGAACAGTACCTGAAGATCGATGCCGATTCGCCGCGTTCGGCCCAAGTCAAGGGTTTCCTCGATTATCTGAAGAAAAAATAGAAAAGAGACAAAAAGGAACGTTCCGTGAAGAAGGGAATCGCCGGAGTCCTGGCGGGGGTTGTCGTTCTGGGAATGGCCGCCTGCGCCTCGGCCCGGCTCCAACTCGACCCCGGCAGCCGGAATTTTTACGAGACGGCCCAGTTGGTCATGACCGGCGAGGAGGAGGAGATTTTCCGCCGTCTCCCCGACGCGGAATCCCGCCGGGAGTTCATCGCCGATTTCTGGAAGAAACGGGACCCCGACCCGGACACGGACATCAACGAGTTCAAGCAGGAATTCGAGCAGCGCATCGCCTACGCCAACAAGCATTTCGTCGAAGGCCGGCGGGGGATGAACACCGACCGGGGACGGATTTACGTCTATCTCGGCCCGCCGGACAAAACCGATTATTTTCATATGGTCCGGAGCGAGGAGGGAGCGGGTCAGGTTATCCAATGGTCTTACTATTTTTACGATCTGGGCATCCAGTTCAGCGACGTCCGAGGCTCGGGCAGCTACGTCATGGCCGAGGTCGTCGGCAATCTCATGCAGGCGATCGCGGAAGCCAAACTCGGCGCGGTGATGCAGGGCGCGGGCGAAACGGGCCGTCTGCTCCAATTCGATCTCTCTTACGACAAGGCCGGCCGGGAGCTCGTCCTTAAATTCCCGGTGAAAAAGCTGAACTTCAAGGAAGAATCGGGTATTCTCCAGGCGCATTTTGAAATCGAGTTCTATATTTATAAATCAGGCGGCGCCGGGAAAGAGAATTTCACCGCCGACAAAACCTTCGCCGGGAAAGCCGGGGACATCGAAAGGATGAAGGACATCGTCTTCACTTTCCCCTACGATCTCCCGCCGGGCAAAACCTATGTCGACGTCATCGTCGCCGACAAGAACGGACGCGCCAAATCCCGCCGGATCTTCTCGGTCAAAAACTGACGACGAACGGGGAATGATCCCCCCTTAAGCCGCCGCCCCGCCTTGACTTCCAGGCCGCTCTCCCCTACCATCATTCCGGCCAAAGGGGCGCATCCCCCGGATAACGATCTCGGCGGAGGAGGAGAGGATGGAACTCGGACGACGATGGGGATTGTTGGCATCCGTCAGCTTGGCCGTCGGAATGGCCATGTTCACATCTCTGGTCCCCTTCTTCACGGTGGAACCCCTCGATTTCGAGGCGGAGCAGAAAAAGGAATCGAGCCTCACCGAACGAGGCCAATATCTGATCCAACTCCCTTTGCCCGACTATATCGACGAAACGGCCCGGGATCTTCTTCGTCCGGTCCAAGGCGGCGAGTGGGAAGCCTTTCTCCAGGGAGTCAGGCAAGCCGCGATCGAAACACCCCTTCCCCAAAAATGGGCCGACCGGATCAGCCCCTCCGAACGCGAGTTGACCTATTATTCCCGCCAAGTGCATTTCCTCACTTCGGAAAAACCGTTGGCCGAGTTGGCCGGCCAATTCCGGAACAACGGCCAGCGCCTGATCCTGGCCCTTCGAACGACGGAAGGCCCGCGTTATTTCAGTTTGATTTTCCACGCCTTCTCCGACTCCGACTTCGGCTTCGGAAGCGGATTGTCGCACAGTCCCAAGCCTCCCGCCCGTTTTCTCCATCCCTATCGGCGGCATTGCCCCGGGGTCCTGCTGGCCGGCCTGGCCCTCTATATCCTTCTCCCCTGGCCCCGGAAACGCCCTCGCGCCCTTCAATATCAACGTTGGCGGATCATCCTCGGGGATATCGCTTCCATGATCCTATTCGTCCCCTTTTTCAGCCTGCCCATGCTCGTCATCGGAGGCGCGCTCCAGGCTTTAACCCAGGCCTGGATCCTCATTCTGATCCTCTGGCCGCTGGCTTTCGCCGGAGTCTGGCTTCTTTTGTTTAATGCCCGATTGGCCGGCTTTTGCCTCACCTGGTCCGAGACGGGGCTGGAGCTCTCGATCGGCCGGAAAACGAGATCCCTGCCGTTCTCCCAAATCGGCTCCATCCGGCCGCTGATCCTCCGGCCGCCGAAATGGCTGATCGTCCTCTCCTGGATCGGCGCGCTGGCGGGACGAGGTTCGGCGGCCCGAACCGGGGCTCTGGGACGGGCGCTCATCCTGAGCGGATCGGAAGCCAACGGCATCGGGCTCGTGCTCAAGGACGGATCCAGCGAAAACATCTGGGTCAGCGATCAAATGGGCGGGCCGGCGGTCCGTAATGCCGGGCTCCTGCTCAAGACCCTGGAGAAGGCCGGCATCCCCAAACAAGACGAGCCCCAGCTTATCCGAAGCATCACCCTGCCGGAAGGCGAAACATCCTCCGGCCTAAGGCGCCGGGGCAAATTCGACCGCCTTCTCGGCCTCATTCTCATCACTCCGATTATCGTCATGATTCTGGGTCTCCTGTTTTTCACCGGCTCAAACCGAGCTTATCGGGTAACGCCTCCCCCCGCGACCGACTCGGGGAGAACGCCCGAGGCCATGTCTGCGGCCGGCGGCGCCGGAGGTGCGGAGGTGGAATGGGAGAGGTCGTTCGCCAGGGGCGATCTGACCGTCGGCGCGGGCGTCGCCCCCGCGGGGGACGGCGGATTCCTGCTTTTCGGACATTGCCGGACGGACGAAGGCGGCGTCGATATGTATGTGGCCAGGACCGACGGCGAAGGCCGCCCGATTTGGGAAAAAAGCTACGGCGGCGAACTTTGGGATTTCGCCCGGGACGTCCTCCCGACGGAGGATGGCGGATTCCTGATCGCCGGTGAGACGCGGCCGATGAACACGCTGATCGGAAAAACTCAAGTCACGCTGATCAAGACCGATTCGGCCGGAGTCCCGGAATGGGAAAAAGCCATGGGAACGGAGGGCGTCGATCACCGGGTTTTCGGTCTGCGCCGGAATCCTTCCGGCGAAACCGAACTCCTCGGCCTGGCCGGTAAGTCCATCTTCATCTGGGCGCTCGACGGACGGGGAGGGGTCGTCCGATCGACCGTTTTCCCCGCGGACCGGTCCGGCACGGTAAGCCTTGCCCATGCCGGCTGGACTTCGAACGGGGGAATCGTGGCGACCGGCGAACTGTCGAATCCCGGGTCCGGATTTAAGGACCTCTGGCTGGCTGAATTCGACGGGACGGGGAATCCGGTGTGGCAAAAATCGTTCGGCGGGAAGCGCAAGGAAAGCGGGTCCTTTGTTGCGGCGACGGCGGACGGCGGATTTATCGCCGTCGGAGTCGCGCAATCATTCGGGGCGGGAGGAGACGATCTCTATCTCGTCCGAACGGACGCCGCCGGAAATTCGCTTTGGGAAAAGACCTACGGCACCGCCGGGGAAGAATCGGGGCGGCATGTCCTCGCCGCCGAGGACGGAGGATTTCTCGTCGTCGGGACAGCACGCGCCGGGGAGGCTAAGCCGGAGAGAATCTATATAGTTCAAACCGACGGCTCGGGCCGCTCCAAGAGGGAACTGACGCTCGGCGTCGGAGCGAGTTTCTCGGGCCTCTGGGGAATTCCCGCCGCGGACGGTTACCTGGTCCTGGCCAACGCCATGCGCGGAGAATTCGCCGTAATGACGACAGGGCTAATCAAAATCCGGAGCTGAAGCCCAAACGAACGAGCTATTCCCGCCGCCCGCACAAATACACTGATTTCCCGAATAGAATTGGGAACCTGCCTTAGGCATGAATATGGCAGAGGAAAAAAAATCGGGGCCGCGCCCCACAGGACGCGGCCCCGGGTTTAAAACGTTCGAGGGATCCGCTCAGCCCAGGATCGCGTCCTTGCAGGCCTTGGCCACGCGGAACTTCACGACTCGCTTGGCCGGGATCTTGATCGTTGCGCCGGTGGCCGGGTTGCGGCCCATGCGCGCTTTGCGGTTCACCAGAACCAGCTTGCCCAGTCCGGGAAGGGTGAAACCGTTCTTGGCGTTCTTATAAGCCATGTTCACCAAAGCTTCGAGGGCCACGACGGCCTGTTTCTTGGTGATTTCGGTCGCTTCGGCCACGCCCGTCACGATTTGAGCCTTCGTCAGTGCTTTCACAGGTGCTTTCGCCATTTGAGAGTCTCCTTTTTCAGTATCTATGGTGCGGCCCCCTTTCGGGATCAGCTACCACTTGCCGCAATATAGGTGGATTTCCCAATAAAAGCAAGCCCCCGGACTATTTATTTTTAAAATACGTTGCGGTTCCATCTTGTCTCGTACGGAGTGGGCATCGGATTCTTCGGGCCGGTCCACCGGAACCGAGCGGCCTCATCGGCGGCGGGAGTTACCGAGTTCAGTTCGTCTTCAGTCTCCATGGACGCGGCAATTGACTTCGCCGCGAGGATGATGCTGGACAGCCGCGGCCTGATCCACTCCGACCGATGGGATGCCTCCCGACTGCGGGCGGAGTACAAGAGGTTCTCCCGGAAACGGTAGGATCGGTCGGCGTTCCGACCTCGACCTTTGGACGGAGGGGCCCGGTCATGGTATAAAAACAGCGTTCGCCATCCCCCTTTGGAGAAAAACATCATGCGAAAAACAGTCCCGATCGTCCTCTTCGTCATGCTCGGATTGGCCGCGGTCTTATCGGCCCAGGACAAGAATGTCGATGTCGTAGGGAATTGGGAGGTATCGTTCGAGACCCCCATGGGCGGCCGGACTTACATCGCCGCGTTCACCATGGACAACGAAGTTCTCAAGGTCGTCATGAAAAGCGGCCAGGGCACCGAATTGAAGGGGGAAGGCAAAGTCGCGGGCAACGAGGTCACTTGGAGCGTCATTGTCACCGGCCCCATGGGCGAAATCTCCCTGACCTTCAAAGGCAAGGTCGAGGACGAGGCCATGACCGGGACGCTGACCATGGGTGAGGCCGGCGAGTCCGAGTTCAAAGCCAAGAAAATGAAGTAAAGTCCTTTTTATTGCTCCTCAGCCTCGGATTGTCGGGCGGAGGATCGGGATTAGGAAATCGATGTTCAAACCGGAAGAAATCATTTTTGCGCCGACCTCCAAGTGCAATCTGGCTTGCGCGCATTGCCGGGTAAAGCGGGTACGGGACGAGCTTTCGGCCGAGGAAGCGATCACTTTTCTCAAGGCCTGCCGCGGACGCGGGATCGAAAGAGTCGGGTTCAGCGGCGGAGAACCGTTTTTGCGGCCCGATTTTCTCGACGCGGTTTCCGCCGCCGCCGTCAAAGAAGGCCTTCTGTTCGACCGTTTGATGACCAACGGGGTCTGGTACAAAAAAAGGGTCCAACTGCGAACGACACTGTCCTCGCTCCGGAAAGCCGGATTCGACGGGACTTTCGGCGTCAGTATCGACGCCTATCATATCCAGGATGCCCATAAGTTGGCCGCATTTTTCAGGACGGTTTTTTCAATCTGGAAACGCCGGGATTGTTGCGAAATCGTTTCCGTGACCTTTGCCGCCGAGACTCAAACACGGAAAATATTAAAGACGCTGGCCGGGCTTCTCGGCGGAAAGCTGCTCCTCCGGGACAAAAAACCGTTTTCCATCGTGGACACGGCTCTCCCTAAACGCAGGAAAAAGGCTTTCGACGACGGTTCGGCCTTGAGGGTCAACATCGTCCGGGTCCCCTACTCCGCATCCGCGGAGGATGGAGCCTGGGACGCCGAAGCCTGGTTCGAGAACGATTTCTGCCGGGGTCCGGGAAATGTTTTCTACGTCCATCCCGACGGGTCCGTCTCGGTTTGCTGCGGTTTCGCCAACGAAAACCCGGCCTTGAAAATAGGGACCATCGGCGACGGCTTTGCCAAACTCATGCGGCGAGCCGCCACGGCCCCCTTGGTCAAGGCCTGCTTCGAAACCGGCTTGGCCGCATTCCGCGCCCGGCTCGAGGCGCGGGGGCGGCGTTTTCCGGGAAAAACCGCCGACCCGTGCTTCTTCTGCGAAACCTGCGCAAAAACGGACGGGATTCTTCCGAAAAAAACTGGTTTCCGCGATAGGAAAGCAAAGAAAGACGGCCATGTATAAACCCATTCGACTCCCCGGGCTTTGCAGTCCTCATTCGCAAAGCGAATTAGGGCGGGCTGAACCCTATAAAAACCATAGGACTTGCCAGGCAAGGCCCGGAGTATATCCTGCAAAAACCGCAGGACTTGCTCATCAAAGTCCGGAGCATGTCCAGGGTTAATACTGAGCGGCGTTTTGCGCCGCAAATGTATAAAACGCTTTTGGGGGAGTCAAGGAACAGGACTGGGCGGCGGAAGTTCCCCCCGGGACGCCGATTGATTCCCCCGCATTTCCATAACGAGAGGTACCCATGAAAGAATCCAAACCCATCGATGAACGATTGCTGGCCACCCCGATTGATTTGGCCGGGCTGGTCGATTATCAGGACGGATCCATCGTCAGCCGGGCCGTCATCGACAAGGATGTGGGCACGGTGACCGTCTTCGCCTTCGACAAGGGAGAAAAACTGAGCACCCACTCCGCCCCTTACGATGCCCTGGTTCAAATCATCGAGGGCCGCGGCTTGGTCAAGATCGAGGACCAAGAGTTTTTCCTGGACTCGCCCGCGGCCATCATCATGCCCGCCAACAAGCCCCATTCCGTGCATGCCCCGGAAGAATTCAAGATGATTTTGACTATGATCCGTTCGTAAAGGGGGTCAAAAGCTAAGACCTGACCCCTCCTCGCCGAACACTTATCGGAGAAGGGAGTCCGGATGAGTGGCACGGTAGCTTCCTAATTTCTCCGAATCCGTTGGGCCGATTCGTTCGACCGCGACGGCGGCGGCATGCCAGGGCTTCTCCGATCCCTGCGGAATGAACCAGGCCTCGAGGCAAGTCCGGCCCGGGGCAAGATGAACGGAATATTCGGCCGCCGCCGTCTCCGGAAGAGCCGGGACGGACCGCTCTACATTGCCGATCCGCAGCCGGGCTTCGGCCCCGCCGGCGACCGCGGCGCCATCACGGGTTTCCAGGATTTTTTTCCCGGACTCGGGAGGCCAACGGAAGGCCCGGAACGCATATTCCCCCTCACGTTCCGCTTCTATCACCCAAACCTGCCGCCCGCGCCCGCGGTGCGCATCATGGGCGTGAAGGATCGCCGGGTTCTCACGGTTCGACCCGATCACGATGTCATTGGTGTCGTCGAATTTTGCGGAAACATCGTTCCACCAGGCTTCGTACTTCCTATGGAGCTCAGCGACCGTCTCCGGGTGCCGCCCGGCGACGTTATCCCGTTGTCCCGGATCGGTCCGAATGTCGTAAAGCTCGAGGCTTTTCAGGGAGCCGAGCTCCGCCGCCGGGGGCACGGCGACATCTCCATCTTTCAATGTGGGGCTGACGAGCCGCCAACGCTCGGTCAGCACCTGAAATTCCTTGTATTTCACCGGAAATTCGACCCGCTGGTTATGCACGAAAAGAGTACGCTCGGCCCACGCCGTCCCCGGATCACGGAGCAAAGGGAGGAGGCTCGCCCCGTCGAACGAGGTCCAGGCCGGCGGCTTTATCCCGCAGCAATCGAGGAGCGTCGGCAGGAGGTCGAAATGAGCGGTCAACCGGTCCACGTCCTTGCCGCCCTCGATCCCGCCGCCCGGCCAGCGAATGTAGCAAGGCACCCGGTGGCCGTTCTCGTATCCCCAGATTTTGCCGCCGCGCATCCCAGCGCTATAACCCTCGAGGACATAGCCGTCGTCGTCGATGACGATGCCTCCATACCAGGGACAAGGGCCGTTATCGGACATGAAGATGAAGATCGTGTCGTTCTCAATCCCCAGAGTCCGAATTTCGGCCGACAACCGGGCCAAGTCCTCGTCGAATTTGGTCAACATGCCGTAGTAGTGCGCCAGACGGTCAGACACCCGGGACCGGTAAGGCTCGGCATAACGATTATCAACGGTGAGAGGCGCGTGCGGCAGATTGGTCGGCACATAGCAAAAGAAGGGGCGGTCTTGGTTGGCCCGAATGAACCGGATGGCCTCGTCGAACCAAACGGTGTTGCAGTACCCTTCGTATTTTTGGGCCTTTCCATTCCGGATATACGTGTCATCAAAATAGTCGTTGCCCCAGTAATCCGGCGCGGCGCCGACCCCGCCTCCGCGATGGACGAGCGTCTCCTGGAAGCCGCGGTCTTGCGGCCGGAACGGATAGTTCTCTCCGAGGTGCCATTTGCCGAAGATGCCGGTCCGGTAGCCGGCGGACTGGAAGAGATCGGCCATAGTCGTCCGGTCCCGGGCGAGCAGAGACCTCCCTCCGATGGTATGCCAGACGCCCGAGCGGGCCGAGTACTGGCCTGTGAGAAGGGATGCCCGCGTCGGAGAGCAACAAGGGTCGGTGTGGAAATTCGTCAACCGGACGCTCTTCGCATGGAGGGCGTCCAGGGTCGGCGTTTTGACGACGGGGTTCCCGTGCGCGCCGATATCGCCGAATCCATGATCGTCCGTCATGACCAGGACCACGTTCGGCTTCCGCCGGGATTTCCGCGCGCAGCCGGTCAGGCCGAGGCTCGAAAAAAGGGCCAACGATCCCGAGGCGGCCGCCGCCGTCCCGGCGTCCTTCAGAAATTGGCGGCGGGTCCGAACACGTCTTCGGTTCATGAGGATTCTCCCGACTTGACCATATCGGCAATATACTTTTGGCCGCTCGGCGATGTCAATGCCGACGAAAAATGCGAGAATTAAACCCCTTCAACTCCCCCGGCGCTTGGGCCGGCGAACTATCCTCGTTCAATTATTGATAGCCGGGACGAACGACGCCTCTCCAGGACGGCGGCTCATTCGCAATTTTTGTCGATTTATTTATAATGGGAAAGACTTTGCTTCAGGAGGATTCGATGAACAAATCAGCCCTTTGTTTTTGCTTGGGAATGCTTGTCCTTTCCGTAAATACCCCGGGTCAAGGGACAGGCATGGGCGGCGGAAATGAACCCCCGGGCATAGCCCGCCCTCATCGCTTCGCGCATGAGGACTGCAAAGCCTGGGGCACGGGCCGCCGTCGTTTACAGGATTCGGGCGACTTCACCGGCCAAACCATGCGGGTGGACTATTATCACATCGGGGACGCCAAGGAGGAGATGATCACCCTGGACCGGATCTACGAGCAGGGTCCGTGGGCCGGCAGCCGGCGCAACCGGTTGGATCCCTTCGGCGTCGGGCGCAATCTCGTCAAGGTGTACGACGCCCTCTCCAAAAAACTACTTTTCTCCCGAGGCTACGACGGGATGTTCGGCGAGTACACAACGACGGAAGAAGCGGCCAAAGGCGTGAAGAAAGCCTATCATGAGACGGCCCTCATCCCCTATCCCCGAAAGCCGATCCTCTTCACCGTCGAAGTCCGCGACCGGCAGAATAAATATCGTCTTCTTTATTCCCGCGAGATCGATCCCGCGGCGTTGACCATCGTCCGCGAGCCCCCGTCCCCCGGAGTCAAAGTCATCCCGCTTCTGAAAAGCGGCGAACCGGCCGAAAAAGTCGACCTGGCTTTCATCGCCGAGGGCTATACGGCCGAGGAGGAGGGAAAATTCCGGAGCGACCTGAAACGCCTCGCCGATCTTTTTCTGGATTTCGAGCCCTACAAGTCCAGCCGGGATAAATTCAACATTTGCGGTGTTTTCAAACCATCCGGCCAGAGCGGCGTAGACGAACCCAGCCACGGCCGCTTCAAGAACACCGTGCTCTCCGCGTCCTTCGATTCCTTCGGGTCCGAGCGATACATGCTGGCCGAGGACAACAAGGCCTTGCGCGACATCGCCGCCCACGCGCCCTACGACGCCCTGATCATCGTAGCCAACCATCAACGGTACGGCGGCGGCGGCATCTACAATTCCTATTGCGCCTTGACCTCCGACAACCAATGGTATCCCTATTTGCTGCTCCATGAATTCGGCCACTCCTTCGCCGGGCTGGCCGACGAGTATTACACGTCCCAGGTGGCCTATAACGAATTTTATCCCAAAGGGATCGAACCGGCAGAAGCCAACATCACGGCCCTGCTCGATCCGCAAAACCTGAAATGGCGGAACCTGGCGACACCCGGCACTCCGGTGCCCACCCCGTGGGAAAAAGCGGAATTCGACCGGATGGACTTGGCCTACCAGAAAATCCGCCAGGAATTGAACAGTCGCATCGCCAAAATGAAGAGGGAGAACGCCCCGGCCGCCGAAGTGAAAAAGCTCGAAGAAGAGTCCGAGCGCCTTTCGCTCGAAGCCGCGGGCAAAGTGGACGATTATCTGCGGAAAAGCAAATTCCACGGCCAGGTCGGCGCCTTCGAGGGGGCCGGCTATGCCTCCACCGGCCTCTTCCGTTCCATGGCCGATTGCCTGATGTTCACCAAGGGAACGAAGAGCTTCTGCAAGGTGTGCGAAGCCGCCGTCCGCCGGGTCATCGCGTTTTACAGCGAATAATCCTATTATTGGACAGTAGCTCCGCCGGCATGTGAAGGTCAATCGGGCCTCCCGGCGGGACGAACTTGTTCGTCGTGGTAAATCCGCACCACGGTCCGCGATTTGTCAAGAGGATCCGTTTCCCGATAGCCGGGTTTTCGGTTATGATGATCGGCGCATGAATCCAGTCCGGGTTTCGATTGCGGTTTTTGTCGTCCTCGTTGTCGCCGCCGTCTTTTCGGCGGGGCGCCAGGACCGGCTCGATTTCGGAAATCCGGCGAACGTCCCCCCTTTTCCCGCCCGAGCCATCGGCTTCCCTTCGCGCGACCCGAATTTCGACGCCCGGCCCGGCTTTAAATCGCCCCCGCCCGGATACGGCGAGGTGGCGTTTTTCTGGTGGCTGGGAGACCCGCTGACCAAGGAGCGTCTGACCTGGCACCTCGATCAATTGGCGGGCCAGGGGATCACCGGCCTCCAGATCAACTATGCCCACACCGACAAAGGCGGCGTGTCCTATGGGCTGTCCATGCCCAGCGATCCGCCGATTTTCTCTCCGGCCTGGTGGGATCTCGTCAAGTGGTTCGCGGCCGAGGCCCAAAAACGGGGGATGTCGATCAGCTTGAGCGATTATACCCTCGGCTTGGGACAGGGGAAGGCCATGGACGCCGCCATCGCCGCCGGACCCGGCCTCGTCGGCTCGGAACTCCGCCAAGAAACGAAAGCGGCGGCCGGAGGCGATGAGCTGGAGTGGGTCCTTCCGGCCGGTTGGCTCTCCCTTACCGCCCATCGGCAACCGGAGGGTGAAGGCGAGCCCGGTCCGATGGTCGACGGCGGCCGGGGTCCCGAGCTTGGCCCGGGGGCCTGCCTCCGCCGCGAAGGCTCGTCCCTTGACCTCTCCGGCAGCGTCCAAAACGGACGCCTAAGCTGGCGGGCGCCGGAGGGCCGCTGGAACGTGATCGCCGTATTCCCGCGGAGGATCGTGCCTTCGCTCGATCCGACCCACCCGGAGTCGGGCCGGGCCTATATCAAACATTTTTTCGCTCCCTTTGAAGAATACCTGCCGGGCCAGGGCGGCAAGGCGCTTAATTTCTTTTTCTCGGACGAGCTCGATTTCCGGCTGCCGGGGCTCATCTGGAGCGAGCGGCTGGCGGACGAATTCCGCGTTCGCCAGGGTTACGATCTCCGGCCCCTGCTGGCCGCGCTGTTCGTCGACATCGGACCGCGCACCCCCAAGGTCCGCCTGGATTACAACGACGTCCGGGTGGCCTTGAGCGAGGAGAATTTCTTCCGTCCGGTTTTCGAATGGCATCAGCGCCGGGGTATGATCTACGGCTGCGACCATGGCGGACGGGGACTGGATGTCACCGAGTTCGGCGACTACTTCCGCACCCAGCGTTGGAACCAGGGGCCGGGCTGCGACCAGCCCAACCTGGATAAAAACCTGATCAAGGCCAAGGTCGCCTCCTCCATCGCCCACCTCTACGATCGCCCGCGCGTCTGGCTGGAAGGCTACCACAGCAGCGGCTGGGGCACGACGCCGGCGGCGATCGCCGACGCGACCTTCGCCAATTTCCTCATGGGCCATAACCTCCTGTCGTTCCACGGCCTGTATTACTCGACCCACGGCGGATGGTGGGAGTGGGCTCCGCCCGACAACCATTGGCGGATGCCGTATTGGGGGCACCTGAAGGGCTTCATGGGCGCGGTCCAGCGCTTGAGCTTCCTTTTCTCGCAAGGACGGCACGTCTGCGACGTTGCGATCATGTACCCGGTCGCCCCGGCCGAAGCCGGGATGGACGGCCCAAAGGCCGTGGAAGCGGCGTTCGCCGCGGGCCGGAAGCTCTATGGCGCGGGACTCGATTTCGACTTCATCGATTTCGAGTCCGTTGAGCGGGCCAGGATCGAGAATCATACCCTATGCGTTTCGGGCGAGAAATACCAGGTCCTCATTCTGCCGGCGATGAGGGCCATCCGTTTCGCCGCGCTCCAAAAAGCGGCGGAGTTCGTCGAAGCGGGGGGAGCCGTGATTGCCGTCGGCGGACTGCCTGAAGCCAGCGAACGGGCAGGCCGGGACGACCCTGTCCTGAACCGGCTGGTCCTGCGTACATTCGGCCTGGACGCCGGGCCGGCGACGGCCTTGAAGAGCCCGTTTGTCCGGCTGGCGGAAACCGGCGGCCTGACCGCGGTCGTGCCCGCGGCCGAGGACGTCGCCGGCGTCATCCAAAAAATCGTCACCCCGGATATCGGATTCGAGACGGACGGGAAGGCTCCCGTCTATTTCCTCCATCGGCGCGTCGGCCCGCGCGACGTCTATGGGCTTTATGGATTTCCCTTGGGCGCGTCGGTCCGATTCCGGGCTGCGGGCCGGGTCGAGCTCTGGGATCCCTGGACCGGCCGGGCGGATCCTCTGACCGTCCAGGAACAGACAGAGAGGAGCACGCTCCTCCGCCTGCCCTTGTCCGCAGACGAAATCCAACTGATCGTCTTCAGCCCCGGCCGGGCCGAACCGGAAAAATCTGCTCCTTCGGCGGCCGCGGAGATCATCCAGGTCACCGGCCCCTGGACGAGCGAGCTTCGGCCGACGCTGGACAATCGTTGGGGCGACTTCCGCTGGCCGCCCCGAACCGGTTTTATCGGTCCCGAAGCGCGCCGTATCCGCTATCGGCCCGAAGACGAATCCCGTCTCGAATGGCGGAAGCCGGGCTTCGATGATTCATCCTGGCCCTTTCAAACGGCTTCCTTCGGAACGAAGTTCTGGCGGTTGGGTCCCGTTCCCGCAGGAGTCGACCGGAGCGAATTGGAAAAACGGCTGACCGGAATAGCCCGGCTCGATCCCGCTCAACCGGTCAAAACGGGGGAAGTTTTTCTGTCCTGGGCGCCCTATGACTTTTCCTGGCGCTGGGGAGTCGAGGACGATCCCGGCCATCAGGGGTATCATGGCCTGAAAGAGGAAGTGTCCGACGAATTCATCCGTTTGGGGAACCCCAAGCCGGAATGGACGACGATCGTCCGCGAAAAAGAGGCGGGTGGATCCCGATATTACCTGTGGACGACTATCGCGGCGGCCCGAAAGTCCTCCGCGCGGATCCTCACCGGAGGGATGAAACCCGCGGCCGCCTGGATCGGAGGACGTCCGATCGCGAATCTCGACTCGACCGCCGAGCTCGAGGCGGGAGCAAATCCCGTTCTGCTTCGCTATGATCAGCCGGGAACGGGCTGGTTCCTGGCCGTTGAACCCGGTTTTCGTGTTCCCGCGACCGTTCCCGGATCGCTGGCCATGCGCTGGTTCGACGCTGCGGGAGTATTCCCGTTCGACCCGCGGCCCGGTGATCCCAACCCGGCCGGATGGTATCGATTCAAGGCCCCCCCCGGCTTGAAGGCTTTCGTCGTGACGGCGATCGGCGAGGTCGAGGCCTGGACCGACGGAACGCCTCTATCTCCGGCCGAGGCTGAAGACGCCTCCCGCGGAGCCAAACGCCGCCGGTTCGAGGTTCCAAAGATCATCCGCGGGGAGGCGGTGATCGCCCTGCGCATCCGGCACGAGCGCGGATGCTACGGTGGCGCGGCCTTGCCCGAACCCATCGAATTCGAATGCGGAGAGGGCGATCTTTTTCCGGGAGACTGGTCCCGGCATGAGGGATTGGAGAGCTATTCCGGAGGGATCATTTATCGAAATGACATCCTCCTACCCGCGGAGTGGGAGGGCGGGCGCGTGACACTCGACCTGGGCGGCGTTTCGTCCTCGGCCGAGGTCTTCGTCAACGGACGGTCGTGCGGCGCCCGCATTTCACCGCCCTGGCGCTGGGACATCGGCGCCCGGACGCGGCGGGGCTCGAATGCCCTGGAAATCCTCGTTTTCAATTCGCTGGCCAACCATTACCTGACCATTCCGACCCGTTATCGTGGAACCCCCGTCTCCGGCCTGCTGGGGCCGGTGCGCCTGATCGCGGAGAAGAGACGATAAGCGAATGCATCAGCTGACCGGATCGGCTGGTTCCGCGACGGAGAAACGGGAAAAGACGCTATGGATAAAAAACCCCGTCGTGTCGACGTTTCTTTTGCCGGGCCGATTCGGTAGAATAGCAAAATCCAAGTTCAGCCGATGAGCCCATCGATCCACATCCCATTCAAGCGGGCCTGCAAAATCGTCCTGCTCGTCCTGCTGATCTTCGCCGCGAGCTTTATGGCCACGGACTATTACCTGCGCGGGCATCTCTATTACGCCCAACGGGCCGCCAATTTCATCTATCGGAATACCTGGCAGGCGGTCTTTCCCCCCTCCGGTCCGGTCAGCCTCTACGTTCGCGCCGTGGCCGACCAGGATTACCGGCAGGCCCATTCCGACTGGAAGTCCCGGATCACGGATCTTCTGGTTGGAGTGGATGAACGCTTCGCCGACGAATTCGACATCCACTTCAGCCTCCTGGGCGTCGCCGCTTGGGACCGCCCGGAACAATTGAAGGAATATTCCGACATCCTGCTGTACGCGGAAAAAAAGATCGACCGGAAAAGCACCCAGATCCTGGTCATCATGACCGGCAAGGACGACGCCTCCCGGCGGGTCGATCGTTGGGTAGACGTCGGAATCGCGCATTATTTGGGGAACTCCATCGTCGTCGGCGACGACTTCCAGCTGCTCCACGAGATGGGACACCTCTTCGGGACGATCGATTACCCGCCCGGAGATCCCCGTTTCGATAGCGAAACGATCTATTCCTATCAATACGCGGACCGGACGGACCAGATCGACCCGGCCAACCATGGCCGGATCATGAAGAACAAATATCGCCGGCTTTGGTAGGAAGACATGCGGGCCGCGCAGGCTTAGCTTTCGTGTTCGGATTCGGAAGGGGCGTTTCCCCTACCATGCTTTTTCGGAGTGCAGCTCCCAGACCTCCTCCTCGACGTTTTCCCGAAGATGGAAATAGCGGCCTTGATAAAAACAAAAAAGGATGCCGTTGGATAGACGGCCGGTATGAGGGAGGAATATCCTCCGCAATTCCCGGCCTTGCTCGTCGAAGAGGACGAATTCCACGGTATCTTTCCGGTATTTATAGGTCCGGGCGACGAATTTCCCGTCGATGACGTCAAAATAATCGAGTCCCGGTGTGTGGTCGGGAAGATAGATCCTCTTTTCAAAAGCAGCCCATCCCCCCCTCAATTCGCGATCCTCCCTGAGGGGCTTGATGATGGCTTCTTTCAGGGCGGCCGTCATCTTGATCGGCTCCAGAGGCAAGCGGATCTCTTTCTGCCGGATGCCGTTCCGGTCATAGACCGTGACCAGCGATTCCTTTCCCGAGGCGCCGATGTGTATTTGATCGCCGACCACCCGGGGGGAAAAAACATCCGAGACGAGGTTGACCTTTTCGAAGCCCATGGGTTCCTTATGGGCGCCGATCTCCCTGATCAACTTGAAATCCTTGTCGTATAAACGGATCGTTCGGGTGGATTCCTTGGAGTCGAATTGGAAATCCCCGGCCAGATAATTTTCGCCTAACCGGTAGATCCCTCCCTTAAACATTCCGATGGGGACTTTGACTTCGTCGATATATTCACCGTTCAAGGAGAAGCGGGCGAGCTTATGGGAGCCGGAAATATCCAGGTGATCTTCGAGGACGCGGATGCGGTACATGAAATCGAACTCGCCGGGGCCTTGCCCCTCGCGTCCGAAGGTTTTGACGAACGCGACCCCCTTGGCGCCGATCGTGTATAGATGCGCGGTCGATGAATTCTCCACGACATAGAGCCGGCCGTCGGCCATGGTGATGAAAAAGGGATTCTGCACCTGGGGCAGCTTAGCGACCAATTCCCCCGGCGCCGGCTTGGCCGCGATGGCGAGGCTAAAAACAAAGAGGAGTCGGCCGATCCAAAAATACGGTTGTCGAGTTTTCATGCCCCCTCCCTGGCGATGGTAAATTGTCGAAAAATTTTTCTTTTCGGATTGCGAGACTTTTCCCTGGTCTGAGCTCGGAATCGACGCCTGCTTTTATGAGAAAACATTACTTCACTCTTAAAACCGGCGTCAAGCCGCTCATGAACGAGACTGCCGCAAAAGCGGAAGAAAGATAGGGACGAGAGATGGATCACCTCGACCGCGCATCCGCGCCCTCCAAGGCCTTGCGGGGACAGCGGCCGCCCGGGCTAATCCCTGGCCAATCGAAATCCGGGCTGACAATCATAATGGGCCGGGAGATGGGGGTTGCGATGCGAGGCGCGCGAGGCCACCGCTAATTGGAACCAGGAACCGCCGCGCACATTGTGGTGAGAATTAGCGATGAGCTCATTGCAGTCTCGTTCGCCGCGGGGATTGACGACCGGCCCCGGAAGGTAGCCATCCTTCGTGTAGCAATCCGCGCACCATTCCAAGACATTCCCCAGCATGTCGAACAAACCAAAGGCATTCGGCGCCTTTCCACCGACCTCGTGGGTCAGGCTTTGTGAATTCCCAAAGTGCCAGGCGATCGCCTCCAAATTCCCGTACCGATCCCCCGTCGTCCCCGCCCGGCAGGCGTACTCCCACTCGGCCTCCGTCGGCAGTCGATAGCGCTTGCCCGTCGCGTCGTTGAGCTTTCCGATATAAGCCTGGACATCCGGCCAGGTCAGGTTATCGACCGGGAGCCGAGCCCCTTTGAAATAAGACGGGTTCGTGCCCATGACGGAAATCCACTCCGCTTGTGTCACTTCATATTTCCCGATTTCGAAGCTGGACAGCGTCACCTGATGCACGGGCTTCTCGTCGACCATGGCTTCAACCGATTCGGAACCCATCAGGAAAGTCCCGCCGGGGAGGCGGACCATCACCGGCTCTTGAAGGGGCACCGCGGTCAGGGTCGCCGCGATCTCGGCTGTTTGTCCGGTCAGGACGGTGACGCACTGTTCATATTCCTCGTATCGTATGAGAACCAGCCGGACCGCATGCTCCCCCGGGGCAACGCCCCGGATCGATGTGTTCGTCTCAATCCACATGTCCTTCCCATCCAGATAGATTTTCGCTCCGGGCGGCGTAGATGCTATTTGGATGGTTCCCGTATCCTCGGCTGCCGGATTTGTCGGATTCGCGGTGTTTTTCTTTTTTTTGAAGAGCAGGACGGCGGCGACGACGCCCACCGCCACGATCCCGCCGGCAAGGAGCCAGGGAAATTTCTTCTTCGTGATTTCGGCCTCGGCTTTCGACTTGCCGCCTAAGGCCATGGGCTTCCCCTCCGTCTGGCCGAAGCCGAAGATAACCACGGCCGAGAAAGCGACAACCAGGCCAACGGTGATCGTACGCATCGACATCGCCGGGCCCTCCTTCATCGAGTGACGGGAATTCTTGATCCTTCGTCCCGCCCCGGAAAACAGCAAAAAACGTGCCACGCGCGTTCCCCGAGAGAATCCCGGAAACCGCTCCCTTGCCCCCCTTGCGTGTAACGATATTTTACGCCGGAAAGTCCCGGATGTCTGCAGTGCATTGATAGCTCTTTCCGGACTTCCATATTAAAGGCTTCTGGATTCCAGGCCAAAGGACCGCCGCCATGAACCGAACCGCCCTTTTCCTCGGACTCTTCGTCTCCCTAATTCTCGCCGCGTCGCTCGCCTCTGACCCGCCCCCACTTGAGTTTGCTTCCTTACAGAATCCAGCTTTGTCTTTTCATGCCGGCGACAGGGTGGACAAGCCGAAAAAAGCTACAATCAGTGCCAATCGGAATGAACACCCAATTAAATCGTAAATACTATGTTTTAATCGGTTGCCGGGGAAGAAAATGGGTTCTTTTAACCGTCAGAGGGTACACTTTTCTTGATGCGCCCATACAACAAAACTTCTTCCCCCTTTTTCAGATCAATCTCATAGATTCCGGGTGACTGCTTTTTGAGCTTAAGCCTGCGATCGCTTTTGAGTTTTATCTCTCCGCGTATTCCCGGCCTGACCCGACAGGGCTCGCCGGCTAGGCTCCTGATACGCACCCATTGGGTATCGCCGGCCGTGCGTTTTGCCGAAACAAGGAAGGCGCCTTCCGTTCGTAAATCGTGAAATTCCATGTCTTTCCAACCGGAGGGAACAGCAGGAAAAATGCGAATGGGACCTGATTCCTCAGCTGCCGGATCAGTCCAGCTCTGGATCATCATGTCCTGGATGATATTGGCAATGGCCAGGGTCGACTCAATGCACGGACTCTCATACCAGAGGCCATTGGGATAGAGGTCGTTCTGCAGCCGCTTCAAGCATTCCAGGGCCCGGTCACCCAGCCCCAGGGAGGTTCCAATGGGTCCGGCATGGGCCTGTACCATGGCCTGTCGCCCACCCGGTCCCTCCGTTCCGCGGGCCCGGTCGAACGAACGCTTCAAAACATCCGCATGCCCCTCCTGCTCAATGTTGATGAGATATAGAGGATAGATCATCAGTAGATTGGAGAAGTGCTGATGATTGTTTTCAGACGGCTTGTCGCGTCCCAGGCTGAATCCATATTCATCGACAGGATAGTCGGCAAGATGTTTCACGACCTCTTCCCAGCGAGGAGCGAGCGGATCATCGATACCCAATCGCCGACTCGCCTTGAGAAGGGTGAGGCACCCCCATTTGAACAGAGCCAGATCGAAGTTGCAGTCCCTGAAAACACCTGTCTCCGGCGAATACGTGGGGGGCAGATGCAGTCTGCGATCCTCTCCCTTGCTGACCATGCGCAGGTAGAGATTGATGCTGCGGCGCAGCAGCGGGTAGATCTTTTCGCGCAGCATGTCGTTGTCCATAGAGTATCGGTACTGGCACCACATGTTGTGCATGGCCCAAGGAAGGTTGCCCACGAGGTCGTAATAGCGCATATCCCCTTCACGGTTGCCGGCCATATCCGAGGCTACCGCAATCGGCAGATACGCACAGTCCTCCTGCCACTCCACCGGACGAACGGCCCTGATCAATTCCTCCCGCCGTTCGTAAAGCCTGTCGACCAGCTCCTGCCCAAGTTCGAGCCGGTTGGCCGCGTAAACCGGCCAGTGGGCGCTTTGGATATTCCAATCTGTGGTGAAGTACGGCCACGACTTACCCTGAAACCAAATGCCCGGCGTATCCACGAAGCCGCGCCCCGCCCTGGTGGTACAACCCAAGCGGTAAATGGTCTGCCAGTAAAGCGACTCCAGCCTCTTGTCGGGAATGGCAACAAAGCTCTTGGGGTAATAGTTATGCCACCAGTCGCGGTGAAGATTTAACCAGCGCACCCTGTCGACCGACAGGAACCGCTTCACGTCCGATACCGCTGTTTCCGCCGCGACGGACTCGGGGTGGCTGTTAGCCATACTAGCGATGAGCGTGCGGGTTCCGTCCCGGTCCTGCTCACTCCATGCTGTTGCATATTGGCCGCCGGCAAGGAGGTCCTGTATCCATACCGAAACATCGCCTTTTTCTTCCTGACGTCCTTCCGGATTGGCCCTGAATACCTTCAGGGTCTTCAAATAGTGCTGACCGTAACTATTCGCAAACTTTTGGATTTCCGCTTCCGTTGCCGGATAGCCGCCCCGCGTTGTTTTCGCCTCTGCCGGATGCCAGCTCCACCGGCATCCTTTCTCTCCGGCGGACGGGGAAAGTTCCGTGACAATCGCCATGTCCTCCGCATGGGTGAAATGACGGATCTTAATTTCGCCTTTTTCAGTTTTGATCGTCCCGGTCAACTCCGCATTCCATAAATCTTTTCGCCAATTACAACCGGTCAGGGTGCCGACAGTCCTCAGTGAAAAATGACCGATCATGAAACGCGGCCGGCTATACGCGGTCCATCCGTAGGTGTCGTCACGATGATCATGAACATCGGCACGGAAAACCTGAAGATCAATGGTATTGCCGGTCCGGTAAAGCATCGAGCCGACCATGGCATTCCCAAAATGAGGCGCTTCCGTCCATCCGGCCGGCAGCTTATCGAAGATCATATCATGCTGCCGGATAAAGGCCGGCCAAGCAATCGTCTCTGTACCTTTACCGGAAATGGGGACTTTTTCCGGAACGGAACAGCTTGCCAAAACGGCCAGTCCGCAGAAAACACCAAACACTTTTGCGGTATCGAAATGCATGACTTTTTTCCCCCTTAGAACCGGAAAATATCAGATCATCGGCGATTGGAGAATGATTCCGGCGGCCCCAGGTAGGACTTCTTAACCCCGCCTGTATTTAATATCAGTTTGTCAATGACAACACCCGGATCTACCATCCAGATTTTCAAGGTATGTTCACCCTTTGTATCAATATTCAGTTCGGTGTGCAGTGTCATCAGATTTTCCATGACACTCCGGTCACCGTTCCTGTACACCACCAGCTGCGGCCTGTTGTCATCAAGAGCGACGGCAACGCGGGAGCCATAGCCGGTATTGAGGGGATAGGAAGGTATGCAGTTGAACTGCAAAGAGACAATACCGGTAGTAAAGGTATGGAGGTCGTACTCCAGCCGGGGAGAGCCGGCAACTATCGCATCCACAGCACTGATGCTGGAAACTGTTGGCGGCAGCACGGTAACTGAACTCCCTGTCCGGCCCAGTCCTTCAATGATATTCCACCCGGCCTCTTTGCCATTGGTTTTCCTCGAAAAGTGTTCCGCCTCGATGGATAGATATCCATTGCTTTCCACAAATCCTTTTACCTCTTCGGGAGCCGGGGCAAGGGGATTAAAAACAGAGAGATTGACCTCATAGGATCTGCCAGGTCCCCTGTATTCCATGTCATCCTTCTGGAGAGCTTCCCTTTCTAAATCGGACAGCAGATCCCAGTCCATCCACTCATTTGCGGCGGACGAGGTCCAGCTGAAAGTTATCTTCCCCTTCTCATCAATTCCTTGGGGCGCTTTTTCCCAGTCAATCGAAACCCATATCCTTTTTTCATCATCAATAACACCCGCTGTCTCACTCAACAGGATCCAGTCATCAGAAGCGTTTGATGACCAGTAGATGACTCCATTCCCGGTATTATACAGATCAATAAAACCCCGGTCCCTATTATAGACGCTGAATCCGGGAAGAGCCGCCGGATCACCCCCTTCGGCAGCCACCTGCATCGCGGGTTCTCCTTCTCCGGAATAAAAGCTTAACGGGGGCATGTCCCACTGGTGCCATTGTCCTCCCCAGGGTCCGGGCAGAGAGGCCATATGATCCCATTTATTTCCAACGGTAACCAGCTCCCGGTTATAATGATGGATAAGTTTATTGATTTCATTTTCCGCCTGCTGCGCTTTTGCCGCATAGCCGGCGGCACTGCTTCTTTTTTGTTCTCCGTAAGCAATGCTTTTCTGTGCATTCAGGATTTTCTTATTCTGGAGTGCAGTGCCCTTAACGTTATAAACCACCATCTCGAAAAAGGCATCCTTCTGTTCACGGGGCAGCGATTCGTAAACTCCGTCCACTTCTTTCATCAGCCTGTCATACTCATCCATCCGGCCTTGAGCCTCATCATCATAATCGGTTATGCTGAACCATTCCCATGCCGCTTTCCCTTTTTTACCGTCAAACATGGCCATGTTTTCAGGGCGGCGCGCGTATCCCAGCTCATAGTGTTTGCCCATAATATCCGCAATGGCGGCAGCATGCTCCTTGCCAAATTCGCGGGTTGCCCATTGGGTGATGAACCGCCGTGAGTTTTGATGGTCCCACGCGGAAATATCCCAGGCCATCTGCATGAAATATTCGATATTGATCTCCGCCGGTTTAATATCTCCAACGTTTACAACCCAAAGTTTATTCGCGCCGCAATCATAGGCCTTTTTCATCTCCGTCCATGTTAGAGCCAGTGGAGTTGTGCAGGTCCAGGTGTAAGCGGTTGTGGCACCATTCAGCCACTGAAAGTGGTAATAGATGCCCGATCCGCCCGAACGCTGCTGTTCCTTTGGGTCGGGCAACTGCCTGATGTTTCCAAAATTATCATCCGGCCAGCAGATAATGACATCGTCCGGCACCTTCAGCCCTGCATTGTAGAATCCCAGTACCTCGGTATAGGGAATCAGCACCTGCGGGACTTTGGATATATCCTTATTCACCCATTTTTTGAGAATACTTCTCTGATCCGCAAAAATCCGCTCCAAAACCGGTACGGAGATATCGCTCCCCGCCTCATCATCTTTCCCCCTTTTGCCGATCGTATATATATTTTCATAGCGGCCGTTACTTTTAATCCGGTCCTCCCAGTATTTATAAATATGCTCTCGGTTTTTTAAATAATCCCATGGCTCCCCGGGATATTCCCTGTCCCATTCGGCGCCGGCAATATTATTCCTCAGCAGGGGTTCGATATGGGAGGAGCCCATTATTATTCCGTATTCATCCGCGACGACTTTATTCCGTTCATAATAATTGAAAGGCTTGGTTTGCTGATGCATGGCCGGCCAGAGAAGATTGGCCTTGAGCCTTAAAAGGAGTTCGAAGACCTTGCTGTATGTTGAAGGCCCGATCCCCCTTCCCTCTTGGGGAGCGAAAGTATACAACGCCCACGGCCTGATGCCCCACATTTCATCATTGATAAAGATGCCGCGATATTTAACGGAT
>CAZLAM010000098.1:0-4579 GCA_964557435.1 uncultured Eubacteriales bacterium
ATACGCTCTGCACCCGGGTGACGACAAAAAGCGGGGCGGACATCCTCATCGATGCCGGAACCGGCATCCGGCCCGTGGGTGATAAGCTCCTGGCCGCCCGCCGGCCCGGCCGGCCGCTGCGCTTGTCCCTTCTGTTCACCCATTTTCATCTCGACCATATCGTCGGATTGCCTTTTTTCGGCCCGCTTTACGAAGCCGCCGCCGAAATCGATTTCTATTCCTGGCGCGAGCCGGACGACCTCCGCGAAATCCTCGGCCGGTTCACCTCCTCGCCGTTTTATCCGGTCCATTTTGAAAAGACGCCCGCCCTCAAGCGCTTTCATGGGATCGGCGCGGATGGATTGACGATCGATACCGTCCGGATCACATCCTGCCCGCTCCATCATCCTCAGGGCAGCGTCGCTTACCGCTTGATCGAAGGATCCGAGGCGGTCGTCCTGGCCACCGACACCGAACATCCGGCCCAGGGCATGGATGAGCGACTGGAGGAGTTTTGCCGAAAATCCCGCGTCCTGGTCTACGACGCCATGTTCACTCCCGAGGAGTATGCGACGGGGCACGTCGGCTGGGGGCATAGTACCTGGCGCGAGGGTGTCCGGCTGGCCCAGGCGGCCGGCGTCGGCCGGCTTTTGCTGTCGCATCTCAATCCCGATCATTCTGACCGGACTTTGGACAAGATCGCCCGCCGCGCCCGGCGGGAATTCCGGGCCACCGCCTGCGCCTCCGAAGGATTGACGATCGAGCTATGAATACACCCTTATCCCTTTACGCCACCCTGGCCGTCACTATTCTGGCGGTCGTCGCCGCGCTCGTTCTCTATATCCTCGTCCGGGTCATCATCGCCAAACTATCCGGGTCGCGCGAACGCGGGGGGCGGCGGGTCCTTATCTCCCGTCTGGCCTTGCCGGTTGTCTTCACGGGGGCTTTTTTCACGGTCAAGGCCGCCTTCGCCCTCCCCTCGGCATTTCGGCCTTACCTGGACGCCGGGCTCATCTTTTTCGCCTTCTTTTTCCTCATCCGCCTTTTCGACGCGGCCGTCCTGGCCTGGTATGTCCGGGCCAAGCGGCCTTTCCCTCTTCCGGACGTCCTGCGCAGCCTGGCCCTCGGCGTCATGGAAATCATCGTCCTGTTCGCCGTCCTCAAAGGCGTACTCAACATCAATCTGACCGCCGCCTTGGCCACCTCGGCCGTTCTGACCATGGTTCTCGGACTGGCTTTGCAGGGAGTTCTGGGCAATATCCTGTCCGGGATCTCGCTTCATTTTTCACGATCCATCCATCGCGGCGACTGGGTCTCCATCGGCTCGCAAGAGGGTGTCGTCGTGGATACGAACTGGCGTGAAACTCGGATTCTCGACAGGTCCTCAAACATCATCATTCTACCCAACAACATCGTGGCCTCGGAAAAAATCACCAACTTCGCCCAACCCGACAATCGGTCGGCACTGTTCCTTCCCTTCAAGATCAGCGCCGCGGCTCCCGCCCAGCGCGTTCTGGACGCCTTGGCCGAGGCCGCTCGCGATTGTCCGCAAGTCGCGGCCGATCCAGCGCCGGTCACCTATATCAAGAGCTTCGATGATTTCGGCGTTTCCTACCTGCTTAAGTTCTGGATCACGGAGTATGCCCGCAAGGATATCATCATCACGGATGTCGGACGCCTGGCCTGGTACAAGTTGAAGAGGCGCGGCATCGAGATTTCCGCTCCGTTGGGCGACAAGCTGGCGCCGATTGCGGCGGGTATGTCGGCTGCCGTCGCCGCCGCCGGAAGAGAAGCGGGGAGCGGGAAAATCATCGCCCTGCCGGAACCAGGCGGGGCTGTGGAGCGCGAGGTTTCGGACCTCCGGGACGAGAACTTGTCCCTCCTGCTCCAGTCCGCTTTTCTCCGCTATCAACAAGGGGAGAAAGCCGGTCAGCTCATGGTTCCCGAGGACGATGTCATGGACCTGGCGGCGGTCGTCCAACGGGCCGTGTACGCCAAAGGAGAAGTCCTCTGCCGCCAGGGGGACAAGGGCCGGAGCGCTTACATCGTGGCCCGGGGCCGCATCCGCGGGGAGATCATTGCTGAGGAGTACGACAAGAAATTCTCGACCACCTTTGATGTGGGACCGGGGGAGATTTTCGGTGAGATGTCGCTGTTCACCGGCATGCCGCGAACGGCTTCCGGGACGATCACGGAGGAGGCCGATCTTCTCAAAATCAAGGCCGAGGATTTCGCCGTGGTCTTGGCCAAAAATCCCGACCTGGCCGAGGTCATGGCCGAGCTCATCGCCGCCCGCAACGAACAGAATAAAGCTTTCCTGGTCAAGATCAAAGAGCTGTCGGCCAAGGATATCGAGGCCGGGACGAATAAGAAGTCGATCCTCGATTATCTTCGCCGGTTCGTCGGGCTGAAAAAATAAGGCCTGAATACGGACGAGACGGAGCCGGGGCGGGGGGCTGAGTACTCGCGGCTTCATGGTTTTTTACGGCCTTTTTTAAAGGCCGGGTATTATTCGCCCCCCCCCACGGTTGCCCGGCTGCGGGTTTCCCGTTGCAAAATTGCGGAGCATCCCTTATATTGAAGCCCCCGAAACGGGTGCGCCTGTAGCTCAGTATGGATAGAGCAGCGGTTTCCTAAACCGCTTGTCGCCCGTTCGAGCCGGGCCAGGCGCACCACCCATTTTCCCCCCATACTCTTTTTTCCTTGGCATGTTCCGGAGGCGGGGACCAGCGGAGTAGTGGGGGGTGCGGAGTCCCTTCGAAGGCCGGGAACACCGGGAACACACCGGGAACACACCGGGAAATGCCGCTTGACAGAATCATCATGATGGCTATAAAGAGGATGCGGTTTCGGAGAAGTGCGAAGCCGGAAATGATCGGGCTGGAGGGCGTCGTGGAAAGACTGACACCCCGGAAAATCAAAGCGCTCCTGGGGAAGGAAATCGACCTTTCCGAATGGAAGGCCATCAGCCAGGACAGGATCAACGCCTTTGCCGAATGTACCGAAGATCGGCAATGGATCCACGTCGACGAGGAGCTAGCTCGCCGGGGTCCCTTGGGGGGAACGGTGGCCCACGGATTGCTGATCCTGTCGCTTCTGCCGGAAATCCTGCAAAAAATTCCGCTCTTTCGTCTGAAATACCGATGGGTCGTCAATTACGGAGCCAACCGTATCCGGTTCATCAATCCCGTTCGATCGGGAAGCCGGATAAGAAACCGGGCCGTGCTCAAAGCCATGGAACGAAAGGGGTTTCGCCGGATTCTCCTGACGATTGAGAACACCGTCGAGATCGAAGGGGAAAACAAACCGGCCCTCGTGGCCGAACTCCTGGCCATGGTTTTCCTGTAATCTCTATTCTTTAAGCCCGACCGGACACCTCCAGTCTTTCAGGAGAGCTGATTTTTTTTGTGCCGGCTCAAGGCCGGGTGGTGGGCGGCTCTACCGAGGTGAGGCCGGTCCGCGTCCTGACTGGAATCTCGAAGAGAAAATGTATAGAATCCCCGAGGATCATATTTTTTATTTAATTTCCGGAGGGAAGTCATCATGTTGAAAAAATCGGCCGTGTTTTTCGTCGTTCTCAGCGCGATCATCGTTCTGGTTTCCTGCGGCGGATCGAAGGACAAGACCCCCGGAGAGACCCCCGCGGAGATAAAACCGGTCGCGCAACCCGTCGTTTTCCCCGAGGATGCCGGCGGTGTCGCCGTAGTCAAGGAGATTCTCGACCTGTACGATAAAGCGGTGGCCGAAACCGCCGTTCTGGTCAAGGATAAGCCCGAGGCCGCCGAGCTCAAACCCAAGCTGGACGCTCTGTATGAAAACTACAAGGGGCAGATGGCCGAGCTCAACAAGAAATTCCTGGCCCTCAAGGCTAAGCCCGACCACTCCTTCGCCGCGGCCAACACTTATTTGGGACAAGAGCGGGGAAACAGGGTTTTTGCCAAGGACAATACTCTGAGCGCGGCCATGGCTTACTATAATTTTCAGAAAAGCGATCCCGATACCCTCAAATTCCTTTCCAGAACACTGACGACCTTAATTGATATCGCCGTGAAAATGTAAGATTTCTGAAATTCTATTGGTATAAGGTCAGGAACAGCGCTTGTTGCCGGGCCGCTTCGCTTAGAATGTCGCGCCCGTCGGGTGCTTCGGCGGAGATTTTCTGCCCCAGCATGAACCGGATGAGCCGGCCGCCGTCGAAATAGTAGCGTCGTTCTTCCATCGGACCTTCGCCCATCCTCGTCTGCACATAAGCGAAAACCAGCTTCCCTTCGTCGAACAGGAAATCCTTGAAAAGGGAAGTTATGGCCGCGCCCTCGTGGGTTTCGACTTTCACCAGAACGGCGGCCCCGGTCCGTTCCTCCTGCACGGCGAAGCGGGGTTCGTCGGTGTGCCAAAAGAGTGTTTTCCGGTAATAATTGCCCACGGCGCGCCACGAACCGTTGCGGCTGTTGAGGAAAACCTCGGTGCAATAGAAGCCGGAAGGGCTTCCTCCTTCGGCCTCTTTATTGGCCAGAGTGATCTGGGATTCGATCTTGGCCGAGAGAGCGCGGATGGCCGTAATGCGTTGGTCCTGGTTTTGACTCCATAGCGCACCGCCGGC
>CAZLAM010000099.1:0-10874 GCA_964557435.1 uncultured Eubacteriales bacterium
CTTCTTGGACGTGGCATCCCGGATCAAGACCGTCTGAAAGACGCTGTACGATCATTCTTATTTCCCAGCCGTTTCCTATCGCTCGGTATTGCGTCAAGTCCGGTTGACGTTTTCTTGATCTGATTCGCCCTGCCGGCGAGCGGACATCGCCTCTTTTCAGGGGGACGTGGTCCCATTCTCGATGATGGCCCGTTTCTTGAGGCTTTTCTCTCGCCATGGCGGGAATCTATCGCCCTCGTCATCCGGAGCGGACCGTCCTCTACCGGGTGCTTTTCCATCATTTCGAGCGGTTCCTGGCCGAATATGAAGACCGTTTCGACAGGTCATGGTCCGGTATTACGGCTTGTACGCGAACGCGCACCGGGGAAAGGTCAGGAAGGCGAGCCTGGCATCTTCGCCGCTCCGGATCGTCGAGGAGGAGCTCCGGTGCCTTCCCTCTAAAGGATGGGCGGCCATGATCCGGAAAGACTATGAGGTCGATCCCATGACCTGCCCTAATTCGGAAGCCTCATTAGGACTGCGAAGCGCTGCCCGAAGTGCGGCAGCCTTGCAGTACTCAAGGAGTAGCGTTAGCTGCTCCATGAGTGGGGCCGGATGAAGATTGTCGCCTTCATCACGGAGGTTTCCGTTGTGGACCGGATTATCGATCACCTGAAGCTTGGGTTTGTGGCGGCGAAGCCCCCGCCCGAGGCCGTTCATCAGGAGTTTCTTTGGAAGGCCGACCCTCCGGCCGGGTATTTTCCCGATCCCCCGGCCGAATATGTTCCTTGATCGTTGGGCTGGGCGGCGAAGTGCGTCCGGAAGACGGCCTCGCCGCAGCCGGGATCGTCCGGCCCGGGCGGGCCGGAATACCCTCGTTGACGAGGTCAGGATGGGGATTCAAGCCGATTCCAAACGCGTCCCATGCTCCGGCCGGAAAAGGAAATTCTTATCCTTCGACGAGCCGGCTTTGAATTTCCGGGTTAAGTAAAAACCGATCATTCTCTCTGGCTGGGAAAAGAGACCTCCGAACAACGCCGGCCGGGGATCGGCGCATGGTCCTTCCCGGCAGTCTGTGCCTCGGGTATAATCGATCTTTCATGAGCGGATTCATCGAAAAACTGAGCAAGGCCTTGGGCTTGAACTATGTCTGGTGGCATTGGCGGTGGCTCCGTTTCAAGCAGCGGCTGAAAAGCCGCTTCTCGGCCGATACGAACACTGTCCGTCATCTCAGGTCGAGGCAGAGGATCTGCCGCTGCGGCGCGCTGGCCGGAGCGGGGGAGCGGACCTGCGGCGCCTGTGGTGCAAAGCTCCCTTCGGCGGCCGCCAATTTCCTTACCAAGGCTTTTGGGCTCATCCTGCCAGGCGTATCTCCGGTCACGGCCGGCCTCATCTCCCTGATCGCCCTCGACTTCATCTTCCAGATGGTCCTCTCGAGCGGGAGCGCGCTGCTCAAGCCGAGCCTCGAAGCTTTGCTGCGGTCGGGCGCTCTGGAGACCCAGCTGGTTGCTTCGGGGCAATGGTGGCGGCTCTTGACGAGCGTGTTTGTTCATATCGGCGTCATCCATCTGGCCTTCAATCTCTACGCTCTCGTCAGCGTCTCCCACTTCCTGGAACGGGAGATCGGATCGGCCCGCTATTTCTGCCTCTTCCTTCTGGCCGGGATCGGCGGGTCCGCCGCCTCCTATATGCTCCGGGCGGAAGTCGTGATGGCCGGCGCGTCGGGGGCCCTCTTCGGCCTGATCGGATTCTCCATCTCCTATTTCCGCCGCCAGGGCGGGGCCCGGTCCCGGTATATCCAGACGTTCATGATCCGGTGGGCGATCTACGGCTTCGTCTTCGGGCTCATGATGCGGGCGGACAACATCGCTCATGCCGGCGGGTTTGCGGCCGGATTCCTTCTCGGCTCGGTCATGGAGTTTCGGGAAGATGAGAAGAGGAAGCGGGCTCCGGCTTGGAAACTAATGGCCGGCATTCTTCTCGTTGCGCTCGTCGTCGGCTTCGTCCTGTTGATGAAAGCGCCGCCGATCCGCTTCCTTTAGCCTGTCCGTATGCGGACAAACTCTGTTCTCATGACGACATGAGTCCGGTTTTTAGGCTGGGCTTTTTGCGATACGCGAGTCGCAGGATATTCTCCTTTTCCGAAGGATAAGAAGGAACAAATTTATCCTTCTGGGAAGGAGAAATAAATTTTGTCAATAAAAATCAACTGATTTTATATTGAATAGCCGCCAGATCGTGGCGCTGAACCGCTCGAGTCTATAAAAGTCTTAAGGAATTAGGCTAGAAATCAAGCCACTTCAAGGGTGTTGGAATATCCCCGAGATATTCCCGAACGACGGTTTCCACGATTCTCCCAGGATCATTCCCAGCGGCGAGAACGACCATGACCGTGGAATTCCTGGATTCGTAGGCCATCGCGTATGCCGCTGTCGTCGGATCTCGCTCTCCCATGAAGGTGCATATTCCGAGCAGGACTCTCGGCAGCTTGTACTGGCCCCAACCCAAGCACCAGGATAATCCATTTGGGAAAACCCGCGAATTCGACGATCCGCTCGCAGCATTGATGGCGGAGAACTCGATAGAAACCGACGGCCAGATCAAATAGGACATGAACGATTCATGGGAGAGGTCGAAGCTCGAGATACGAATGAGCCATAAAAACCGGGCATAATCCGCGGCATTTGTCTCGAGAGCAGGAAGGACGGGGATACCGTCATCAACTTTAACAGGGTCGCTCGGGCTATCGATGAAACAGGATCGTTTCATGCCAAAAGGTTTCCAAACCAACGGAAGGCTGCGCCGCGGGAGCCGACACGTTGACATTATGGCAGCCGAGAAGAGGTAGGACTAGAGCAAGGACCAACCCCAGGGATAATAGTGGATGCGGATCCTTCCTTGATCGGAGGCCTGATCGTGGCTCCTCCGCGGAAGCGAGAGAGAATACCGCTATTGCCATGTTCATGACTGTGGGACCTCTATCTCAATAACGTGCACGAAGCCCGAAGCGTAACTCGTAGGCCGAGAGATCAGAAGCTGATGGTAAGCCCGGCCGAAAGCGTCAGCAGGTCGGTCCGCGAGGTCAGGGTGTCGTAGACGCCCGTCAGCCCGGTCTCGACCAGGTAATCGGCGCGGCCGCCGCGGGCATAACGGACGCCGAGGTCCAGGTCGAGCGATCCGACCCGCCGGCCGTCCCTGTGCATGAATCTGATGAGGGGGAACATCACTCCCGCCCCCGCGCCGTAGGCGAAGGCCGTGTCCGAGGCATTGTTGACGTTCATATCGCCGCTGTTGTCGTCGTCCCAGTCGCCGTCGCCGATCCGGGTGTCCGTGGACAGGAAATGCAGGCCGGCGAAGAGGTCCAGGTAGGGCCGCAGGAAGCCCCGCTCGGGCTGGAGCCGCAGGAAGACATCCCATGCCAGGACGGAGTTGGTTGTCCGCACGTCGACCAGGATGTCGGGGATGGTCAGCCCCAGCCAGGCCTCCCAGCCGTCGGAGTCGTAGGCGCCGAATCCGAGCCGCGTACCGATCAGGAGAGGGCCGCGCGAGGGACGGATGGCGAAGCTCACGGCGCCTCCCCAAACCGTTCGGCTCATGAGGTCGTGGAATTCGCCCCGAGGCAGAGCGGGGGAGAAGGACAGTCCGAACTGGATCTCGGCCGGAGATGCGGCGGCGGGCGCGGGAACACCGAGGCCGAGAGCGAAAGAGGCCGTGAGGAATGCCGCCCAGGCGGGCTTCTTGATGTTCATCGGATCTCTGCTCCTTCCGGAGCCGCGAAGCCCCGGGTCGAATACTCATGCAAGCCGCGTGCCAGTCCCGCCCTCCCGGGAAGCGGGCTCGGGTTGTCCCGGCCCGGAGACACTCGTCCCCTCGTTAGATGTGCAGCTCGACCACGTCCTGGTCCTGCAGGACCTCGTCGCGGGTGACCATCTGGCCGTTGAACGAGCCCTCCCGCCAGAGGCGGGCGTAGGCCAGCTTCTCGGCAAAGTCCTTGTGGACGGAGCGGGCGATATCCAGGACGTTGGCCCCGCGCTTGAGGACGTGAGGGTCGGTGAGCTCGACCTTATTGCCCGGCGGCTTGCTGTAGGCCCGGATGACGCGCAGAAGGTCGAAGATCCGCCGCCGCAGGCCCTCGAGCCCAGCTCCCGTGGCCGCAGACACCGGGACGATCGGCAGCTGGGCTTCATAGAAGAACTTGAGGGCCTCGAAATTCTCGCCGCCCGGATCGAGGTCGGTCTTGTTGGCTACGAGGAAGGAGCACTTGCGGAAGATCCGCATCGCCTCCTCGGCCGGCGGCTCGAAGGCGTCCGAAACGAACTCGACCTTCTTGTCTTTGAGCCGGGCGAAGAGGGTCGTGACTGGTACGATCTTGTCTGGTTCGCGGCCTATCACCCGGAGCTGCGTCTGGCCCACCTCGAACAGCGGATGCGGCAGACCGGGCATTGGGCGGAGCCCGCCCTCCTGACGGCAGGCGACTTGCATGACCTGATCAGGCGCCGGATCGATAGCGTCGATATCGATCAGATCCGGCGTGAGGTGGAACCCTTGTGGATCTTTAAGAATTCCTCGGTGCGACTTCTCCGACCGCGCGTGCATCCAGCTAAAGTTTCTCCATTGGCCGAGGATCGGGAGGCGGCGCGCCGCCTCTGGGATATCAGCGCCCGAATCTGCGGCCTAGGGGCGTGACCGCACCGGATCAAGCCTGATCAATCTTGTGCCGAAGCCCGGGATGGCAGGAGGATATAAATCGTACCGCCTTCGGTCTTGACGGTCGCGCCCTTCAGCTTGACGCGAATTCCCGGAGCCTCGACGGTAACCATATCCCCGTCCCGGGCAACCTTCGGTTCGCCCTGGATTCCGACGATCGTCAAGGTCCGAATGCCCAAGCCAAGAGGGTGGGGGCCGGCGGGTGTCGTCAGCCCCATGGTCCCGGCGAACGAGCCGCGGGCGAATCCGGGATTCGTCATCTCGACCGTTCCGCCGGCGTTGGATAAGGTCAGAAAATTGGCTTGCGCCACTTCTCCGTTTTCGAGGACGAAGAGGTTGATCGGATCGAATCTCCCCAGCGTGAAGGGCTCGGCTCCCTCGGCCGATTCGATGATCACCCGGGATCCCGGGCGGTCCAACAGCTCTTTTCGAAGCTGTTTGCGGCGCCCCGTTAAGCCGGCGATATCGCTTTCCGCATGGGCTTTCAGATCCGCGGCCTCGGCTGTGGAAAATTCGGCGGGCTTGACGCTACGGCGGGAAACGGCCTTGTCGAGCAGGGCGAGCGTCGTCAAGTCGGGCTGACCGTCGATTTGGGTCTTCCAGTCGGGCTGCAAACGCTCCAAGAGCCAACAAAGCGAAGCGCCCGTCTCGTAGAAGCGCCAACGGATATCTTCGGCGGGTCGCTTTTCCCGTAATCGGGATGCGGTCCTTTCGGTCTTCTCGCCGAGAGCGGTCCTGGCCGCGAAGTTGGCGGTCCCTTCCATCATCTCCATCCCCGTCTCGTAGGCCAGCACGTCCGCATCAAGACGAGGCGTCCGGCCGCGTCGGAGACGGATCGCAGCGGCGGTCCAGGCAGCGGCCTCCGCCTCGTACTTGGCCTCCAGCGCGCGGGCCAGCGACTCGTCCTCGGCCAGGATCAAACGGAGGTTCTCGACATCGCTCAGGGGATAGCCGTAGCGGGCCATCTCGTTGGGTCGGAAGCCCGGGTGGTGGGACAGCCAGAAGACGTGAAACACCTCTTCGACGCAGGCGAGCAGAGATCGTTCCACGGTCGAGTCCGGGGTCGCGATGACCGTGGCTGTCTTGATGCCGCCGATGTCCCGAGTCGAGTTCCCGACTACGGCCGGGAAGCGGCCGGGGAAGACGGACCAGCCCGGCCGGTCGGGCATGGCTTTGAAGTCGGAGGGCGGGCTGGGGTGGCGGAGCAGAATCGTCCTCTCCCCGTCGAACACGGCCAGCGGCCAGGCCTTTGGGTCGAATCCCGGCCAAATGGGTCTTGTTCCCGCCTTATCGAAAGCCTTGATAAAGCCGTCGATCCGTTCAGTCGCCGCCTGGGGGCCATCGATCGCCGGACCGGATATTATCCCCGGCGCCAGGGCCAAGATTAACGCGAGAATCGTTTTCATAGTTGCCTCACTAAAGGTAACGGTCCGCATCGGGAAAAAAGCATAGGAGATTATTACTATTAATGGAAAAAGAGGCCGGGGCGGCCCCGGCCTCCGAAGATCGTCTCGGGGAAAGGATTCCCTACAGCATTTTCTCCAGAACCTTGGCCAGATAGGCGGCGTTGGGGCGGTCAAAGGTGTTCTGGCTCATGTATTTGAACCGGACCGCTCCCGACTTGTCCAGAAGGAAGACCGTCGGGATGTTCTGATCGACCGCGCTGCCGTCCCAGTTCATGGTGTGGAGCCCCAAGCAGATGCGCTCCTCAGCGCTGGGCCGGCCGGGCGGCGTTGGGATTGACCTTGAGCAGAATGTTGAGAATCTTCCATTGGCCGTCGAGCCAGGACATCTGGATGTAGCTGTCGCCTAGGAGGGACTTGGCTTCGACGAAGGCCATGCCGTCCATGACGTCGAGGATCCGGACTTCGACTTTGCGCTGGTCCTCGGGGACGATCCGCATCTTGGCCCGGACCGGCGATTCGGCCGAATCCCGGGCCATGCGGGCCTTTTCGCTCATGTATCTGGCCGCTATTCTCGTTTTCGTGCTGACCTATCGGCTTCCGACGGATGTCCAGTTCTACCCCAACGCCGCGGCGCTCCTGGCGGTCAGCGCCTTCCCCATTCTCTGGTTCAAGCGCTGGTTCTTCCCGGCTTTTGGAGGGACCGCCGATCAGGATATCGACGAGATGGCCGTCGGCCGGCTCTGCCGCGCGGCGGACCTGACGCCCCGCGAATGCGAGCTGGTAAAGCTCGTGCTGCAGGGGAAGAGCAACTCCGATATCGAGCGGTCGCTCTTCATCTCCGTGCATACCGTCAAGAACCATCTCACCAGCATCTACCTCAAGCTCGGTGTAAAGAACCGGATGCAGCTCGTGGGCCGCTTCCAGGCCCTCCGGCAAAGCATCCAGATCGATCTGCGCCTCGCCGACCCGTCGCCCCGCGAGGCCGGGCCAGAAATCAGGCCCAGCTGACCGCCCGCCGGGCTGCCGAGTCCCGGCTAGGCCCCCGCGCCCTCCTTGGGCCTCAGCTCCTCGATGAACGAGGCTTCCATCCAATAGGTCACGCCCTGGCGTCCGGTGAAAAAGAAGTACTTGCCGTCCGGCGATACCTTCATCACCGAGGTTTCCGTTGTGGACCGGATTATCGATCATCTGAAGCTTGGGTTTGTGGCGGCGAAGCCCCAGCCTTGCAGTCCTCATGGCTTCCATGAGGACTGCAAGGCTGCCGCTTCGGCCTGTACTCCTGGAGACAGATGATGTCTCCAGGAGTGAGGCTGAGGAGAGCGGAGGATATTTCTAGGATTTGATGATCAGGAGGGAGCGGGAGTCTACCGTCTTTCAGCCTGCGCGAATGGATGGGCCGATCCCCTTTACGTTTTGGCCGGCCCTTTTCGCATATTTCGCTGGAATTGACAGTGCCGACCGACAGGGACTATATTCCCGGCGTGGTCAAACGAGGAGATTCTTCGGCCGGAGCGGGAATTCGCGGCGTACCGGAAAAAGCAAATTTCCTATCATAACCGCCCCAAAAAAGGATTTTTTTAATGTCAATTATGAAAATATTCAAGACTTTCATGACACTCGTTCTGTTCCTCGTATCGAGCCCTAGGTCCGAAGCACAAACGAATGAGGACTGGGCCTGGCTTCAAAAAGTTTTGACGGATTGCGTCGGCCTCTATCGCGGCGTCAACAACAATGTCGCCACCTCGGGAATGCCGGACGCACCGCTTCTGGGAAATGGGTGCGTGGGGGTAGTGGGTTCCTGTGATATGACCTGGGGCCGCTTTTATATCGCCACTACGGATTTCTGGTCAGGGGCGCATCTGAATGCCGTACCTCTTCCCATAGGTGGAGTGAATATCATTGCCGGCGGCAGGTCTGGAGCAGAGGTTCAGCAGGAACAAAACATGCTGAATGCCGAGATCATCACCAGGCTTTCCACGGGCCCGGTTGAAATGCACACTTGGGTCTCGGCGACGCGGAATTTGCTCATCAGTGAGATATCGACCACCGGCCCAAAGCCTGTCGATATCACCGTCGAAACTTGGGCCCACATGACCAATACGGCCAAATATCCCGTTTCAAATGGAGTGACCGGGAGAAAAACCGGTTGGGTGAGCCGGGAAACCGAGAGCGGGAAAGAAATCGACTGGGTCTGCCGGGCGGCCCTGGCCACGAGTATTATCGGGACCGATTACACGATGAATATGCCCGGAAAAAATACAGCCACGGCCAGGTTCATCCTACAACCCGGCAAAAGCGTTTATGTCGTTACCGCCGTGCGCGCCGGAAAGGATATCACCGATCATATTGCCGGCTCCATTGCCGAAGCCGGAGAACAGACGGAGGCGGCCATCAGCGCCTTACATAAGGCTCATGTGAGCTGGTGGAAGAATTACTGGCTCAAATCCTTTGTCCGGACCTATGATCCGCAGCTGGAGCAATATTATTACGGGGCCTTGTATGAGTCGGCCTGCGCATACAGGGAAGGAAGCATCTGCCCGGCGCTTTTTGGGCCATGGGTGACCACGGACAAACCGAACTGGGATGGCAATTACACCCTCAGCTATAATCATCAGTCCACCGTGGCCGGATTTGCGACCAGCAATCGCCCTGAGCTGCTCCGGCCCTATATGCAGCAGCGTTTTGATTGGGAAGCCGAAGGAAGGCGGAGGGCCCGGCGGGGAGATATCAGTTTCGTTACCGGAAACAGATGGGGGACGAAGTTCAAGGATGGCATACCCGGAATCTTTGATCCGATCACCCAGGCGCCCTGGGGGAATTCGGCCTCTGAAGACCTGTACATGGGCATGCTTTCCGGATCGGTCTGGGCTGCGATACCGATTCTGTGGTATAGCAATTACACGCAGGACATCGACTTCCTTAAAAAAACGGCTTACCCTTATTTGAGGGGGATTGCCGATTTCTGGGAAGCCTATCTGGTAAAGGCCGATGGGAAATGGGTCATCAAGCATACGGCCTACCAGGAATGGGCGAGCAACGATAACAACAACACGGCTCTCGACAATGCTTTTGTGCGGGAATTGTTCAAAAACATGATCCGTTACAGCAAAGATCTGAATACGGATGTTGATAAGCGTGCCCTATGGCTGGATATCGTGACGCATATGAAAGATCTGCCGACCGGAAACTGGAACGGTCAGTTTGTATTCAAGGTTTGCGACGAGGAGATGCTCGCGGAAAACTCGTGGCCGGGACTGGCCCTCCTGGCGGGTCAAACCACGGCTGTGACGATGAGCTCCGAAGCCGACCTGATCAAGCGATTCATCAATACGATCGATGCCTATAATTCCTGGGAAACCAGTCCCAACGCCCCCGGTTTCCTCTGGGCTTCGGCGGTCAAGGGCGGATACCCGGCCCAGAGTCTCCTGGATCGTTTCCAGGCTCTTCTCAGCCAGAACATGAGGCGGAACTTCACCGTCCCCAAAGGGGGGCACGGCACTGAAAGCGTCGCCAATCTCGAATATATCAATGCCTGTATGCTGCAGAGCCAAGAAGGTTTTTTAAGGCTCTTTCCGGCCTGGCCCAGGAAGCAGGCCAAGTTCGTCCGGCTCAGGGCCATGGGGGCGTTTCTGGTATCCAGCGAATTGGCGGATGGTAATGTTTCTTTTGTTAATATAATGAGTGAAAAAGGGAAAGACTGCTCGGTCATGAATCCGTGGCCGGGCCAATCGGCCACGATCACGGATTCCGGCAATGAGCAGGTCAAATATTCGACGGCCGGAGATAAAATAAGCTTCTCCACCAAACCGGGGGAATCCTATAGGATCAAGGCCGGCGGGTATTCCATCGGGCCGACCGCGGAGCCCGCTGATCAGGGGTCCGTAAAAATGGGGGATCAGACATGGATGGCCAAAAACCTGGATATCGGTATTTTCAGGAATGGAGATCCGATCCCCGAAATGAAAACGAATGAGGAGTGGACGAAGGCCTGTCGGGATAAAAAGCCCGCCTGGTGCTATTTCGAAAACAATTCTGAGGCCGGCGCCCGGCACGGCAAGCTGTACAACGGTTATGCGATAACCGATCCGCGGGGGCTGGCGCCCGAGGGGTACCGTGTCGCTACGGATGCCGACTGGGTTCGCTTGGCTTCACGCCTGGGCGGAAGAGACACGTCCGGATCGGAAATGAAAAACATCAAGAGTTTCGGGGCCCTGATGGGCGGTTATCGAAACAATGATGGCAATTTTTACGGCCTGGGTGTGAACGGATATTGGTGGAGTTCGACCGTTCTATTCCAGGATGTCATGTGGAATCTGGTCCTGAACCACGGGAACGGCGTCGCTTTCCGTAATTATTCGAAACTGCAGGATGGTTTATCCGTCCGGTGTATCAAAGACCATTGATGATTATGTGAAATGACAGCGCTGACTATTTTCTCAGGAACGGATTATCGGTCTTTTCCTCAACGATCGTCGACGCCCTCCCGTGGCCGGGACAGACTCGAGTCCGGTCCGGCAGGACCAGAAGCTTTTCCTTGATGGACCGGACGAGAGCGTCCCGGACTTTTTCGATTTCGCCTTTGTCCTCCGTCCAAACTTTCCCGATATCGTTCCTGAAAAGTGTATCTCCGGAAAAAAGGAAATCACCGATCAGGAAACAAAGGCTTCCTCGTGTATGGCCGGGAGTTTGAAACACGCGGATGGACAAGCCGTCAAAATCGAGGGTCTCTCCGTCCGCGAGAAACGTATCCGGCGGAGGGGTCAAGTTTTTGGCGTCGATTTT
>CAZLAM010000100.1:0-3234 GCA_964557435.1 uncultured Eubacteriales bacterium
TAAACTGCAAAAGGCGGCGCCCGATACGCCCGCCATCATTTTGACCGGACACGATGACGAGGAAACGGCCGTCACGGCCGTCCGGAACGGAGCCCAGGACTACCTCATTAAAGGCGAGATCATCGGAAATGTGCTTGTTCGCGCCGCTCGATACGCTGTGGAACGCAAGCGGGCGGATGAAGCGCTGGCCATCAAGTCAATGCTCCTGGAAGCCCAGTCGGAAACTTCCCTTGACGGAATATTGGCCGTGGACAACGAAGGACATTGCATTCTTTTCAATAAACGCTTCGGCGAATTATGGCAGATACCTCGGCATGTTCTTGATAATAAAGACGAAGCCATGCTGCTGGAATACGTTTTACCACAACTCAAGGATCCGGCGGAATTTGGGCTCAAAGTGGCGTATCTTTATGAGCACCGCGACGAAATGAGCAGAGAAGAAATCGAGTTCGCCGATGGCCGATGTTTCGACAGATATTCATCTCCCCTGTTGAACACGGCTGGACTCTACCTCGGCCGAATCTGGTTTTTCAGGGACATCACCGATCGCAAACGGAATGCCGAGCGGATAAGAAAGGCCTTGGGAGCGACCGTCCAGGCGATTGCCGTGACCGTTGAGACAAGAGATCCCTACACGGCCGGCCATCAACGGAGAGTGGCTGATTTGGCTTACACTTTAGCCCTGGAGATGAACATTCACGTGGATAGGGTCGAAGGAATCCGCATCGCCGCTTCCATCCATGATCTCGGCAAGATATCCGTTCCGGCGGAGCTTCTCAGCAAACCAACCATACTTTCCGAAATTGAATTCATGCTCATTAAAGCCCATTCTCAATGCGGTTATGATATTTTAAAGGACATTGAATTTCCCTGGCCCGTGGCCCGGATGGTTCTGGAGCATCATGAAAGGCTGAATGGCTCCGGATATCCGAATGGTTTAACGGGAGACAGGATTCTCATGGAATCACGGATACTGGCAGTGGCGGACGTCGTGGAGGCTATGGCTTCCCACCGTCCCTATAGGCCTTCTCTGGGTCTTGATGCGGCTTTGAATGAGATTTCAAAAAACAAAGGGATCCTCTTTGACCTTGAAGTTTCGGATGCCTGTTTGCGGCTTTTCCATGAAAAGAATTATAAGTTAGTCGATTGATGGTACCGAAGATGGACGGAGCCCTTCGTGACCCGGCCTTCCTCGAAACCAAGAAGAAGGAGGGACCGTGGCACCGATCCAAGAGATCATCGATAACCTCGGCGACGGCATCGTTTTTTCGCTTGATTCCCAGTATCGTTACACGGGCTTCAACAAAAACCATCGCCGGGAAATGAAGGCGGCCTGGAACGCCGAGATCACGATCGGATCGTCTCTCCTCGACTGGATGACGGCACCCGAACTCAGGTCTAAGGCCAAGGAAAGTTTGGACCGGGTCCTCCGCGGCGAATCTTTCGCCGAAGTCCAACACCAACCCGGAATCGATGTCTATTACGAATTCCATTGGCAACCGGTCCGGACCGAGGTCGGCGACATCACCGGAATCACCGCCTATATCCGAAATATTACGGCTTATCAACGCGCCGAAAAGGCGCTGCGGGAGAGCGAGGAGAAGTTCAGGGCGATGGTGGAGACTATCCCGCTGGCCATATATCTGTCGGTGGGAATAGAGCAGAAATGCGAATACTTAAACCCCATGTTTGTCCAATTGTTTGGTTACACTTTGGACGATATTCCAACCGTAGAGCAGTGGTGGCCGCTGGCCTATCCCGATGAAACATACCGCGGACAAATCTCGGAGGAATGGACCCGCCGGGTCAAGCGCGCCATCGAGACCCAATCGCCCATTGAGCCCATGGAAGTCGTGGTGACCTGCAAGGACGGCTCGAAGAAGAATATCTCGTGGGGTTACATTACCTTGGGAGACAAGAATTATGCTTGCGGCCTTGATCTGACCGATCGCCAGAAAGCGGAAGATGAGGTCGGGCGCGTCATGCTGGACCTGGAACGTTCGAACAAGGAACTGGAGCAGTTCGCTTACGTGGCCTCGCATGACCTGCAGGAGCCTCTGCGGATGGTCTCCAGCTACATGCAGCTTTTGGCGAAACGCTTTGAGGGCCAACTCGACGAGAAGGCCAAAAAGTACATCAATTATGCCGTGGACGGCGCGGTGCGCATGCAGCGTCTCATCAATGATCTATTGACATTATCTCGTGTAGGCACGCGGGGCAAATCGTTCCAGCGGACCGACTCGCACGCGGTCTTCGGCGATGCGCTTCGGAACCTTCAGGCCGCCATCGAGGAGAGCGGAAGCCTCGTGACCAACGACGATTTACCCACGATCCGGGCCGACGCCTCTCAATTGATACAAGTCTTCCAAAACCTGATCGCCAATGCCGTCAAGTTCCGGGGCGAGACGCCCCCGCGCATCCATGTGTCCGCCCAAGACCAGGGCGGCGAATGGCTGTTTTCCGTCCGGGACAACGGCATCGGCATCGATCCGCAATTCGCCGACAAGCTATTCGTCATTTTCCGGCGGCTTCATACCAGGCAAGAGTACCCCGGGACCGGGATCGGCCTGGCCGTGTGCAAAAGGATCGTAGAACGCCACGGCGGCCGGATATGGTTCGAATCGGAGCTTGGGAAGGGCGCGACGTTCTTTTTCACCATTTCAAAATAGGAAAACAGGAGGTGCATGATGGTCCCAGTGAGCGGAATCAAACCCATCGATATTCTCTTGATCGAGGACAATCCCGGGGACGCCGACCTGGCCCGGGCGGCCTTGGAGGACAGCAAGATGCACAACGAACTTCACGTGGTCGGGGACGGAATGGAGGCGATGGACTACCTCCGACATAAGGGGAAGCACGCGCAAGCCCCCCGGCCGGACCTTATCCTCCTCGACCTCAACCTGCCCAAGAAAGACGGCCGGGAAGTCCTGGCCGAGATCAAGATGGACCCCGACTTGAAGCGAATTCCGGTCGTCATCCTGACGATCTCCAAGGACGAAGAAGATATTCTCAAGAGCTACAACCTTCACGCCAACTGCTTCATTACGAAACCGATCGACCTCGGTCAGTTCATGAAGGTGGTGACGTCGATCAAGGATTTCTGGCTGACTATCGTCAAGCTGCCTCCGAACGGGCTGAAAAAATGACCGAAGTGGTCCGCGTCCTCGTCGTCGAAGACAACCCCGTAGACGTGGAATTGGTCCGGGAATATTTGCCCGTAACGGGACTCGTGAG
>CAZLAM010000101.1:0-16019 GCA_964557435.1 uncultured Eubacteriales bacterium
CCGGACAAGGTGTCGCAGACCACGCATGTCCTCCGTCTCGACGGCCGGGAGATCAAGTATACCGCCACGGCAAGTACGATGCCGATCCGCCTCGATGACGGCAAAACGGCGGCCCGGATGTTCTATGTCGCCTACACCAAAGACGGCGAAGACGCGAAAACACGCCCCTTGTCCTTCCTGTACAACGGCGGTCCCGGTTCGGCATCCGTGTGGCTGCACATGGGATCCTTCGCCCCGCGCCATGTGCAGATGGCTGACGAGGGCTTTCAACCGCCGCCGCCCTACCAGCTCGTCGACAACGCGCAGTCTTTGCTCGATGTGTCGGACCTGGTTTTTGTCGACGCCATCGACACCGGCTACAGCCGCGTCATGCCCGGCCTGGATAACGCGCAGTTCCATGGCCAGGACGGCGACATCCGCGCCTTCGGCGAGTTCATCGCCGGGTACTTGAGCGTGTACAACCGCTGGCCGTCGCCGAAATTCCTGATCGGCGAGAGCTACGGCACGATACGTTCCGCGGGCCTCTCCCAGGAAATCCAATCCCGCCATGGGGTGGAGCTGAACGGAATCGTCCTTGTCTCGGCGCTCCTGACCTACCAGACGCTGTCGCCCGCGCCGGACAACGATGTGGCCTGGGCTGTCCAGGTCCAGACATTTGCCGCGACCGCTTGGTACCACAAGAAACTTCCGGTCGATCTGCAGTCGAAGTCTTTAAAGGAGGTCGTGGACGAGGCTCGGATATTCGCCTTCGGCGATTACATGGCGGCGCTGACGAAGGGCAACTCGCTGACCGATAGCGAGCGCAACGCCATGGCCCAAAAGCTGGCCCGCTACACGGGCCTCTCGCCGGCTTTCATCCTGGCCTCCAACTTGCGGGTCGACTCCGGACGTTTCCGCAAGGAACTTCTGCGCGACCGGCGGCTGATGGTCGGCCGTCTCGACGGCCGTTTCACGGCGCTCGATGCAGATGCCGCCGGCGAACGCCAGGAATTTGACCCCTCGAATTCGGCGTTGGCGGGGGCTTACGTGGCCGCTTTCCAGCACTACATCAAGAACGACTTGAAATGGGAGACCGATCTCCACTACCCGACTTCGGGGAACGTACGGCCGTGGAAGTATGTGGAGAACCGCTATATGGATATGACCGACGCGTTGCGCCAGGCGATGGCCAAGAATCCCTTCCTAAGGGTGTTCGTGGTGTGCGGCTATTACGATATGGCGACATACGTCGGCGGTGCCGAGTTCAACTTCACCCATCTGGCCTATGATCGTCAGGTCACCGATCGCGTCTCGTTCGGGTACTACGAAGCCGGACACATGATGTACATCCGGCCCTCGGCCCAGGCGAAGCTGAAGAAGGACACGGCGGAGTTCATCCGCTCCACGCTCTTCCCGCCCCGGACGACGGGCGGGTCTAGCGGGCGTTTGGACCAGGAGCGCCATTGACATGACCGCGAGCCCGAAAGTCAATTGCCGATATATTTTAGCGAGGGAATTCACGGGGCCGCCGTCGGCGGTCCGACTCGAATCATCTCATGAAAGGAAAAAAGGATGACCGAAAAACACACTAACGCCAACCGTCTGTTTCTGCTCAGCTGCCTGGCCCTGATTACGACGGCCATGACATTCGCCATCCGGGCCCGCTTGGAAAAAGTATGGGGCATTCAGTTCGACCTGAGCGCCAAGAGCATTGCCCTGGCCATGGCCCCGGCTTTCTGGGGATTCACCCTGGCCCAGTTCATCGGCGGCCCCCTGGTGGACCTGATCGGAATGAAACGGTTCGTCCGGATCGCCTTTTTTCTGCACCTGATCGGGATCGTTCTGACCATCTTTGCCCGCGATTTCTGGACCCTGTTTTTGGGGACCCTGTTCATCGGAGTCGGGAACGGCTGCGTCGAAGCCGGGTGCAATCCCCTGGTAGCCACCCTCTACCCCGAGGCCAAAACGAAGATGCTCAACCGGTTCCATGTCTGGTTCCCGGGAGGAATCGTGATCGGAAGCGTTACGGCTTATCTGGTCATGGACGTGGTCAAGCTGCCCTGGACGATCCTTGTCGGAACCCTGGCGGTTCCTTTGGCGGTTTATGGAGCTCTGATGTTGGGTCAATCCTTTCCCCAAACGGAGCGGGTGGAGATGGGGGTGTCCTATAAAGGGATGTGGAAAGCCGTTTTCCGCCCTCTGTTCCTGATCATGCTGTTTTGCATGCTGCTCAGCGCGGCCACCGAATTGACGACCGGTCAGCGGATCAGTTCCCTGCTGGAAGGAACCGGAACCGCCCCGATTCTGGTCCTGGCCTTCATTAACGGGATCATGGCCGTCGGCCGCGGTTTTGCCGGACCGATCGTTCACCGGCTTAATACGACCGGGATGCTGTTTTTCTCCGCCATCATCAGCACGATCGGATTGCTCCTGATGAGCTACCTTGACGGAGCCGTTCTTTCCTTCCTGGCCGCCGCCGTGTTCGCCGTGGGAATCTGCTTTTTCTGGCCGACGATGCTGGGCTTTGTCTCCGAAAATATTCCCGAGAGCGGCGCATTGGGATTGTCGATATTCGGCGGCGCGGGGATGCTGTCGACTTCGATCTTTCTTCCGATCTCGGGTTGGTTCACCGACAAGGGCGCGACCGGCCATGAAATTCTTCGCTATACGGCGGTGCTTCCGGCCGTCCTGATAGTCCTATTTGCCTTTGTATTTACGGCCCTGAAGCGCAGGAAAGTCCCAACGGCTTGAGAACTGCAAAGCCTGGGGCCCCTGCCGCGGCCCGGGCCGCCGTCGAATGAATTTATTAATCTATTAATGTCAAGCGGAAAACGGTTGACTTCGCTTTGCGGGCGAAGCTATAGTCGGTCCTGGATGAAGAAGCTCGATCCCGCGGCCGACTTCCGTGAAACAATCATCGCCGAGATCTGCTATGCTCTCGGCGTTTCGCGCAGCGGCTTGGTCCACCGGCTGTTGGCGTCGCTGCTCAGGCTCCCTGTCGGCCGCTTGGCCCAGGTCGCCGCGCACGCGGACGGTGCCATAGAAACGGGGGGACTGAGCGGAGCGGCCCGCCGGATTTTGCCCGATTTGTCGCTCCAGCCCTCGGCGCGGGGGGCGGAGAGGATACCTTCGGCAGGGCCGTTGTTGGTGGTTTCCAACCACCCCGGCGGGTTCGATTCGGTGGCTATCCTTTCTTTTATTCCCAGGCGGGATATCAAAGTCGTTCTTTCAGATGTCCCATTCACCCGAGCCTTCTCCGCGGCCCGGCGATACTTCATCTTTGCGCCTTTGAACGCCGCCGGAGGCGCGAAAGCCTTGCGGGCTTGCATCGATCATCTCAAGGACGGCGGGGTGGTCTTGATTTTCGCCAACGGCGATGTGGAACCCGACCCGGCATCGAGCCGCGGGGCCGGTCTTCCATTCCGGGATTGGTCGCGAAGTGTCGAAATCATGCTGCGAAAAGTCCCGGCGGCGTGGCTGCAGGTGGTGATAGCGAGCGGCGTATTGATGCCCAAGTATCTGCGGCATCCCCTCGTCCGGCTCCGCCAGACTGCGGTCCGGCGCCAGAAGCTGGCTGAAGTCCTGCAGATCCTCCGCCAAGTAATCAATCCGCGCGCCGTCCGGATTGCTCCCCGTCTCTCTTTCGCCGCGCCGGTCAAAGCCAGTGATCTGTTCGAAAACGGCGTCATGCCGTCGGTGATCGGGATCGCCCGCCGGCTGCTTGAAGACCATCTGGTCTCGATATCCCCGGGTGTAAATTAAACCCATTCGACTCCCCGGGCTGAAGCCCGGGGTATATCCAGGGTTAATACTGAGCGGCGCTTTGTACCCCGATTTAAAAATCGGAGTTTTGCGCCGCGAATGTATAAACCTCTCTAATCCGACGGCGAGTCGGCGAGCCGGCGGGAAAGTTGCGCCCGTCCCAGGGCTTCATGGGCCCCGGCGATATATTTTCGCCGATGAGCCGGCTCTTTCCGGTCGTTTTTCACTCCGGGCGGACGCGTCCGCCGGAATAGCCGCAACATCGCCGACGGGTCCAGATTCAGCGCGAGTTTGATGCACTCCTCGTCCAAATTTCCGTTTTTAAGCTGCCTGTATTCCTGGGGAAGGATGCGCTTATGGAGAATCCGGCGGGCCTGATCGAGGCGTCCCGCCTGCCGCGCCAGATCGGCCGCGCGCGTCCAGACTTCGATGGCCACGTCTTCACAGGCCTCGAGCAGGGCCAGCAAGGGAACGATCAGTTCGGGCCGATCCTCGAACTCGGACAGCATAACGATGGGGGAGAGAGTCAGGGAATTCGCGGCCAGGGGGGCGAACTCGTTTTTTACCGCGTCCGCGATTTCCTCGACCTTCACCGTTTCCAGTCGAGAACGGAAAGCCGACTTTTCTTTCAACCAGGGAAACCCACCTCCCGTATCGCGCGGACCATCGTCATACCACTTGGGCAAGACCAGACGCTCCACCTGTCCGCCGGGGATCACCGCTGTTTTCATCCGGGCCGCCAATTCCGAGGCGGATCGAGACACGATTCCTTGAAAACCGAGGCTCTTGTGGCCTTCGTAAGGATGAAAGGTCAAGAGGCCGCCCCGGTCGCTGAGGGCAAACAGGCATCTCCCGACGACCTGCCCGTTTTCGTCCCGGGCAAAAAGGACGCGCTTGTTGATATCGGCGGCATTGGAGATCACCGAGTAGAAATTCACCCCTCCGGGGCTGAGGCAGGTGTTGAAGTAGGCTCCCATCCGGAAAATTTCCAGCGGGTCGTTCTCCAAGCCGACTTTAAGCCTGCGGCCGTTTTCCGCCTCGACGATCCGGGGGGGATCGGGAAAGATCCAGGGGCCGGCATCGATCCCCTCTTTTTCGATCTTCTTCAGAAAAGCCCGGTTGGCTGGATGATCATGGAGATTCCAAGGCGGAGGCCCGCAGCGGCGCCGTAGAAACTCGATCCCGACCTTGCGGAAAAGCGCGGGCAATCTCATGATCGAGATCAGGACCGGGAGAAATCCCGGATCGAGCAATTCCGGGGGAGCGGTATCCGCCCCCAACATTTCCATCAAACGGGTCTGGAAATCCCGATCCAGCCGAAGGCGCCATTGGTCGAAAACCTCTCTCCGGACGGCCCGGGCAAGACGTTTTTGGAGGCTCGTCAACCGGTTTGGAGCGATGCGCGTCGCCGCCGCCAGCCGGGAGCGAAGATTCGCCAGTCTCCGGTCCAATCGATCAGCGGCGGGGGGGGGCTTGATACGTTTGCGGCGCCAATCCCCGATTTTTAAATCGGGGGAAAAAGCGCCGCTCAGTATTAACCCTGAATCTACCCCGGGCTTCAGCCCGGGGAGTCGAATGGGTTTAATTTTCTCTTCCAGGACGGCAATCTCTTTACGGAGCGCGTCCGGCGGAATGAAATCATGTCCAAAGACTCGGCGGGCTGTGCGTTCGGCTTTGGGCGTAAGAAGAGACAACGCCGTCAGGGTTTGTACGAATTCGGCCGGATATCGACTGACCCATTCAGGTCTAATCATGGAAGGAACGGGGAGGGGGGGATCGACATTTCCCTTTAAAGACTCCAGCGCCTTCCTCCGCTCGGCAATCTCGAAGACGGCCGCTCCGTCTCGGTCGAGCAAAGCCTCTTTGGCGAGCGGACCCCAGCCTTGTTTTCGAAGATCCCGGTCGATTCCCAGGACGGAATTAAGCTCATCGGCATTGGGATCCGTCTGGTTGAGATTTATACACAGACTGCCGAATTCTTCGTCCCTCGGATCGAGGGCCTGAGCGGTACGAATCAGCCGCTCTTCCAAGCGCATGCTTCCGCCTTGAGCCGTCGGAAAGCTCCGGGCATACCTCAAGGCCAAGTCAGCGTCTTTAACCGCGAGGACAAGGTCGATGAGGCGGCCGGCTTCCCCATAATCCAATCCTTCCGGCTTCGACGCGACGGCTTGATCCAAGGCTCGAAAACAGGCTTCGACAAGCGCCGGATCCTTTGGATTCTGGAAAATGATTTCCAAGATGTCCGAAGCCCAGCCCGGTCCTTCGGACCACCTCTGCAGGATGTTTTCCCAGGGCTTCAACCAGGCCGCGGATCCCCGGTTGGCCGAGGTCGAGCGGGCGAACCGTTGGAGAACAGCGGGAAAGAGGGGGCCGGATATTTTTTCGGCAGCGGCCCAATTGTGAAGAAACGCCGCCCGGACCGCGGCACCGCCTTGATGGGGAGGCAAGGCCCGCAAGGCGCGGCAAACCGCCGGGAATAGGGAAGCTCGATGCGGCGACGAGAATGCCCGGATAAGATTCAGCAGTGTTTTTATATGGATTTCGGGCGGATGGAGAAGGAGGAGGCCGTTGATTCTTGTCTCGAAACGCTCGATTTCCTTTCGGATTACGTCCGGATTCTTAGACTTTATATGCCGGCGTATCTCCGGCTTATCCTCCATCCGGCGCCACGCCCGAACCCAGGCCGTCAAGAAGTCGAAATCGAGGACAATCTTCAACAGCTGGACCGCTCTCCGGATAACATCTTGAGGCTGTTGAAGCGCCCAAGCGACGAACTCGAACAGCTCGTCCCCGAGAACGGGGGTCGGAGCGGCAGGCAGGGTTCGACGGAAAAAACTGGAAGTCGATTCCGTGATGGCGTTACGAAGGCCTAATAAATAGGGAGACCATCCCTGTGTCGGGCAGGCCAGCGTCCGTTTATCGCCGAGGAGCTCGATAAGAAACTCGGTCTCCCGGTAATGCGAGCGCCTCGACAGCTCCCACAGCCGGACAAGCCGGAGAAGACCTTCTTCGCCGGGAAATGCGGCCAAGATATTTTGAATCCCTTCCGCGTGGAGGGAAGTCCATCGGCAAGCGGGAGCGAGCTCTTCCGGGTTCAGAAAGAGAATATAGCTCAACGCGTCGAGAAATCCTTCCAGGAAAGGGGACCGCTTCCGCAGCTCCTCGCCCATCCGGATCGCCTTTACCGGGAATACGCCCTTCGCGTCAAAAACGGACGGCGGACAGGGCTTGTCCGCCAGCAGGCTCGGCTTAAGAAGATCCAAAAGGAGAGGAACACCCCGTTTCCAAGCCTGGATTTCATCGACGGCCCGCGGCAGGGCTCGGGGAAAGTGACGGACGAGAAGGATGTGCGAGTAAACGGCTTTTTGAAGATGCTCCTTGGAAAGCCGGTGACGTTTTATTGAATGGCCGTCCTCCCGGGGCACGATAAGCCATTCGAGACCGCCGTCTTTTGGGGCGAGCGGAAATCCGGGAAGCCAGCCGAGGCCTGTTTTGAGAAACATCCTGACGCGGCTCAAAGCCGCGCTCTGAAGGGTGCTTTTGGTTTTATCGGGTCTCATGCCAAAGCCGGAGTCGTGTCGGAACTATATCGCCGAAGAGCCGAGTTCGTCAAGAAAAGCCGAACGAAATAAACTCGCATCCACCAATCCTGAATTCTCTAAAATAAAAGAATCCGGATGGGTCTATCGCGACGTGTACTTATATGGAGGGGCTGATATAATCCATTCATCGGATCGGGCCAAGGAGGCAAGATGGCATCCTTCAAATGTAGTCGGTGTGGAAAGGAATTGGAAAAATTGGACTTGTCGAGAGGCGCCTTGAAGATCGGCAGCATGCCGACGCTGTACAAAGGCGTCAAGTGCACATCCTGTGACAAGTACGAATGCATGGACTGCAAAGGCGAAAAGATAAGGGCGTCTTGTTCCTTTTGCGGCGGAACAGTGGAACCCGCATTTGACCGGAGCGCCTAGAAGGGGGATGCCGGGCTGGGATCATTCTGCCATTGGGGTTTTGCTTCATCCCAAGGAACAAGCGGCTGGTCGGGCCGGGCGGGGATGGAATCGAGACGAGCCCTCGCATCCTATCCCTGAAAAAAATCCGGAGCCATCCTGCGTATCGTCGCCGCAATTTCCTCCCGACTGCGGCCCATGGCCTGAAGCAGCTTGGCATAATTGTTGTGAAAACTCTGCAGGTGGGGATGGGGGTATCCCGTGGCGCGGGAGGAGAGGATCGCTATCGTCAAGGCGCGATGCATGTGTGGTTCAGCCTCGGCGAGCCGGTTGGTGGTCTTTAACAACTGGGCCAGGTTGTTGAGGCGGATGGCCACCGTCGGGTGGTCGTTCCCAAAGCATTGTTCGGCAATTTCGAGGGCCCGGCGCATGAGTCGCTCGGCCTCGTCGAACCGGTTGGTGGCCTGAAGCAATGTCGCCAGATTGTTAAGGCGGATGGCGACAGTGGGGTGCTCTTTCCCGAAGCTGTGCTCGGCTATTTCGAGGGACCCGCGTATGAGCGGTTCGGCCTCGGCGAGCCGGTTGACGGCCTGAAGCAACTGGGCCAAGTTGTTGAAGTCTCTGGCGACGTTGGGATGGTTTCGCCCGAAGCTGTGCTCATCGATGTCGAGGGCGCGGCGCATGAGTCGCTCGGCCTCGTCGAACCGGTTGGCCGCCAAAAGCAATGTGGCCAGGTTGTTAAGGTCTCTAGCCACGTCGGGGTGGTCTTTCCCGAAGTTAAGCTCGGCTATTTCGAGGGCGCGGCGCATAAGCGGTTCAGCCTCGGTGATCCGGCTGGTGGCCTTGAGCAACTGGGCCAGGTTACTGAGATTCCTGGCGACGTCGGGGTGGTCTATTCCGAAGTTATGCTCGGTTATTTCGAGGGCGCGGCGCATGAGCGGTTCAGCCTCGGCGAGCCGGTTGGTGGCCTGAAGCAAGGCAGCCAGGTTGCCGATGTCTCTGGCGACGGTGGCGTCGTCTTTCCTGAAAAGGTGTTCATCAATGTCGAGGGCCCGGCGCATGAGCAGCTCGGCTTCGGCATGAAGAGCGGCGTCAAGGAGGAAGGTGGCAAGTTCATTGGCCGCGTAAGAGATGCGCGGTTCCCGGTGATTCGGCTCCAGCGACCAAAGTTCGAAGCTTCCGAGGTAGGCTTTCCCCATGGCCTGCCGCTCCTGAAATTGTTCGACCCAGTAGCGGCGCAACTCATCTTCGTCACGATCATAGATCAGCAGGAAACGGTCGATGTGCAGCAGGCAGGCGCGGAGGCGGGCGAGGGAATCTGTCTCCTTCAAGAGCCAGGGTAGCTCGTCGCAGGCGCGCGCCGTGATGATGGGCTGCGCCTCAAAGAAATCGGCGAGTTGCAGGCGCAGGGCAGCGCGGCGCTCCTTATCCGCTGCGAAGGTGTTGCCTACCGCGATGCGGAGAAAATCGTGGGCGAAGTTGAGGATGCCGCCGCGATCCACCAGAGAGTCCTCCAGGGCCGCCCGAAGCGGGCTCCACAAGGCGGGCGGCAGTTGCGCCTGATCGGCCGGCCGCAGCAGTTGAAGCAGCTCGGTTTCCGAGAGCCCCCGCCGCGCCGCATAGATCAGGCCGAGGGCTTCCGCCACGAGGTCTTGGCGGTCGCGCTCGTAATCGCGCCGGTAGCGGGCCAGCACTTGTTGAAGCAGGGTTGGGATGTCGGCTGCCGCGAGATAGTCTGTAAGGCGCTGATCAAGACGATCATGCGTGCCGGTTATTCGAAGATCATCCAATAAGATCTTGAGGTAGAGCGGGTTGGCGGAGGGACCGGCCGATGCGAGCCGAACCAGCCTGTGCTCATCTAGTTTTTTTCCGAAGTGGAAGAGATAGTCCGCGATCATCCGATGACGCTCTTCCACCGTCAACGGCTGGACGCGCAGTTCCCGCCAATGGCGCTTCTCGGCCGCCTCCAGAGGATCGTCGGTCCCGGATTGGCCCCGCAGGGTGGAGACGATGAGCCGCAACGGGCCGCTGAATGGATGCTCCGGCAGCCAACCGAGCAAGCGGGCGCGGCCTTTGTCTTCGAGCTGGTTGAGGGCATCGAGCACCAGGATGAACCGCACGCCTTCATGCGTAGCCCTGGTCCTGGCCTTGGTCAACCAGAGGGGAAAATCCCTGAGCAGGTCCTCGTGCTTGGTCGGAAGGGCTTCGGGGTCGCCGGACCAGCGCTTGATCTCGGCCATCAGGCGGGCTATGAGCCGCCAATGGTCGGCGCTATCCGCCGTGCCGCCGATGTAGTGCTGGACGATGAAGTCCTTGGGGTGCTCCTTGCTCCAGTGGGCCAGCCAGTTGGCCAGCAGGGCGGACTTGCCGCTGCCTGAATCGCCGAGCAGGAGCAGGGGACCCCCTTCGCCGGCCGCGTGGAGATCCAGGGCCTCGACATATTCAGCCCGCCCGATGTAGGTGCGGCGGCGGATCTCGGCGAAGGCCTCATGGTCCTGGGCCTCTCGGGTCAGCGGGTCGGGAATGTTTTCCTTGGGAAACTGGGATTCGATGGCTGCGGCTAGATCGGCCAGGACCAGGGCAGCAAACCGGCCGGGATCGGGGTAATTTTCGAACAGGGGAATTCGTTTTGCCGCGCCGGCGGAGCGGATCATGGTTTTGAGAGCGGCTTGTTTAGCGGCGTCGGTGCCTGTTTCGGAGAGGAAGTCGGGTCCGTGGCCTTGGGCGTAGGCTGGGTCACGAAAATAGAAAAACGCCCGACCGGCCATATCGGGGTTGTTAAGCACGCCGTGGAGGATCTCCAATTCAGTCACGCTTTTGCCGCGCAGGCCGGCAAGCCAAGGCTGTTCCTCCTTCAAGTCGGGCGTGAAGGCCTCGTCGCCGGGGGTCCAGCCATAGCGCTCGCCAAGCAAACCGATGAAATAAGGGCGGCAGGAGCGGATCTCATCCAGGCAAAGCTTGAGGGTTTCCTTGCGGGTGCTTTGGGATTCGGCGATGCCCCAGCGCAGGTCCACCTCAACCAGTTCGACGTGGCGTTCCCGGCAAAGCCGGCGCAGTTCCGGCCAGGTGTGGGTCATCAGGGCATTTCGTTCCTCAATCATGTCACGGAACGTGGAGGAGATGAAGATGCGGATGCGGCGGTTGGCACCGGCAGGGGCTGTTTCGCTGCCCGTCGGCAGGCTCATATTTCACCTTTATAGAGAATTTTTCTTTTGGCGCGGCGAAGGCCGCTCCGGAAGAGGGATTTTTGAGGCCGCCGGGACGAGAAATCCTGCGCTTCGCGGGCGCTTCTACCCTCTTTGCTCTACTTGATCGCCACTCCCATCGTGTCCCGGTGCATGTCGATCAGCGTTCTCATGTAAGGTCCGATCTCATCAGGCCCCTTGAAACCGGCCTGGCGGGCGGCCGCTTCCCGTTTTTCCTTGGAAATGTCCGGGCTCTCGGCCCAGTGTTTCAGGTCTCGGTAGCATCCGAGGGTAAAGATGTCCCAATGGGCCCCTTGGTCCCGGACGAAGATCATGTTTTCCGGCTTCCCTGTCGCGGCCTGGTAGGCGTTCTCCATGCGGCGTTCTTTGAACAGCTCCGCCTGTTTTCCGGGCAAGGAGACCATGATTTCGATATGGAAATAGCCGGCGCCTTCAAACGATTTTTTGACGGATTCGAGCGACGGCCCCAGAACCCATAGGTCCTCTCGCCAGGATGAACACGCCTCGAGCTTTTTTTGAAAGTCGCCCAAGGATAGGGAGGACGCTTCCGCCGCCTTCTCCCGCCGGGAAAGCCTCTCTTTCGAATAATATTCCGGGTAGCTCCCCATGGGGACGAGAAGCATGAGGTCCCATTGGTCGCCTTGGGTGTGACGCCACCACAGAGGACGTTCGTCGCCCGAGGCGTCAACGACGGCCATCCGGCTCTTATAGAGAGCGATCAGCTCCAGCAGTTTTCCCGGCGCGGCCCGGACGAACGTCGTCTTATACAGGTAGGTCGGCTCTGACGACCTCGGCCCGTCGGTGTCCGAGGCGGCGATGGATAGAAGGGCTCCGACCCCCAAGAATAACCAGACCAGGAACGCTTTCTTCATTTTCTTTTTCACAAGTCCTCCAAAAAAATGGGTGATGCGCGTCCGGCGCCCCCTCATCATATCAGAATCGGGAATTCGGGCTCCAGTTATTCCTTGACGCCTTTTCGAGTCCTAAGCTACAATCTCATGTAAATTGAATTCGAGGAGGTCCAGCATGATGTCTGAAATGTGGAGTCGACGGGCGTTTCTGCGGGTGGGCGGCGGCGCCTTTGGAGCGGCCGCGTTCGCGTTCAAGGCCGATGCCCTTGAAAGAGTCGCAGCCGCGTCCCAGACGGTCGCCAACCGAACGGCGGAGGATGTCGCGAAAGACGAGTTCTACTGGCGGGAGATCCAACTGGCCTTCAAGTTGGACCGGACGCTGATCAATCTCAACAACGGATTCACCTCGCCGTGCGCCCGGGTTGTGCTTGAGTCGGAATTCCGTTACATGGACATGATCAATATGCTGCCCGTCCATTACCAGGGCATGGTCGCCGCGAACGCCGCGACGCTCCGCCCGAAGATGGCCGCCGAGTTCGGCTGCGACCCCGAGGAAATCGCCCTGACGCGGGGCGCGAGCGAAGCTCTGCAGATCGCCCAGAACGGGATCGATCTCAAGCCCGGCGACGAAGTCGTTACGACAGATCAGGACTATCCGCGCATGCTGACGACCTGGGACCAACGGGTGAGGCGCGAGGGGATCAAGGTGACGCGCTTCCAGTTCCCCGTTCCGACGACGGGGGACGACCTCTACCAGCGGTTCGAGAAGGCCATCACCCCGAAGACGAAAGTCTTCCACTTCTGCCACACGACCAATCTGACGGCCCAGCTTTTCCCGGTACAAAGGCTGTCGCGCCTGGCCCGCTCGAAGGGGATCGTCACGATCGTCGACGGCGCGCACGCGCTGGGGCAGTTCCCGTTCAAGCTGCGGGACCTCGAATGCGACGCCTACGGCGTCAGCCTGCACAAGTGGCTGATGGCCCCAATCGGCAACGGCCTCCTGTACGTGCGCAAGGAGATGATCCCGAAGTTCTGGCCGCTCCAGGCCGCCCCCGAACAGCAGGACAACGACATCCGCAAGTTCGAGTCTATCGGGACGCATCCGTGGGCCATCCGGGCCGCGCTGGGCGAGGCGCTGGCGTTCCATCAGGCCATCGGGGCCGAGCGCAAGGCGGCGCGGTTCCGCTACTTGACCCTCCGCTGGGCGAACGCGCTCAAGGTCCATCCCCGCATCAAGATCCTGTCGAACATCGGAGAGCCCGCGGAGGTTTGGGCGGTCGCGGCTGTTTGCATCGACGGGATCGACGTCCGGTCGCTCAACAAGTTCCTGATGGACAAATACCGGATCGTGACGGTGCCGCTCGTCGGGGGCGCCCCGCCGAACTCGGTCTTCGATTATCAGGCCCTGCGGATTTCGCCGAACGTCTACACGACGCTCGAGGAGATCGACACATTTGTCACGGCCATGGAAGACGCGATGAAGAACGGCGTTCCGACCGCTCCGGAACCGACCCCCAGCGAAAGTATGCAGGAGGGGCAGGCTTAGGCGGCGGGAGGGGATAAGGGAGGATGAAGATGAGACGATTCGCTTCAATCATTGCGGCGGCACTGGCCTTCGGCTTCATCGCGGGCGGGTCGGCGCTCTATGCCCAGGGCACGTTTAAGATCCCGTTCAAGTTCGAAGCGGGCGGCCGGAAGCTCCCGGCGGGGGATTACTGGATCGCGGCGAAGGATGAAACACAGCTCGTTCTTCGCCGGGGATCGGGCGGCGAGGAAGTCTTGATACCCTTCACCGGGCGGTTGCCCCAGCCGAACCCGGCCCTCGCAGAACCCCAGCTTGTTTTCGACATGGTCGGGAATTTCGAGCCGTCCTATACGGAATATGTCACGGACTACGTCCTGGCGGAGCTATGGTTGCCCGGGGCGGACGGATTTCTCGTGCGCGTAATGAAGGGAGCCCACCAACACCAGACCATCAAGGGGGAGACGGCGAAGAAATAATTTATCTTACGCCGGATTGATCTTTCGCCCTTAAAATTCAGACGTGCGTGGAAAAGACCACGTCCAAAGACCCTTCCGGAAAGGAAGAGTCGTCAATTGCGCCGCCGAATTTAAATCGAACACCCCCCTTGGCGGCAAAAGCCCCAAGGGGATAAGGATCTAAAGGTCGATTACGCCTACTTGGTTTTGGCGACGATGAGGTCGATGAGAAGATAAACCGCGGCCGCGCCGACGACGATATAAACGATGCGCACGACGTCCCCGACGCCGAAGATCTTGGTCACCAGATCGAACTTGAAGATGGCGATCAATCCCCAATCGATGCCGGCGATGATGACGATAAGCTGGCAGATCCAACCCAAGAGACCGATCTTTTTCATGGTTCTCTCCTTTGGCCATATCATAGTCAAATCCCAGGGAACAATCAATCTTTAAAAGGGCGCTTTTTTGGATGGCTGGCCGGACTAGGGCAAAACCTGTCTTAAAACAAATTACCTGAATTTGTCTATGATACATTTGCGGCGCCAAACCCCGATTTTTAAATCGGGGTCAAAAGCGCCGCTCAGTATTAACCCATATTATACCCCGGGCCTTGCCTGGCAAGCCCTACGGTTTTTATAGGGTTCAGCCCGCCCTCATTCGCTTCTCGAATGAGGACTGCAAAGCCTGGGGAGTCGGATGGGTTTATTCCGAAGGAGAATGGTCGGAAGTTTGGCATCCAGATGAGCAAATCTTCGATCTGTCGGCTGCTGAATCAGATGGGTCTTTCGGCGCAGCGGCCGCTGTGGCGGGCGTATCAGCAAGATCCCCAGAAGGTTGACCTTTGGCTGAAGACGGAGTTCCCCAAAATTAAACGGGAAGCCCTGAAAAACAAGGCCGACATCTGGTTTGCGGACGAAGCGGGGGTTCGCTCGGACGCCCATGCGGGGACGACTTGGGCGCCCCGCGGACGGACGCCGATCGTCTCGACGACGGGAGCCCGCTTCGGGGTTAATTTGATCTCGGCGGTCAGCCGGCGCGGCGATTTTCGTTTCATGGCCGTCGAAGGACGGGTGACCGGCTCCGTGTTCATCAATTTTCTCAAACGCCTTCTGGTCCATGCCCCCCGGGTCGTTTTCCTGATCGTTGACGGCCATCCAACCCATAAAGCCGTGATGGTCCGCAAGTACGTCGAGACCGTCTCGAATAAACTCCGCTTGTTTTTCCTTCCGCCTTATTCGCCGGAGCTGAATCCCGATGGGTTGGTTTGGAACGATTTGAAGAATAACGGGATCGGCCGGATGCCGATCGGGACCAAGGAAAATCTGAAGCGGGACATCCTGTCCCATCTGCGATCGCTTCAGAAGCTTCCGCTTCGTATTCAATCGTTCTTCCTCGCTCCCACGACCGCCAATGCCGCTTGATTCCATACTATTATCGGACCATCAGAAAGCTTAGAGAAAAAATAAAACATAGGCTGATCCCGAGACACAATAGCTCTTCTTTTTCATTTTTTCCCCTATTGAGATAACGGAATATCGGATGTTGGAGGTACTTGTCAAAAGCGCCGAGGGCTGGAGCATCGCCGGCCTGCACTTCATGTTCCTTGCTTGGGTGGGGTCGCTGGCTGCACGTTGAGCTTGCGCCAGTGCCGTTCGGCCTGCTCCGCCAACTTGAACACCATCATCAGCGTCGCCGTGCGGGAGCCGCTGCCTTTCGTCTGACGAGTTCGATGCCGCACCGTCGCGAACGTCGACTCGATCGGATTCGTCGTCCGCAGATGGATCTAGTGCTCAGCCGAAAAATCACAAAAAATGAACAACACGTTTTCGTCATTGCGCAGGCACTCCGTCGCCTTCGGATACTCGGCGGAATATTCGGAAAGGAATCGGCTGATCAGCGATAAGCGATGAGCGCCGCCTCTTTCGTCGGCGACAAATACATCTCGTGAATCAACTTTTTGGCATATGGTTGAACGCTCTGGGGAAGCTTGTCCAGGACGTTGGCCGTTTTATGAACCCAACACCGTTGTTCCCGGACCTGGTCATGCTCTTCCTCCGGGGCTTTCCAGAACCCCTGAGCGCCATCGCCCACGGCCGGCTGGGGCGATTCGCGAAGCCCCCGGGCCTTGAGATACCGTATACCGGAAGCCCACTTCAGCGGTTGGCGATTCTCCATTGACTATCCGTTACGGGAGGCAGATAGTCATATCCCGTTTGCGTTATCCCGTTCATGTACCAGACCGCATTTTGTCCGGTTGAGGAATGCCGCCAGATGATGTCCACCTTCCC
>CAZLAM010000102.1:0-12981 GCA_964557435.1 uncultured Eubacteriales bacterium
GATCGCTTCCCGGATCAGATGCAAGTTATCGGCGGACAGGCTCGTGATTCTCGACACCAATAGGCGCGTGGGGATTGTGACGATGGCTTCGATAGTCGCTCGAAATAAATTCATAATATCGTACAGGGCCTGCGTCATAGAAGTGGGGTAAATCAAGCGTATTACTTGACAAAAGTATTGGGATTCAGATCTCGACTTTGAAGACGCCCTTGAGGGCGAAGCCGAAAACAACGGACAGGAGGAAGAAGGCGACGAGCCAATGCATCCGCCAGCCGAAAAAATTCAAACGGGACGACGGGTAGGTCACTTCGACGCTTATGATAGGGGAAGTCCGCGGAATGGCTTTTTCAGCGGGGTTCGACAATTCATCCAGCCCGCGGCGGACGCGGCGCGGTCCAAGCTTCGCCAGTGCCGGCTGACCGACAGCCAGAGTCTTAGTGATCGTCTCCCCCGGGAGATCGATCGTCAGTTCGTGGAAGCCGGGAGACACGGCCCGCACGCGCCAGTCGATTTCGCTTCCCTCCTCGATCCGCAGAGGAAGCGTTTCGATGGCCACGCCCGCGGGGGCCGTCAGCGTGACCGGAGTCTGGAGGGGATGGCGTGACGTTTCTAAAATGACCTTGACGATGGCCGTCTCGCCCGCGCGCAGGGGGCGGACGCCAAACCATGCTTCAAGCTGGAAGAGGATGATCAGGATGGGAATGAACATCACCAGCATGGGTTTCAGGGCGTGACCGAGATACCGGCCGTTGGCCAGAAGAATCCGGCCCTGGGAGCGCATCGTCTGCCCGAAATCGTTTTTATAGAGACGAAGTTCGAGCAGATGGGCCTTGATCAGGTTTTTCGCCCGGAGGATCCCCGCTTGGTTCGATGTCTTCTTGAAAATGAACAGCATCAGCAAACCGGTGAGCAGGGATATAAAGGTCATGGCCGCGGACGAAGGGAGCGCGCGGAAGGGGACGAAAAGCACGTCAAAGACGGCCCCGACGATGGAATTGATGACGCCGAACATCAGCCGATGTATCCCAGTCCCTTGAGCTTTTTCTTGATTTCGTCCTCGGAATCGCTCGTCTCCAGGGAAGCGATCTCCTTCTCCAGCAGGTGGGTGACGAATTCCTCGGGCGAGGAATACCCGGCCAAGGCGGCCATTTTCCTAACCTTATCCATCAGGTCCTTGTCGATTTTAATTTTTTCAGTGGCCATGGTCAAACCTCTTCTCCGTTGTCCTTCCCGGCGCCGTTCCGTATCGGACCCTCCCGATGGCGAGAAAACCGATAGGGGAGCGCCATGGTTCAGCTTTTTCCAAGGATGGTTTTGCCGATATATTCTTTGGGCCTTTCGGCTCCGAAGACATCCGTGATCGTCGCCGTCAAGTCGAACAGCGAGGGCGCCTCGGCCTGGACCGGCCCGTTGGTCAGGAGGATGCCCGGCAGGGTCTCGGCGGCGCCCATATGATCGCCGCTCCACTTGGCCTTGTTGTCCTCCATGATTTCGCGCGGGATGCGGCCGAGAGGGGACTGGAACGAGATGCGATAGCCGCGGTTGAACCCGACGATGATGTCGGGCGCGTCAACCGCGGCGGCTCCCGTATAGACGTTCTTAGCCGCATAGGCCTTGAGGACGACGGGTTCTTTCGTTTTCGGGTCCCGGTAGGCCTCCAGCTTGCCGCAGATTTCGGCCACCAGCGCGTCGGTCTCGGCTCCTGGGGCGACTATGCCCTCGCCCTCCCTCCCGCGCTGATTGATATAGAGGGAGTTTAACCCGATCCCGTAGGCCTTGGTTTTGTTCCAGGCGGTGCTGGGGAATCCCATCTCCAGCTCCTCCTGTTTGAATTCGTTCTGGAACTTGTGATAGCCCTCGGCCTTGAGCCAGGTGTTGAGGTTGAAGCTGCGGTAGTAGGGATTGAAGCCGTGGTCGGACATGACCAGGACGAGGGTGTCCTTGTCGATGCGGGCCAGCGCTTGGGCCAGGATCTCGTCGGCCTGGCGATAGGTCCGCTCGATGACCAGTCCGTATTTTTCGGCCAGCTTGGGATCGTGGGCCGGATGCTTGGCGTCCATCAGCCGCCAGAACATGTGCTGGCGCTGGTCCGTGCTGGAGATGTAGTAGAAGAGAAGCCCGGCGTCGAAGCGGCCGAGCTCGAAATCAAGCATGGCCCGGCTTTCCTCCAGGATCATCTCGTCCATGGCCAGGAATTCGCCTTCGTCCAGGAGGTTGTTATCCAGGGCGCTCGTGTCGGCGGGGAGCCCCTTGGTGAAATACGGGCCGAACTTTTTCTCCAGCTCCAGGGCGTAGGAATCCGGCGTGGAAATGGGCAGGGCGGGATCGCCGGGATCGATATTGACGGGGCTTATATAAAGCTTGAACTGGGGCCGGATTTGCTTGAGATAGAAGCGGCAGATGCCGCCGACGCTCTGGGTGGGGATGAGCGGGTACCGGACGTGCTTCCAGCCGCTCCATTCGCCCTCGCGGAGGATGAATTCTTCGCCCTGGATGACGATCTTGGCCACGGCGTTCTGGGGGTCGAGATAGACCTTAAAGTCGATGGCCGCCTCGGGCTGGTCGGTTCTGAAGGTGTTGATGGGGCCGGGCAATTGGGCGTCCACGCGGTCGCCGATGACGTAAACCTCGTGCACCCTGGCGCCGCCGATATCCTCGTTGACGGCTTGGATTTCGGTCGTATAGAAATTGCAGATGCCGTAGGCGCCTATGATGTCGGGCGTGCCCATCCCCGCCAGCGTCCGTTGTTTGGACGGGACGGGCGGATAATTGGCCGGCATCTTGAAGATCGTGGCCGGGATGTCGTTCTCTTCGAGAACCTGCCAGAAAGCCGGGCCGCGGCGCAGGTTGCGGACCGTTCCGCCCTTGATCGGAAGCAGCCAGCGGCCCAGGCGGACGGTCTTGGTCGACCCTTCCGCCGCCGAGGCCGAAAAAACCGGAATATAGGTCTGGGGATCGCGGTGCATGAAGTCGAAAATGCCGTGGCCCCCGGGATTTGTGCCGGCGATGAAATTGGACCAGGCGACGGGGCTTTGCGGTGGGATGCTCGTCCGGAGAGGCCGGAATCCGCCCTGTGCGGCCAGTTTCGCGAAGGTCGGCAGTTTGCCCTGCTCCATCCAGACGCGGGTGATATGGGCATCCATACCGTCGAATCCGAGAACGAGGATTTTTTTGGCCGTGGCTTTCTTTCCGGCCGTCCGGGCCAGCAGCGAAGGCCGCCCTTGGAGGGCCAGCAGGGCCGATGCGCCGGCCGCGGATTGGAGGAATTCTCGTCGTTTCATCGGTTTCGCTTTCTCGCGGCGCCGGCGGCGGATTTTTCCGGCGCGGATGTCGGTTTGGGTCGCGGAGCGGGTTTAGCCGGAGCGAGCTTGGCGGCCGCATCGCCAGACCGCACCTCCGGAACCGCGGAGCCCGAGATCCCGGGGAGAAGTGATTTTCCGTCCATGGACGCGGGTGCGGCCAGCCCGAACAGCTCGAGGACCGTCGGTGCCAGGTCCATGATCGAGGGCGACAGCGAGGCGAGTTTGAGGCTGGAGAACAACACTCCCGGTACGCAAGCCGGGTCGATGCAATGATCGCCGCTCCAGCATTTGAGATTGTCGTCAAAGACGCCGGGCGAGAGCACTCCCGTCACCGATTCCCAGGAGGCCCGATAGCCGCTGTTGTATCCGATGATAAGGTCGGGGGCGTTATCGCGGTACGGGCCGGTGTAGATCTCGTCGCGGTCGAAGACGCGATTGATGGATGTCTCCGACTTGGCTTCATCGCGCAAACCTGCCAGCTTGGCCTGAAGTTCGCGGCGCAGGGCTTTGGCTTCCTCGCCCGAAGCGACGATCCCTTTCGATTCGCGCCCTTTCTGGTTAACGTAAACGCCGCCCAGGCCGAGGGCGTAGGCTTTCGTCCGCGCCCAATCGACGCCCTTGAACCATTCCTCCCGGCCGTCCGCGCCGTCCTTGATCGCCAGGTAGTCGTTTTGAAGCAGCCAGGTATTGAGATTGACGCCGCGGCGGAAAGGCTTGAAACCGTGGTCGGACATGACGAAAAGAGCGCTTTTCGGCCCCATCTTGGACCGCACGCGCCCGATCATGTCGTCCATCCGGACGAACAAATCCTCCATGACCTTGGCGCTTTGGGTTGTCGGGCCGTTCTTGAGAGCGGGGTGGCCGGGATCGAGATAGCGCCAGAACATGTGCGAAAGGCTGTCGGTCGTCTCGAAGACGCACGTGACCAGCCCTTTCCGAGTCTTTTTCAGGGCATTGAACAGCATCCTCTCCCATTCCATGTGGTTGGAGTAGGTGAGCGTCAAGAAGGCTTCCTCGGACAGCGCCCCTTCATTCAGGGCCCAGGTGTCGTTGGCCTCGCCCAGGGTGATGAAACCGCCCAGGAGCTTGGCCAGGTAAACCGAGTAAATGAATGGATGGGAGATGGGAAGAGCGGGCTTTTCCGGGTCGATGTTGAGGGGCGTGACATACATCTCGAAATGCGGCTCGAGTTGGGACACCAGAAAACGGGCCACAGCCCGGATTTTAATCCCCAGGCCGGGTTTGAAGGTCAGCCGCACCCAGGGCGAGAACTCTCCCTTCCTGAGTCTGAGCTTCTGTCCCGAGACTTCGACAACGGCTTCGCCCTTGGCTTGATCGATGACGATCCGCATAGGCAGGCGGATTTCAGCCGGCGTCTTGAGCATCGTGTTCTCGGGCCCGGAGAGATACGTCTCGACGCGGTTGTCCCGTACTTCGACGGGGAAAAATACTCCGCCTTCGCGCTTGCCCGACTTGGCCGGGTCGCTGGTATAGAAGGCGAAGGTGCCCTGGCTTCCTTTCAGATCGGGAGCGCACATGCCCGATAAGAGATGGCCCTTGAATTTTTCCGGTGGAAACGTAATGGGGACGCGCAGGATGGTGCTGAATATTCCGCTCTCGCCCAGGATCTTCCAGAAGGGGACGCTCTTGCGCATGCCCTGAATGACAGGCTTGGACAGCGGGATGTTGTACCGGCCCAGGGAAAGCGTCCGCTTGGGTTTTCCGATGCGGGCTGAAGACAGGTCGGGCAGGTATGTCCGCGGATCGCGGCTGAGGAAATCATAGATGTTGTGCTTGGATGGATTGGAGCCGGTCATGAACGAAGACCAGGCCACCGGAGAAATGGCCGGCGTCGTGGTCTGAAGGCGGCCGTAAAACCCTTCCTCTTTGAGCTTGGTCAGGTTGGGGAGCTTGCCCTGGGCCATGTACTTGTCGGCCAGCTCCGGCGCCATGCCGTCCAGTCCGACGATGACGACCTGGTCGACCCGGCTGTTTTTATAGGACTTCCGGCCTTTGATCAGCCGCCAGAGCAGACGGAACGGCCACGACAGGAAGGAGAATAAGGCCAGGAAGAAGGTCAGGAACAAGACCAGGAAGGACGACAGAAAGGCGAATCCCGCACCCGGTCCGATGTAAGCCGACAGGGGGATGAACAGGGATAGGATGAACGCCGCTATCCAGCCGGCTTTCCGCATCAGTAACGGTCCATGATGATCTTAGCCGTATCGTGGATGGCCAGCGAGTCTCCGAAATCGTTCTTGGATAGGAAGAAAGCGTCGTCGTAGGTGTGCATGCCTTGAAGACCTGGGGTACGGCCGAAAATCTCTTTTTTCTTGATTGAACCCTTGAGGTCGAACCCGGGTTCGGACAGGACGACGAGGTCAGGCCCCTTGCCTACCAGCGGGCCGGAATAGATGTCCTTGGCTGCGAAAACCTCCCGGACGACCTTGCGGCCTTCGTATTCGAGTTTCTTCAGCTTGTGGATGATCTGTTCCTTGATCGGCTTGGCCTCGCTCAACTTGACCTGGCCGTTGGGGTAGCGTTCGCGGTAATGGAGATAGATCCGGTTGGGGTCCAGGGCGAAGGCGACGGCTTTGGGCGAAATATCCTCCAGGGTAGGCGTCTGGGTCTTGGAAAATTTGAGATATTTTTCTTTCTCCAGCCAGGCGTTCAGATAAACTTCCTGCTTGATGCCGCAAAATCCATGGTCGGACAGGAAAAAGATGTTTTCCTCGTCGCCGGCGGTTTTGCGGAAAGTGGCGTAAATCTTGTTGATGACGCGGTCGATCTGCCGGTAATACTCGAGGACGTTCTGGTGGTGCGGGTGGTCGGGGTTTTCCACGGCGTTCCACAGAAAGTGATGGAGCCTGTCCGTGCCGGTGATGACAAATTCGAAGTAGTCCCAGGGGTCTTCCCAGAACATGTTGAGGGCTTTTTGCCGGCCCATCATAGTCTTGATAAGTTCCTGCCAGAGAAAATTGTGGTTTTCGCGAGCCTTCAGAGTATCGAAGTCTATTTGGTATCCGGCCTGTTCGAGCGGGCCTTTGAGATCCGCTGGAAAAACGGCCTTGGCCAGGTCGATGGCCACGAACCCGCTGATCATGACGCCGTTCAACGGGCGGGCGGGATACGTCGACGGCTGATTGATGATGACACACTTCTTGCCCTTCTGGCCCAGCGTGTCCCAGAAGACGGGGGCTTTGACGTCGGAGAAGTTGGGGAATCGGAGCTCATAGGACTTGGGCTTGAGGTCGGTGAAGCCGAAGATTCCGTGAGTCCCTGGATTGGTCCCGGTCATGAAGCTGGTCCAGCTGACCGCGGAAATCTCGGGCAGACTGGCTTTCATCTTATGAAGACGTCCGGAATCGATGATCCGGCCGACGGTAGACATGACCCCTTTTTTGGCCAGGTCGAGAAGAAGCCCGTAGGGGACTCCGTCCAGGCCGATCACGCAAACCCGGTTTTCCTTTTTTATCTTGGGGATAGCCATGGAAGTCCGATCATTATAGCACCGAAAATGAAGATGTCAACAAAAAGCGGGCCTGACTTCTCAAGAAATCAATGCTTCGTTTCTTATTGTTGCGATATATCATGTTATATGAGGAAAGAAGGAGATTGGGGGCATGCAAAATCGAAGAGAACCTATTATATTTATGACAGAACCGGGGACGCTTTTAGGGTTTAGGGGGGATCGCCTTGAGCACATTAGCCAGAAATTCCTCTTCGGGGACGGCTCCCTCGAAGGAAATCGAATCATTGACGATGATTTTGGGAACGCCGTACACGTTATATCGGTTTGAAAGCTCTTCGAATTCGGTCGATTCGATCATTTCCGCCCTGATAAAAGGAGATTCCATGGCGAATTGATGGGCCAACCGTACAGCCAGGGTGCAATAAGCGCAGGTCGGTGTTACAAAAACCTGGATCCGGATATCCTTGTCGACGGCCTTGAGCGCTTCTTTCGTCTTGTCCGACAAACCCGTCTGCCGGCGTGAAACATCGACGATGTCTTCGATCAATGTCGAGTATTCATACCCGGAAGGGATGCCGTAGATCCGAATCCCATAATCCGTCTCGCCCAGGATGGCCGTGGCCGGAACTTTATCGATGCCGTATGCGGCGGCGGTCTCTTTATCAACCTTGAAGTCGACGATCTTCAATTCGATCTTATCGCTCAGTCCGGCGACCTCTTCCAGAAGTTGCCGCGTCTCCTTGCAGAAAGCGCATTCCCGACCGGTCCGGGCATGGAGAAGGACGAGACGGCTCGGTTCCTGGGTGAAGTGCAGGAGAGTCACTTTCCGGTCCAACTCGGCTTCGAATTTTTTTCGGGTCGACTCGCGGACCTCGGAACTCAGTATTACCATGGCCTTTCTCCTCAGTTGTGCAGGCCGGGGATTATACTCCTATTTGAAATCATTTCAATCAGAAGAGGACTCTCAACGGGAACGAGAGCGGGTGAAGAAGATTCCGGATTCACGAGGCCGGCCATTCAGCGAGCCCGGGCGTGGAGGACATCCTTTTCATACCGGGCGATTTCGCCGATCCAGTCCGCTCCGGCTGGAACGCCCTGACTTTCGCAGTAGGCGTTCCAGACCGCCCCGAAGGGCATGGATTTGGCTTCTTCCCGGTAGGCCAGGCGATCGAACGCGTTTCCGTCTTTCTCGGCCGCCCGCAATTTGTCCTCCGGGAGGAGGAGTCCATGGAGCAGGCCCTTAAGCACGGCCCGCGCTCCGGCGACCCAAGCCCCGACGCGATTCAAGCCGGCGTCGAAATAATCCAGGGCGATATGGGTGCGGTCGAGGGCGCGGCAGCGGATGATCTCTTCGGTCACGCCCAGGATGTCGTCGTTGAGGACGACAACGTGGTCGCTGTCCCAACGCACTCCCCGGCTGAGATGGAAGACAAGGCCGGGGAGGAAGGGGAGCATGGCTGAAATCTTATCGGCCACGGACTCGGTCGGATGAAAATGGCCCAGGTCGAGACAAACGAGCTTGCTCTTGACCACCGCATAAGCAAGGTAGAACTCATGAGATCCGACGACGAATGACTCCGAGCCGATACCGAATAATTTGCTTTCGAGCGAGTCTTTGATCGATCCGCCCAGATCGGCTTCATAGATTTCGTCGAGCGATTCGCGGAGGCGGCTTCGATAGGCGGACCGATCGACCGGGACTTCCTTGGATCCGTCCGGGATCCACAAATTGTGCAGGCACGAGCTTTTGAGCTCGCGGCCCATGAAAACAGCGATCTTGCGGCAGGCTTTGACATGCTCCATCCAGAACCCGCGGATCTTCTTGCCCGGATGGCTCAAGGTGAAACCGTCGGCTGCCCGGGGATGAGCAAAACAGGTGGCGTTGAAATCGAGCTTCAGCTTCTCCGCCTTGGCCCAGTCCACCCAACCGCGGAAGTGCTCGGGAGCGATCTCGTTCCGGGACACGCGCTTGGGCCCGAATTCGCCGTAAATGGCATGCAGATTGAGACGGCGGGGGCCGGGAATGAGGGAAAACGCTTTCTTCAGGTCCTGGCGCAATTCGCCGATCGTGCGCGCCTTGCCCGGATGATTGCCGGTGACCTGGAGGCCTCCGTCCCGGAGCGACCCGCCGGCCGCCTCGAATCCGCCGACATCGTCGCCCTGCCAGCAATGGAGCGACAGCGGAATGTCTTTGAGGATATTCAGCGCGGCGTCCGCGTCGACTCCAAACTCGGCGTAAATCGTCCGGGCGTTCTGGAAATCGGTTTCCACGCGTGAAGCGTTCATGCGGCTCTCCTTCAGACTGTCGGAATTTCCCCTCTGCGGAGGATCTCTCGAAATCGTTCATACGCGGCATCCCAGGCCGAACCGCCGCGGGGTTCATAATTTTCCAATCGGACCGAGGCGATGACAAGGCGGCGCATTTCGTCGAGCGTATGGACCAGGCCGAGTGCCAGCGCCTGGCCCAGGATATTGCCCAGGGCCGTGGCTTCGACCGGGCCGGCGACGACGGGCAGGCCGGTCGCGTCGGCGGTGAATCGATTCAGGACCCAATTCCGGCTTCCGCCGCCGATGATGTGGATTTTTTCGATCGGCGCGGGCGAGACTTCCCGGAGTTCGTCCAATACAAGGCGGTATTTGAGGGCCAGGCTTTCCAGGGCGCAGCGGGCGACGGCACCCGGCGTCTGGGGAGGATTCTGCCCGGTCCTTAAGCAAAATCCGCGAATCGCTGCGGGCATATCGTCGGGGTTGCGGAACTCGGGGGCGTCCGGGTCCACGAAGGCTTCGAATGGCGGGGCATCTTCGGCCAGGCGTTTGAGGTCGTCGTATCCGATAGGACTTTCGGCGTTCCATTTCCGACGGCACCCCTGGACAAGCCACAGGCCGGTGACGTTTTTGAGAAAACGGGTTGTCCCTGCGAGGCCGCTCTCGTTGGTGAAGTTGAGGGCCAGAGTGCGGGAAGTGATGATCGGCGTGGGCGATTCGAGGCCCACGAGAGACCAGGTGCCGGAGCTGATGTAGGCCCAATTCTTTCCTTCAGCCGGGACAGCGGCCACAGCCGCAGCCGTATCGTGGCCGGCCGTGGCCGTGACGGGGACTTCGGCGAGGCCCGAATCTTTGGCCGGTCCGGGAAGAAGCCGGCCGACCACTCGCCCCGGTTCAACGGGACGGCGGAGAAGCCCGGGCGGGATTTGGAGGGTGGATAGGATCTCTTCGGACCAGTCCCTGGTGAAGGGGTCGATCATCTGGGATGTCGAAGCGATGGTCGCTTCGTTGATCTTCACCCCCGAGAGGAAATAGGTCATCAGGTCCGGCATGAACAGAAGCCGGTCGGCCGCCCGGAGAAGCTCCGGATTTTCGTCCGCTAGAGCCTGCAGTTGGAACAGGGAGTTGAAGGGCAGAAATTGGATGCCGGTTCGCTCGTATATCCGCTCTCGCGGGACCCGGGCGAGATATCTCTCCATGGCCGGGATATTGCGTGCGTCGCGATAAGCGTAGGGCAGGCCGAGAAGGCTGCTGTCGGCGGCCAGCAGGCCGAAATCCACCCCCCAGGAATCGACGGCGATGCTTTCGATCAAGCCTCCCGCGGAGGCGCAAGCGGCCAGTCCTTTTTGGATTTCCTCGAACAGGGAGTGAACGTTCCAATGAAGACGGCCGAAAAGAGAGACCGGTTCGTTGGGAAACCGGTGGACTTCCCGCAGGGTAACCCTCCCGTCGGCCAGCGTGCCGACGATGGCGCGGCCGCTCTCGGCGCCCAGGTCGAAAGCCAAGAAATTGCGTTCCGTCATTATCCTATTTATAATTTTTTGCCGCCTCGCGGTCAAACTGTGTTTTTCGTCTTGAGCCTTCGAAGCCCTTCCTATATCATAATGTCAGGCGGAAACAAGACCATGAAGATCATGCCGGCGAATCTTACTGTGGAAACAAACGGCGGCAACGATACCCGGGACATCACGGCCTCCATCCTGAAAAAGCTGGCCGAGAGCGAACTTCAAAATGGGATCGTTACCGTTTTCGTCCCCGGCTCGACCGGGGGTCTGACCACCATCGAATACGAACCGGGCGCGGTGGAGGACTTTTCCCGGCTGTTGGACAAAATCGCTCCCGACAATATCCCTTATCATCATGACCGGCGCTGGGGAGACGGGAACGGCTACGCCCATGTCCGCGCGGCTCTGGTCGGGCCCTCTTTGACTATCCCCTTTATGGAAGGGCGGTTGATGTTGGGGACCTGGCAACAGGTCGTCTTCGTCGATTTCGACAACCGGCCCCGAACCCGCACGATCGTCCTTCAGTTCATGGGAGAGTAAAAACCATGGGCCTGCATGACAAGATCGATCGGGACAAGCTGGACCGCCACAAAAAGGACCTGGAAGTCCGCAAGCGCGGCCGGTCGATCGAGGACACCTGGACGCGCCTCGACGGGGACGACAACTTATCGACCAAAGAGAAGCTCCAGCGGCTGATCGATCTGCGGATCGCCGGCAAGGAAAAAAAAGAAACTCCCCGGACGCGCCCGGACTGGGAGCCGGAGCCTCGTGAACCGCTTCAATATTTCGAGAATGCTTATTCCCTGGATACCCGCTACGGAAAGGCGGTCATCGGCGAAGGACTGAAGATCGACGGCGAAACCCTTTATTATCTGAGCCGGAACGAGGAGTTCCAGGGCCTTGGCCTGGATACGGCCCTTTTTCTCGACCTGGAGACCACCGGCTTGGCCGGGGGCACCGGGACGACGGCGTTTCTCGTCGGCTTGGGATACTACCGAAGCGATAGATTCGTCGTGGCCCAATATTTTCTCGGCGATCCCGGCGAGGAAGAGCGGATGCTTCGGGACCTCGACCGTCTTTTCGAAGAAGGGGGATTCCGATCAGTCGTCACTTACAACGGAAAAGCCTTCGACATTCCGCTCCTGGAGACGCGCTTCATCCTCAAGCGGCAGAAGCTCCGCCTTGTCGATTGGCCGCACTTCGATTTTCTGTTCTCGGCCCGGAGCCTGTGGAAGCACAAGCATGAATCCTGCCGCCTCTTCCATCTGGCCCGGGAGGTCGTCGCGGCTGATCGGTCCGAGGATATTCCCGGGGCCGAGATTCCGGCCCGGTATTTCGATTATCTGCGCACGGGAGATTTCAGCCGGATCGAACCCATCCTTTACCATAACCAGGAGGACATCCTCTCTCTCCTGGGTCTCGTCATCGTCGGAGCCCGTCTTTTCAAGGGGGAAAAGGCGGAGGACAGGACTTCGGACGAGGCCGCGGAGATGGATGCGTTGGACCTTGTCGGCGTGGGCCGGCTCTTCGAGACGGCGGGGGATTTGGGACGGTCGATCGCGATTTTCGAACGGGCCATCGATGTCGGCCTGCCCTCCGGGATGGAGATCATCCTCAAGGAAAAGATCTCCTATCATTTCAAGCGGGCTAAAGACTGGGACAAGGCTGTGCCGCTGTGGAAAGATTTATCCGAAATGGAATGGACGGTCCTCGCGGGCCGGGAGGTCAAGGGCATTTTGAACAGCCTGCGCCAGCTGGCCATTCATCACGAACGCCACACCAAGGACCTGCCCGAAGCTTTGCGCATGGCCGAGGAAGGGCTGGCCCTGGCGATGCGGGTGGCGGCTCCTCTTCTGGGGGACTTCCGCAAGCGGGTGAACCGGTTGCAGGGAAAAATCGGGCCGGATTGAGGGGGACCTCTCCGTGGGGCAAGCGGCTGAGGGCTTGGGTCATAGAAGTGGGGGAAATAAAGCGGCACGGGCTGCCCCCGCCGCGCCGGACGGAAGTTGCGAAAGGTCGATGATTTTGGCATAATACGCGCCACTAGGCGCGCCCGTAGCTCAGTTGGATAGAGCGCCTGACTACGAATCAGAAGGTCGTGTGTTCGAGTCACACCGGGCGCGCTCTTAAATTCCCCTGAAAAGCCTGATAAATCAGGCATTTACGACCCTGACCCCCAAATCTGTTGTTAAGTCCTTCTAAGCCGATTTATGTCCGTTTTAGGGATAAACACGTCGCAAAAGTCGACAGCGATATCTTGATCGGATAGGTCGGGAAAACGTCAATGCTCGCTTTAAACTTGTATATCTCGTTGCTAATTCTTGACAAGTCCTCTAAGCATGTTTAAGCTTGATTTGATGGAACCAATTTTTATTTCAGGGGCCTAGGGATCTGATCTCCGAGTCCGCCGGCCTTGAATATTCCAGGGATCTACTAG
>CAZLAM010000103.1:0-49494 GCA_964557435.1 uncultured Eubacteriales bacterium
GATGGACTTCTCGCCGCGCTCGATTTCGCGGGCGATGGAGATCTCGCCCTCCCGGGTGAGGAGGGAGATGCTGCCCATCTCGCGCAGATAGAGCTTGACGGGATCGGTCGTCCGCTCCAGGCCCTGGGTGGCGACGAGCTCATTCTTGCGGCGGCGGGGGACGATTTCACGTTGTTTCTGGTCCAGAATTTTGATCCCGTAGCCGTCGATCGAAGAGAGGAAATCATCGAAATTCCCTTCCGCTTCGTGCTCTTCCTGGAAGGTCTTGTCGATATCCTCAAAAAGAAGATACCCCTGCTTGCGGCCCTTGGAGATGAGCTCCGAGATCTCGTCTTTGGGAAGATTAGTTTTGGCCGGCACGTGGCACTCCTCTCCGCTGCGTTTCGCCTCTCAAAGAAAATACGTTTCGCGTTCGCATTCGGTTGCTCCCTCTCAGGGGAGGGCCATAATCTCCCGGGTCAAGTCCTGCCGACGGCGTAAAATGGCGGCTACCCGGTCGTTGTCGCCCGACCGCTCGGCTTGGGCTAGCTCGGCTTGGATCTTCTTCAATTCGCTTGTTTTAACCGTCTTCCGCAGGGCGCACAAACAATCGACCGCTTCCTCCACGCTGGGCGTCTCGCCTCTTTGGAGCAGAGCCTCGGAAACCCGGCGGGCGAGAGCGGGATCGATCTCCTTCTGCAACTCGTGAATGAGGAGGTCCTTCTTCGAACGAAAACGATCCAATATTATCCTAAAAACCGGCTCGCTTTGCAAGCCCGCGAAATCCCCGTCCCCGCAGGCGGGAAGGATTTCGGGCCAGAGCTCACGTTTCTCGACCATCATTTGCAGGAGCCGGCGTTCGGCGGGGAAAAGCTCGCCTCCGGAATCTTTTCCCGTCTCCGACGGGTGGGGCTGGGACAGGCGGCGGATGACGCTTTCGTCGATTCTGAGGGTTTCGGCTGTTTCCCGGATGTATTCGCCCCGGAGGACCGCGTCGGGAATACGGTCGATCGAGTCCAGGATGCCTTTCAGCACCCGGGTTTTGACCTCGGGGACGGACATCCTCTGCCCGCGTACGGATTGGGCCAGGAAAAACTGGATTCCGGTCAGGGACGTTCCGAGGAGCTTCCGATAAGCGTCGGGGCCGTTTTTCTTGAGGAAGGAATCGGGGTCGAGGTCGTCGGGGAGGACGAGAACCCTGGTTTCGAGACCCCTTTCGAAGCACATGGGAAGAGCCCGGAATGCGGCCGTTCGGCCCGCCGAGTCGCCATCGTAATTAAGAACCACGCGCGGAGCGAAACGCATGGCTAATCCGAGTTGAACGGGCGTCAAGGCGGTTCCCAGGGAGGCGGCAACATTCCTGATTCCGGCTTGATAAAGAGAAAGATAATCCGTATATCCCTCGACCAGGATGGCTTCGCCCGCCTGGCGGAGAGCGTCTTTGCTGGAATTCAATCCATAGAGGATCTGCCCTTTGGTGTAGAGGGGAGTGTCCGGAGAATTCAGGTATTTGGGTTCGACGTCAAAGAGCGTCCGTCCCCCGAATCCGACGACTTTTCCCGTCAAGCTGAAAATGGGAAAAATGACCCGGCCCCGGAAACGGTCGTAGAACTCTCCCGCCCTTTTTCCGGGGATGACAAGTCCGGCCTTTTCCAAAAGATGGGCCTCCACCCCTTTGGTTTTGAAGAAAGACGCCAACGAATCCCAAACGTTGGGAGCGTAGCCCAACTTGAATTCCCCTATGATGTCATCAGAAATACCGCGTTTTTTTAGATATTCCAGGGCTTTCTTGCCCTCCGCCGAAGACTGCAGGTTTTTTCTGAAAAACGCCAAGGCGGATTCGTTGAGCTTGACCAATTGTTCTTCGAGCTGGAGAGCCTGGGGAGTCAGTTTGCGCTGCTCGGGAATGGGGACGTGGTAGCGTTCGGCCAGGAACCGCAGGGCTTCCGGGAAATTGAGATTTTCCTTCTCCATGACCAGGGAGAAAACGTCCCCGCCGACGCCGCAGCCGAAACAATGATAAAGCTGCTTATCGCTATCAACGGTGAAGGAGGGGGTTTTTTCGGCATGAAACGGGCAAAGACCGACGTGTTTTCGCCCGCGGACACGCAAGGCCGTGTATTGGGAGGCAATCTCGACTATATTGGACGCTTGGCGGACTTGTTCGGTTATTTCCATGAAGGGCCGGATGGGACGCGCAAAATTTAAGACAATATAGGGCCCGTTCCCCTGTTTGTCAAGAAAACGCGGGAAGAAATCAAAGGTGATTGATCAGGCTGGCCAGATAAGCGGCGCCGAAGCCGTTATCTATATTAACAACGCCCACGCCGCCCGGGCAGGAGTTGAGCATGGCCAGGAGCGCGGCCACGCCTTTGAAGCTGGCGCCGTAGCCGACGCTGGTCGGAACGGCCACCAGGGGCACCGAAAAAAGACCCGCGACGACGCTGGGCAGGGCGCCCTCCATTCCCGCGCAAGTGATGATGACGCGGGCTTCCTTGATCCGGTCGTATTCTCCCAGCAAGCGATGCAGTCCGGCCACTCCGACGTCGTAGGCGCGCTCGACTTTGTTGCCGAGCATGTCGCAAGTGACCGCGGCTTCTTCCGCGACCGGCATATCGGAGGTCCCCGCCGTCAGGATGAAAATTTTTCCTTGGCCCGGAATCGATTTTTTTTGCTTGAGATAGGCGATCTTGCCCGACGGATTATAGGCCGCCCGGGGAATTGCTTTCCGGAGCTTGCTGAAGGTCGAACCCTCGATCCGGGTGACAAGCAGGGAACTGCCATTCTTGACGATGGCTTTGGAGATGCGAATGATTTGATCGTCGGTTTTGCCCAGGCCATAAATGACTTCGGGAAATCCCTTGCGCAGTTCGCGGTGGTGATCGATTTTGGCAAAATCGAGGTCCTCGTAAGGGTAGTCCTTAAGGGCTTTCAAAGCCTTGGCGGGTGTCATCAGGCCCCGATGGACCCGGTTCAGAATATTTTCGAGCTGTGATTTCATAACCCGATTTTAACATAGAGCGGGGGCCGGGCCTAGGTTTTGGCGATGGCCGCGGTTTGACCGCGGCGGCGCGACTCCATAGAATATCGGCATGAGCTCGAAAAAAACGATTCGACGGCCCCTCGAACTGTCCGGCATCGGAGTTCATTCCGGAACATCCGTCCATTTGGCCCTGCGGCCGTCGGAATCGGGATCGATCATTTTTCGGCGGCTCGATTTGGGCGGAGCGGAAATGGGGTTAGCTCTCGACCGGGTCGAATCGTTCAACAGCACGGCTTTGATCGGCGCGATTTTTAAGGTCCGGACGATCGAACATCTCCTGGCCGCTCTTTACGCGTTTGGGATCTCCAGCGTCGCCATCGAAGTCGACGCCGACGAAATGCCCATCCTGGACGGAAGCGCGCTGCCGTTCGCCCGAATGATCGGGGAAGCGGGAGTCCGCGACATCGACGGCCGGTCGGAGGCGCTTCGGATCATCAAACCACTGACCGTCGAGGAGAAAGGCGCCTGGATCCGGCTGGAACCGAATTTCGGAGAGGAAGGCTTGGTCTTGGATTACGCGATCGATTATGACCATCCGGCGATTGGAAACTCCCGGCTTGCTCTGTCCTTAACCCCCGAGATTTTCCTGGCCGAAATCGCACCGGCCAGGACGTTCGGGTTCCTCAAGGATGTGGAATGGCTTCATGGTCAAGGCTTGGCCCTGGGGGCGTCTTTTGAGAATACCATCGTCCTCGACGATACGGGCATCGTCAATCCTCCGCTTCGATTCCCCGACGAATTTGTCCGCCACAAGCTTCTGGATATTACGGGTGATCTGGCTCTTCTCGGCCGACCGCTCCTCGGCCGGGTGACGGCCTTCAAAGCCGGCCACCGGCTGCATCTGGAATGCGTGCGCCGCCTTCTGGCCAGTCCGGACCGCTGGACGGTTTCCTGAATTTCCCGATTCTTCTCGGATTTTTATACATTCGCGGCGCAAAACGACGCTCAGTATTAACCCTGGGCACGCCCCGGGCTTGGCGGGCGAGTCCTATGGTTTTAATAGGGCAAGTCCTACGGTTTTTGTAGGATATACCCTGGGGAGTCGAATGGGTTTAATTAACTTTCTCCCCCTTGCCTCCCCCCGACCCCGAGCCCTCCTGGACATTGCGGCGGTATTCGGGTAAAATATGCCCCATCTTGAACTTGGGAGTACCGCCGTGAAAGACGATCGGATGAAGAAAGACGAATACCAAAAGGCGCTGGTCGCCTATTCCGAAGCCATGAAAGAATTCCATAAAGGGCGTTTTGAAAAAGCGGGCGAGCTGTTGCGCGCCTTTTCCGAAAAACATCCGGCCGAACGGGAGTTTGTCGATCGGGCCAAGATGTACCTCGCCATCTGTACCGAACGGCTCAAAGAAACCCGGGAGATGCCGACGCCCAAGACGTTCGAGGATTATCGCCATTTCGGCGTCTACAAGATGAACATGGGCGAGTTCGAAGAGGCTCAGAAGCTTTTTGATAAAGCGGCCAATCTTAAACCGGAAGACGGAATGGTCCACTTTCTGAAGGCCGATGTGTATATCCGTATGGATAAGCCGGAAGAAGCCCTGGAAGCGTTAAAGAAGGCCCTTTTGGCCGACAAATCATTGAAAATCCTGGCCCAGAACGAAGCCGACTTCGAGCCTCTTTGGGAGGACAAGAGATTCAAGCTCCTGACACGCATGGCATGAACAAACGGCTTGTTGCGATCGTTTTAGCCGCGGGGGAGGGAACCCGATTCCATTCGGAAACGGCTAAAGTTCTGCACCCCCTGCTGGGGAAAAGCCTGCTTCGTTTGGCCGTCGAGGCGGCCCGGGGAACGAATCCCGATCGCCTTCTCGTCGTCGCCGGAAGACGGCGGGATGGAGTGGCCGCCGCCGCCCGCGCCCTGGGGGCCGAAGTCGTCGAACAAACCGCGGTTGATGGAACCGCCCGGGCTATGGCGGCCGCCAAGAGCGCGCTCCGGAATGAGGGAGAGAGCCAACTCCTTATTCTCCCGGCCGGCCTGCCTCTTATCCGATCCGAGATTCTCCGCGAGCTTCTGACTTATCATCGCCGGCGCCGGGCGTCTCTGACCGTCTTGAGCGCCCTCGTTTCCGATCCCCGTGGTTTTGGCCGGGTTGTCCGCGGTCAAAACGGATCGCTCCGTATCGTCGAAGAGCGGGATGCCGAAGGCCTCGTCTTGGCCATCCGGGAGGTCGGGACATCGATCTACGCCGCCCGTGCCGCCGATCTTCTGGGTGTTCTGCCGCGAATCCGGAAAACGAACGCGGCCGGGGAGGCCGCCTTGACTGATGCGGTCGGTCTTTTGGCCAAGGCCGGGCGACGCGTCGAAGCATTTATGACCCCGGCTCCCGAGGAGATCATCCAGGTCCATACCCGGGTCGAAGCAGCCCTCGCCGGGGCGGCTCTTCGTGACCGCAAGAACCGCGAATTGGCCGAAGCGGGTGTTGCGATCGTCGACCCATCGAGTGCGTGGATCGACCTTGAAGCGCGAATCGGACGGGACTCCATCGTCTCCCCCTTCGTCGTCATCGAAGGAGCGACGACGATCGGCCGACGGTCCCGGATCGGCCCCGGATGCCATGTGCGGGACGCCGTGATCGGCGATGATGTCGTCCTTTCCGCGGCCACCGTGATTGAAGAAGCCGTTGTCGAAAACGCCGTCACAATCGGCCCGTTCGCCCGCTTGCGGGGCGGGACCGTCCTTCGCGCCGGCGCCCATGTCGGGAATTTCGTGGAAATGAAAAAAACGGATTTCGGTCCCGGCGCGAAAGCCGGGCATCTCTCCTATCTGGGCGACAGCGATGTCGGCGAAGGTGTGAACATCGGGGCGGGGACGATCACCTGCAATTTTGACGGGGTCCGCAAGAACCGGACGGTCATCGAGGCGGGTGCATTTATCGGCTCGGGCTCGGAACTTGTCGCTCCGATACGCATCGGCCGGGGTGCCTATGTCGCGGCCGGATCGGTCATCGTCGAGGACGTGGCGCCCGATGCTTTGGCCATCGCCCGCGGTCGTCAGTCGGAAAAACCCGGCTGGGCCCGCCGGAAACGGGAAGAACGGGCGCGCCAAACCGGAAAATAATGAGGGCGGGCGAATAGTCCGCCCGAGAGGGAGCATCATGTGCGGTATTATCGGCTACCTTGGACCCCGGTCCGTCGTTCCGGTCGTCATCGAGGGATTGAAAAGGCTCGAATATCGCGGCTATGATTCGGCCGGCATCGCCGTCATCGAAGGCGGAAAAGTCCGCGTCCGCCGTGTCCAGGGAAAAATCAGCGGCCTCGAAGAATCCCTGCGCCGGGACCCCCTGACCGGGACCTGCGGTATCGGTCATACCCGCTGGGCGACGCATGGGCGGCCGAGCGAGGAAAACGCCCATCCCCATCGTGATTGTACGGGGGAAATCGTCATTGTCCATAACGGCATCATTGAAAACTACCTGGCGCTCAAAGCCGAACTCAAAGCCGAGGGTCATGTTTTCAAGACCGAGACCGATACCGAAGTCATCGTCCATCTGATCGAAAAGCACTTTCGGGGAAATCTGGAGGAGGCTCTCCGGACCGCGATCGCCAGGCTCGAGGGCGCGTTTGCCGTCGCCGCGATCGCCGCCAAGGATCCCGGCAAGATCGTCGCGGCTAAAAACGGTCCTCCGGCGGTCGTCGGATTGGGCGAAGGAGAGACGTTTCTTTCCTCCGATATCAACCCGATCCTGTGCTATACGCCGCGGATCGTTTTTCTCGAGGACGGCGAAACGGTTGTGATCGACGGGGCGGGCGCCCGGTTCTTTGATTTCGAGGGACGGCCGCTCGACAAAAAAGTCGAGACCCTATCTTGGAATCCGCTCATGATCGAAAAGCGCGGTTTCAAGCACTTCATGCTCAAGGAGATCTTCGAACAGCCCGAAGTCGTCCGCGATACCATCGCCGGCCGGACCTCGCTCGATACGGGCGAAGTGAAACTCGACGAAATCGGCATCCCGGCGGACGTCTTCCGAAACGTCAAAGCGGCGGTCATCATCGCCTGCGGGACGTCCTACCATGCCGGGTTGGTGGGGAAGTATTTCCTGGAATCCGTGGCCCACGTGCCGACGGATGTCGAATTCGCCTCGGAATTCCGGTACCGGGATTTCATCCTGGAAAAAGACACGCTCGTCGTCGTCATATCCCAGTCGGGGGAGACGGCCGACACGTTGGCGGCGCTCCGGGCTTCGAAGAGCCGTGCCGCGGCCGTATTGGCGATCACTAATGCCGTCAGCTCCTCTATCGCCCGCGAGGCCCATGGTGTGCTCTATACTCATGCCGGACCCGAGATTGGAGTGGCAGCGACGAAAACGTTTACCGCCCAGATGACCGCCTTGGCGTTGGTCGCGCTCTATTTAGGGCAGCTCCGCGGAACCCTCGATGCGTCCGAACGCTTGGCCCTGATCGAGGAACTGCACCGCATTCCCCATAAAATGGAACGCGTCCTGGCCTCGGCCAAGGATATCGAAGACCTGGGCGCCCGGTTTGTTTCCTTTTCCCATTTCCTGTTCCTGGGCCGCTGGGTGAATTTCCCGGTGGCCATGGAGGGAGCGCTCAAGCTCAAGGAGATTTCCTATATCCATGCCGAGGCCTACGCCGGGGGGGAGATGAAACACGGTCCGATCGCTCTCATCGACGAACGAATGCCGACCATGGCCGTCATCCCCAAGGACCGCGTCCGGGACAAAATGCTGAGCAACATCGCCGAGATCAAAGCCCGCGCGGGCTATGTCCTGGCCGTGACGACCGAGGACGACGAAGCGATTCGCGAGCATGTCGATGTGACTATCCCCATCCCGGCTGCGCATCCTCTGCTGACGCCGTTCCTGGCCGTGATTCCTCTCCAGCTGTTCGCCTATGCGATCGCCGCCAAGCGCGGAGCCGACGTCGACCAGCCGCGGAATCTGGCCAAGAGCGTCACCGTCGAATAATTCAAAAATTGGGGTCAGGTCTTAACATATAACATTTCTTCAAAATGCCGGTAATCATTGGAAAAAATTGAGGCCGGCATTAATCCGACTTTCCGCGGGCTTTTTCACTCTATCAAAAAAGTGAACTGAATTCAGAATCTTTTGAGAAATGTTATATGTTAAGACCTGACCCCAGATATCTAAAATTTCAGTTTGGCCGAGAGGCGTGCTTGGCGTGGGGCTTGACGGCCCCACACCGAGCCGAAGATGGGGATATTCTCTTTCACGTACGAGATCGCGGTCTGGCTGTTGAAGGCGTTGAAAATGTCGAGCCGGACGGATAGCCCGGCCTCGCCGAACGATCCTCCGGCCGGCAGGCGGAAAGTCTTTTCGAACGAAACATCAAGGTAGCTGTGCGACGGGGTCTGGCGCGATCCGCGGCCCTCCGGGAAAGCATAGTAGCCGCCGAAGAACGGCACATAGCCCAGCTTTTCCCAGTAATAACCCGAAACAAACTCGAAGGCGCCCGCCGCCAGGATTCCGAACGGAGCGGCCAGAACGGCGTTGATTTTCACGTTATGGTCGATGGAATAAGGCAGTTTGCCGTACCAGCCCTCATCTCCGATGCCGCGGCCCCCCAGCCCGCCCAATTGGGAGTCCACCCAGGCCTTGGTTTCGATCAGATCCGGAAGCGGCGGGACGAAGATATGGTTGCCGAACAAGCCCAAGTAGTTCGTCCCGCCCTCGTCCTGCGACCAGGATCCCGCCTCGGATTGACCGGGGTTCGTGCCGCGCGCCAGGCCGTGCGAATACGAAGCGTTGAGAAAGAGGACCTGCCCGACTCTCCCCGTCAATTCGAATTCGATTCCGGTATAGTCGCGGCGTTTATACTCGAAGTTGTCGTAAAGAAACCTATAGAGCGTCTGGGGATCGTAAATGGCCAAAATTTCCAGCAGGCTAGGAGAGCTGGAATGGACGAGGCGCGCCTTGGCCGCCCAGTTCGGCCCCAGACGCCGGTCGAATTCGATGAGCCAGCGGGATTGGAAATTGGGTTCGATCCCCTTGGCCACCTCGAATCCTTGAATTTTCTGCTCGTTCTCGAAACGCCAGTTGGCGGCGGCGTGAAGGGCCGCTTCGCCGGGTTCGGCTCCGCCCTGCCAGCGGTACGTGCGGAAGGTCAAACCGGAGCCCGTGTTGAAAAATCCCAGGGGCATGGTCGTTATCAAGTCGGAGAACCGGCCCCAGGCCAATCTGAGGACGTTGACGCCGTCTTTGGTCAGGTCGGCGGTGAAGGAAAAACGGGGGGACAGGAAATCGCCCAGCCCCCAGCTCCACAGCGTGCCGTTTCGATCATCGCGGCAGGTTTGGGTCTGGCTTCGCAATCCGGCCATGATGGTGAAACGCTCGAAGCCGACTTTGTCTTTGAAGAACACGCCGATCCCATCGGAGGCGTTGATGAAATTGAAATTCCCGTACTCATAGAAAAAAGTCGGCGTCCGGCGGCCGTCGCGCCATCCGGCGAAATAGTATTTCGTACCGGCGTCGAACCCGTTGCCGGGGAAAATATCTTCAGCCTGCCCGGTGAAACCGACCTCGAAGGCGGACGAAACCCGGTAATACTCCAGGCCCGCCGTCAACTCGTGCCGGCCAAGGGTATCCGTGTCGGCGAATTGGGTCAATTTGAGGCTCGCATCGAAGCGTTTTTCGTCGTCCCGGACGTCCCCGTAGGAGTTGTGGACGCTGCGGGCCAAATCCTCGATGTAATACATGGCCGGGCCGAGGTCGCCGTCGACGGGTCGGGTCATGGATTTCCGGGACACCTGTCCCAGACCGGCCTCGATGTACGTCGTCGCGCTTAAAATGCCTTTATAGTTCAGGCGGACGATGAGGTCGGAGTAATTTTTTTCCTCATTCATCTCCGGCAGGCCCGTACCGCCTTTCTGGGCCAAGGACCGATCCGTCATGGCCGTCAGGGACAGGGTATGCCCGGCGGCGGGGGAGTAGGTCAGCTTCCCGAAGATGTTGTTGTTGCGGGTCGTTTTCCGTCCGGCGGGAACGGCCAGGTAATCGACGAACCCGTCGGCCGTCTCCTCGGTGGTTTGATAATAGTTCTCGGACAGGAAAAACCACAGTTTGTCCTTGACCACGGGACCACCCAGGTTGAAATACCAGTTGCCGTTGGAGAAATATTCCGGTTCGCTGATGATCGCCAGCTGGGGTTGACGCGCCGCCTGGAGACGGCGGTTCATGGCTACCAGGCTGAACTCGCCGTGGAAGTTGTTGCCTCCGCTCTTGGTCACCATGTTGATGATCCCGCCGTAGGCCGACCCGAACTCCGGGCTGAACGGATCGGAAATAATTTGGATTTCCTCGAGCGAATCATAATTGAGCTTGACTCCCGCGTCTTTCAACCGCACCCCGCTGACAGACAAACCGTCGACGATCCAGTTGTTGCCTTCCTCGCCCTCGCCGCGGAAGCTGGGCAGGCCTTCCGCCGCCGTCCCGCGCCGGGTATTGGCGCGCACGCCGGCCGCTCCGGGCGTGAACTTGACCGCGTCCACCACCGTCCTGTTCTGGGCGGGCAGCTTTTCCAGGTCGGCGGCGCTGAAGAGGGTGGACGTGTCGGTCGCGGTCCGGTCGATAAGCGGGGATTCGGCCCTGACCGTGATTTCCTTCGCCAGCGCCTGTTGCGGCAGGACGGATTTCACGCTGGTCGTCTGACCGAGCCGGACCATGACCTCCTCCTGACGGACCGTGGTGAATCCGGCCAGTTTGAAGATCAGCGTGTACCGGCCGACGGGGAGGAGGGGGAAATGAAACGCTCCCTCCCTTGTCGACGTAACGACGCGCGCTTTCTGCAGAGCGGCCCCGGCGGCGGTGATCTCGACTCCGGGCAGGGAGTGGCCCTGTTCGTCGACGACGCGGCCTTTGATTTCGCCCGTCTCGGCGGCGATCAGCCAGACGGCCGCGGCGGTCAGGCCGAAAAGCCCGAAGAGGATCGCCTTGGACGAAAAGGATCGGAACGCTCGTTTCATGATCGTGGTCCTTGGGTGAAGTCCGCTGTTCGACGTTATTGTATCGAAAATGACCCTGTCTTCCAACAGTCGACCAATGAGCCGGATTATCCTTATTGAATAGTCCCGACGGTTCGTTTCGACCGGTTTTCTCCGCCCTCTCCGGCCCGACGAAAAGGAGTTGAAAGAAAACGCCGATCGCCGACCCCGCGCCGCGGATATCAGCCGCGGTCCAGTTTGCGGACAAAACAGAGACGCTGGACGGCGGTGATGTTGGAAACCACGGCGATGAGGACCAGCGCCGTGATCATGGCCGGATCGAAGATGGGGAAGACGGAAGCGGCCAAGCAGGCCATTCCGAGGACCAGGAAACGATCCGCCCTCTGCATGATCCCGGTGCGGCACTCGAAACCCAACCCTTCGGCCCGGGCCCGTGTATAGCTGACCATGGTCGAGCCGAGAAACGCGGCCATGGCCGCCCATTGCGGCCAGCGGCCCTGGAAATGCAGGGCCAGAGCCAGATAGAAGCCGAACTCCGCGTAGCGGTCGAGGGTCGAATCGAGCATCGCTCCGAAGCGCGTCCGGCGGCCGGTCCGCGCCGCGACTTTTCCGTCAAGCATATCCAGCCCGCCGCTCATGGCCCCCAGGACCATGGTCCAAAACGGACGCTCTGTCCAGAGACAATAGGCGGCGGCCAGGGAAACGGCCAAACCCAGCATCGTGATGGCGTTCGGCGTGAATCCGAGCTTGATGAAAAGTCCGGTCAGCCGGTCGATGATCAGAACCGCTCCCCGGTCCAGGAAGCGCGGGACGAGACGGACGGTCAAGAGGCGCTCTTTTTCTCCCGGCGGCGTTTTTGGATGTTCTTGCTGCCGGTCTTTTTGAGCAAGGGATAAAACCGCAGGTACAGGCGGGGGAAGGCCATGGCCGTCCGGGCTACGACTCCCATCCCGGCGGGGACGAGGATTTCCGGTTTTTTTCCGCGGATGGCTTTGAGGATTCCCCGGGCCACCTTCTCCGGCTTCATAGCCGTCCCGACGAACGACAGAACGGCTTCGTCGTGTTCGAGTTCGTAAGCGAGCTGGGGCGTGTCCACGGAGTCCGGGCAAACGACGGCGATCTTGACGGGCGTGCCGTGAAGCTCGGCGGCGAGCGACAGGGTATAGGCGCGGATGGCCGCTTTGGTCGCGCTGTAGACCGCCTCGCCGGACATCGGGACGATTCCCCCCAGGGAAGCGACATTAATGATTTTGCCCTGGCCCCGCTTTTTCATAAACGGCAGCGCCGCCCGGCAGCCGTGCATCATCCCCAGAAAATTGACGGACACCTGTTGGTGGAGCTTTTCCAAGGGTAATACTTCGGCCGCACCGGGATGGACGACCCCGGCATTGTTGATCAGAATGTCTATTCGGCCGAATTCTTCCAGGACGGCCGCGGTAAGCCCTTTCCAGGATTCGGGAGCGGTGACATCGTGGATGCGGATCGAGACTTTCGCCCCGGACTTTTCCAGGTTCGTCTTCAAGACGCCCAAGGCGCTTTCTTTGATGTCGGTCAGAACGAGGATGGCGCCTTGCCGCCCCAACAGCTCGGCCGTGGCCGATCCTATACCGCCCGCGGCGCCGGTGATGACGACGACCCTGTCTTTGACCTTCATGAATCCTCCTCCCGACGGCGGCCCGGGGGTTCATTTTTGCCGCGAAGGCTCGTCCCTTGGCCGCCGGGGGTTTATCCTAGCATAAGAGGTACGGGCATTCCATTTTCCGGTCCAAACAAGATATATTGAATTCTATCTTTTCTTGGGATAAAACGGGTTAGACGTCCATTCGCGTGACCGCTTTCCGGAGGAGTCTCATGCCCGACAACCGCTCAAGCGGAGGAGAACAGATGAATTCCATGTTTCGAACCCGACCGGTCGTGCTGTTTCTGGCCGCTTTGGCGCTTTTCGCCGCAGCCGCCGGACGCTCAATTCCTCCCCCGCAAGCGGTCGGAAATTTCGTCGTCATGGATGTTCGCGTCTTCGACGGCAGGGATGTCCTGGCCCCAACCTGTGTGGTCGTTCGGAACGGCCGGATCCAATCGGTCGGCGAAATACCCAATGACATGGCCAGTTTGGTGGTCGTGGACGGCCGGGGGAAAACGCTCTTACCCGGACTATGGGACGCCCACGTCCACACCTGGAGCGCCGATCAACTCCGTCAGGCGGCCATTTTCGGCGTGACCACGGTCGTTGATATGTTCACCAGCCCGGATTTGATGAAAGGTTTCAAACGAGACCAAGCCGGCGGCGGCGCTCCGGATCGGGCTTTCTTCATTTCTCCGGGTGTTCTTTCGACCGTCCCCGGCGGCCACGGAACGCAATTCGGAGTTCCCATCCCGACGATCGAACCGTCGACCGACATCCCGGCTTTTGTCGATGCCCGAATCGCCGAAGGCTCGGACTTCATCAAGATCATTCAGGACGACGGTTCGGCCTATCGTTTCCCCCGGCCGACCCTGTCGGATGCCCAGGTCGCGGCCCTCATCAGGGCCGCCCACGAACGCGGCCGGCAAGCCGTCATCCATGCCGCCTTGCTGAAAAACTGTCTCAACGCGCTGAACGCGGGGGTGGACGGCCTGGCCCATCTCTATTTCGAGGATGCCGTCGATCCTGACTTCGGCGCCCTGGCCGCGCGGAAGAAAGCGTTCGTCATTCCCACCCTCAGCGTGCTTCGGGGCATGTCCGGGATCGGCGATAACGGGAAACTGGCCGGCGATGCGGCCCTGGCCCCGTATTTGAAAACAGAGGACGTCGCCGGGCTCAACGCCGTGATGGGGTTCAAGTCCGGGGAGGCCGCTTACGCCGCGGCCGAGAAAGCTCTTCGTCAGCTTCGGGACGCGGGCGTCCCGATTCTCGCCGGCACCGACGCGCCCAATCCGGGCACGACTTTCGGGGCCAGTCTTCACGGCGAGCTCGAGCTTCTGGTCAAGGCGGGCCTGCCGCCGATCGAAGCTCTCCGAGCCGCGACGGCGGTCCCGGCCGGCCGGTTCGGAGTCTCCGACCGGGGATGGATCCGCAGCGGGCAAGCCGCCGACCTTGTCCTTGTCGACGGCGATCCGACGGCCGACATACGGGCAACGCGGCGAATCGTCGCCGTCTGGCGGGACGGTGTCCGGGTGAATAGGGATGCCTATGGCGCCGAAGCCAAGACGGCCCGGGACAGGGCCGAGGCGATGAAAAACGCCCCGGCGCCAGAATACGGCCCGGCCGGATTGGTCAGCGATTTTGAAAAAGGGAAAATCGACGTCTTGTTCGGAGCGGGTTGGATGGTCTCGACGGATGTCTTCGCCGGCGGAAAATCGCAAGGAAAAATGGATTGGGCCGAGGGCGGCGCCGAGGGCAGCCGGGGGGCCATGAAGCTGACCGGAGAGCTTCTCGAAGGGGCGGCCAGCCGATACGCCGGGGCGCTTTTCTCGCCCGGCACGGCGGTCTTCCAACCGGTCAATCTGTCGTCTCGGAAAGCCTTGAGTTTTTGGGCCAAGGGCGAAGCCGGAACCTGCGCCGTCGATATCTTTGTTCAAAGTCTCGGCTTTCGGCCGGTCATCGCGACCTTCATCGTCGGTCCGGAATGGAAGGAATTCGTCTTTTCTTTTTCCGACCTCAAAATCGACGGATCGGGAGTTATGGGCATCTTCATCGGGGCCGCGCAGGACTTGGGAAAATTTACGCTGTACATCGATAACGTCCGTCTCAAGTGACGGCGGCCGCCCGCGGAAGAAGAGAGTTCCTCTTCGTCGCCGGCGGCCGGAAATCCAATATTTTGGAAGGGCTTTCTTTCCTTTCACTTTCTTTTGTAGAATAGCCTTTAGTGCTTGGCCGTCGGCCTGAGTTTTTTCGATGTCGTCGGACGGGAGTGGCTTAGCTATTGATCCGCGGATTTTCGAGTCCCGGATCAAAGGATAGACAAACGGAGATTTCGTTCCGAGGGATCACAATGAAACGCAAGCAACGGCTTTCCCTGAGGTTCATTTTCGCCGGTCTGGCCGCAGCGGCTGTTTTTCTCACGCCGGCCGCTTCCGGTCGTACCTTTCATGCGGCCGGAGAGGATCAGGTCCTGGACGCGATCCTGCGTATCGATATCCTGGAAATCCAGGCCACACTGACCTATGATCCTGCCGCCTCCTCGGTCACCGGCCATGCCGAGCTCATCTTTAAAATGAGACCCGGACAGACGCGGCCTCTTTTTCATTTCGATCCTTACACCCGGGACGGGGCCGCCGATGTTTCTGTTTGGCTGGACGGCGAGCCGATTCCGGCCTCCTTGCCGTCCGGCTTAAAAATCCTCCGGTTTCCGGGAACGACCCAGCCTTCGATCGAGATCGCCCGGGATATCACCGACGGCGGGACCCATCTTCTGACCGTCGATTACCGCTTGAACGTGCCGGCGGCGAATCCGCGCTTCTCCTCCAACGTCAACGACATTTACGGACGGGGGAACGAGGAGGTTTTTCCGACCTTGAACTCGCCCGGTGAGCTGGCTCTCCACCGGCTGACGTTCCGTGTCGCGGGGACCACTCCTTTCCGTTTTCTGGGATCGGGATTAGTCCGGCGTTCCGCCCGGAGCGATATCCAGGAGTGGACTCTCGACACCGAACGGGAAGTCGCCTCCTACACCGTGATGTTCGCCCTGCTCCCGGCCGCCGATACGGTTTACGAAGAGCGGACGATCGGTGGGGTCCCGGTTCGGATCATGGCTTACGCCGATGGCCCCTCCCTGGCCCAAGCCTGGATCCAGATAACGCCCTGGCTGCCCGCTCTGGCCGCCCGCTATGGTCCCTTTCCGATGCCGCGCGGGCTCAGCATCTTCCTGGTCTCGATCGGCGGCGGGATGGAGTATTACGGGGCCACGATTTCGACCGTCTCGGCCTTGCGCCATGAAATCCACCATATGTATTTCGGCTGTCAGGTCATCGCTAAGACCTACCGGGATTCCTGGTGGGATGAGGCCGTCACGTCCTGGGCCGTCGATAATGCGGCGGGGATTCTGCCCATTTCCGATGAGTATCGCTCCAACATGGTCTCCGGGCGTTCCCCCTATGCCGTCGGCTTCGACACCCGCGCCTATTCCGATGGAGCGAAAATAATAGAAACCCTGGCCCGCCTCATCGGCGGGCGCTCGGCCATGACGGGATTCCTGGCCGACCTCTACCGGCGCCGGTCCTTTACCCCGTTCAACACCCTGCAATTCGTCGATTTCTTCGGCGAATTCTCGGGTTTCGACATGAGGCCCGATTTCCTCAACTGGGTCTACAGCGGCCAAACTCCCATTCCGGCCCTGGCGGCCGAGGAGGCCGATGCGGCGGGTGCAGCCAAGGAGATCGACTGGACGCCGCCCGAAAACCTCAGGCGCAAATACGGAATACCGGATCCATCGGCCGGTACGTTGTCCCGGAGAGGATCATGAAAAAATCACGCTTTCGTCCGGTTGTCGTGCTGGCGGCCGCGGCCGTTCTGCTTCCTTTGTCGTTGCCCGCCCAGGAGGACAGTTATCCCCTCCAATGGTCCAATTTCAAAATCGAAGTTTACGGCGGGTGGGCGCGGCTTTCTCCGTCCGACCTCAATTTTTTCGCCTCATATGAAGAAGCTTACATGGCGCATTACTATCAGAAACGTTACGAGTTCCTGGCTTCCTCTTACGGTCCCGATTACAAGCCCTCGGTCGAACGGACCGGTGATAAGGTCTTCCGTCCCATCGAATCCGGACTTCCCCTCGGCGTCCGGGTCCGGTATCAAGCCAGTCCGACTTTCGCTTTTTCGGCCGGCCTTCAATATCTGGATGCAACCCGGCCTTCGAATGTCGGGATCAATGTGGATATTGTGGATAATCGACGGGACACCCTCGAATATCCTTTATCGATGTCCGCTCATTACCGAAATACCGGATTTCTATTGTCGGCCACTGCCTGGAATCCCCAGTTCGGGGCCCATTTCGGCTGGGACAGCGGGTCTTTTCTCCGCGGGGAAATATTCATCCTGTTTGGTCCGCTGTTGGCCCGGTGCCGCGCCGTGAGTGAACGCTATTCCGACACCGCGGAACCGACGGGTTATGTCAATAACTCCCGAACCCGGACGGAAATCTCGGGCCGGGCCAACGGTTTATCGGGGGAGCTTGGCGGGCAGATCAGGATGAAGCTGAACAGCCGGGTCGATCTCTTCTGCGAGGGAAGCTATATCTTTCGCCAGATCAGCGACGTGAGAGGAACCGAGACCTATCGCTTAATCTCCGCAAACAGTAATGCCACAGCGGAAGCGTACTTTGATTCCCAGGATGGGACGTGGGGTATTATGAGGAATAATTTAAACACATCCTGGGGCAATATCTATCTGCTCACTCTGACCACGGAAACCAATACCGGTTTTTACAGCAATACATCCAAATTTATCCTTGACCTTTCCGGCTTTCAACTCAAAGCCGGATTTTCCGTCCACCTGTAAAAAGCGGCCGCCCTTGGCCCTCCGGAGGGCGTCATTTCCTGAGTCGCGGAAATTCCGTGATGCGGATGTTCGTACAGCCATAGGGGAGGAGCGTCAATTCCTCGAGAGGTTCCGCCGACTCGTGCAATCCGGGGGGGAACTCCGCCGCCCAACCATGGGCCGCCCTCCAAGTGCTCAGCTTGCGGCCTTTGACCTTGGCCTCGACGCCCGCGCCCTCCGGAGAGAACGGCCTTTCGCCGACCGGCTTGTCTTCAAACACCACGTCCGCTTCAACGTTTTTTTCGTCCACCGGAAGGCCGTAGTTCCAGGGTGTCGTCGGCCGGACTTCGAGGTCGCCGTGGGGCGGCTCCCGGTGGGGTTTGTCGGCATTGACCTGCGTCCAGGCCTCGCCGATCTTGAGCGCATAGACCAGAGGCCCTCGTTCGACGGCGACCGCCTCGTTATAGCGGATCGAGGCCTTGGCTCTCATCGGGAAGCGGACCGCCGCTTCGACCGTTCCCGTCCATTCGCGTTCGATCCGGTGGAAGGTCCCCGGTTTCATCCGCTCCTCCGTCCCGCCGCCGACGCGGACCGTCGCGCCCTCGGCCCAGGCCGGGACCCGAAGAAGGATTGGGAAGCGGGCGGTCCCCTCGGGCTTGACCGTAAGCTTCAGCGTTTCCCGAAACGGATAATCGGTTTCCAGCGAGACCAGGACGGGAGTTTTCCCGGATTGGAAACGCACTTCGCTGGGGGCGTAAGCGACGGCGGCCAGCCCCTCGTCGGGAGTTTTCATCCACAAGTGGGCGGTGAATTTGGGCCAGCCCTGGTGCATATTGGCGGTGCAGCAGCCGAAATTAGGCTCCAGGCCGTAAAGATTGGACTCCGGCCCGTTGGTCGTCCACAGATGGTCGGGATTAATGGTGCACTGGATCTGGTTGACCTGCTGGTCATACTGGTGAGCCCACATGTCGGGGCTGAAGGTGGCCGGGAGGGCGTTGAAAGCGACCCGCTCGAGCCGATCGCCGAAACGCGGATCGCCCAGGACGGACAGGAGAATTTCGAGCGAATACATGAACTCCACCACCGCGCAGAGCTCGGTGCCCTGGATGGGGTTCTTTCCCGATAGGCATTCGTCACCCGTGAACATCCCCGTGACTTGCCCGTGATACTGGTCGAGCATTTCGATCATGCGGGCGGGGAAGGCCGCTTCGCTTTCGCGGACATCGAGCCGCCAGGCCAAGGCTCCTGCCTTGGGAGCCATACCCGTATTGACGACATGTTTGGCCCATTTCCACAACCCCCTCCTCGGCGTCGGAACGGTCACATCCTCGTCTTTGTAGAAGGCCTGGTAATCGAAGCCCTGGGCATAAAGCTTGCGGCCCAGGTCGAGCAGCCAGGGTTCGCCCGTCTTTTCAAAGACATGGAAAATCGGGATCAAACCCTCGAACCAGCGGTATCGTCCCCAGTCGTAGAGAGGGGTGCGGTCCAGCCCGGCATGCATCGCCCGCAGGCTCCGCTCGACGGCCCGAAGGACGCGCTCGTCGCCTGTCGCATCGTGGTATTGGGCCAGCATTTTATCGGCCAGCAGGATGGCCCACAAATCATAGCGCTTGGAAACCGCATCTTCGGGGTATGGTTCAAACCAGCCGTCGGAGCGTTGATGGGTGACGATATGATCGACATATCGGGAGGCTTTGTCCTTGAGCTTGGCGTCGTCGAGCGACCAGGCCAGGGGAATGAAACCATCGAGCCAATAGGGCGCCCGCTCCCAGCCTTCGGCTTCGCCGCCGAACCATTTGCTCCGACCGACATCGGGCCAGAACTCGTCGAGATGGCCGCTCAAGCCGTCGGCCTGGATGCGGAGCTGGCGTCGGAGCCAGCCCGCGGGCCTGATTAAGCCCAAAGGGAGCGGTCGGAATTTGGGTTCGGCCAATCCCGGGCTGGAGACCGGAGAGACCGCACTTCCGCCTGAAACCGGGGCGGGATGGGTGTTGATTTTCGGCAGCGCGGGGAAAGCCATGGCGGCCGTACCGGCGGCCATATGGGTCAGGAAATCGCGGCGGTTGAGGCTGGACATGAAAACCTCCATTTGTTGGCCAAAATATCACAGGGTCCGACCGAAGGCAAGGCGGGATCGGGGTTCTTATTTTATCTTGACAATTCCCGTCCCTTGGCCTATTTTGCCTTTCTACCCTCGAAAGGCCGGTTTTTGACCACGCCTTTCATTGGAAAATGCGTCCTCTCTGGAGGACACCTCTCTCTAATGGGCGGATTTGGGATCGAATATCACGGGAAATCTGAAAGCGCATGACCGACAAGACGATCCAGTCCCTGGTCCAAAGCTGGGAGACTGTCCGATTCGAGCTCCTCAATACCAAAATTGCCGATTTGCATCTCCAAATCGATGGATCACCCGTCGAGAGATATATCAAACGATTGCATCGCGAAATTGAGGCGAAAAGCCTGCGGTTCAAGCCCGACGTTTATCTGACGGACGGCTGGGGCTGTCCGGACCGATCACCCGTCATCGGAATTCCATTTTATCTGACCGACCCCCGGCTGGCCCGGCTGGAAGAAGAGCAGACCGGCGAGATCGAAGACGGCCGCGGCATCATGATGTTTCTCCGCCATGAGGCGGGCCACGCCGTCAATTACGCCTACCGATTGTGGAAACGGCCGGATTGGGCGGAAACCTTCGGTCCCTTCACGCGCCCCTACCGGGATGTCTTCCGGCCGGACCGCCAAAGCCGGCATTTCGTTCGGCATATCAATGCCTATCCCTATGGACGAACTTACGCCCAAAAACATCCGGATGAGGATTTCGCCGAGACGTTCGCCGTCTGGCTGACCCCCCGCGCCGATTGGAGGCGCCGATACCGGTATTGGCCGGCTTTGCGAAAGCTTCAGTATATTGATGCTCTGATGAAGGAGATCCGGGGAAGCAAGCCGCAATCTCCCACCGGCCGCTTTCTCAAACCCGTCGAACGGATGACCCTCAGCTTGGCCGATCATTACGGGAAAAAAGGGGAGAAGCTCCGGCGCGTCGCCCGGGGTTATGTCGACGACAAGCTTCGCGAGGTCTTTCCGCCTCTCCGGGGAGACAAGCTTCTGCCCGCTTCGGGGCTTTTCCGCAAGTCGCATGACCGGTTCATCGGCCGGGTCATCCGATGGTCGAATCTATCCGCGCCCGAAGGGGAGTCCATTTTGCGGAAGCTGGAAGTAAGAGCGGACGCCTTGCGGCTCGAATACCGGAAACGGCAGACCGAGGAAAAGATGTTTGACATCATTTCCCTGGCCGTCGCCATGGCCATGGACTACGCCTATACCGGACGACTGACGGGATAAGGATTACTTGCCGGTTCGCGAGGCGACCGGTTTCAGGTTGAAAATCGGCAGGCTCAAATCAAAGGGCGGTCCTTCGAAAGCGGCCTTGATGATGAGCTGGAGGAGCTGGGGGTAGGGGATTCCGGCTCGTTTGGCCGAACGCGCCAACCCCACGCCGTTGTCCAGGCAGGGATTGCAGTTGACTTCCAGGACCCGCGGCCGGCCTTCCTCGTCGAGCCTGATATCGACGCGCCCATAGCCCCAACCGCCGATAATGCGAAAAGCCCGCACCGCCGTCTCGTTGATGGCGGCGGCCAGCTCGGGTTTGACCTTGGCCGGGCAAATCACGCGTGTGCGCTTGTATTCGACCGAGGTGGAGATCCATTTGGCGGCGTAGGACATGATTGGGGGGATGTCCGCGGGAAGCCCCGAATAATCGACTTCGGCCAGGGGCATGACGCGGAATTTGGGACCGCCGATCATTCCGACATTGAATTCCCGTCCGGGGAGAAACCGCTGGATGAGGACGGGTTGGCGGTACTCCTTGATGACGCTGCGCACTTTCTCGCGCAGGGCTTTCTTGGTATCAACGACCGACCGCCGGTCGAGGCCGATGCCGGCGTGCTCCTGGCCGGGATGGATGATGAGCGGGAACTGCCATTTCCGGCGGTCCACTTCGGTGATGCGATCGATGAGGATCGTATCGGGAGGGATGGGAATCTCGGCTCCCTTGAGCAGGCTGAGGGCCATCGATTTGTCGCGGCTCAATCCCAGGCTCAGGGCGGGCGAACCGGTCATGGGGAAACCGAGCATTCGGATAAATGCGGCCACCCGCATTTCATAGAGAGCGCCGTGAACGACGTCGTCGTATTGGTTGAACACGACATCGGGCCGGATGCGGCGGAGCTTGCGTTGAAGCAAGGTGAGGTCATCGGACAGAGGAACGATGTCCACGGAATGGCCGATGCGGCGCAGGGCCCGGGCCATCCGCCGGATCATCTGGCGCAAATGCCAGACGCTGCCGTGATCGGTCGGGGAATCGGGCGGGGAATCTTCGTAGGCGTTGTAAATGAGGGCGATACGGAGGGATTTCATGAACGCTCCCGCAAGACAACTCTCATTGATGTCATCTTAGTGAATTCCATGGGGATGCGCAAGAGGATCTTGACCGAAACGCTGCTATTTATAAATAATATAGGATTGATGATAAGATAAACCAACTAGGAGAAAAATCATGAATCATCGCCTTTTCATCCCGGTCGTTTTGCTGGCGGCGTTGGCCCTCGGATTGCCTCTCCCGGCCCAGGACGCCATCCCGCGCCAGGCTTCCATGCTGGTCATCAAGGACACGTTTTCGTTCGTTCCCGGCACCTGGGCCGAATACACGATTTTCGACAAAGAGAAAAACGAGTCTTATCGGATGTACATCGCCGCCCTTAAAAGAGAGACGGTCGGCGGAAAATCCGGCATCTGGCTGGAAATCGAGGCGGAAATGAAAGATTCGCCGCTCATCGTGACCGATATTTTCGCCGAAGAAACCAAGGACGGTCCGGGCAAAATTTTCAAGGCCGTGATCCAGGTCAAAGGCATGTCGCCGTTCACCGTCCCCCAAAAATACCTCGAGGGCGAGGACCGGCAGGTCGGGAGCTTCGAAACCGCTCAAATCGTCAAACGCCTGGAACAGAAGAAGATCGTCCACAACGGCCGGACGATTGACACGCTTATCGTCGAAGCCCAGGACAAAGAGGGGCGCAAGACGGCGGCCACCATCAGTCTTCAGATTCCGCCGATCGCCGTCTTTGCCGCCGAAACCGACGACGTTCGGATGACGATCAATGACTGGGGCGCGGGGGCCAAAACCCGGATCGAAGGAGAGCCGATCGGGTTCACCTTCTGGCTCCTCGAGCAAATCGCCAACGGGCTGACCAAAAAAAAATAGAAGCTTCATGTCTCCGACACATCCCCGACATGTCCCGGACCGGAAGGGAACTTTTTGTCCGGCCGGATCGTATCTAGAAAGAGTCGAATGGGTTTAATTTCGCCGAGGAGGAAGAATCATGACCGTCCGAAAAATCCTTGGAGCGCTGCTGATCATCTTGATCGGCGTCCCGATTCTTTTCGGCGTGACCTGGGCGGTCGGCCTTGTCCGAGCCACGGTTTCATCGGAATTCCTGACCGAACTGCCCCGAGAGATCATCGCCGAGATTCCCAATCGGGCGGATGAAATCTTCCTGGCCGCCCAGAATGAGAACATCGTCTCCGATCCCGGCACGCGGGCCTGGTTTCAAGCCGCCGCCAAGACCGGCATCTCGCCCCGGGACCTGATGAAGACCACGGGGCTTCAGGCTTGGATGGAGGGCGAACTGTCCGCCTCGCTGGGGCAGGTCGGTGAAGTGTTGCGGGGGGAGAAACCCCTCCGTTCGATTTCGATCAACCTCAAGCCGCTCAAAGAAGCGCTCCTCCATCCGGATGTGGACCGCTTTCTCGAGGGGACGATGGCGAATCTTCCCCCCTGCGACGAGAAGGGACTGCAGGCCTGGCAGGACCTGGCTGTCGACCGGGGCGGACGTCACGAGCTTCCCGCCTGCCGTCCCGATCCGGCCGTGGCTAAGGAAGTGCTGTTTCGCGAACGGGTCCGGGCCGTGCGCGACATGGATGACAAAGTCGAGGTCTTCGAGGATGTCCGTCCTTTTCCCTTCCACCGCTTCGGCATCACCCGGGCCGTCACGATGGCGTCTTATCTTCTCTTTATCATCCCGGCCTTGATCATCCTCTTGGGGGTGTTCATCGCCGCCCCGTCACCGGCCTCCCGTCTCCGTTGGTCGGGGATTTCGGTCATGGCGGGCGGGATTCCCGTCCTTCTCATGGCCTTGGTGATCAAGAAATACTCTCTGTGGGCGCTCAACGGCGGTTTTTTCTCCTGGCGTGCGCCCTGGTCCAACGACTTTGGGGAATTGATCCTGGACAAGCTCGGCTGGATCCCGTCCCGCATCATCGACGGTCTATTCTCACCGGTCATCAGCGTGGCGGCGATCGTCATGGTCATCGGCATCGTCCTCCTGGCGCTTTCTTCCACCGCCAGGACTCTGCCGAAATCAGCGAAAAACTGACCACTTGTAAGACGGCGGGGCGTCCTTACAGGTTCAGCCCCTTGTAGAAATAGACCTGGAAGACGATTCGGGCATCTTTGGCCTCGGTGTCGTAGACGGCTGCCGTCCTCAGCGTCCAGTCCGGGTGAATAAGGTAGGTCGCCCCGGCCGAGAACTCCAGCCGGGTGACGCCGCCGCCCAGGATGGCCGCCGGCTGGACCTCGATCTTGAGCCGGTTCTCCGGCAGCAGTCCGAATCCTATCCGGTAGAGAGCGGCGAAGGCGCCCCGGTAGTCTTTCTGCCCGCCCGCCACCTCGACCCGGTGCTCGACGTTGTTGCGCAGCCAAGTCAGGTCGATGACGGCCATGGCGAAGTCGATCAGCCGGTCACTGAAGACGTTCGTCCCTGCGGCGTCGACGATCCGGCCGTACCCGATGGAAAAGCCGCCCGTGGCGTTGTCCTCGTTGAGCACGCCGGTGCCGAGGCGGCCGGCCAGGAAGTACCCGCCGTTGAACTTGGTAGTCATGCCTGAGCCGGTGGTCAGGGAGATGCCCCAATTCCCGTTCACCGTGTCTCTCTCGAAACCCACGCCCCAATCGCGGTCGAACCCGAATCCGGACATGGCCAGGGGCTGGATGAGCAGGCTGTGGCTGTCAAGTGCGGCCGACAGCCCGAACCGCGGTGTATTGTGGCCGATCCAGATGTCGGCCATACGGGTCTTGAACTTGATGTAGGCGTTGTAGATCTGCGGCTCCAGAGCCTTGTCGCCGTCCGGATTCCAGGCCAACCTGGCTTGCAGGGAGAGGACGGCAAAGTCGCCCGAGGGGCCCGAAAAACGCTGGACATAGTCGAATCCCAGGCTCGGCTTCTGCATCGCCTCCATGGCCGAGGTGGAATAGAAAACGACCTTCTTGGCCGCGCTCGAGTACCCTCCCACGCCCTGGACCTCGAAATAGAGCAGCGCTTTCGAGGCCAGGAGGGGAGTCGCCGCCGAAAGGAGGTATACCCCCGCCAGGGCGACAGGCATGAAAATGGCGAAACGGGTTCGCATCGGGGGCTCCTTCGTCGAAATAATCGACTGTTTCAATAAGATTATATGATAACCGAGCCGTGGCCGGCGAGTCAAAGGTAAGTCCTGCCCCGTCCTGACCCAGCCGGAGGAGCGGGTGGATAGTTCATAAAGTCAGCGATTTTAAAAGACGATCCCGGCCGAGTCCTTGACCCGGTACCGGATCGCCGGCAAGCCCTGGTAAATCGCGGGGAAGATGATGCCGTTGGGCCGGAGTCCGAGCGCGCCGCACATCGAAGGTAATTTCCGACGGCGGCCGGGGGTCCTTTTCCGCCGTTCCTTGACTCGGGAATTTTCTCGTCCGGAAGAAGGGATTATAGAGATAATCTCGACCCGTTCGGGCGTTTCGCTGGAGAAGGGGCCGTCCGGGACGGGCCGGGTTCCGGTCAGCCCTCGGGGATGCGGAAGGGCACTTTGGAGATTATTTCGTCGACCGTGGTCAAGCCCTGCTCGACCTTAGCCCAGGCATCGTCGAAAAGGCAAATCATTCCGTTCTGGCGGGCCGCCTTCAAAAGGTCCTCCTCGGACGCCTTCTGGAAGATGAGCTGCTTGAAGTTCCGGGTGATGTGGAGTAACTCGTAGACGCCGATGCGCCCCCGGTACCCGGTGAATTTGCATTCGCGGCATCCCGTCCCCTTGTAGAAGGCTTTGACCTCTGGCACGGTCCACTCGCGGACGGCGTCGGGAGGGTCGACCGGGGTTTTGCATTTGGGACAGATGAGGCGAACCAGCCTCTGGGCCAGGATGGCGGTCACCGAGGACGCCACCAGGTTGGGCGAAAGCCCCAGGTCTATCAGGCGCGTGATCGAAGCGACCGTATTGTTCGTGTGCAGCGTACTCAGCACGAAATGCCCGGTCATGGCCGCCTGGACGGCGATCTCGGCCGTTTCCGTGTCCCGGATCTCGCCGATCAGGATGGTGTCGGGGTCTTGTCGCAGGATATGACGGAGGACGGACGGGAACGTTAACCCGACCAGGGCGTTGATCCCGATCTGGGTTGTCCCGGGGACCCGGTATTCGACCGGGTCTTCGACCGTGATGATGTTTTGCGTCTCGGACTGGAACTGCTGGAGGAGGGCATAGAGCGTCGTCGTTTTCCCGCTCCCGGTCGGGCCGGTTACGAGGACCATGCCTTGGGGCTGGGCCAGGATGCCGGATAAAGTGCGGAAAATGAGGTCGGGCAGACCCAGCTTGGGCAGGGACATCAGGGCCACGCTGTCGTCGAGGAGCCGGAGAACGACCTTTTCCCCGTTGACCGAGGGCAGCGTGGACAGCCGGATGTTGATCTCCCGGTCCTCCAGGCGGAGCGTGGTCCGGCCGTCCTGGGGCAGCCGCTTGTTCGTGATGTCCAGCCCGGACACGATCTTGATCCGGGACACGACGGAATCGTGGATGTTCAGGGGGTACCGGAGCATGGTTTTCAGCACGCCGTCGATGCGGTAGCGGACGGAGACCTCGGTTTCCGAGGGCTCGATGTGAATGTCACTGGCCCGGGACTTGGCCGCGTCGACCATGATCGAAGTCACCAGCTTGACGATGATCGGGGTGTTTTCCAAATTGTGGTCGGCCTCGATGTTGAGCAGGAGAAGGTCGGGCCTGCTGCCATTAAGCCTGAGCTGGAAGTCCGGGGCTTCGGGGTTGATGGTGATGTCCTTGATGACATCGGCCAGGATGGCGGACGTTCCAGGCTTCTTTTCCAGAGCGTTGAGGATGGAGCTTTCCGTGGCCAGGACGGGTGAAACCTTGAGGCTGGTCATGAAGGCGACCTCGTCGACCGTCCGCCAATCGAAGGGGTTGGCCATGGCCAGGCAGAGGACTCCGTTCGTCTGGCTCATGGGGAAAATGACGCGTTTCTGAGCCATGGCCCAGGGCACGAGCTTCATGCTGTCCCAGGACGACTCCATTTCAGCGGCCGTGACGAAGGGAATGGACAATTGTTTGGACAGGGCTTTGGCCACCTCTTCTTCGCTGGCGAAGCCGAGTTTCTGGAGGATCTTGCCCAGGAGCTCGTTCGTCTTGGCCTGGAGAGCCAGGGCCTCTTCGAGTTGGGGCGCTTGGACTATTTTTGAGGCGAGAAGGTACTCCCCGATCTTTTTTTGCTTTTTTACCGGCATAGTTCCTCTCTCGATTCCATTCCTTATCTTATTCCCGGCCTGCCCGGGAGTCAAGGACGTGAACCGGATATGGATCAGGCGGATCTTCCGACAGCTTTAGTGGAAGTCGATCCATTTGAGCCTTGGTCTCTTTTAACCGAATCCTTGCGTTTACTGAATTGGACAAACTTCGAGGGAGGCATTCACCGATAATTTTCTCACCTTACGCCCGGATCGACATAAGAGGGGCGAGTCGCTAATCGATAAATTTGACATTAGCTGGATCCGTTCGAAAATCGATATACCGGCGCGAAGGACTATGCGATTACCTCCCGGGAACCGACTCGCTACCGCGGACAAGCATAAATTCCGGGCCGGATGATGCCAAGGCCGGTCTGGGGATCCAAGCGGCAGGGCGTTCCCTTGATTTCTTTGAGCCGTGAATCTACAATTCACAATGGCAGCCCTTTTAACAGGCGCCGGAGGAACATGGCTGATAAAAAAGAAGAATTGCTGTCCGCGGCCAGGCTGGCGTGCGAAAAAGCCTACGCTCCCTATTCCAACTTCCGCGTGGGCGCGGCCGTTCTCGGCTCTGACGGTCGGATATTCAGCGGCTGCAACGTGGAAAACGCGTCTCTAGGACTGACCTGCTGTGCCGAGCGCAGTGCTATTTTCACCATGGTCGCCGCCGGCGGGACGGAGATCAGGGAGATCCTGGTCATCGGCGAGAGCGATGAGTTTCTCCCCCCCTGCGGCGCTTGCCGGCAAGTCATCGCCGAATTCGCTCCGCCGTCGGCCGTTGTCCATATGTGCAACCACACAGGCGCCTGCCGCGACGCCACCGTGTCCGAGCTGATCCCGTTTATCTTCCGCCTGAAAAAAAACTTGGGCAAGCCGCGTCAATAAAGATAGAATATCCGGAAGAAACACAATGATCGACCTGGACAGGGAAACGCTGGTCAAAATGATCGACCACACCGAACTCAGCGCCCACTCCGGCGAAAAAAAGATCGCCAACCTTTGCAGCGAGGCGCGGAGCTTCGGTTTCTACGCCGTTTGCATCAACGGTGCTTTCACCCGCTACGCCGGGGAGCTGCTCGCGGGCAGCAGCGTCCGGGTTTGCACCGTGGTCGGCTTTCCGCTCGGGGCCGGCACCGGCTCCGCCAAATCGTATGAAGCCGGGGAGGCCGTGGGGAACGGCGCCGCCGAGATCGACATGGTGATCGCCGTCGGCGCCCTGCGGGACAAAAAACTCGACTTTGTCCGCCACGACATCCGAGCCGTGGTCGAAGCCAGCCGCCCGGCGCTGGTCAAGGTGATCCTGGAAACGTGCTACCTGACCGACGAGGAGATCGTCAGCGGCTGCCATTTGGCTGTTGAAGCCGGAGCCAAATTCGTGAAAACATCGACGGGCTTCGGAGCGTTCGGAGCTTTTCCGGCGCATGTGCGGCTCATGCGCCAGGCCGTGGGCCCGGAGATCGGGGTCAAGGCGGCGGGCGGGATCCGGAACTTCAAGGACGTTTGGCGGTTGATCCAAGCCGGCGCCTCGCGCCTGGGATTAAGCGCCAGTGTGGGTGTGGTTGAAGGGCTGTCGCTCTACAAATTCGCTCCGACCGCCTGGCTGGAGGAGGAAGTTCCCTGCCACATCTGTCCTTCGCGTTTCGCCAACCTGGACAAGCAGCCCAAAGCCGTTTATGCGTATTACAAAAAGAAGTGCATGACCTGCCCGCATTTGGAAAAATATAATAAATTCTACGAATAGAGAAGACATGATGACAGGCTGGATGGGAAAAATCGTTAAGATCGATCTGGGCAGCGGGAAGCAGGAAACGATCACCGTCAGCGACACGATGCGGCGCCGGTACCTCGGCGGCCGCGGGCTGGGCGTCAAGCTGTACAGCGATCTGTGCTCGAGTACAACGGATCCCATGGCCGCCGACAACGCCCTGATCTTCATGACCGGGCCGTTGACCGGAACGGTGATGACCTCAGGCCGTTACCAGGTCATCTCGCGCTCGCCCCTGACCGGGACCATCTGCGATTCCAGCTCCGGCGGCCATTTCGGAGCGGCGCTCAAAGGGGCCGGAATCGACGGGCTGATCGTCCAAGGCCGGGCCGCGAAACCCGTCTATCTGTCGGTCCATGACGGCGAAGTCGAAATCCGCGACGCCTCGGCTGTTTGGGGGCTGGATACCCAGCAGACGCAAAAGGGCATCCAAGCGGAACTCCCATCCAAAACGTCGGTGGCCTGCATCGGTCCGGCCGGCGAAAACCGGATTCTATTCGCCGCCATCATGAACGATAAGGACCGCGCCGCGGGCCGCGGCGGCATGGGCGCGATCATGGGCGGCAAGAACTTGAAGGCCATCGCCGCCGGCGGCAGCCGGCCCGTGGAGATCGCCGACCCTTCCGGCTACAAGGACCTGGCGGCCCGCATCGACCGGGCCGTCGACAAGAACCCGGTGACCGGCAAATCGCTGCAGGTCCTGGGCACGTCGGTGCTGGTCAACATCATCAACGCCCACGGCATGTTCCCAACCGAAAATTTCCGCCGCGGCGTGTTCAACGACGCCGAAGGCACCAGCGGCGAAAAGATCGCCGAAACGCTGCTGCTGCGCCAGAGCGCCTGCTTCAAATGCCCGATCGGCTGCGGCCGCACCACCCGGACCCGGGACAAGAACGGCGAAGGGCCTGAATATGAAACGGTCTGGGCTTTTGGCGCCCACCTGGGCATCAGCGACCTGGCCGCCATCACCGAAGCCAACTACGCCTGCAACGAGCTGGGTCTCGACACCATCACCATGGGCAGCACGCTCGGCTGCGCCATGGAGCTCTGCGAAACGGGCGCCTGGAAGGAGAATCTGCGCTGGGGTGAGGCCGGCAAACTGCTGGGTTGGGTGACGGATACGGCCTACCGGCGGGGGATCGGTGCTGAGCTGGCCCTGGGATCGAAGCGGCTGGCGGCCAGGCACGGCCGCCCTGAACTCGCCATGCAGGTCAAGGGACTTGAGATCCCGGCCTATGATCCGCGCGGCGCGCAGGGCATGGCCCTGTCCTATGCCACGTCCAACCGCGGCGGCTGCCACATGCGGGCTTATATGATCGCCCCCGAAATCCTCGGCCACCCCGTCTTCCTGGATCGTTTTTCCACTGCCGGCAAGGCCGAGCTGGTGGCCCTGTTCCAGGATGTTTCCGCCGTGGTGGATTCGGCCGTCCTCTGCCGCTTCCTGCAGTTCGCTCTGGGAATCTCCACCTTTACCGAGATGCTGCGCACGGTCACCGGCCTGGATTTCGGCGACGAAGAGCTGATGAAAATCGGCCGCCGCATCTACACCCTGGAAAGGCAATTCAATAACCGGGCCGGCTTCGACCGAAGTGATGATACTCTGCCGCCGCGCTTTTTAAACGAGGAATTTCAGACCGGGTCGTCGCGTCACCGTCGGGTGCGGCTCGAGGAGATGCTGGACGAATATTACGCCGTGCGCGGCTGGGACCGCAGCGGCGTGCCGCTGCCGCAAACCCTGGCCGAGTTGGGGTTGTAGCTTGGCCGGAACTATCTCGGTCAAATTCTACGGGCTCCTGCGCCGGCGCGTGAGGCAAATCTCCGTTGAGGTCGAAGGCGACGGCCAGACGATTCTGGCTTTGATGCGCTCGGCGGAAACGGCGGCCGGGGGGACTTTTTTAGACGAGCTGCTGGACACGGACAGTGGGCTGCTGACGGGGACCATCATCCTGATCAACGGCGAGAATGTCCGCTTCAAGTCAGGCCTGGAAACGCGGGTTGCAACCGGCGATCGGGTCGATCTTTTCTCGCCCGCCGGCGGAGGCTGATATGGCCACGAGCGGGATGTATGAGATCCTGTCCAAGAAACGCGGAGGCTTGGAGCTGGACCGGGAGGAGATCGCTTTCGTCGTCTCCGGCAGCGTCCGGGGCGAGATCCCCGACTACCAGCTCGCGGCCTGGCTGATGGCCGTCGCCATCCGCGGCTTGAGCAAGCGGGAGACGGCCGACCTGACCGAGTTAATGCTTGCCTCCGGCGACCGCATCCCGCTGGACGCCGTCCCCGGTCCCAAGATCGACAAGCACAGCACCGGCGGCGTCGGCGACAAGATCAGCTTTATCGTCGCCCCCCTGCTGGCCGCCTGCGGCGTTCGGGTGCCGATGCTGTCCGGGCGCGGCCTGGGCCACACCGGCGGCACCCTGGACAAGCTGGAAGCCATCCCGGGCCTCGACGTCTTCCTCGCCGCCGACCGGATACGGAATGTGCTGGCCGAGTGCGGCATGGTCATCTGCGGTCAGACCGACAACATCGTGCCGGCCGACAAGAAATTCTACGCCCTGCGCGACGCCACGGCCACCGTCAGCTGCATCCCGCTCATCGCCTCCTCGATTATGAGCAAGAAGCTGGCCCTGGGGACGGACGGCATCGTCCTGGACGTCAAGACCGGCTGCGGCGCCTTCATGCCGGAAGAGGCCGATGCTCTGCTCCTGTGCCAAACCATGGTCGCCATCGGCGAGAAGGCCGGCCGCCCCACCCTTGGCCTCATTACCAGCATGGACCAGCCGCTCGGGCGGGCCGTGGGCAACGGCCTGGAGATCATCGAATCCATCGAGACGTTGAAGGGCCGGGGTCCCGAGGATATCCTCGAGGTGTCCTTCGCCCTCGGCTTCGGCATGCTGAGGGCGGCGGGACGGAAGACGACTTACGCCCAGGCCGTCGACATGTTCCAGGAGGCCATCGCCTCGGGCCGGGCCCGGGACGTCTTTCATCGCTTCATCGCCGCCCAGGGAGGCGATCCGAGGGTCTGTGATGACTATGCGCTCCTGCCCGCCGCCCCCGGTCGGGTGGAATTTCGGGCTCCGGCTTCGGGTGTCATCGAGGCCATCCATCCGTTTGGCGTCGGCCTGGCCGCCATCGATGCGGGGGCCGGCCGCCGCACGAAGGAGGATGCGATCGGCTACGGCAGCGGATTCGTCTTCCTGGCCAAGATCGGCGACAGGGTCGAGAAAGGCCAGCCCATCGTGGACGTCCACAGCGACCGCCCCGAGCGGACGTCGGTCGTGCTGGAGCGGCTGGGCGAGGCGATTCGGATCGGGCCCGGGCCCGCGTCCAATCCGAAGATGATTCTGCACCTGGTGGATAAGGACGGCGTCCATCCCTGGACCCACTGAAGACGATGGGCGCGAGATACAAGGCGATCTTTTTTGACGCCGACGATACCCTGTTCGACTATCCCCGGGCCGAGCGGGCTGCTTTAAAGGCCTGCCTTCGCGAGTTCCGCATCGGCCTCGAGCTGGGGGTTTTTCTCGAGTCCTACCGTCGCCACAACCGCGATGTCTGGCGGGCTTTCGAGCGCGGCGAGACCGGCCAGGTCCGGCTTCGCGTCGAGCGATTCCGCCGCGTGGCCGCGGAGCTCGGCCTGGATGGCCTGCCCTTGGACAGGATCAGCGCCTTTTACCTCGAGGCCTTGTCCGGCCAGCCGCCCCTCCTCCCCGGGGCCTTGGCCACGGTCCGGTCGCTGGCCCTCAAGTACCCCCTGGCCTTGGTCACCAACGGCATTGCCTCGGTCCAGCGCCGGCGCTTCATGGCCTCACCGATCACCCGGTATTTCAAGTCCGTGGTCATCTCCGAGGAGGTGGGCATTGCCAAGCCCGACCCCCGGATCTTCGAGCCCGCCCTGAGGATGACCGGCCTCGCCGCGGGCGAAGTCCTCTATGTCGGCGACAGCGTAACCTCCGACATGGCCGCCGCCCGAAATGCGGGCATGGATTTCTGCTGGCTCAATCCCGGCCGGGCGCCCGTTCCGGACGGATTTGCCCCGGCCTTTGTCATTGAGGCGATCGGGGAGCTTCCCCCCTGTCTTGGCCTCCCCTAAGCCAGCGGCTCGGACAAATGGCAGCGGGCTGAGAATTTCTCTCTCTTTGGAACGTCCTTGATAATGATGATGACCGATGGCGAAGGGGCTTGACAGATATGCATAAAAAAGGCATATCTATACATATGAGGACGACAATCAATATCGACGATACGATTCTCACTAAGGCATCGGAATTGACCGGCATTAAAGAGAAGACGGCCCTGGTCCGGACAGGCCTGGAATACCTCATCGCCCGGGAGAGCGCCAAGAGACTGGCCAAGATCGGCGGGACGGCTAAGGACCTCGAGCCCATTCCCCGGCGTAAAAGCAGCTGGTGACCGATGGTCCTCGTCGACACGTCCGTATGGGTCGATCATTTCCGCTTCGGGAATCCGCGGCTGGTGGGCCTTCTGGAAAACGGGGACGTCGTTTCTCATCCCTTTATCATCGGGGAGCTCGCCTGCGGGAGCCTTCCCGAGCGCACGGATACGCTGGGATGCCTGCTTGAGCTGCCCCGGACAAGTGTCGCCGGCCAGGACGAAGTCATGAGTCTGATCGAAGGCCATCGGCTCATGGGAACCGGCCTCGGCTTCATCGACGTCCATCTTTTAACCGCCGCCCGTCTCGACGGAATCCCTATTTGGACCCAGGACATTCCGCTTAAAAAGGCGGCCGCGAAGCTCGGCGTCGGCTTTCCCTGATTATTGGAAGTCGATCTCTTGGCCGGCGAGCTTGGCGGCCGCGGCCCGTGAACCCCCGGGCCGCCCCGGGCTCGGCTTCCGCCCCGGCGGTTCGACGACGGGGTTGCAGTCCTCATTCGCCAAGCGAACGAGGGCGGGCTTCTAACCCAGCAGGATCCCGGCCAGGGTGGCCGTCATCAACGTGGCCAGCGCGCCGCCCAGGACCGCCTTTAAGCCCAGGCTGGCGATGTCCGTCTTGCGGTGGGGCGCCATGGGGGCGATGCCGCCGATCTGGATGGCGATCGAGGAAAAATTCGCGAAGCCGCACAGGGCGTAGGTGGCCATGGTGATGCCTTTGGGACTCAGGACGCCCTGTTTGATCAGGCCGACCAGGTCGATATAGGCCACGAATTCGTTCAAGACTATCTTGGTTCCGAAGAGGCTCCCGAAGTGGAACGCGTCGGCGACCGGCACGCCGATCCCGATGGCCAAGTAGCGCAAGATCACACCCAGGACGAGCTGGAGGGAGAGGGGCTGGCCGAATTGGGCCGTGAGGTAGGCGTTGACACCCAGCAGGCCGCCCAATCCGGTGAGCAGGTAGTTGATCATGGCGATGCCGGCGATGAAGGCCAGCAGCATGGCGCCCACGTTCAGGGCCAGGTGCAAGCCGTCGCCGGCGCCGGTGGCCGCCGCCTCGATGACGTTGGAAGCGTTCTTTTCCACCTTGAGGTTGACGGTGCCCTTGGTCACGGGTGTGCCGGTCTCCGGGTAGAGGATCTTGGCCACGACCAGGGAGGCCGGGGCGGCCATGACGCTGGCGGCCAGTAATTGGACGGCGAAGCGCATCTGCGCCTCGGCCAGGGGGATCTTCTGTACTTCGGCCAGGGCCTGGCCGAGCATCTGGATGTAGGCGGCCATGACACCGCCGGCGATGGTGGCCATGCCTCCAACCATGATGGTCAGGATCTCGGACTTGGTCATGGTGCCGATGTAGGGCTTGATCAGCAGGGGAGCCTCGGTCTGCCCGACGAAGATGTTGGCCGTGTTGGACAGCGATTCGGCGCCGCTGGTGCCCAAGAGCTTGGCCATGAGCCAGGCCATGCCCTTGACCACGGACTGCAGGATGCCCAGGTAGTATAGCACCGAGGTCAGGGTGGCGACGAAGATGATCGTCGGCAGGACTTGGAAGGCGAAATAGACGCCCAGGCTGTCGGGGCCCGAGTTGACGGCCAGCCGGCCGAAGACGAACTTGGAGCCCTCGGCGGTGAAGTTCAGCAGGCTGATGATGGCGCCGCCCAGCCAGGAGATCAGCACTTTTGGCCAACCCAGGGGGGCGAACCAGGATTTCAGCGTATCACTGTAAAGGATGAAGACGGCGAAAACCACCTGGAGCAGGACGCCGCTTCCGACCAGCCGCCAGCTGATCCTCCGGCGGTTGTTGGAAAAGAGAATGGCGATCCCCAGGATCAGGGAAAGGCCTAAAAGGCCCCGCAGCAGCGACGAGATGTTCATGGGTTACCTGTGGCGAGCTCTGGCGAACCGCTTTTCGATCTTCTCGTAGTAGTCGATGATCTGGTGCGTATATTCCCTTTTCTTAATATAGGTTCCGGGGAAAAAGCTGCGCTTGAAGCCGTAAATGATGAAATTCTTCAGCTCGGACGGGGTGAGGCGGAAGGCTCGAACCGCCTTCAGGATCTCGGCGCTGACAGTGGTATGCGATACGGTGCGGTTGTCGGTGCAAAACGTGGCCGATAGTTTGGCCTTGCGCATGTGCCTGAAAGAATGATGGGCCAGGTCGCGGATGGCGGGATTAGTCTGAAGGTTCGACGTCAGGCAGACTTCGATGGTGATGCGCCGGTCGGCGATGAACTGCACCAGGTTGGCGACATAGGCCTTTTTATCCTTGATCTCCGGGCTCTTGATCATGCCGTCGTCGAAGAGATACACGGCATGGCCGAGGCGGTCGGCGTGCAGGTCGGTGATGGCCTGGAAGATGCTCTCCGGCCCGTAGGCCTCGCCGGCATGCACGGTTTTTTTTAAGAAATTCTTGTGGGCCAGGGCGTAGGCCGGGGCGTGGTCTTCGGCTGGAAAACCGGCTTCGGCTCCGGCCAGGTCGAAACCGACGATAGGCAGATTGAGCCTTGTTTTGGCGTCCACGGCCGCCCGGACCAACTCCTGCGAGGCCAGGGAAAAGACCCCTTTGCGCTCGGAATGGGCATGCACATGGAGCAGGGTGTCAAAATAGTGGGAATACCCGTAGTCGAACATGCGCATGGCGCAGGCGATGATGCCGTATTCGAAGGGCGGCTCGGAGCCGCTTTTCACTTCGGTGCGGGCGTTGAAATCCTTCTTGGCCCGGGCCAGGCCCCGATCGAGCGCGGCCATGGCGTCGAGGCAGGTCAGGCTGGCGTTCTGATGCAGCTGCGGCGCAAAGCGCACCTCGATGTAGCGCACCCCTTCGGCCTGGTTGTCCTGGGCCAGCTCATAGCCCACGCGCTCCAGGGCCGATCCGGTCTGCAGCACCGCCGTGGCGACTGCGAATCCTTTCAAATATTCGGTCAGACTGGAATATTTGTTTTTAAAAACCAAACGGCGCAATCCCTTCTCGTCATAAGCCGGCAGCTTGATCCCGTTCTCTTGGGCCAGCTCGATCAAGGTCGACAGCCGCAGCGAACCGTCCAGGTGCAAGTGCAGATCGGTCTTGGGGATTTTTTCGATGAATTCTTGGCTGATGATCATTCGGGGTGGCTTTCTTGAATGACCCGCGCGATCTCGGGCTTGTGGCGGGCGATCTCCTCGGAGCTGAGGCCCTTCAATTCATGGGGAAAGACGAGCCAGCGGTCGGTCGCCTGGATATAGTAATCGGGCGCGCGCTCGGTGCGGTTGTTGCCGGGTTTGAAAAAGACCGTGGCTATACGGATATCGTGGGGCGTGTTGCGCCGCGAGAGAAGGTTCAGGGAGTCGATGACGGCCTTGATGCTCAAGCCGGTGTCGTAGACGTCATCCACGATCAGCAGGCTGTGCGAGGCGTCGGCTTTTTCGACGATGTAGTTCAGGCCGTGGACCCGGATGCTCTTGCCCCGCTGCTCGATGCCCTCATAGGATGACGTGCGGATGGCGATGTGATCGCTGGCGATTCCGTAGTGTTCGAACAGCTCCTGCACGGCGATACCCACCGGCGTGCCCCCCCGCCAGATGCCGACGATGAAATCGGGCCTGAAACCGCTGTCCAGGACCTTGAGGCCGAGCCGGAAGGAATCATCCAACAGGCTCTGCGCATTGATGTACTGTTTTTCAGCCATGGGTGTTCTCCGGCCCGGGATTAGGGTTCGTCAGGATTTCCTTTGCGCAGGCGCTGGCGGATCATGGTGACGACCAGGGCCGTGGAAACCGGGTTGTGGCCCTCGGGAATGATGATGTCGGCGTACTTGCGGCTCGGTTCGACGAAGGCGATGTGCATGGGCCGCACCGTTCCCAAGTATTGACCGATGACCGATTCCAAGCTGCGCTGACGCTCCTGGATGTCGCGCTTCAGCCGGCGGATGAAGCGCAGGTCGCTATCCGTGTCGACGAAAATCTTGACATCCATCAGTTCGCGCAGGGCCTGCTCGCAAAAGATTAATATCCCCTCGAGGATGATCACCTTGGCCGGTTTCTTGAGAATGCCCTTGGCCAGGCGCATATGCGTGGAAAAATCGTAGACCGGCATTTCGATGGAGCGGCCGGAGATCAGTTCCTGCAGATGCCGCACCATCAGGTCGGTTTCCAGGGCGTCGGGATGGTCGAAATTGATCCGGGCGCGTTCGGCTAAAGGCAGGTGGCTGACGTCCTTGTAGTAGGCGTCATGCTGGATCATCACCATCTGCGGATGGTTGATGGACTCCATAATGGCGTCGGCGATGGTGGTCTTCCCCGAGGCGGTGCCGCCGGCAACCCCGATGATTAGCGGCTTTTTCTTCACGATGATATGCTAGCACAATCGTTCCGGCGAGGCAAAAAGACGATTCTTTTGACTATTCGGGCGGGGATCTGGATTTGAGACAAAAATCTTTTTTTTATGGTTGATTTTCCGTATTTCGTGTAATATTATCCTTATAAATATCTTTAAAAGGAGTACCTATTCAGATGAAAAGAATGTATTTCGCTATCATTTTTGGTTGTTTGATTCTGCCCGGGCTGATCCTGGCCCAGGGCGTGACCAGCGCCGCCTTTAACGGTCTGGTCGTCGACGCCGAGGGCAAAGGCCTTCCCGGCGCGACCGTCAAGGCTTTGCATGTTCCGTCCGGAACCGCCTTTGAGACGACGACTCGTCTCGACGGCCGATTCGACATCCTCGGGGTCCGAGTCGGCGGTCCCTATACCGTCACCGCGACCATGCCCGGATTCGCCCCCCAGACACTGACGGATATCATCCTGAAGCTGAGCGAAAGCCGCAGCCTCAAGATCACCCTGGCCCAGGCGCGGATCGACGTCGACGTCACGGTCACCGCCCCCAATCCGGTCATCAGCCAATCGCGAACGGGCGCCGAGCAGAACGTGAGTACGACCGTCATCGAGACCATGCCCTCGCTCGGGCGCAACTTCGGCGACTTCGCCCGCCTTTCCCCCCAGATCGACTCGCGCGGCGGCGGCGCCTTCTCGGCCGCCGGCCGGAACAACAAGTACAACTCGGTCCAGATCGACGGAGCCGTGAACAACGACCTGTTCGGCCTGAGCGGCAGCGGCACGCCCGGCCTGTCCGCCCCGATCTCGCTCGATGCCGTGCAGGAGTTCGAGATCGTCCTGGCCCCCTATGACGTCCGCTACGGCGGCTTTACCGGGGCCGGCCTGAACGCCATCACCCGCTCCGGCACCAACTCCTTCAGCGGTTCGGCCTACTACTACGGCCGCAACCAGAACTTCGTCGGCAAGGGCCCGGACAACACCAAATACGGCACCTTCTCGGACACGCAGTACGGGCTCCGCTTGGGCGGCCCGATCGTCAAAGACAAGCTCTTCTTCTTCCTCAGCGCCGAAATGGGCCGCCGCGACACCCCGACAACCTATGTCATCGACGACAGCGGCGCCGCCAACGACTTCGGCGGGACCAACGTCAACGTCGCCGATGCCGATCGGTTCATCAGCATCCTGAAGAACACCTATGGCTATAACCCCGGCGGATACGGTGCCGGCTATCGGAAGGTCAACGCCGACAATGACAAGCTCTTCTTCCGCCTCGACTACAACCTCAGCTCCAAACACCGTCTGACCCTGCGCCACAACTACATCAACGGCCTGCAGGTCAGCAACCCCTCCAAGGCTTCCAGCACGGTCTTCCCCTTCGGCGACGACTACTACACCCTGCGGAGCAAGACCAACTCCACGGTCCTTCAGCTGCACAGCACCTTGGGCCGGGACCTGTTCAACGAGCTGATCGTCAACTTCACCACCATCCGCGATCAACGCGAAGTCCCCGACCAGCTCTTCCCCCAGGTCAACGTGGCCATTGCCGGCGGCTACCGCCTGACCGCGGGCACCGAGCAGTACTCCGGCGCCAACGCCCTGAACCAGGACATCCTCGAGATCACTGACAACTTGTCCTGGTCCCTGGGCAACCACATGCTGACCATCGGCACCCACAACGAGTTCTTCAAGTTCAGCAACCTCTACATCCGAAACCTCTACGGCTACTGGGAGTTCTCCAGCCTGGACAGCTTCGAGAAGGGGATCTCCTCGCGCTACTACCACGACTTCTACGCCTCCGATCCCTCCAAGATGTGGTCCGCCGAGTTCAGCGTGGCCCAGCTCGGCGCCTACATCGGCGACAAGTGGTCCATCCGGCCGAACCTGAACCTGACCTTGGGGGCGCGCGTCGACGTACCGATCATCAACAGCGTCCCGGCCGCCAACCCGCTGGTCGAGACCGTCTTCGGCATCAAGACCAACCAGGCGGCGACGGGCAACCTGTTGTTCTCGCCCCGCCTCGGCTTCAACTGGGACGTGGCCAACGATAAGATCACCCAGGTCCGCGGCGGCGTCGGCATCTTCTCCGGCCGCACCCCCTATGTCTGGATCTCCAACCAGTACTCCAACACCGGCATGGAGTTCACCCGGCTCGACATCCGGAACCCGGCTTTCACCTTCGTGAAGGACCCCCTGAACCAGCCCATGGCCGGCATCGGGTCGACCAGCGAGGTCGACCTGATCGACAAAAACTTCAAGTATCCCTCGATGCTGCGAGTCAACGTGGCCGTCGACCGGGAGCTGCCCCTTGGGATCATCGGGACCCTGGAGTTCGTCTATTCCAGAAACATCAGTGAAATCCTGTACCAAAACCTCAACCTGCGGGCCACCGGGGCGACGGGTCTGGGCGGCCGCATCATGTACGCCCGAGACGTCTCGAAAAGTTTCACCGATGTCATCTACCTGGCCAGCACGAACAAGGGCTACCAGTACAACGTATCGCTGCAGCTGCAGAAGAACTTCGGCGACCACTCCTGGCTGAGCGCCTACTACACCTACGGCGAGGCCAAGGACGTAAACTCCGGCACTTCGTCCCAGGCCTCGTCCAACTTCGCCTACAACCCGATCCGCTATGACGTCAACGATCCCGAGTTGACCTGGTCCAACTACGACGTGCGCCATCGCTTCGGCGCTGCCTTCTCCTGGCAGATCAAGCTCTTTGCCAAGGCTCCTACGAGCCTGACCATGTTCTACGGCGCGCGGTCGGGCCGGCCGTATTCGACCACCTACAACTACTTCGACGCCAACGGCGACGCCGCCACGGGCAACGACCTGGTTTACGTGCCCGCCGGCCAGTCCGAGGTCCTCTTCGTGGGCAGCGACGGCAAGGCCCTGGCCAATCAGGATTCCGCTTGGGCGACGTTCAACGCGTTCATCGTCGGCGACCAGGGCCTGGCTGATTATCGCGGCAAGATCGTGCCGCGTAACTCGAGCCGCGAGCCCTGGAACCACGGCCTGGACGCCCGCTTGACCCAGGATCTCCCGATCCCCGCCCTGAACGGCCACCAACTCCAGTTCACCGTCGACATCATCAACCTCGTTAACCTGATCGACCGGAACAAGGCTTTGTCCTACTACGTCAGCAACCAGAACGACACGCCCTGGACGAGCACGGGTATCGACGCGGCCACCGGCAAGATGAAGATTTCCTGGACGACGCGGGCCAACCGCTATGTCCTCAGCCAGCTCGGGTCCCGCTGGCAGGTCCAAATCGGCCTGCGCTACAAGTTCAATTGAGGCGCGGCTAGGTCCCCTGATGGGGATATGATTCTCAATCCCCCCGGCCCCGCGGCCGGGGGGTTTTTTTAGTTCTTCTCCCATCTCCGGGAAACGCGGCCCAGGGTATTGGCATGGGAGATGAACCTTTTTTTAGACCAGCTGGGGCACGACCCGGTTCAAGAGACGGATGAAATTTTTTTTCACCCTCTCGCCCGTCTCCGTCACCTCCCGGTGGCTGAGCGGTTGCGCCGAGAGTCCGGCGGCCAGGTTGGTGATGCAGGAAATGCCGGCCACGCGCAGACCCATGTGGCGGGCGCAGATGGCCTCGGGCACGGTGGACATGCCCACGGCGTCGGCGCCCAGGGCGGCCAGCATGCGGATCTCGGCCGGCGTCTCGTAGGAGGGTCCGCTCAGGCCGACATATATGCCGCGGCGGGCCGGGAGGCCGATGTCCTCGAGGGCGGAAGCGATGATTTCCTGGAAGGCCGGGTCGTAGGCCGCGCTCATGTCGGGGAATCGCGGTCCCAGGCGCTCGTCGTTGGCGCCGCGCAGCGGGTTAATCCCCATCAGGTTGATGTGGTCGCGGATGACCATCAAGTCTCCGGGCCGCCATTCGCGGTTGATGCCCCCGGCGGCGTTGGTCAGCAGCAGGCTTTGAATGCCCAGCTTGGCCAAAACGCGCACCGGGAAGATCACGTCGCAGATATCATGCCCTTCGTAATAATGGATGCGCCCCTGCATGACGGCGACGGTCGTAGGGCCGATCTTGCCCAGCACCAGCCGACCGGCGTGACCGGCCACGCCCGCGCGCTTGAAATGGGGGATGTCGGTATAGGCGATGGCTGTTGGTTCGGAGATCGAATCGGCGAATTCCCCCAGCCCCGAGCCTAAAACCACACCGACCCGGGGTGCCGGCGGACAATGCTTTTTTATGAAACCGACCGCATCCATGATGCGCTCATAGAGATCCATAACGCCTCCTCAGGCCGGGGTTGAATGAATTCCGGGCATGAAGCTTTGCCCGGGACCTTCAGGCCTCAATCCGAACGCATCCAGGATGGACGCGCCGACATCGGCAAAGGTGCTCCGCACGCCGAGAGCCCGGGCCGGGAGAGTCGGGCCGTACACCAGGAGTGGAACATATTCCCGGGTGTGGTCGGTGCCGGGATAGGCGGGATCGCAGCCATGGTCGGCCGTGACGATCAGCATGTCGCCGGGGCCGAGTCCGGGCCACAGGAATCCCAGCTCACGATCGAAAATTTCCAAAGCCGCTCCGTAGCCGTCGGCGTCATTGCGGTGGCCGTAGAGCATGTCGAAATCAACCAGGTTGGCAAAGATCAAGCCTCGCTCGGCGGCCGCCAATTCCTGGCGCACCAGGCTCAGGCCTTCGGAATTGTCGTGGCTGTGCCGCGACCGGCTGATGCCCTGTCCGGCGAAAATATTTTCGATCTTGCCGATGGCGGTTACGGCCAATCCGTTCCGCAACAGGACATCCAACGCCGTTTCCCCCGGGGGGGGCATGGAAAAATCGCGGCGGTTGGATGTGCGGCTGAAGTTTCCGGGCCGGCCGTTGAAGGGTCGGGCAATGACCCGGCCGATCCGCCAATCGTCACAGAGCTTTCGGGCCCGCAGACACATCTCGTAAAGCTCGGGTAACGGGATGATGTCTTCGTGCGCGGCGATCTGGAAGACGCTGTCGGCCGAGGTGTAAACGATGGGAAAACCGCTGCGCTCGTGCTCGGCTCCGAGCTCAGCGATGATCTCTGTGCCCGATGCGGTTTTGTTACCCAAAATACCGGCCACCCCGGTCCGGCGCTTGAATTCGGCCAGCAAGTCGGGGGGGAAACCCCGCGGGAACAGGGCCAACGGCTGTTCCAGAACGACGCCCATCAGCTCCCAGTGGCCGGCCAGGGTGTCCTTGCCGCGGGCCATTTCGGCCATGCGCCCCCAGGAGGCCAGAGGAGCAGGGGCCGGGGCCACACCCAGAATGGGGATGATGTTCCCCAACCCGAGTTTTTCCAGATGGGGCAAATTCAATCCGCCGCGGCGTTCGGCGATATGGCCCAGGGTGTTGGCTCCTTCATCGCCGTAGGCGGCGGCATCGGGCAGGCTGCCTACGCCCAGGGAATCGAGGATAATCAGGAACACTCGGCTGATTTCGATGTTCGCCATCCCCCGGCCCTATTTGATCTCCAATTTTTGCCCGTAGCATTTGCGGCACACCGATATGTACTTGTCGTTGCCGCCGATCTCGATCTGTGGACCATCGCCCACCGGCTGGCCGTCCTTGTACTTGAGCAGCATGGTCGCCTTTTTGGGGCAGTACCAGCAGACGGCTTTCACTTCCTCGATCTTGTCGGCGAAGAGCAGCAGCGCCTCGCTGCCGCCGAAGAGATGATTGCGGTAATCGTTCTTCAGGCCGTAGACGATGACCGGGATGTTCAGCTGGTCGACGATGCGGGTCAGGATGACCACTTGTTCGCGGGTCAAGAACTGGCCCTCGTCGACCAGCACGCAATCGGGCTTGACCTCCCGGGCCAGGCGCAGGATGTCGGTGCCGCTATCGATGATCAGCGCTTCGCGCTGGAGGCCCATCCGCGAGGTGATCCGGCCGCGGCCGAAGCGGTCGTCGATGGCCGGGGTGCAAAGCAGGACATGTTTGTTCTGCTCCTCGTAGTTGTGGGCGATCTTGAGGATCTCAGTGGATTTACCGGCGTTCATGGTCGAGTAGCGGAAATAAAGCTGGGCCATCTCGCCTCTCCCGCCCCGTTCAGTTTCCGGAAGGCGCCGGGGCCTTCTCCCAGACGGCCCGGACGACGTCCCGGTAAAGCCCCAGGTCCGCGCCCTTTTCCAAGTAGTCAATCAGGTCGTCGACCGTGGTGGTTTGCAAGGAGTGGCCGGGGTCCTGGTGGGCGAAGCTGTACGAGCTGGCGATGTAGCTGGAGAGACCGACCTTGTAGGTCCGGTCTTCGGGTAGGGGAGCCCCGCCCGGAAGGCGCAACAGGATCTCCCGGACCCGCGGGGTCCCGTCCGTGCGGACGACGTACGTGATCCCCGACACCTGAAGGTCGATGTCGCCCCGCTTCTCGAAGGAGGCCTTGATCAGGCCCCTGATCTCGGCCGGGGTCATGGCGATCTCGACGACTTGGTTGCCGAACGGGTCCAGCGTATACACGTCGCGCAGGGTGATGATCTTCGGCAGGCGGCCGACGCGGATGCCGCCGTTGTTCTGGAAGGCGATATCCAGGCTGTGGGTCCGGCGGATGGCGTCGGTCATCAGGCTGCCCAAGGCGTTCATGCCGCTGATTTCCAGCGGCGCTTCGGTCAGGACGCGTGACAGAGCCGGGTTGCGGCGGTATTCGGCGACCATGGCCTTGATCGAGGCGTCCTCGTCCCGCGCTTGGCTCAGGTCGATCAACCGGCCCTTCTTCTCGATCACCCGGCCGTCCCTTATCCGCAGGTCGACCCGGCCCAGATAGAAGTTGCCGCTGCCGGCTTGGGCGACCAGTACGCCGTTGACTGTGGCCGCCGGATCGACGCGGGTGTGGGAATGGCCCCCGATGATCACGTCGATCTCAGGTATCTGCCGGGCCAGGAGGAGGTCCTGATCGTGGCCGATGTGGGTCAGGGCGACTAGGACCTGGCCCTTGGCGCGCAGGCCCTTCATCTCCAGGGCCTTGGCCAGCGGTTCGCGGAAGCGCAGATCCTTGACCTTGTCGGGATGGGTCGAGGGCAGGCCGTTGCCGGGTTCGATCTGAATCAGCCCGAAGACGACGATCGCGGTCCCGTTCTTGGTCTTCAGCACCGTCCACGGGCGGAGCTCCGGGAAGACGCCCGCCGGCGCCTCGATGTTGGCCGAGATCATGGGGAAGCGGGACGCGAACCGGCGCACGGTCCCCAACCCGTAATCGAACTCGTGGTTGCCGGGGCACACAACCGCGAGGCCCAGGCGGCCGAGCAGCTCCAGCATCGGTTCGCCGGGCGGGTCGTAGCGGTCGATGACCGGATCGCCCGTGAAATTGTCGCCGGCGGAGATGTAAAAGACGTCGGCGCCGCTCTTCCTCTCGGCATCGAGGATGGCTTTCACCTTGGCGAAGGCGTCTATCCGGCCGTGAATGTCATTGGAGTGGAAGAGGACGATGTGGGTCTCGGCGGGCGCGGATGCCTCGGCCGATGCGGACGGCAGCCCGGCGCAGGACGTCAGGACAAGAACGCCGAGCAGGGCAAATAAAAGCAGGCGCAACGCCGGGCCGGCGGAAAGGACGCGTTTCATGAGCGTGGTTCCGCCGGGACGCAGGCTTTAGTGACCAATTCTTCACCGCCGTTCAGCTCGCCGTCCAGGCCGACCTCATGGCCGTGCGGGTCGCTGACTTTCTTTTCTTTTTTCCGCACCAGCGTCCATTCGGCGCGGGAATATTTGCGCAGGACATCCCCGACCCGGGCTCCGGCAAAGATCTCGATCGTCTGTCCATTCACTTTTACTTGCATAGGTGACGCCTCTTCCCGGCCAAACCGGAACATAATTTTAGGAAACTCCCGGGGCCTTGTCAATGTTCCCCTTTTGCTGAAGGAGGGAAGCCGGAGGGATCGGGATATCAAGGGACCTGCTCGGGCCATGTTATAATGAATACCCATGAACAATGAAGAGTATCCTGCTTGCGGCATCCTGCTGACCTTGCCCGCCTGGCTTGAGGAACTAACATCCGGCCGGGATATTATCATTCCCGATCCCGAGGAGCGCCTGCGCTGGATCATCGGGCTGTCGCAACGGAACGTGGAGCAGGCCAGCGGCGGGCCTTTCGCGGCCGGGGTCTTCGCCGCTGCCAGCGGCCGATTGCTGGCCGCCGGCGTCAACCGCGTCGAACCATTGAGCCTGTCGCCGGCCCATGCTGAAATCATGGCCATCGCCTTCGCCCAGAAGCGCCTTCAAACCTGGGACCTGGGCCATGACGCCGCGAACCCCACCGCGCTGGTGACCAGTTCCCAACCCTGCCTGATGTGTCTGGGCGCCGTATTGTGGTCGGGGGTCACGAATCTGAGCTATGGCGCCGCGGCCGTTGATGTGAGCGCCATCCTGGGTTTCGACGAAGGGCCGCTGCCGGTCGCTTGGCCGCAGGAGCTGCTGAAACGCGGAATCAAAGTTGAAAGCGGACGCTTGCGCGGCGAAGCCGTCGCCGTTTTGGAGTTCTATAAAAGAAAGCAGGGAACAGTCTACAACAGCCGCCAGGGATTCTAGCCCCTTTTTCACCTCGCGCTCGCATACTCCGCCGGCGTTATAGCTCTTCGGCCGCCGACCGCGGCCCCCGCAGCCGGAAGAACGCGGTCCGGGTGTCCATCTCCGAAAGGATCAGGTCGAGCTCCTTGTTGAGAAGCTCGGGCGTAGAATTGCCGCCCAAGCCGATGAACACCACGGCGTTGCCGTTCCGCAGGCAAGCCTGCAGGTTGGTTGCCGGAAAAGCGAATTCCGGAAGCTTGGCCGATCCCTTCATCTGGATGACATAACAGTTGTCGCCGAAATCGCGGGAGCCGACTTCGAAGTCGACTTTGGGCATTTGGTCCCGGAGTTTGGCCGCGAGCTCGGGCAAACGGGCCCGTTCCGTTTCGAGCTTTTTTTTGCGCTCGAGGCTGCGTTCCACTTCGATTTCTTGGCCCAGCTCCGCCGACCGTTTTTTCAAGAGGACGTCAAAACCGAATTCCCGGAATTGGCCCAGGCGGGAGTTCATCCTTTGCTGAAGCGCGGCCCCCTGGATTGCGGTCATGTCGTGCGCAACCGCGGCTATTTTATTCCGGTCTAAAATGTTAAGGGTCACGACGGCGTGCCGGAGATGGATGGAAAGCAGGGTTTTTTCGTCTCCGGACCGCAAGGCGGTCCAATTGTCGCACGTCGTATAAATCATTCCGGTCATGTCTTTCCAGGCCGCGCCCCAGGTCATGATTTCCTCTCGCATGCGAACGGCGGGCACTCCTTGAAACGGCTTGATGAGAATATCTTGCATAAAGTCCCTCTGCGACCTTGCCGGTTCGGTAGCGGAGGCTGCCGCCGCACCGAACCGCTTCTCCACCTCACCGGCCATGAACTTTTGCATCTCCTCCAAATAGGACGTCACCATCTCCCACTTATCGGCCAGCGAGGGAGAATACTCCCAACGCAGGAGCAGAAGAATCGGAGTCAGGGCAAATTGTTCGGTCGTCATTCCCGTCGGAAGATCCGCGGCCTTCATCTCCTTGGAAGCCATGGATACCCAGGTGTCGGTGAAAGCCTTCAGCTCCTCGGGCGAAAGTTCGAGCAATACGGAGATCAGGGCGGCGAAAAAGGCTTTGTTGTCCTTATTTAAATCGCCGGCAAAGGATTGCCAATATTCTACTTCCGAGGAGTATTTCTTGATGCGATCCGGCAGGTTCCAAGGCGCCAGCCAGCCTGGGCCGAGGTCCTGGGGTTTGGGCAGGAACTTGGACCCCAGTTCGGCCCGCTTCTTTGTCGCGGAGGCGATCGCCTCCTTGGCTTTCTTTTCCAGCTGGTCCGGAGTCAGTTGGGAATATCCCGGTGCCGACATCAAACCGGAGACCAGGGCGGCCAGCAGAAATATCAATGATTTCTTGGACCGCATCTCCGAATCCCTCCTTCACTTGATCTGCCGAATCGCGTCGGAGATCTTACGGATGCTGATATTGCTTCCGCAAATGAAACGGATGGCTCCCTCCAGGGGACCCTCATAGGCGTCAGCCATTCCTATCTCCGCTTCGGGGAAGCGCAGCTTCATTTCCAGCCGGAGCTCGCCTATGTAGTCGGAGACCGCCGGAAATTTATAAGTCCGGGCCTCGTAAGCGGCCAGGGAATCGTCAAGCCCGCCGCGGGCGCTTCCGACGACCAAGTACGGTTCAGGCTGAGGTTTATTCTTGATGTTAAGGGCGCTGAGTTCGCCTTCGATTTTGTAGACAGCCAGGGCAAAATCCGTGACCCGGATTTTTTGTTTCAAAATCTGCTGATACTCGGGGTCTCCCGGCTGGAGCTTGGGATGTCCGGGAATACGGTAGCGGCCCCAGATTTCGATTCTCAACCGAACCGGAATTTCGCCGCCGCGCTCGGGAGCGACGATGGGAAGCCAGCCGCCGGCTTGGTCGGACCGCTTCACTTCGAGTCCCGAAACTCCCGGCTGGGACGGATCCGACAAGGTGCGCCAACCGCTGATCACCGGCTCGTCTTCATAGAAAGCCCGCCGCTTGATCGTGACCATGTTCCGCAGGGCTTTCCAGCCGGCCGCAACACCCGGGAAGGGTGCCGCGACTCGGACATAGGGAGGTCCGGGATTGCCTCCGCTGATGACTCTTGATTCCAAAAGGGTCAATTCCGTGATGACCGGGAACCAGAGGCTGCCGGGGTTGACCGTGAATTGTTCCCCATATCCTTCAGGTCCCCCGGGCCAGAATACTCCGGCCGCGACGGCCGCGGCCAGCCCGGCCATGGCGATTCGTTTCCATCTCTTGGAGGTGGTCATGGCTTTTCTCCCTGCCGGGCGGGTTTGAACGCCGCGTCGACATTCAAGACGATGCCGAAACCCTCCCGGCGGATTTCGTCCTGCCGAAGAGCCTGCGAAAAATTCGCATCCGCCAGGGCCGGATAGACGAGGCGGATTTCCGCGCCGTCGGCGGCTGGATTGTGCGCTTCGTAGAGGCCCTTCTCCCAATTCCAAACCGCGCCTTCGATCCGGGCGAACCGTCCGAGGAAGCCGTTGAGTCTTATCGTGTAATAATCAATATCCGGCAGGACCTTCCCCTGGTCATCGACGGCGGCGATCTTCAGGGGGATCGAGGTCTCTTCGTTCTCCCGGCCGGCCGAATTCAGTACGGCGTTGTCGGCCAGGGGCTCTCCTTCCTCCGCATCCATCACCAGGACGCGAATCCGATAGAGGAGGCCGTACCGCCCGGCATTTTCGAGAAGACGGGCGAAAAACCCAAGGACCGCCTGCCTGGCCGCGGCCTCCGTTTCCCCGGGCGGGCGGCGTAAGCTGACCGCGAACATGAGATTGCCCTTGGCCGATACGGCCGAGACTTCATTGAAGCCGACGGCCGCGGATTTTCGAACCCGGCGGAACTGGACGCCCGCGCCGGTCGGACTGTCGACGCCCAGATCGTTCCAGCCTTCCTCCGGCTGTTCAGACGGAGTGGAGGGCAGAGAAAATATTTTTAAATATCCGCTCGAGGCGAATTCCCCAATATTGAAGCGGAAGGAGTAGGCGAAGCTTCCCTTCCCTTCCCCTGGCGTCCCGCTGTCTTCGTCGATCAGGAAATCCGGTCTCTCCCTGATTCCGGCCAGGTCGCCCGGACCGTACCGATACTGCGGATTGAGCGAATCGGCCAGGGTCAGGAGGATTCGAGCGGTTCGATTGAGACCCTGGATGTCCGGGACATGGGGCGGCGGCGCCGTTGACGGATAACTCGCCCCAACCCATAGAGTCACGAAGGCCCCCCAAAGCGCTTTTTTCATTTGCAGCCCCTCCTCCGGAAACGGATTGAAAATGAGTTGCTTTTTCTCAGACGCGGCGAATTCCCGCTCCGAATGATGAATTTACCCTCCCACCATACCGGAAATATATCGTCCTCATCATGGCGTGTCAATACCGTGTACTGGGTCAGGACATGGTGGACACCTCTTTCGCCTTGTGGGAGCGCTTCCATTGCAGGAAGAAGGCATGGGGCGTCAGGTAATCTAGCGCTTGGTGGGGACGGATATAGTTGAACTCATAGGCATATTGGTCCAA
>CAZLAM010000104.1:0-1803 GCA_964557435.1 uncultured Eubacteriales bacterium
CCGTTCCTGAAGTCTGCCCTGGATTTCGTTGAGGACGTAGTGTTCCCAAAGCAAGCCGCTATCCTCGGGCCGCAGGTCACGCCAGCCTTTATGATAACGAACAAAGCCGGTGTCGAAACCATAGACTTTCGGCGCGGCCAAAATTTCCGAGCGGCGATGGGTGTTGAACGGCCGGACGACATGGACGACAAACGTGGCCTCAAGCACCGCGAGGTAATTGCCGATCGTCGTCCGGCTCGCTTCACAAGGCCCCGAGAATTTCGTCGCTTCGAAGACGCCGCCGCTCTGCAGGAAAAGAAGCTCGACGAACCGCTGGAAGGAAAACCGCCGTTCCAGCCGGAATAATTCTTGGATGTCTTTGGCCCAATAAGAGTCCATCCATTCTTGAAACTCCCGTTCAGGGTCCTCCTCGGAAAGGAAAAACGGCGGGAGCCCGCCGCGGGACAACCGCCGGGAGAGGTCCGGGTTTCCGAAATCGCGCGAATCTTCGGCGATCATCGGCGTCAACCAGAGTTCGGTTTTGCGGCCGGTCAACGTGTCCCGGAATTTTTTGGAGGCGCCGAGCGTCGATGATCCGGTGGCGATGATCCGGACATCGGGAAAATGATCGGCGGCGATCTTGAGCAATTCGGCCGGATTCTTCAATCGATGGATCTCGTCGAGAACAACCTTGCGTCCTTTCAGGTCCCTAAGGAACGCTTCGGGGTCGTCCAGAATGCGCCTGACGCGGGGAAGCTCGCAATCGAAATACTCGATTTCCGGGATGGCGCGGCACAGAGAGGTCTTGCCGACTCTGCGGACACCGGAAATCCAGAGGATCGAACGTTTCTCCCATAGACGGGATAAAAGGCTTTCCCAGAATTTGCGTTGAATTATCATGGTTCAATCAGTATAAGATGAGAATAATCCAAATGCAAATACTATTTCGTTTGGTTAAACTAAATGCAATTGTAAATGCGATTAGTAAATAACTGCCTTCCAGGGACTTGACATCGGCATATGTACGTCTTACAATGTCTTACATGAAAACAAGCACACTGACCATTCGGCTGGACGAAGACTTGGCTAGACTTCTGACAAAGGCGGCCGAGCAGTCCGGAAAGAATCGGAGCGAGATCGCTCGTGAAGCGCTTCGCCGTCAACTCCGGGTCAGTCACTTTGAGGCGCTTCGCAAGAAAATCATGCCTTTCGCGGAAGCCAGGGGATATCTGACCGACGATGATGTGTTCCGCGAAGTTTCATGAGAGTCCTCCTCGACACGAACGTGATTATAAGCGCGGTTACTACAAGAGGCCTGTGCGAGGATATCTTCCGTGCGGTTCTCGCTGATCACGAACTCGTTACCTGTACGAAGGTTCTTCAGGAAGTCGCACGCATTCTTCAGACAAAATTTTCTGTCCCTGATAGCTTGATTTCTGAGTATCTGGAACTCATACGGCAAGATGCAATCATGGCTGAGGCTAAAGAGACACCAGATATTCAGATCAAAGACGTTGATGATATTGAAATCATCGGGGCGGCAATCGCGGGGAAAGCTGATGTCATGGTATCCGGCGACCGCGAGTTGCAAGATATCAAGCATACGAGGAAATTGCAAATCATGTCCCCGAGAGCATTCTGGGAAGAATTGACGGCTCCATAAGGCGCGAGAGCGTGCTCAATACGGAGAAAGACAATGAAAAAAGAATATGACTTCAGCAAGGGAAAACGCGGGGCGGTCATTCCGGCTACCCCGGGAAAAACGCGCGTCACAATCAGGCTCGACAACGAGATTCTTGACTGGTTCCGCACGGCTGTCGAGAG
>CAZLAM010000105.1:0-4842 GCA_964557435.1 uncultured Eubacteriales bacterium
CAGGTGCGGACAGGGCGGGTAGCCCACAACAAATCCGGTCGCCAAGTGAATAACCTCGGCCCCGTTTTTCTTCATTTCCTCGGGGACGGATTCGACATTGCCGCCCGGACAGCCGCCGCAATTCGAAAATCCCACGATCTCTACGTTTTCGCTTTTCGGGTAGCGGGCAAAAGCGCCGGCCCTTTCCTTCAAAGCCCGGAAACACTTCCCGCCCCCGCAGCTCTGGTATCTGGAACAGATGATGATTCCGATCTTGGTCATAGTTCCTCCATAGTCGTGACGTTCAACATACTTTGATTATCCTCATCCGCGGATTTTCTTCAAGCCAAGGCTCAGGCCAGGCAACGACGCTCGAAATATCGCTAAGTTGAAATCATGAGTGGAGATCAACATAGCAAGCGAAACTCGCCCTATCCCAAGCAGAGGGAGAGACCCGAGGCGACGGCCGTTTGTTTTAATCGGCTTGAAGGGCCGCCTCGATAATCCGGATGAATGTTTCCTTCTTCTGGTTGTCATATTCGATTCGTCCGGCCAGACGTCCCTTGGCGTCGATCAATACCACCGCGGGGATGGACGGAAACGATCCATACCGAAAGAAGGTCTCCTCTTCGGCCCAAGCCGCCCGAAACGGATAGCTCTTGGCGAGTTCTACCGATCGCTTGTCCGAACCGCTTTTCGACCAAGCCGGAATTTTATCCAAGGCGATTAAAACGATTTCGACCGGTCGGCCGGAAAATTGTTTCTGGACGTCCTGAAGGACGGGGAGGCTGGCTTGGCAGGTGGGGCACCAGCCGGCCATGAACTCCACCAGGACGACTTTGCCGCGCAGATCGGCCAGGCTCAGTCGTCCGTCCGGGATGGCCGACAGCGAGAAATCCGGAGCGGCGGCTTTTGTCTGGAGGAGGACCTCGAACCGGGCCGATCCGCCGTTCCGACGGGCAAAGGTCAGGTTCTGCTGGAAACCCCGCTCCTCGGGGTATTTGACCAGGGCTTCCCGATAGGCCGTGACGGCGGCTTCATAAAGCCGGGCGGCGCTTTCCCATTGCTCGCTTTTCTGAAGTTCCTGCGCCTTGATGATCCGGATCAAGCCGGGCCGACCCAGGCAGTATTTGTAGTTCTGCAGGAGGGTTTTATCTTCGGGTTTTTGGACCAGGGCTTTTTCGTACAGCCGGGCGGCTTCCTGGAAGGCGGCGGCAGCCTCCTCGATTCGTCCTTTCTCGTTCAGGGCGTCGGCTTCATCCATTTTGGTGTAGGCTTGGCGGCCGGGATCCTGGGTCTGCGCCGAGCCGGCGATCGCGCCTGAGAGGATGATGCCGATGGAAAGAGCCGAGGCCAACATCCGGCCTAGATTTCTGAACATCTGATTCTCCTGTCTTCGATCGAGTCTGCATTAGCAATGATGCAGGCTAAGAGCATTGTATGCAAAAACCGGATTCCGTCCAACTCATAATCCTCGGCCCGCCCGCGGATGGACGTCGGTTTGGCGCTTGTCCCGGGCAAAAGTTGACATCCGGCTCGAGTCGGAATAAAAATCTCTATGCTTTCACCGGTTCAATGACGGCCTGGATTATTCATGAATAAGGCAGGCTGTGCCCGGTTATTAAGACCGTTCCCCCGCAGGAGGCCCCCGATGCGTCTTCGCCCCTTCTCGATCATCCTGATTGTCCTCTCCCTCATCGCAACTTTGAACTTTGCGTCTAGTTCGGCCAAGCCGGCGGCAGCCTTGCCAGAAGCGATCCAGAAGGCGGCCTTTGCCTGGACCGAGGCCCGGGAAGCCAAGCGTTGGGCGGCCGCGACGCTGGCGGGCCTCTCGCTGGAGAAGAAGATCGGCCAAATGATCTGCCCCGACATCGCGGCCGGCTATATCACGGAGGACGATCCCCGGCTGGCCGGTTGGATCAGGCAAGCCAAGGAGCTCGGCGTGGGCATGTTCGTGCTTTACGGGGGGACGCCCCGCGACGCCGCCCATCTCCTTAACCGTCTCCAGAAAGAAGCCGCCGTCCCGATCCTGATCTCCGCGGACTTCGAGGGCGGGCCCGGTCAACAGGTTACGGGAGCAAGCGAATTCCCGGCCAATATGGGCTTCGCTGCGGCCGGTTCTGAGGACCTGATGTACCGCTTGGCCCGGATCGGGGGCATCGAAGGCCGAGCCATGGGCATCCATCTGACGTACACGCCCGTCGTCGATATCGCCGTCCGGCCGGACAATCCGGCCGAGAGCGTCCGCTCCTTCGGCGGCGACATGGACCTGCTGGGCCGCATGGTCCGTGCTTACGTCCGCGGCTATGGCGACGGCGGCATGCTGACGACGGCCAAGCACTTCCCCGGCCGGGGCGATGTGGCCGTGATCCCCGGAGTGGCGGATTTCCAGCAGGTCGACAAACCGGCCGCGGCGTACGAGGCCGAGGAATCCGTCGCCTTCAAGCATGCCGTCGACGCCGGCGTCTCCTTCATCATGACCGAGCACATCGCCGTACCGTCGGTCACGGGCGGGTCGATGCTACCTGCTAGTGTCGAGAAGAAACTGGCCACGGGTTGGATTCGGGAAAAGCTGGGATTCAAGGGCATCCTGACCACGGACGACCTCTGGTATCCCCACGTCGTCAAACGGTTCGGGGAGAACGAAGTCGCCGTCCTGGCGGTTGAAGCCGGCCACGACATCGTCCTCAAACCCAAGGACCCGGCGGGAGCCATCCAAGCCCTGGCGGCGGCGGTGCGGAGCGGCCGGATTCCCCTCGCCCGGATCGACGAGGCCGTCCTGAAGCTGTTGGAGCTCAAGGGTCGGTTGGGCCTGCCTAAAAACCGTCTGGTCGACGAGAACTTGGTCGGCACGCTCGTCGGGACGCCCGCACACCTGGCGACTGTCCAGGAGGCTGCCGACAAGTCCCTGACATTGCTGAAGAACGACGGCCTCTTCCCTGTGGCGGCTTCCCGCCTGGGGGGAGAAAAGATCGTCCAAATCGTGGTCCAAAAGGCCGACGGCGATCCTTCGCCGGCCGCCCTGACGGCCAAGCTGGCGGCGGCGTTTCCCGGAATCAGGACCCACACGCTGCGGCCGGATCTCGACCCCGCCTACTATGAAAAAGCCTGGCCCACGGTCGATGCGGCCGACCTGGTCATCATTTCGTTGTTTGTTCCGCGAAACCGGCTGGGCGACCCCGCTCCGCTGCGCGAGGGCGACCTGGCCTTTATAAAACGCATCATCGCGGCCAAGCCCAAGTCCGTGATGGCTATGTCCTACGGCAATCCCCAGCTCATTCGCAAGATCGGGGACGCGGCGGCCTTCGCGGTCGGCTACGGGGAGAGGGGCTGGTTCGGCAACCAGGCGGTCTACTTCGACTCGTTCATCAAGCTGATGAAAGGCGAACTCAAACCCACCGGCAAGCTTCCGGTGAAGGTCTCCGACGCTTACCCGATCGGAGCCGGTCTCGTCTGGTAAGTCCCGATCGCTATTGGTTGGCCAGGTAAGCGAGCACGGCGTGGGCGGTGGCCGTGACCACCAGCAACAGGCCCACCTTCTTATGGACGCCGATCTTGGGCTTGATGAGCCGCAAGCCCGAGGCGGCCTGGAAGAGGACCAGGATCAGGTTGATGACACCCAGGATCAGGATGACAGAGACGCCCGAGATGGTCATGGATTCCTCCCGTGATCGGACTATTGGACGGCGATCTTCAGAAGCGCGGGCCCCGCGCTGCCGTGCAGGTTGCAGTTGCCCTGGGCCGTGATCTCGACGGCCTTGGAAACCGTGAGCTTCACTTCCCGTGAGAAGCTCGCCTCCTCGGGCCGGCTGGAGCCCTTGAAGTCCCAGCGGGCGATCTCGACACCGTCCGCCTTGACGACCACCCATTTTGTGAAGTGGAGGGCGGAATTGCCCTTGTGAGCGACGCTGACGGCGATGGTGACCTCCGTCCCCGCGGCCACGGACTCGGGGCCTTTCAAAGCGACCGAAGTCTTGTTGGCCAGGGCCTCGGAAGTGACGGTCAGAAAGAGGATCAGGATGGGCAGCCAAGCTTTTTTCTTCATGGTTTCCCTCAGCGGATCAGATGGAAGGCCGTCTGCCGGCCGTCCAGGAAGGCGACTTTTTCCCCGGTGAAGACGATATCCTGCTCCAGCGGCACCCTCATCTCGGCCAGGCCCCAGTCGGGCATCGGGCCGGTGGCGCTCAGCTCCACGGTGAAGACGCTCCAGGGGACGAGCCTGACGTCGCCCCGGCCGGGGTTGTTGACCTGCTCCCAGGGCAGGCCGATGAGCGGCCCGGGCTCGTGCAGGAAGAGCCCTAGGGAGTGGCTGTAGACCTTGGGTCCCGGGATGCCCAGGGCCTTGGCTTTGGCCAGGATGCAGCCCAGCAGCTCGTTGCCGGTCAGGCCCGTCTTGAACTCGCCGCAGAAGACGTCCTGCAGCCGGTTGGCCTCGGCCATGAGCTTGCGCAGGCCCTCCGGGGCATTGGTCTCGCCGGGCTTGAGGACGTAGGCGACTTCCTGGTTATCGCTGTTCCACCGCATGTATTTGACGCCGACGTCGCAGTGCAAGTAATCGCCCGGCCGGATGGCCTTGTCGTCCTTGCCGTAGGCGGCCAGCGTCTCGGGGCTGCGGGCGCGGATGGTGACGAACGGCCGGAAGGAGACCCCGAGGCCGAGGTCGGCGGCCCGCTGCCTGTAGAACCAGCGCACGTCCTCGGCCGTGGTCTGGCCGACCGTGATGACCCGGTTGGAGAACATCTCGGCGATGATGGCGTGGGAGATCGCGGCGGCCTGCTCCTGGATCTCGACCTCTTCGGGGAGAAGGGTTTCGCTCCACAGGGTCGCCAGGGGCTCGGCCGAGACGATGCGGGAGGCCAGAGA
>CAZLAM010000106.1:0-20007 GCA_964557435.1 uncultured Eubacteriales bacterium
ACCCGCTTGATGACAGCCATGGCTTCTTCCGGCGAAGCGGCGCGGAACGTCCTCCCGATGAACCGGGAGCTCTTGATCTCCAGGGAGATTTCCGCTTCGCGGGAAATGGAGTTCATGGCCGGAGCATACCGTTACGGCCGCCGCGCTGTCAACGGACCAAAGACGGCGCTTATCAAGCGGCCGAAAAATTCTCGGTTCGTTGTCCTCAAGCGCTCCCTGGCCGGCTCTCACCTTCCCGTCAATGCGGACTGCATCTTCTGATTTAGCAGGAGCGCTCCGCGGCTGGAAAAAGCGCGGAGCTCAACCCCGGTCTCCTGTCTCCCAATTCGGGAGTCGAGCTGGAACTTGACCGGTCCCGATTGGGCCTTGCCGCCGACGAATTTCCCCAGATCGGCCAGCTTGCGGCCGGACTGCCAAAGTTCCAGACGGACCAAATCCAAGCCCTCCATCTCGATCTCAATGAGCCGCGGATCGAAAGAATAGCACATCGGGCACTCGGGATTTTTTTTGAATTCCAAGGGCCGGTGCAGGAAGTCGGGCTTGAAAACAAGGAAATAGATCTGGATGCTGGGCCCGTTTAGGGCGTCGTAATCCAGGCTTTCCAACGTAATTTCGTAGGTCCCGGCCGGCAGCCAAGTCCCGTCTGATTTCCTTCCGACGGTCCAATCGAACATGTTTTGGATGGCCGGCACGGGAGTGCCGATCTGGCTCGAACCGCAAAAGATCACGACATTCTGGCCGGGATGGACATCATAATAGGCCGAATGAGTCCAGCGGATCGTGCAGGTACTGCCCCTAAGCAATGGATCGCCAGTGTGCGGTGCGGTAATCGTGAGCGACGCTTCTTGGGCGATAAGCGCAGCCGCGGCGAAGACGATCAATAACGATGCCGCAAAGATCTTCTTTCCCATGGGAGTCCTCCTTTCATCTGAAAACCGGATCTCTCACCTTACGGGGAGAAGATCCCGTATTTTGATACATTTGCGGCGCCAATCCTAATTTATAAATTAGGACAAAAGCGCCGCTCAGTATTAGCCCATATTATACCCCGGGTTCAGCCCGCCCTCATCCGCTTCGCGGCTGAGGACTGCAACCCCGTCGTCAAACCGCCGGGGCGGAAGCCGAGCCCGGGGAGTCGGATGGGTTTATTTCATTCTCGGGCTTTATCCGTGTTCTGTCAATCCGTTCGAAGTTCTAAAAATACCAGTGCGGGAACCAGGGGAAGGATAATTGTGAGCGGAAGGCGCGCGGGGAGTAAATAATTCTAAAGCGCCCCGGAAACTTGTTGTATAATATTTTGCGGTTGGGGTTCGGAATATTATGAACCAACGGACATGGTTCCCCGGTTTGTATCCTCCTCGCAAAACGAACCGGCCCGGGGTTATCAACCGCCGAAATGCGAGTCATCGAAATGAAAGAATCGGAACAAAAAGACAACTTCGGAAAGGAAAGGCGCGAGCACCGGGTCGTCGTCACCGGGATCGGCGTCGTCAGTCCGATCGGAATCGGTGTGGACGCGTTCTGGGAGTCCCTGCTCCGGGGCCGCAACGGGATCGGCCGGGTCACGCACTTCGACCCTTCGGAATATCGATCCCAGATGGCCGCCGAGGTCAAGGACTTCCGGCCCGAAAACTGGATCGAGGAAAAGACCATCAGCCGTTTGGACCGTTTCACTCTTTTCGCTCTGGCTTCCGCGGCTTTGGCTGTTCGGGACGCCGGATTGGACGGCTGCGCCTTCAATCCGGACCGGGCCGGCGTCATCTGCGGGTCCGGGATCGGCGGTGCCGAGGCGATCGAGGAAGGCTACGCCCTGCTCCGGGATAAAGGACCTAAATCCCTGGGCCCGTTCATCGTATCCAAAAGCCTGATTAATACGGCCGCCTGCATGGTCTCGATCAAACACGGGCTCAAAGGGCCTTTATCCGCTCCGTCCGTGGCTTGCTCCACCGGAACAAACGCCATCGGCGACGCTTTTCGCATCCTCCAACGCGGCGATGCCGACATCATGCTGGCCGGAGGATCAGAGGCCAGTGTCAGCCCGCTTCCCTATGCCGGTTTTTGCGGCACGCGGTCAATGTCGACCCGGAATGACTGTGTCGAAAAAGCCAGCCGGCCGTTTGACAAGAACCGGGACGGGTTCGTCATGGGCGAGGGCTCGGCCATTGTCGTCCTGGAAACGCTCGAACACGCCCGTAAGCGCCGGGCCCGGATTCTAGCCGAGCTGGCGGGCTATGGAAACACCGCCGACGCCTTTCATTTCACCGCTCCGGAGCCCGGCGGCGACGGCATGATGAGAGTCATGAAGGCTGCTCTCCTGGACGCGGACCTGGAGCCGGCCGCCATCGGCTATATCAACGCCCACGGCACCTCGACGGCCATGAACGATAAAAATCGAAAGCGCGGCTATCCTGAAGGTCTTCGGCGACCACGCGCTGTGCTTAAAAATCAGTTCCATCAAGTCGATGATCGGGCACCTCCTGGCGGCGGCCGGAGCCGTGGAATTCGCCGCCACTGTAATGAGCGTAGCCGCGGGCCGGATTCCGCCGACGATCAATTTCGAGGAGCGCGACCCGGAGTGTCCCCTGGATTATGTGACCGCCGGCGCGGAAACCCTGTCTCTCGGGGCGGCCATGAGCAATTCGTTCGGCTTCGGCGGGGGCAACGCCTGCCTGGTCGTAAAAAGGTATGGAGGCTGAAATGAAAATCCCCCAGCTTAATATCGGCAGTATCACCGCCGACATCCCCATCGTCCAGGGCGGAATGGGCGTGCGGGTCTCACTCTCTTCCCTGGCCGCGGCCGTCGCCCGGGAAGGGGCCGTCGGCACCATCTCCAGCATCGGGCTGGGCGACCCCGAGGCCTCCAAGAACGAATATGAAAAAGCGTCCCGGGAAGCACTGGAACAGGAGATCCGTAAAGCCAAAAGCATGACCAACGGCCACCTGGCCGTCAATTTCATGGGCGTGCTCAGCAACGTGGACGACCTGATCCTGGCCGCGGTCCGTGAAGGCATCAAGATGATCGTCTATGGAGCCGGCCTGCCGGCCAAACTGCCCGGCCTCGTCCAGGACCCGTCGGTCAACCTCGTTCCCATCGTCAGCTCCGGACGGGTCGCCGAATTGATCCTGCGGTCGTGGGAAAAGCGATTCGCCCGAACGGCCGATGCCTTGATTCTGGAAGGTCCGCTGGCGGGGGGCCACCTGGGCTTCTCCCCGGAACAGCTCCAGCACATCGACGACTACTCCCTGGAAAAGCTCATCCCCGAAATTCTGGAAGCCGTCAAACCGTTCGAGGACCGCTTCGGGAAGAAAATTCCCGTCATCGCCGGCGGCGGAGTGTACACGGGCGCGGATATCGCCCGAATGCTGTCCCTGGGCGCCTCCGGGGTCCAGATAGCCACCCGCTTCGTCTGCACCGAGGAATGCGGCGTCTCCCGGGAATTCAAGCAGAGCTACCTGGACGCCAAAGAAGAGGACATCGTCATCATTAAGAGTCCTGTCGGCATGCCTGGGCGGGCCATCCGGAACAAGTTTTTGAAAAAGCTCGAGGTTGTGGACAAGCTCCAGATCAAGTGCGATTACCGCTGTCTGACCGCCTGCAAGGTCGCCGAAGCCAAGTACTGCATCGCCCTGGCCCTGGTCAATTCCTATGAAGGGGATGTCGATAACGGCCTGATCTTCTGCGGCCAGAACGCCTACCGGATCAATAAGATCGTGACGGTCAAGGAGATTATCGCCGAACTCATGGCCGAGCTCGAGGCGGTCTGAAACTGTCGTTCGTCTCCCTCAGGATTTCGGCTTTAGATACCGGTCGTACCAGGCCAGGTAACGCTCCAGCCGATCGCTCTGGTAGCTGGGGATCGTCAAGCCGTGGAACTGACCCGGATAAATCACCAGTTGGGTTTCCACACCCAGGCTTTTCAAGGCCTGGTACATCTGCTCGCTCCCGATGATCGGGACATTGAAGTCCTTTTCCCCACCCATAAAAAGCGTGGGAGTCTTGATTTTGTCGGCCTGGAAGAACGGATAGGAGACTTTCAGCCAGGCGTCGCGGGCTTTCCAAGGAGGGCCGAGTTCCCGCTCGTATTGAAAAATATACTGATCGCTCCCGTACATGGAAAGCTGAAGGGCGCTGCCGGCACCGCTGACGGCGGCCTTGAAGCGGAGATCGGAAGCGATCGTATAGTCGGTTAGGATGCCGCCATAGCTCCATCCGCCGATGCCGAGCCGGTCTGGATCGGCGATTCCGGCGGCCACGGCTTGGTCGACCGCACCGAGCAGGTCCATCACTTCTTGGCGTCCCCAATCGGCGAAAATGGCCTTTTGGAAAGCACTCCCCCGCCCCGAACTGCCCCGGTAGTTCACGGCCAATACAACATAGCCGTTGGCGGCGAAATATTCCCGGTCAAAGCTGAAGTCGTGTTCGTCCTGGCCGTTGGGCCCGCCGTGGATTTGGAGCAGGGTCGGATATCGTTTTCCGGCCGTGTAGGAGGCCGGCTTGGTCAGCAGGCTGTTGACGACCGTGCCGTCCTTGCTCTTGGAAGTAAAGTCCTCCGTGATGCCCAACTGCAGTTCGCCGAACAGCACGTCATTATGATGGGAGAGTTTCCGCAGCGTTCCGTCCGGTTGGAGAGCATTTATTTCGGCGATTTCACCGGCCGTTTCGGCCAGCACGGCCCATTGGCCGTCGGGGCCGGGAGAGAGGTTGGAAATCGTCCGCCGTCCTGTCGTGATTTTTTCGACCAGACCTCCACCGGCGGAGATGCGGCCCGCATAGACGGCGCGATCATCGGAGACGAGGAAAACAAGGTTTGCTCCGTCGGCGGACCAGAGGATGGGGCCCGACACATCACGATCGAGAGACCCGGTGAGTATCTTCGGCGCACCGCCCGCGGCGGGAACGACGGCCAGCTTTTTCTGGTGATAAGCCGAAAACCGCGGTTCATCGCCCTGAAAATAAGCGATCCAACGGCCGTCGGGACTCCAGGCCGGACTCCCGGTATCGGGACCCGGGAAAGTCGTCAAGGAGCGCGGCTCCGCGCCGGACTTGGCCTGGACGACAAAGATGTTCGAATCTTCGGCGCGATCCGGATCAGGACTCCGCGCGCTGACGAAAGCGATTTGCGTGCCGTCCGGCGACCAAACGGGCGAGGCGTCATCGTTCGGCCCGGAAGTGAGCTGGTCGGCTTTGCGGCCGGCCACATCGAATAACCACAGGTGGGCATAGAATTTCTTGAGATATCCTTGGCGATCCTGCTTGAAATGATACCGGTCGAGGACGAGGGGAGGCGCGGTTTTCCGTTTCCAGCCCTCCATCTTTTCCGGCTCATCCGCGGGGTCCGAGTCGCCGACGATGAAGACCAGACGCTTTCCGTCGGGGGACCAGGCATATTCCGAAACTCCGCCTTTGATATCAGTAAGTTTCTGGGCTTCCCCGCCCGTCCGGTCCAGGAGCCAGACCTGAGCGCCTTTCTTTTTCTCGTCCTCCGTGCCGCGGGAAGCGAGAAAGGCCAGATAACGACCGTCGGGGCTCCAGCGCGGAGAGCTTTCGCCGTCCTGGCTGAACGTCAGCCGCGTCGGTTCTGTCCCGTCCCAACGAACCATCCAGATATCGGTGTCGCGCTTGTCTTTTTCGACATCGACCCTGGTGACCGTATAGGCCACCCATAAACCGTCGGGCGAACGGCGGGGATCGCTTACGCCGCGGATTTTGGCCAGATCGTTCAAGGTGATGGCGCGTTTGGCGGCCTGCGCTTCGCCGGGAAGTGAAAACCCGGCCACAATGATCACGGCCAGCCCCAGGACCGACAGGACGCGCCCCAAATCCTTTAACGAGGGAAGCCTTGTTTTCTTCAGATCGCTCATGCGGAGGAATATAGCGCCGCAGCATGGTCGAGGTCAAGGTGGATTCGGCTCCCCCGCGCTCCCCCGCAATTGACCCCTCCACGGGCGTATGGTATTTTTTCTTCTGTCTCTAGTGCGGAAAACCATGAAAAAAAAGCCGGAATCCCGGGACAGCCGACGCCTCTTCGGTTTGAGCCGGAATGTGTTTATCTTCGGTTTCGTCAGTCTTCTCAACGACTGGAGCTCCGAAATCACGGTCCGGATATTGCCGCTTTTTCTAGCCAATGTCCTCGGGGTCAAGACTTCTATCATCGGCTTGATCGAGGGGGTAGCCGATAGCACGGCCACTCTCTTGAAAATTTTTTCCGGCTGGTTCTCCGACAAAGTCGGCCGGCGCAAACCGCTCGTCCTGGCCGGCTACGCCCTGTCCGCGCTGTCCAAACCGCTGTTTTATTTCGCCGCCAGCTGGCCGTTCATCCTGGTCCTGCGCTTTCTCGACCGGGTCGGCAAGGGCGTACGGACTTCGCCCAAGGACGCGCTGATCGCCGATTCCACGGAGAACAAGCGCCAGGGCCGCGCTTTCGGCTACAGCAGGGCCATGGATCCTCTCGGCGCGGTGATTGGCCTGCTCATGGCGGCGGCGTTGACCGCCTTCGGCGGACATGTCGTCCGCCTGATGACGCGGAGCACATACCAGACGCTGGTCCTCCTGGCCGCTGTCCCCGCCTTGATCTCCGTCTTCCTGGTCGTTTTATTCATCCGGGACCACCCGCCGGAGGGCGAGAAACGAACCCGGCCGAGCCTGTCCCTTAAGGGTTTCGACGGCCGATTCCGGGCTTTTCTGGCGATCATGGTCGTCTTCACTCTGGGCAACTCTTCCGACGCTTTCCTCATCCTCCGCTCCCAACAACTCGGCCTGTCGCTGGTCGAGATTCTGATCATGCTGGCCATGTTCAATTTCGTCACCACGATCGTCTCCTTCCCGGCCGGAGTCCTTTCGGACAGGATCGGAAGGCCCAAGGTCATCATCGCCGGCTGGTTCATCTACGGCTTGATCTACCTGGGGTTCGCCTTGGCCCGGTCGGGTTGGCAGGTTTGGGCGCTATATACCCTCTACGGAGCCTACTACGGAGCCACCGAAGGGGTAGCCCGGGCGTTGGTCGCGGACGTCGTCACCGACTCCGCAAAACGGGGCACCGCCTACGGGCTCTACAACGCGGCCGTCGGAATCAGCGCCCTGCCGGCCAGCGTCATCGCCGGCTGGCTGTGGCAATCCATCGGCCCCGCCGCTCCGTTCCTCTTCGGCGCGGTCCTGTCTTTAATCGCCATGGCCGCCCTGGCGGTTCTGACCCGCGCCCATCGCCCTGCCGCAGCGGCTTGATTCAAACACTGAGTTACTTCCGAAATATTGCCCTTGAAGGGTGGATTTCCTCGGATGAGGATGCCAAGATCGTTTTTTTGACAATGCTTTGTGTCGCCGGATCGATGTCCCGGAATAGCAGCCCGGCCATCGCGAAACTAAGCCGTTCGGAGATGAACGAAGCGGCTGGAGCCGGGCATAAGCCGAATTCTGTTCCCGCCGTGAAGCGGGGGCGGTTATTTGACTAGCCCCGCGGTTGCCCGCGGGGTCGAGCGGCCGACCCGCCCCGGGACGGGCCGTCCCATGTGGGGCCGATTTGGCCTTGCTCCGGATGGGGTTTACCGTGCCCCCGATGTCGCCATCGGAGCGGTGAGCTCTTGCCTCACCATTTCACCCTTACCCTTGCGGGCGGTTTGTTTTCTGTGGCACTTTCCCCCGGTCGCCCGGAGTCGCCGTTAGCGACCATCCTGCCCTGCGGAGTTCGGACTTTCCTCCCCCGCGCCCCTTGCGGGACGCGGCGGCAACCGCCTCGCCGACTCCAGCCGCGATCTTTATACCATACTGCCCGGGTTCAAGGATAGGACCGCTCTTCCCTTATTCCTCCGGCAAGGGCTCGGGTGTCGCGGCCTCGCCGACTCCGGCCGTGATCTTGATGCCGTACTGATCGAGTTTCTTGTAGAGGTTGGAACGGGGAGTATCGATCTCGCGAGCCGTCTGGGAAATGTTCCAGCCGTTCTCCTCGAGTTTGGCCAGGATGAATTCCTTTTCCGCCAGGTCGCGGAAATCCTTGAGCGTCTTTATCTTGGCCGCCTCGGGCATGAACAGGGTGTGCTCGCCCCGGATTGTTTCGGGCAGGTCCAACTTCTCGATGACGTCCTTCCCGGTCATGATCAGCAGCCGTTCAACTACGTTGCGGAGCTCGCGGATATTCCCTTTCCAGGGGTATTTCGTCAGAACACCGATGGCCTCGGGGGCGAAAGCCTTGACCTTGAAGTTGTTTTCTTCGGCGAACAGGCGGCAGAAATATTCGATGAGCAGAGGGATATCCTCTTTCTTCTCCCGCAAAACGGGCGAATAAAGCGGGACGACATTCAAGCGGAAATAGAGATCGTCGCGGAAATTTCCCCTTTCAATCTCCGCCTTGAGGTCCTTATTGGTGGCGGCGATGACCCGGACATCGACCTTGTTGATCCGGCTCGAGCCAACCTTTTGGACCTCGCCCTCTTCGAGCACACGAAGGACTTTGGACTGGGTTTTGAGGCTCATGTCGCCGATCTCGTCCAGGAAAATCGTGCCCTCGTCGGCCTGCTCGAATTTGCCCGTCTTGCGTTCGGTGGCGCCGGTGAAAGAGCCTTTTTCGTGGCCGAAGAGCTCGCTTTCGATGAGTTCTTCGGGAATGGCGGCGCAATTGACCTGGACGAACGGCTCCTTGGCCCGCAGGCTTTGGGTATGCACGGCGCGGGCGATGAGTTCTTTCCCCGTCCCGCTTTCGCCGTAGATCAGGACCGTGGCATTGGTCGGCGCGGCCGCCTGGATTTCCTTCCACAGCCGCTTCATCGGCGGCGAATTCCCGATCAGCTCATAGCGCTTCTCGGCTTTCCGCCGTAGATCGACGTTCTCCCGGACCAGCTTGTTTTGGTTAAGAGCGTTGCGGATGGTCAGCAGAACGCGGTCCCGGTGAAGAGGTTTCTCCAGGAATTCGAAGGCTCCGAGTTTTGTCGCTTCCACCGCCGTATGAATGGTGCCCTGCCCGGAGATCATGATGACCTCGGGGGAATAGGGTTTGGCCTTGATTTCGCGGAGAATGTCCAGACCGTCCCGACCCGGCATTTTAATGTCGAGGAGAATGATGTCGACGCCGACCATCTCGTCGAGCTTCCGCAGGCCGTCCTCCCCATCCGCGGCCTCGACGAAGCCGTAACCCTCGTATTCGAGGATCATTTTCAATGATTTGCGGATGTTCTCCTCATCGTCGATAACGAGGATTTTGGCTTTGCGTTCGGGTTTCATGGGTACGTCCTTTGCCTGAGCGCCATTCTAGCACAGGCCGCCGGTCGCCTTCAAAACGCGTCTACTCTGAAAGCCGACTGGAAAGCATGTTGCCGATCGGGAAATTCCGCGCTGCCTGTAAAGAAGCTTAACGCAGAAGAAGCCGACATGCCGATTCCCGCCTGTAGCCTCGGCTGGCATAAATATTGCTTTTGTTTTCGGAGGCGGGCATCTTACAATAGAGACATGCGATGGTCATGAACAAAAAGAGAGCCCATTCATTCGGAAGCATCATTTTACTGATGGCCCTATGGGCCCCGCTCGGGTCTCAAGAGGCCGGAACCAAGGATAAAAGTTTCACTCTCGACAACGGGCTTCGCGTCATACTCCTCGAAAGGCACAACCTGCCCCTTATCAACATCGTCGCCGCCGTCAACGCGGGAACTAAGGACGAAACAGAGGCAACCAGCGGAATCACCCATCTTCTGGAGCACTATGTCCTTTTCCGGGGGACGGAAATCCGTTCCGGCAACGAAGTCGCCCGGGATATCCGCCGTCACGGCGCCTATTTCAACGCCCACACCGGCCAGGACCTGGCCGTTTTTGAAATCTCGGTCCCGGCCGAGAATGCCGCGTTCGCCTTGAACAACCAGCGGGACATTCTGTTCAATCTCAAGCTCACCCAAGCCGATCTCGATGCCGAAAAAGAAGTCATCCTGGAGGAAATCCGGCAGATCGAGGACGATCCGTTCCGTTTCGGCAGCGCGCTCGTCTATCAGAATCTTTTTCCCGGCCATCCCTACGCCCATCCCGTCTACGGCCGGGCCGAAACCCTCAAGTCATTGAAAGTGGAGGATGTCGCACGATTTTATCGCCAGCTGTTCATCCCGGCCAATACGGCGCTGGCCGTCGTCGGAGATTTCGATATGGCCGCTCTGGAAACCCAAATCCGGGAGGTTTTCGGTACGGTGGGCAAGTCTGAATTCGCGCCTTCGCCGCCGGCCAAACCGGCTCCTCTTCCCAAGACGATCGAAATCGCCCTGGAGCGGGACGTCGAGGAAGGCTACCTCGTGATCGGCGCGGCCGGCCCGGATTACAATGACCGTAACCAGTATGCCGCGGACGTCCTGACTCAAGCTCTCGGCCAAGGCATAAGTCCATTACTCGTACAGGCGCTGCGCGGCGGACGACGGGATCTGGTCAATACGGTGGGAATGAGCTACATCGCGCTCAAGAAGGCGGGCGCCTTTCTTCTCTACGCGACGCTCGACCCCAAGAATATGTCCGCGGCCAAGCGGGAAGCGATCAGCTACCTTCGACGGGTCCGCAACGAAAGCTTCTCCAAGGAGGAATTTCTGGGCGAAGAAAAGCAATTCGCCTACGACCACCTGGAAAGCGCCCGCAACGAACTCCGCATCGCCGTGGAAAAAGCCTGGGAAAGCGGGCTCGGGCTGGCTCAATCCCTGGCCATGCACATGATGCTCAACGAGACATCGGCCCCTATCGACTATCTCGACCGCATCGCCGCGGTTTCACCCACCGACCTGCGCCAGATCGGGACCAAATACCTCAGCCGAAATGAGATTGTCGTGGTCACGGTCGTTCCGAGGAAAAAATGAAGCGGCGGGCGTTCGGATGCCTATTCCTGTTTTTTGCCGCGGGCTTATTCGTCCGCTCCGAGGGCCCTCAAAAGCTTAGCCTCGACAACGGAATGACCGTGGTCTTCCAGCAGGATAAAGCATCGGCCGTCACCGTGCTGGAGATCCAAATCCGGGGCGGCCAGGCGGCCGAGGGCGCCGCTCAGGCGGGCTTGTCGTTCCTCGCCACCCGCCTGGGCATCGACATTCCCGACAACACCACGGCCCGGGATTTCATGGTCAAGGCCTTGCATTACACCCTGGCCGCGCGGAGTGATTATTCGGTCATCCAACTGGAGTGCCTGACTGTGTTTTTTGAGGACATCCTGGACTCTTTCGTCAAGATCCTGTCCGATCCGCTGTTCACCGGGATCCGCATCGATCGCATCCGAGAATACATGGACCACCAGCGCCGCATCCAGGCCGACGACGCCGGGAATGTCGGGCACCTGGCCCAATTGGCCGCTTTTTTCGGCGACACGGGATACGGCCGGTCTGTTTATGGAACGGAGAAATCGCTCCAAGGCCTCAAAACCAAGGACATCAAGGATTTCTACGAGCGCTACTTTGTGGCCGGGAATATGACGCTGACGGCGGTCTCGGACCTCGACAAGGACCGGATGATGAGTATTCTGGGCAGGAATTTCGGAAAGTTTCAAAAATCCGCGGCCGCGCCGGCCATCCCCTCCGCCGCCATGTCATCGTCCCTTCCGATCTCGGGCGAAACCCAAAGAATCGACAAGGACGTCCTGCAATCCTTCGTCTCCTCCGCCTATCCCCTGCCTCCGGTTTCGCGGCGCGGATTCGCCCTGACTTCCATCGTCGAAAACACCCTCGGGCGCGGTCCCGGAACGCGGTTGTGGGCCCTCCGGACGGAAGCCAAACTGGCTTATAACGTCGCCGCTCTGGCCACTCAGATGAAAGACGGCGGTTTTATCGAGGCCTTCCTGGAAACCGATCCCGGCAAGGAGAAAGAAGCCGGGGCGGCCTTGGAGCGGATTCTCGACGATTTTCGGGAGCATGGAGTCACGGCCGAAGAATTGGACATCGCCAAGATCGGGCTCAAGGCGCAATTCCTCCGGGCCAACGAAACCAAGGCCAGCCGGGCGTCGACCCTGTGCACCTTTGAAGCCCTGGGCCTGGGAGCAGACTTTTTCGCCGCCTTCGCCCGCGAGGTCGATGAGATCGCCCCGGACGAGATAAATAATCACATTCGCGTAGTGTTCGACCCCGCCCGGGCGCATCGGGTCGTCGTCGGGCCGAAGAGATAAACCCTGCTCCCCGGGTCCTTCTTGACCTCCATTATTCATCAATTAAAAAAACCATTTTGACTTCCGCTACTCTCTCTGGGATAACGGTATTCATTAATAATGCAGGTTGACAAGGTTGGTCCGACGGCGATAATGGGGTGCGGATTCAGGAGAAAAACGACCCATGGCCGAATTAGCGCCCGACGACGATCATCGCTGTTTTGTCTGCGGAGAAAAAAAACCCCATAAACCCAAGGAGATCCGATGAGCAAAAAAATTTCCATGTGCGGCCTGGACTGCGCCACCTGCCCCGCCCATATCGCCTACTTGACGGACGACCGGACCTTGCGGGAAAAGACGGCCGTCGAATGGTCCGCGGCCTACCATTTCGATTTCAAACCCGAGATGGTCAACTGTGTCGGTTGCACGGTTGTCGAGGGCCCTCACATCGGACACTGTTCCGAGTGCGCTATCCGCAAATGCGGTCAAGGCAAAGGCGTGGCTAACTGCGCCGTTTGTCCGGCCTTCCTCGGCTGCACGACCATCGGGGACTTTCTGGCCAAAGTGCCGCCCGCCAAGGCAAACATGGACGAGATCCGGGCCGCCCTCACTTTAAAAGGTTGAACGGACTGGAAGCTTTCATCGCCTTCTCGATATCGACGATCTCTTTGGGCGCGCGGGCGGTCAGAACCCGGTTGCCCGTTTCCAGAACCAGCACGTCGTCCTCGATCCGGCATCCCAGGCCCGCATATTTATTATAGAGGGGGGCGACTTTTTCCAAGAAAGCCTCGAGTTCGGATTTTGGGGCTTGCGATTTGATCCCCGCGGCGGCTTTATCCAGGCCTTCCACGGCGAAATAGAGCCCCGGCTCCATGGTCAGGGCCATCCCGGGTTGAAAATTCAGACCGTTCCGCATTTGCCGGGAGAACCATCCCCAAACATCATGGACTTCGAGTCCGATTCCGTGGATGAATCCATGCTGGATGTAAATCCGACGCTGCCAGGGGCTGGCGGGATCGATAACCAAGCCGAGCTTCTGGAGACCGCGCAGAAGCGCGTCCTCGACGGCGGTTTGGGTCTTTAAAATCCCGTTGCCCGAGGTCATCAGCCGGATGCCCTCTTTTTGCGCTTCCAGGACAACCTCATAGATTTCTTTTTGTTCTTTGGTGAAAGCGCCGCCGACCGGGATCGTGCGGCTGATATCCGAAGTGTTTTTTCCGAACCATGCTCCCAGGTCAAAGACGATGACATCCCCGGCTTTCATCAACCTGTTTGTCGCCCCGAAATGGATATTCACGGAGTTCGGGCCCGAGGCAATCTGGGTGAAAGATGAGGAAGCTTCGTGCCGGGAATAGATATAATCCAGCACGGCCTTGAGGTCGATCTCGGTCATCCCGGGCTGGGCGGCCTTGAGCATCTCCCCGTAGGCTTCGGTGGTGATATCGACGGCCTTCTGGATGATTTCGATTTCCTCCGCTGACTTGACGATACGCATGGCGGCCAGGACCGGATCCAGGTTGGCCATTCCGGCGGCCGAAGCGAAGGCGGCGCCGCCTCCGGCCGATTGGAAAACGGCGTCCATGGCCGCAAACGGCAAATGGATGGTTTTTTCGGCGGCCGAACGGGCCAAAAACATGCGGAGTTCGGTGAGAGGCCGCGTGTCGATAGCCGCACCCTCGGTCCGCGGCCAGCGGCCCTGCCGATTGAAATAGACTTCGCGTTTTTCCGCGGTCGGCCAAAGAATCAGGACGGCCTCGGGTTCGGCGATGCCCGTCAAATAATAGAAATCCTTGTCGTCCTGAGGTCCGCGGGGACTCAGGATCTGGGAAGGAATCAAGGCCATCCCGGTCCCGATCTTCGTCATAAGCGCCGTACGGCGGGCGGAGTATTCATCGCCGGCGGGCTGCGTTTGGGCAGCGATGGAGATCGTCGCACTCAGCATCATGAAGACGACAACAAGGACGGCGACGGCGCGAAAAGGCTTACTATTCAGCATGGTCGGAACCTCCCGGATCGAAAACTGTCCCGGGGAATATACCATGATCAAGCCGTTTCGAAAAAGAAAGCGGTAAAGCGTTTAAGCGGGGGACAGCCTACCTGTCTTCCCTATTAACTCCCCAGACTCTGGACCAAAAGAAAAAATTCGGATAAAATTCAGGCCGCGCGTTCAGCGTCCCAAGGAAGGCCCCATGAGAGAATTACGACGACTCCGAAAAAGCCCTCTCCCCATTCTCGGTTTCATCTTGATGATCGCATTCTTCTTTCCGCTCCAAAGCGCGGAAAAACCGGGGGATGTTCCCAATCCCCTGACCACTGCCGGGCTTTACGTCGGAGACGGAGCCGGCCTGCTCGGCCCTGAATATATCGCCCTGATCGACGGCCTTTGCCGCGCCCTGAAAACCGCCACTACGGCCGAGATGGCTGTCATCACCGTGCGTAATATGGGAGGCACGACGATCGAGGATTTCGCCGATCAAATTTTCCGCCGCTTCGGTATCGGCGTAAAGGGCAAAGACAACGGAATTCTAATCTTGTGCGCTTTTGAGGAGAGGGACGTTCGGATCGAGGTCGGATACGGGCTCGAAGCCGTCATCACCGACGCAGCGGCCTCCCGCCTGCTCGACGAGCAAGCGGTCCCCTTCCTGGGCAAAAACGAATGGGGACGGGGTCTTTATGCCCTGGCCAAAGCCGCTGCCGCGGAAATCGCCAAATCTCAAGGCGCTTCGGTCAACATCGCCGATCCCGCCGTCTGGCCTGCCCCGACGATCGTCCCGGAAATGAAAACGGCGGCATCCGAAAAGACCCCCCCGGCCGGCCGGCGCTCGGGCACCGGACCGATCATCTTCGCCCTCCTGGCCGCGGCCTGGGGACTATTGGGGATGTCCGGAGTCAATCGCCGTTTCCACCGCCAAAGGGCCAGGGCCGCCCGGGCCAAGGCTATTTCCGGGGCCAACGGCATCGTCGGTTTGCTTTGGACCGGAGCGACCGGCGGGATCATCGCCCTGGCGGCTTCGGGGAGCGCGTTATTTCCGTCCATCCTGGCCCTCCTCTCCCCCATCGGTGTCACCGTCGGACAAGGGCTGTTTCGGAAGACTCTGCGCCGGAGCCTCGATAGTTATAAGCTCCCCTGCGCCAAGTGCGGCACGCCCATGGAACTGACCCCCGAAGATCAGGACGACGCCCAGCTCTCCGTGGAAGAAGCGGCCGAAGAGATGGCCGGCGGCATGGACTACGAGATCTGGACGTGCGCATCATGCGGAAACCAGGAACGGTTGTCGGTCAAACTGAACAAGGCCAAGGACTGCCCCCAATGCAAGCGGCGCACACTCAAGGAGACGACAACCACTCTGGTCGCCGCCACGACGGCCCACGGCGGCCGGGTCCGCCACGACTTGAACTGCCTGAACCCGAAATGCGGTTATGCGAAGACCTATGAAAGCAGCACCCCTAGACTGTCCCCATCGAGTTCATCCGGAAGTCACGGATCCTCCGGCTCTTCGCGTTCCTCGTTCGGCGGCGGCCGCTCGGGCGGCGGCGGCGCCTCGCGTCATTTCTGATTTTTCAGTCTTTCGACTTGGGCTTTGATCCCGGCTGGATGATTTCGACGACGCCGGTTTTTTCCAGGTTGCGGATGGCCGAGACGACCGCCTCCAGGTCCACGTCGGGATATTCCAGACCCAGGACATAGGCGTATTTCGACTCCTGGCTTCCGACTTGAAGGTTGCCGCATTCGGCGCGGACGGCATTATATATGTCCAGGATGCTCTTTTTTCCGTCGATGAAATAATTGATCGAGGTCGAGGTGAACCCGGCCATTCGAGCCGAACGCTGTCCCGATGGAGCGCCGGTTGACGGTGTCGCTGCCGCCGGTTTGGCCGGCGCCTGGCCGCCGGCGGGAGGCGTAGCGGGCGCGGCGGGTGCGGCCGACGCCGGCGTCTGCGGAGGACGTCCGGTCTGGCTCCGCTTTTGGGCTTCTTCGGAGTACACTTTGAACATGCGCCGCGGAACCAACCGGGAGTATTCGCGCTCCCTCTCAGTCATTGCGATCGGAGCGGGTTTGACGCCAAGCTCGATGCATCGCTCCCGATAAATCGCTTCGAGTTTCCCGGCCGCAGAGGCGCGGTTCGCTCTCAATCCGGCCGTCAGAGTGCCGATCGTCGCCTCAACGGTCGTCCCTTTGGCCAAGGTCCGCACGGATTCCAGGCCGCCCTTGGCCCGCTCAAACGCCCAAGTCACCTTGTTTTGCACGGACTTATATTGTTCATGGATCTTGGTTTTGTCGTTCCCCAGCAGGCGGACGCTCTGGCGGGCCACCTCGGCTATCCATTTCTCGCCGCCGGCCGACGCCTCCCAGGCCAGATTGCGGGCTTCGGCGGCGTCCGCGGAGGCCAGATAGGCGAACGCCGCGGCGGCCGTGAAACCGACCCGCTTCAGTTCGGTCGAATCGACATGGATGATCCGATCCTCGCTGCTGTGGTAGAAATTATCGGGCCAGTAATTGAACTGCATTGTGGGGATGGCCGCGGCCAGAAAGACGGAATGGTCGCTCCCGGACGTGATCGCGGCCAGCGGCGCCAAACGATAGTTGAATTGAGCGTTGACGCCCTGGGTCGTCCGAACCTCGGCCTGGTCGACGAATTGAAGCAAATTGACGATGAGATCGTTTAAATAGCTGGGCCGGGCGTCGGGCGTCATTTTGATGCGCAGATAGGAATCCGTCGATTGCGGGTTCGCTCCGGTCATGTCGAAGTTCAACGCGGCGATGAGCTTGTCCTGCAGTTCCGGGTGCTTGAACATGAATGCCGAGGTGCCGGAAATCTCGTTGCCCCAGAGAAAATGGAGCGTTCGTCGGGGTTTCGGAATCGCTCCATCCCGGATGAGCCGGGCCAGCGTGCGCCCCATTTCCAGAAGAGTGGCCACTCCCGTGCAGTTGTCGTTGGCCCCGGGCTTGCTGATGGTTTCGAAGGAATGGGCGACGAACAGCAATTCGCCGACCGCAGGGTCGGTGCCGGGGATGGTCGCGGAAACGACGTTCATTTTCGTTGGAGTGGATTTGGCCCGGACATGGGCTCGAACGACCACTTTTTGCCCTCGCTCGAGATAGCCCCGCAATTCCTCGTACTGGCGCAGGGACAGGGCAAATCCGAAGCCGCCTTTATCCGGCTTGGGCGAAACGCTGGCCCAGCCGATCTGGTCCAGTGTATAGCCGGCCGCGTTGCCGCTGACGCCCGCCGATCCCGTTCCCAGGGCGCCGACCGCCCCGCGCTGGTTGACGGCGGTTCCGAACACCGCACCTACCGAACCGCTGCCGAGTACGATTTTGCCGGTGACATCTTTTCCGGCATAGTCCGCCTCGCGCCCGGCGCCCACAAAAACAACCTCAGCCTCGACATCGGCATTCATGCTTCCTGAAGCCAGAGACGAGGCCACTTGGTTGAGGGAGGCGATTTTCTTGCGGACGGGTAGGACGAGCCAGAGGTCCCCTTCTTCTCCATCCCAGGTGTCGCGGGTGGGGAAGAATTCGACGAGGACATTCGAAAGTCCGGCCAGGAGGGCCTGCTCGCGGATATACGCCGTTTCGAAATACTCGGTTTGGTACTCGCCGGCCTGGCGGTCGCGCGTCGCGGACAGCATCTGGGCATGGATGAAAGCCTGTTCTCCGGAGAATTCTTGAAGAATCGGATCGCGGAGGGCGGGTGGGACAAGACAGCGATCGGGGGGAATTTGAGCGCCTACCAGGCCGGCGATCAAGACGGCCAGGGGGAATCCGAGGATCACGATACGGCGGAACATTCGGCGGGCCGGATTGGACATGAGTCTCTCCCTTCGGAATGACGATCGGAACCTTGCCGAACGGGCTCCCTGGAAATCCGGAGATCGGTCCGTCCGGCCGGAAGCTGAACTATATTCATGTCGGGATTCGGTTGTCAAATTAAACCCATTTGACTCCCCGGGCTCGGCTTCCGCCCCGGCGGTTTGACGACGGGGTTGCAGTCCTCAGCCGCGAAGCGGATGAGGGCGGGCTGAACCCTACAAAAACCGTAGGGCTTGCTCACCAAAGTCCAGAGCATGCCCTATAAAAACCATAGGACTTGCCAGGCAAGGCCCGGGGTATAATATGGGTTAATACTGAGCGGCGCTTTGGCCTGTACTCATAAAGCACGGCTTCTGCTTTATGAGTGCGGCGCTTTTGTCCTAATTTATAAATTAGGATGGACGCCGCAAATGTATCAGAAGGCCGGAGGATTCTCCCGCCGTTTTCCGATATAATGACCGACCTGAAAGGAGAGAACATGAAATCCACGCTTAGCTTCATCGTTCCATGGCACCGGATAATCGCGGTTTTCCTCGGTTCTTTTCTTTTCCTTTCGGCCGTCGCCGCCTCCATGGCTCCGCCACAGAAAAGCACCGGGGCTAAACATCCCATCGACACTTGGCTCGAGGCCTGCACGGCCAAGGACCAATCCACGGCCGGACAGATCGCCTGCCTGGGTCAGGCATATGAAAAGTGGGATGCCGAACTCAATCGGGTCTATAAGGAGCTCACGGCCAAGCTGCCGGAGGCGGGCCGCCCGGTTTTGAGGACCGCCCAGCTCGCTTGGTTGAAATTCCGGGATGAGGAATTCAAGCTTCTGGACGCGCTCTATGACCCGCTCGACGGCTCGATGTACCGGTTAATGAAAACCGCCGATCGGGTCGATCTGATCCGCAAGCGGGCTCTGGAAATCGCCTCCTATCTGGACGTTTTGGACAATATTTGACCTGAAATATTCATGAATATAGCCGTTCGGCTGGAGAAAAGGTATAAAAGAATTCATGAATAATTCGGGATAATTGGGCATGCTTCCTGCATCCCGCGGATTCCAGATTCTGGTCAAGCCCATCGGTGCACTGTGCAACCTGGGGTGCGCGTATTGTTACTATCTAGCCAAGGGGCCGCTCCAAGCCCCCGGTACTCCGTCGCACATGACCGACGACCTCTTGGAGTCCTACATCGTCCAGCATATCGAGGCCTGCCCGGACGAGGTGATTCGTTTTTCCTGGCATGGCGGGGAACCGACCCTGCTCGACCTCCCGTTTTTCCAACGGGTCGTCGCTCTGCAGCACCGCCATAAACCCGCGGGGAAACGCATCGACAATGGGATGCAGACCAACGGAACCCGATTGGACGATGCCTGGGCGCATTTCCTGGCCGAAGAAAATTTTTCGGTCGGTTTGAGCCTGGATGGTCCGCGATCGAAACACGACCTTTATCGCACCTCTAAGGATGGCCGCTCTTCCTTCGACGAGGCCCTGCGGGGTTTCGACATCCTGCGGCGGCATGAAGTCGCCGTGGACATCTTATGTGTTGTCCACGCAGGAAATGTGGAGGCGCCTTCCGAAGTCTATGGATTTTTCAAGGCTCTTAAAGCCCCCTATGTAACTTTCCTCCCCCTGGTCGAACCTCACCCGAATACGCCCGGCCTTGTCAAGGAGCGATCCGTCTCGCCCGCCGCTTGGGGCGAATTCCTTTGCGCCGTCTTCGACGAATGGGCGGCCGGGGACATCGGCCGGATTAAAATCCAGATTTTCGAGGAAGCGTCCCGGACGGCTTTCGGGCAGGATCACTCCCTCTGCATCTTCCGGCCCGTCTGCGGCGACATCCCTGTCGTCGAACATAACGGTGATTTCTATTCCTGCGACCACTACGTCGACGCGGAACATCGTTTGGGCAATATCCGGGAAACACGCCTCTCCGAACTGATCGACAGCCCGGCCCAACGGGCTTTCGGACTGGCCAAACGCGAGGCCCTTCCCCGTGTCTGCCTCGATTGCGATGTCCTGGCCATGTGTCACGGAGAATGCCCGAAAAACCGGATTCTCACGGCGCCGAACGGCGAACCCGGGTTGAATTATCTCTGTCCTGGTTACAAACGCTTCTTCACCCACA